>NZ_JBYZMQ010000002.1:0-643875 GCF_058216355.1 Pontibacter sp. GD13
TTTCGTTTTACATGGCCAGTAGCTCACTTTTCCACCAAAAACCGCCTATATCTGCAAAAAACGCCTTTTTTTTGCCTTTTTGCCTTTTATTCTTTATTGCAGTTTTGTTTTACCCCCTATATTACCTGGGTGTTTTACAAAAGGTGGTTTATGGTATTGCCTGGGTCATGTCGAAGGGCATGCGCCTGTCAGGCGCAGAGAGCCTGTCAGCCGCGGGTAACATCTTCCTGGGCCAGACAGAGGCTCCTTTATTGGTTCGCCCCTTCATTGCCCGCATGACGCGCTCAGAGCTGATGTGCCTGATGACAGGGGGGATGGCCACGCTGGCCGGCGGGGTGCTGGCAGCCTACGTTGCCTTCCTGGGAGGCGATGACCCGGCGCAGAAGGCGATTTTTGCGGCCCATTTGCTTACCGCTTCTATCATGAACGCGCCGGCCGGCATCGTGCTGGCTAAAATACTGATACCGGAAACAGAACCGGAAAAAATACACACCGAACTGGCCGTGAACGACGAGCAGTTAGGCGTTAACCTGGTTGATGCCTTGTCGCGTGGAGCTGCCGATGGCCTTAAGCTGGCTGCCAACGTGGGTGGTATGCTGTTAGCTTTCATTGCCGTTATCGCGCTGGTAAACTACCTGCTAACAGACCTGGTGGGCGACATGACAGGCCTGAACGAATGGGTAATTGCCTCCACCGACGGTCGTTTCTCCGGATTCTCGCTGCAATACATTTTAGGCCAGATTTTCAGGGTTTTTGCCTTTATCATGGGCGTTCCGTGGCAGGATTCGCTGCTGGTAGGCAGTTTACTAGGGCAGAAAACCGCCATTAACGAATTTGTGGCTTACCTGGACCTGGCAGAGATGAAAAGTGCGGACCTGTTGGGGCCGAAGGCGCTCATCATGTCCACGTACGCTTTGTGCGGCTTTTCTAACTTCAGCTCTATTGCCATCCAGATTGGCGGGATCGGTAGTATGGCCCCAAGCCAGCAGGGCAACCTGTCCAAGCTTGGCTTCCTGGCCCTGCTCGGTGCCTCCCTGGCCTGTATGATGACTGCCACGGTATCGGGCATGCTCTTTGGCCTGAACTAGGCTCTTCTATACTTTTCCTCCCTACATGCAGAAGCGCCTCCCGGATAAACCAGGAGGCGCTTCTGCATGTAGGGAGGAAGGCCTAGTTGCGCTCTGCGTGTCCTTCCTCTTCCTCAATTTTTTTAGCATCGCGCATCAGGCGGTTTGCAAAGATAAAGTTATTCAGCTCTTTTACATCAGAGTCCATGATATCGTCCCGGTTACCTTCCCAAAGTTTTCTGCCTTCGTACAGAAACATGATGTTATCGCCGATTTCGATCACGGAGTTCATATCATGCGTTACCACAATGGTGGTGATGCCGTACTCCTCCGTGATCTCCTTAATAAGCGCGTCTATCTTAATGGCTGTAAGAGGGTCAAGACCAGAGTTCGGCTCATCGCAGAAAAGGTAGGTGGCATTGGGGGCAATGGCCCGTGCTATGCCCACGCGCTTCATCATACCCCCGCTAAGCTCAGAGGGCATTTTATCGTTTGCATTCTCCAGCCCAACGCGTTTCAGGCAAAAGTTTACCCTGTCCATGCGCTCGTCCTTGTGCATTTTAGAAAGCATTTTCAGCGGAAACTCTACATTCTGCTCCACCGTCATGGAGTCGAAGAGGGCAGCCCCCTGGAACAGCATGCCGATTTTACGGCGGATCTCCTGCCGTATATCCAGCTTGTTGTTTGTAAAATAGGTGCCATCGAAGGTAACACTGCCAAGGTCAGGTTTAATTAAACCGACAATGCATTTCAAAAGCACGCTTTTACCTGTACCGCTGGCCCCTAGCAACAGGTTGGTTTTGCCGGTTTCGAACACCCCGCTGATACCATCCAGCACCTTCTTTCCGTTAAATGATTTGTGTATATTGTGTATCTCTATCATTGGATTCAGTTAATGTGCCTCAGGTAGCAATACGAAAGTATACTGCAAGGGGCTAAAATTATACTAATGCCTTTGTCTGTCTCAGAGCAGCAACTGCGCGCAAACGAAGTCGGCGATCAAAACAGCTATCACACTGTTGGTTACGGCGGTTGTACTGGCAGCACCCACTTCCAAAGCGCCTCCTGAGGTGTAATAACCCCTAAAAGATGAAATAGAGGCGATCAGGTAGGCAAACACGACAGATTTTATCAGTGCAAACACCACATTGTAGGCAATAAAGTCCTCGCGTATACCCGAGATATACTCCTGTGAGGTAAGCGCCCCGGTTACTGTGCCGGCAACAAAGCCCCCGCCAATAGACAGAAACATGGCCAGCACCACCAGCATAGGGAACACCAACAGGGCCGCCAATATCTTGGGCAGCACCAGGTAGGAGGCCGAGTTGATGCCCATCACCTCCAGCGCATCCACTTGCTCCGTTATCTGCATAGTGCCCAGACCACCGGCGATGCTGGAACCTACTTTGCCTGCCAGCACAATGGAGGTGATGGTGGGGGCAAGCTCCAAAATGGTCATCTCACGTACCATAAAGCCAATAGTGGAGTTCGGGATAAAGGCACTTGTCAGGTTATAGGACACCTGCACGCAGGTTACCGCGCCAATGAAGGTGGACACGATAGCGACAATAAAAATTGAGTTGATGCCAATAAGTATGGCCTCGTCTATCGTTCTGTTAAAAATGATCCTGGGCGATTCGCTGCGACTAAATAAGCTCGATATGAAGAGCAGGTACTTTCCGAAGTGTTGCAACATAAAAGGTCTGGTGCTAGTTTAAAGCGTGTTTTTAAACAAAAATAGGGTTTTAATACCTATCTTACGTTTAAAATCGCAAAACATATAAAACGATACATATTTATGCAACAATACATTTTGGTGACAGGTGGAACGAAGGGGATTGGCCGAGCTGTAATTGAGCAATTCGCCAAAGAAGGTTTTCAGATTATCACCTGTTCCAGAAACGAAAAAGACTTGAAGAAGTTAAAGCTGGAGATCGAACAAAGCTATACCTTTTCCAAGGTCTTTTACCAGGAAGCAGATCTAAGCGACAGAAAATCCTTAAAAGCGTTTACAGAGTACGTGCAAAAGCTGGGGGTAAAAGTAGATGTACTGGTCAACAACAGTGGCCTTTTTGTGCCGGGCAAAATTCAGGAGGAAGATGACGACGCGCTGCCTTTCATGATCAACACCAACCTCTACAGCGCCTATTATATCACGAAGGCTTTTATTGGCGACATGATCAAGCGCCGTTCAGGACATATTTTTAACCTGTGTTCCACGGCCAGCATTACGCCTTATATCAATGGAGGGGCGTATTGTATTTCAAAATATGCCCTGTATGGCATGACAAAGGTCTTGCGTGAGGAAACAAAGGAACATAACGTGCGGGTAACGGCCATACTTCCGGGGGCTACTTTAACAGCCAGCTGGGAAGGAGTAGACCTGCCACCGGAGCGCTTTATTAAAGCCGAAGACGTGGCTATGGCAATTTACAACGCCTACATCCTGTCAGAGAACAGCGTGGTGGAGGAAATGCTGATCAGGCCACAATTAGGGGATATTTAAATTTCATGCATCTGTATGATCGCTCATTTACGCGCATTCTCATGCAACACTAAAACCTAAAAATATGAACTTAGAAGGTAAACTAGCTGTGGTAACCGGCGTCAGCAAAGGCATTGGCCTGGCTACCGTTAATACATTGCTGGAAAAAGGGGTTATTGTAGCAGGCTGGGGCCGCACAGCGCCCCCCGTCGAACACAAGAATTTCCATTTTTTTGAGTGCGATGTGCGCTACAGCGAGTCAGTACAGCGGGCATTTGACCAGACGATCTCGCACTTGGGCACGCATGTGCAGGTGCTCATCAACAACGCAGGACTGGGCGTGGCGGGGCTGCTGGAAGACATGAGCCTGGACGACTGGCACACAATGTTTGAAACAAACGTGAACGGCATCTTTTACTGCACCCGCCTGGTACTGCCCGGTATGAAGGAGCTGGAAGAAGGGCACATCATCAACATCTCCTCGATAGCCGGCACCACCGGAATCGAACAGATGGCGGGCTACTGCGGCAGCAAGCATGCGGTGCGGGGTATCTCGCATGCACTCTACAAGGAGGTGCGCAACTATGGCGTTAAAGTCACCTGCATTTACCCCGGCTCCGTGCAAACCAACTTTTTCGATAACATCGAGAGCGTGACAGTGAACGAGAACATGATGCGGCCCGAGGACATTGCATCCACCATTTTGCATGCCCTGGAATCGCATCCCAACTACCACCACGTTGACATTGAGGTGCGCCCGCTCATGCCGAAGGGCAAGGCGAAGAAATAACGTGGAATCTGGCAGTGCTTTTGTAGTTTTGGGGCCGGATAAAAGCACAATCCCTATTCATTCATCTTTATACTTTAAGAAGGTTGTCAGTTGAAGTAAAAAACCTGACCAGGCTATTTGGTACACAGCGCGCCGTAAACGATATTTCGTTCACGGTGGAGCCGGGGCAGATATTGGGTTTCCTGGGTCCGAACGGGGCCGGCAAGTCCACGACCATGAAGATTGCCACCTGCTACCTGCCCCCATCCTCTGGATCGGTGCTGGTAAACGGACACGATGTGGTGCAGGAGCCGATGGCCGTCAGGCGCCTGGTCGGCTACCTGCCCGAGCACAACCCCTTGTACCTCGACATGTACGTGCATGAGTACCTGCATTTTGTGGCTTCCATTTACGGCCTGAAGGGCAGTTGGGCAAAAGCGCGTGTGCAGGAGATGGTGGAGCTGTGCGGACTTACACTGGAGCAGGGCAAGAAGATCGGCGCCCTCTCCAAAGGCTATCGCCAACGCGTGGGCCTGGCGCAGGCGCTGGTGCACGACCCGAAAGTGCTGATCCTGGACGAGCCCACCACCGGCCTCGACCCCAACCAGATCGTGGATATCCGCGCCCTGATCAAGCAGATCGGCCAGGATAAAACCGTTATCTTCTCTACGCACATCATGCAGGAGGTGGCCGCCATCTGCGATCGGGTAGTCATCATCAACCGGGGCGAACTGGTGGCCGACAGCGACGTGGCCGCTTTGCAGGCCGGGGGTAAAGCTGAGAAAACAACCCTGGTGGAATTTGAACAACCTGTCGCGCTGGATATCTTACAAAGTATACCGGGCGTGCTGCGCGTAGAGCCGGCAGCGGCCAGCACATACCGCATCATCTCCAGGAAAGAGGCCGACATCCGGGCAGATGTTTTCCGGCTTGCCGCCCAGCACAACCTGCCGCTGGTAGGCCTGCGCCAGGAGGAGAACTCCCTCGAGAAAATTTTTCAGGAACTCACCAAACAAGGATAAATCTGAAAGGCTCAAGTATGACGCGCGCACCGAAGGCTACTGTCAATGTGGTGTTTCGCGCTGCTTGATGCTTTGCAATTGAAATAAAGACAAATGCTCCCGATACTCAAAAAAGAATTTAACGGCTTCCTCAATTCGCTGATCGCCTACATTGTGCTTGCGGTGTTCCTGGTCGCGACCGGAATGTTTATGTGGGTCTTCCCGGAAAGCAGCGTGCTGGAATACGGGTTTGCCGATATGCAAACCCTTTTTAACATGGCCCCCTGGCTCTTTCTGTTCCTGATACCCGCCATCACCATGCGTACCTTCGCGGAAGAAAAGCGGGAAGGGACGATGGAGCTGTTGCTCACCAAACCCATCTCGGACCTGGGGCTTATACTTGGCAAGTACTTTGCCGCCCTGCTGTTGGCACTGTTCGCCTTGCTGCCCACTTTACTCTATTATTACACGGTGTATGCGCTGGGCAACCCGCAGGGAAACATCGATTCGGCGGCGGTGGTGGGTTCGTACCTGGGCCTGGTTTTTCTGGCGGGTGTGTTCTGTGCCATTGGCGTTTTTGCCTCTTCGGTTTCCAACAACCAGATCATTTCCTTTGTGGTGGCCATTTTCCTGTGCTTCATCATTTACACCGGCTTCGATTCCATTGCCACCGTGCCGGTTTGGGGCAGTTTCGGCTACCTCATTAGCCAGCTGGGCATTGCCTACCATTATTCGGCTATCAGCAAAGGACTCGTCGACTCGCGCGACGTGCTTTATTTTTTAAGCGTGATCGCTGTGATGTTACTGGCCACTAAACTTGTGTTGAGGAGCAGAAAATGGTAACCGGACAAAACAAGAACAGGCGCAACCAGGATATACTACGCTTCGTTGGCTGGCTGGCAGCCATCGTGCTGCTGAACATACTGGCCGCCAATTACTTCCTTCGGCTTGACCTGACCGAGGACAAGCGCTACACCATCGCCCCCGTAACACGGCAAATGCTGCAGGAACTACCCGGCGAGGTGGTGGTGGATGTATACCTGGAGGGGGAGTTCCCGGCCGGTTTCCGGCGGTTGCAGCAGTCGGTAAAGGAAACGCTGGATGAATTCAGGATCTACTCCGGGGGCAACCTGCGCTACAATTTTATAGACCCCAGCGAGATAAGCGACGAAACGCAGCGCAATGCCTTTATTACGGAGTTGGCCAAGAAAGGGATCATGCCGACAAACCTGCGGGCCACCGAGGATGGCAAGCAGGTGGAGCGCCTGGTTTTTCCGGGGGCCATTGTAAAGTATAAGGGCGAGGAAACGGCTGTAAACCTGCTGAAGGGCAATCTGGCGGCCACGCCTGATGAGCGCCTGAACCAATCTGTGGAAGGGGTGGAGTATGCGCTTGCCTCCGCAATCCGTAAAATGGCCTTCCGGGGCAACCGGATCATCGGCTACCTGACAGGGCAGGGGGAGCTGGAGATGCAGCAGGTAACCGATTTTTTGGGCACATTGCAGGAGTATTACCGCGTGGCCCGTGGCGAACTCTCCCAGATACCCTCACTGGAAGGGCTGGATCTGATCATCGTGGCCAAACCGACAGTGCAGTTCACGGAGGCCGACAAGTATAAAATTGATCAGTTTATCATGAACGGGGGCAAAGCGGTCTTTTTTGTGGATGCCCTCAACGCCAACATGGACAGCGTGGGGGCAGGGGGGATGTTCGCCATCCCCTACAACCTCAACCTCGACGACATGTTGTTCCGCTACGGGGTACGCCTGAACCCCACCCTGATCATGGACCTGAATTCAGGTTTTATTCCGGTGGTAACCGGGTATATGGGCGAGAAGCCACAGACAGAGATGCTCAACTGGCGCTTCTACCCCTTGCTCAACAAGTTTGCCAAGCACCCCATCACACGAAACCTCGATGCGGTATACGCTAAGTTCATCGGCACCATAGACACGGTGCGGGCAGACGGAATAAGGAAAACGCCGTTGCTGTACACCTCCAAATATTCGCGGGTGTTACAGCCGCCGGTGCCCCTCACCCTGGAGGAAGCGCGCATGGAGGTAAAGCCGGAGCAATACCAGGCAGGGGAGTTGCCGGTGGGCTACCTGCTGGAAGGCAAATTTACCTCCTTGTTTAAGAACAGAAGAGCGCCCCAGGGAGAGGCTGCCGCGCAGGTGAAGGAGCAGGGCGTAGCAACAAAGATCGCGGTTTTCTCTGATGGCGACCTGGTGCGCAACGAGGTGAACCCCCGCACAGGGCAGGCTTATGAACTCGGTTTTGACCGTTTTAATAACATTACCTTCGCTAACAAAGAGCTGGCCGTGAACACCGTGAATTATTTGTTAGACGCGGAGGGGCTTATCAACGTACGCAGCAAAGAGATACAGCTTCGTCCGTTGGATAAGGTGCGGGTAAAAGAGGAGAAAACCTTCTGGACTTTGCTGAACCTGCTGGCCCCGATCGGGCTGCTCGTGCTCTTTGGGCTTGTGCGTTATTACCTGCGCAAGCGCAAGTATGCCCGTTTTTAGTATTCTTATGCCCTGTGCCGTTAATTCCCGAAAAAGCACTTGGCAAAGTGGTAGCATAAATGCGAAATATTAATAACTTTGTCCTAATAACATTATAGGTATAATAATGAAATTCATCGTCTCTTCCTCTGCTCTCCTGAAGCAGTTATCCAGTATAAATGGAGTGGTTACCAATAACCCGGTAGTTCCTATCCTTGAGAACTTTTTGTTCGAGATAAACGACAGCACGCTCACCATTACAGCCAGCGACCTGGAGACATCCATGATCACGGAACTGCACGTGGAAGCGAAAGAGAACGGCCGTATTGCCGCTCCTGCCAAAATCTTGCTGGAGACGTTAAAGAACCTGCCGGATCAGCCGGTGACCTTCACCATCGACGAGGAGACGTACACCATCGAGATCAGCTCTTCTAATGGCCGCTACAAGCTGTCAGGCGAAAATGCAACCGATTTCCCCCGCGTGCCCATCGTGCAGGGAGCCAACGCCATCGATATCCCATCGAATGTGCTGGCGCGGGCCATCAACAAGACTATTTTTGCCGTAAGCACCGACGAGCTCCGTCCGGCCATGACGGGTATCTACGTGCAGCTGCGCAACGATAACATCACATTTGTGGCCACTGACGGGCACCGCCTGCTGCGCTTCCGCCGCACTGATATTTCTACAAGCCAGGAAGCATCGCTGATCATTCCTCGCAAGGCCTTTACACTGCTAAAGTCTACGCTGCCTTCCGAGGCCACCGCCGTGCGCATGGAGTTTAACCAGTCTAACGCCTTTTTCAGCTTCGACAACATCCGCATGATCTGCCGCCTGATTGACGAGCGCTACCCGGATTATGAGAATGTGATACCGGTTCAGAACCCGAACAAACTGGTGATTGACCGCCAGGACCTGTTAAGCTCGGTGAAACGTATTTCCATCTACTCTAACAAAACAACGCACCAGATCCGGCTGAAGCTGAATGGCTCTGAGATGCAGGTATCTGCCGAAGACCTTGACTTTTCGAACGAAGCGAACGAACGCCTTTCGTGCCAGTACGAGGGAGAGGACATGGAGATTGGCTTTAACGCCAAGTTTCTGATGGAGATGCTCAATAACCTTGATTCTGATGAGATCACCTTTGAGCTCTCAACCCCGAACCGCGCCGGGTTGCTGATGCCGATCGTAAACGAAGACAATGAAAATGTTCTGATGCTGGTGATGCCGGTAATGCTGAACAACTACGTATAGGAAGTGTGTTTCTCCTGTTGCAAAAAGGTGAGTCGTAACGGCTCACCTTTTTGTTTTTACCCCCTCACGTATAAGACCTCATGAAACAAGACTTTGCCACTATAAAGGCTTTGCTGGATAACCGGGTTGAAAAGTATAACCGGCCCGGCTTTATACCCAACGACCCGGTTTCCATACCACACCGTTTCATCAAAAAGCAGGACATCGAAATCAGCGGTTTCTTTGCGGCCATCCTGGCCTGGGGCCAACGGAAAACCATCATCAACAACTGCTTCAAACTGATGGACCTGATGGACAACGCTCCCCATCAGTTTATCCTGCAGCATGAGGAGCAGGACCTGCGCCGGTTTCTGGGTTTTAAGCACCGCACCTTTAACGACACCGACCTGCTGTACCTGCTCCACTTTTTCAGGTGGTACTACAGCCGGAACGATAGCCTGGAAACCGCTTTTACCGGACAAAATAACGAGCTGACTTCGCAGAAGCAGCGGCTGGAGTATTTCCATAACCTGGTCTTCAGCCTGGATGATGCCCCGCAACGGACCCGCAAGCACATTGCCACCCCAGCCCGTAAGTCAGCGTGCAAGCGCCTGAACATGTACCTGCGCTGGATGGTGCGGAAAGACAACGGAGGCGTGGATTTCGGCATTTGGGATACCATGCGCATGAGCGAGCTGATCTGTCCCTGCGATGTGCATGTGGAGCGCGTAAGCCGCAAACTTGGCCTGATCACGCGCAAAGGCATGGACTGGCAAACGGCAGAGGAGTTAACCGACCACCTGCGGGCTTTCGACCCGAAGGACCCCGTAAAGTATGATTATGCCTTGTTCAGCCTGGGCGTGGATGAGAAGTTTTAGGCATGTCGCTTGTTCCCTCCCTCTAACTCACCAGCTGCCTGAAGAGCCTTTCCAGGGTTTGCTGCGGGTCGGTGCACAGGCCCGGGTGAACCGGTGAGGTCTGGACTACGGTGCTGCGGGTAGCGGTTAGCCAGCGGAACCGTGAGGCGATCGGCAGGCTGCCGATGGTGCCACCCTCGCGCCGGCCCTCGCAGATGCGTTCAAAAGCCCGGAGGCGCTCCAGCAGTTCTTCAGGGTCCAGGGTATCAGAAAAGGCGCACAACCGGGTAGGGTTAAGCGTATACATGGTTTTCAGGAAGCCCTTGGAGGCACAGTAGAGCACTACACCCACGTTGAGGAACTCCTCCCGCTCCACGCAGGGCACCACGCGAATCACAGCGTATTCAAATAAGTGCTTTTCTTGCATCTTGCGCTTCTTTTATAAATATTTCAGTATGGGCCAGGCGGGTTTCTAAAAAGCTGCTGTACACCTGCCGGTGTTCCTGCGTTGTTTCAAAAGGGGAGTCGATGGTTTGCAGCCACTCCTCCGGAATCAGGGATACGATGGCGCGGATGCGCGCCGGTGTAAGTATGTGACGGAAGGCGGCATCTACGGCAGGCAGTTCGCTGGCCTGCGGTAACAGCACATGGTCTTTTACCTGCACAAAAGGCCGCTTGGCTTGCTCCTGCCAGTTATAGTCGCCGTGATGAAAATAAAGAGAGGCACCGTGGTCGATCAGCCAGAGTTCTTTGTGCCACATGAGCATGTTGGTGTTGCGTGGGGTGCGGTCTACGTTGGTGATGAGGCAGTCGAGCCAGACGATCTGAGAGGCCAGGGTCGGATCAATTCTTGTAACCAGGGCATCAAATGTAATGGCACCCGTCAGGTAGTGAAGGGCCAGGTTTAGGCCCTCGCTGGCGCGCAGCAGGTCCTGGATCTCCTCATCAGGCTCGGTGCGGCCAAAGGCTTCATCGAGTGTAGCGAAGACCAGTTCCGGCACCTTTAACCCCAGGGTGCGCGCCAGCTCGCCGGCAATCAGCTCCGCTATCAGGGCCTTGATTCCCTGGCCTGCCCCCCGGAATTTGAGCACATACAAAAAATCATCGTCGGCCTCTACAAGGGCTGGCAAAGAGCCGCCCTCGCGCAATGGCGTTACATAGCGTGTTACCTCAACGGTGCGGAGCTCTGGGGGTATGTTCTTCAGCATGCTGCGTGAAAATAAAGTGTTTAAAGAAAGGCAAGGGCCATTTAACTTCCGCTAGTGTCAGGGGCGGTTAACAGCGACTTTTGCATGCACACACTGTTCGCTACGCCTGCATACTGGCCGTAGTTAGGGATTAAGTTATAGCCGGATTTCTGGTAGAGCCGGATAGCCTCCGTCTGCTTGATGCCGGTTTCTAACAGGCAGGCTTCAAACCCCAGCTCCCGGGCCCAGTTTTCCAGCTCGTGCAGCACCTGCGAGGCAATGCCTCTGCCGCGGTGCGGCACGGACACAAACATACGCTTTACCTCGGCAAGACCGGCGGTATATGCCTTAAAGGCGCCGCATCCCACGGCTTCACCTTGCTGGTAGGCCACCACCACATGCCGAATGCTGTCCAGCTTGTTGAACTGGGCATAAAAGGGATGCTCGTCGCCATCTTTCTGCTCCAGGTCCTGGTCGAGCAAAGCCACCAGCCCATGAAAATCAGGGTTAGCTGCGTCGGTTCTTAAAAGGGTGAGCATGTGTGTATCATTTGTCTGGTGAAATTAACCTACCGCGATCTTCAGCACCACCTTGCGCACCCTTTCTTCCGTGGCCATTGCGGCGTGCGCATCATCAGGATAAAAAATGGTGAAATAACCGGCAGGCACATCGAACCAATTTCTGGTTTTATCCGGGAAGAAAGCGGCGTCGCGCTCGGCGTTATACGGCTCGCTTGGCTCGCTGCACAGTGCCAGGGTTTTCCAACCCATGTGATCGGTGCCTGAGATGACGTACTGAATGTCGATGTATTTGCGGTGAGCCTCCAGTTTGGCATCCTGTTCTGGTATGCCTGTGCCATCTGAGATGATCGCAAAAAGCTCGCGGCCCATAATGGCCTGCTGCCCAATGGCAAGGTTCTTTAGGTCCGCCTCCTGCAAAAACCTAAAGGCGCGCTCGAAAAGTGGGTGCAGGGTGTGGTAGCGATTTGCGTTTTGTAGTTTGTCTAAAATCATGCTGTTGGTTTCGGGTTAGGCGTTACTTACAGGTTTTACGTGTTTTCTGGCAATCAGACAAAGTTAAGACCACCTGACAGCTATACTTACCTTTTTCCGGGCAGCAGGCTGAACATGTAGGCCGTTGCAATTTACACGCGTAATGTTGCCTGATTCGTGTGCCGGAATCGAACGAAACAGGCGCGCAAACTTGTTATAAAATGCTAAATTTGCCGTAAATTAAAACTTAACATTGATCTATCCCGAGAATTTTGAAATAAAAATTGGATTTGCGCAGGTGCGGGACATGCTTTCTGAGCTATGCCTGAGTCCGTTAGGCCGCCACTTTGTTGGCCGCATGCACTTCTCTAACCGCCACGACCTGGTGGAACGCCTGCTGCAACAAGCAAACGAGTTTAAGCAACTACTGGAATCCGATGCCGCTATTCCGCTGCAGCACTACTTCGATGTAACTGCCTACCTGGACAGGGCCGTGATAGAGGGTGCTTACCTGGATGTGGTGCATTTCTTTGAGATCAAGATGTCGCTGCGCACTATTCGCGACTCGCTGCGCTTTATTTCTGAGGCTGAGGAGGGCACCTACGAGGCCTTAAAGGCATTGGGCGCTAACGTGCTGATCGAGCGCTCCCTAATGGCTGCACTGGACAAGGTGGTAGACGATGCCGGTGCCGTGCGCGACGATGCCACACCCGAGCTGCAGCGCCTGAAGCGTGACCTGATCGCGCAGCAGGCCATACTTCGGAAGCAGATACAGTCCATCATCCGGCATGCCAAAAACGAAGGCTGGACACCCACTGATGTGGAGCCTACGATTCGTGGTGGGCGTTTGGTGATACCGGTTATCGCGGAGCACAAGCGCCGCCTGAAAGGGCTGATACACGACGAGTCGAGCACAGGCCACACGGTGTACATCGAGCCGGAAGCCATCTTTGAGCTCAACAACGACATCAAGGATCTGGAGAATGGGTATCACCGGGAACTGGTGCGCATCCTGATCGGGCTTACAACAACCTTGCGCCATCATGTGCCGGAGCTGCGCAAGGCTTACCAGTACCTGGGCCTGCTAGACTTTATCCGGGCCAAGGCGGCTTTTTCGCGCAGGATAGAGGCCACAAAGCCCGCACTGCAGAAGTACCCGCACATAAACTGGAAACAGGCCACGCACCCCCTGCTGTACCTGGCCCATAAGCAGGCCGGCAAACCTACGGTGCCCATGAACCTCGAGCTAAACCACGATCAGCGCATGCTGATCATATCCGGCCCCAATGCCGGGGGAAAATCGGTTAGCCTGAAAACAGTGGGCCTGCTGCAGTACATGTTGCAGTGCGGCATGCTGATTCCGGTGGAAAGCAGCTCGGAGGCAGGTATCTTTCAGGATATCTTTATTGATATCGGGGATGAGCAGTCGATCGAAAACGACCTGAGTACTTATAGCTCGCACCTGACCAACATGAAGAAATTCGTGACCGTTGCGGATAACAAGAGCCTGGTGCTGATCGACGAGTTCGGCACGGGCACTGAGCCCGTACTGGGTGGGGCCATTGCGGAGGCAGTGCTGCAAACACTCAACGAGAGCAAGGTATACGGTGTGATCACGACGCACTATACCAACCTGAAAAATTACGCCGAGCGCACGGCGGGCATTGTGAACGGTGCCATGCGCTACGATCATAAAAACTTGCAGCCGCTTTATCAACTGGAAATAGGAAAGCCAGGGTCCTCATTTGCCATCGAGATCGCCCGGAAAATTGGCTTGCCAAAGCATATCGTTGACAAGGCCAGCAGCCTGGTGGGAAAGGATAAGATCCGGTACGATCGGTTGCTGGAAGAACTGGAAACAGAGAAGCAGGAGCTGGAGAAAAAATTACAGGAGTCTGCCAGGCTGGAACTGAAGCTGAAGCGCAATGTGAAAGAATACAACGACCTTAAGAACTACCTGGAAGAGAGCAAACAAGATATTCTGCGCGAGGCCAAAGGCAAAGCCAAGTTGCTGCTGAAAGACGCCAACCAGAAGATCGAATCCACGATTCAGCAGATCAAGCAAAGCCAGGCAGAAAAGGAGCAGACCAAGGAAGCCCGAAAAGAACTGGAGAGCTTTGCGCAGGAAGTACGCAAAGAAGCGCCTCGCCCAGCGCACAAGCGCATAGCGAACGCAAGTATCAAAGAGGGCGATAACGTAGCTCTGATCGGCCAGAACTCTGTAGGCCAGGTGGTTAGTATAAAAGGCAAGACGGTGGAAGTGCTTTTTGGGGGCCTGAAGACGATCGTGAAGATAGACAATCTCGAAAAAATTGAGGGACAGGTATCCACGAAACCAAAGAGCGAGAAAAACCCGTCAGGCAACGGTTATTCGCGCGGCATGAACATGACACAGCGCATGGCCGATTTTACGACTACACTGGATGTACGCGGCGAGTATGCCGAAAATGCCCTGACAAGGGTAATGAATTTTACGGATGAGGCTATTATGCTGGGCATCCCTGAGATCAAGATCATCCACGGCCGCGGAAACGGTGTGTTGCGGCAGGTGGTGCGCGATTATTTGTATGCAGTATCTGAAGTGGCGAGCGTAGGCTATGAAGAGGAGGAGCGTGGCGGTAATGGCGCCACCATTGCCGTTCTGAAGTAAAACCAAGTATAAACTAACAATAAAACAGGCAGGGCTCCATCCGGAGCCCTGCCTGTTTTATAAGTAATGCTTAGATCTTAGTCTTTTACCAGCCGCAGTTCTATTGTCGCGCTGTCGCCTGTGTCCGGGTCTTCCTCCACCCATTTCAGGTCCAGGTTGGCGGCAGTAAGCCTTAAGATATCAATTGTCAGTTCATCGGGGGTGCCTTTGTCCACCACAATTTTTTGTTCGTCGGCGGTAAACTCCCAAGTGCCATTGTCTGAGTCGCCACTGATGGTTATCAGGTATGTGCCATCGGTTTTAAAATTCCAAGAGGTGTTATCGATATCGATAAAGCTGGTTACGTCGTCACCATCTATAAAAAGTCGGTTGCCCTGCCAGATGTCGGTTGTTAACAAAGCGGTTCTGGTCGGCTCTTTGTCCTTGTCGTCTTTCCCACAACCTGTAATGGCAGCGGTCAGGAATAAGGCAAAGAAGAAAGCAAGTAGTTTAAATCTGTTCATATGACAGTGGTTAAAATTTTAAGCAGTTTTGTATGGGGAATTTTAAGAATAACCTTACTGAAGCGCTTTATTTTACGAATCGAACCTCTGCATCGAATATTGCACCCTGAAAGGGAATCTTGGCTGTAAAATCAAGGTTTTTGTCCGTTAGCCGCATCACATTCACCTCACCGTACAGGTCGAAGGTCATCTTGGATTCATCCTCATTAAATTCCCAGGTACCGCTTTCCGACTGAGTACCCTCGTTGTTCTCGTAGGTGGCGTCGTAGGTATTGTTTCGGTTAAACTTCATGCGGGCCGTTTTAATCCGGCCTATCTCACTGATCACCTCCTGCCTTTCAGACACGTCGATGCCATTTACGGTTACCTGGTCTCCCTTCCATTCCTCGGCTACCAGGATATCGGTTTTAGTGGGCTCCCCATCTGATTTTTTATCACAGGATGTAAGGACGAAAAAAAGGAATAGCAGGAAAAAGTATGGGTGTAGTTTTCTTAAGTTCATAGCTGCAAGTTTAAGTTTAATATATAGCGCAGTCATCAAAAATTGGTTGAGGCAAAACGCAGTTATTTTTCAATCTGGGCTGAAAATTACAAAATATTCACTTCCGCACTAAGCCTGATGCCGAACTTGCGCTCTACCGAGTCGATGATATCGTGGGCAAGCTGCCGGACCTCATCGCCTTTCGCGCCGCCATAGTTGACCAGCACCAAGGCTTGGTTCAGGTGCACCCCATAGTTGCCCAGCCTTTTGCCTTTCCAGCCGCATTGCTCAATCAGCCAGCCGGCTGGCACCTTTACCGTGGTCTCGGAAACCGGGTAAGAGGGAATGGCGGGGAACTGAGCCTTTAACTGCTCAAACTGCGCCAAGGGTATCTCTGGGTTTTTGAAGAAGCTGCCTGCATTCCCGATCTTTTTCGGGTCGGGCAGCTTGCTGCTGCGGATGTGGCATACTGCTGCACTCACGTCCTGTATCGTGGGCTGGTTTACCTGCATCTCCTGTAGAGTGCTGGTAATTGCCCCATAGCTGGTGTTCAGGTGGTGCTGTTTGTGTAGTTTAAACGTAACTGCTGTTACAATATACTGCCCTTTCAGGGTGTTCTTAAACACACTTTCGCGGTAACCGAACTGGCATGCATTCCCGTCAAAAGTATGGAGCTCGCCGGTTTCGATGTGTACCGCCTCCAGCTCATGGAAAACATCCTTCAGTTCTACGCCATAGGCCCCGATGTTTTGCAGGGGCGCCGCCCCCACGGTTCCCGGTATCAGCGACAGGTTCTCCACGCCCCCTAGGTTATGCTCTAAAGTATACAGCACGAAACCATGCCATACTTCCCCACTGCCAGCCCGCACATAGGCATGCGTGTCATCCTCACGGAGTATGGTTATGCCTTTAATTGCGTTCAGAAGGGCTACACCATCATAATCCTGCGTAAAAAGCACATTGCTGCCACCCCCTAAAACAAGCTTTTGCTCTGCCTGCAGCTCGGGCATTTGCAAAAGCTCCTGTAACTCCTGCACTGAGCTAAAGCGCACAAAAAGCTTCGCTTTTACATCGATCCCAAAGGTGTTATAGGGTTTAAGCGAGTAGTCTGACTGTATGATCATGGGACGTAATTTTAAGTAAAGATAGGGAATTGGCGTGAGAGCGTTAAAACGTTTAATATGCAAATGCGCTTGAAAGCTTGGTTTCAAGTCAGCAGATGGGCCATAGGCAGGGGCTTGATCTTAAAAGCAGCTGCCCTGCAACGGCAATCTGCTCATGCAGCTATCTTAAAATACAAGTCCTCCACGCTATAACTTTCTAATTTCTTATCTTTGCGGCATCTTTAAAGAACAGTGTATGGCGAAGAAGAATACGGACGGAAATTTTAACATCACCGTCACCACCCTGACAGGCTTAGAGGAGGTGTTGGCAGCGGAATTGCGTGCCCTGGACATGGATTATATTAAGGTGGGTACGCGCGCCGTGACTTGCTCTGGCAATTTGCGGCAGCTCTACGAGGCCAACATGTGGTGCCGCGCCGCCATCCGTATTCTGAAACCGATCCGAATTTTTAAGGCCCGTGATGAGAAGGACCTTTACGAGCAGGTGCAGAAAACGAACTGGGCCGAGTATTTAGACGTGTCCCAGACCCTGGCCATAGATGCCGCCGTGAGCCATTCAACCTTCGAGCACTCACTGTATGTGGCCCAACTCACCAAGGATGCCATCGTGGACCAGTTCCGGAAGGCCACCGGAGAACGCCCTTCCGTAGACCTGGTGCGACCAGATCTGCGACTTAACCTGCACATGCACGAGAACATGGTCACGCTCTCCCTGGATTCTTCGGGAGACTCGCTGCACCGCCGGGGCTATCGCCTGCAAACCAACGTGGCCCCGTTAAACGAAGTGCTGGCTGCCGGCATCATCGGCTTGTCCGGGTGGGATGCCAAGTCTACCTTCATCGACCCGATGTGTGGCTCCGGTACCTTGTTGATAGAAGCCGCCATGATGGCCCAGAACATAGCCCCTGGTCTGTACCGCCGCGACCCCTTCGGGTTTGAGAAGTGGAAGGACTATGACGCCAGCCTGCTGGAAATGATCTGGAAAACAGCTGAGGTGAAGGCCGCAGAGAAGCCCAGGGCGCAGATCATCGGGTATGACATTGATGCAGATTATGTGGAGGCGGCACGCAACAATGTGGCCAACGCCGGCCTGGAAGAGGTGATCACCATTCAGGAGGCCGATTTTTTCCAGACAAAAGCGCCATCGGAGAGCGGTGTGCTGGTCATGAACCCGCCTTACAACATCCGTATTCAATCCGATGACATTGATACGCTCTACAAAAACATTGGGGATACCCTAAAGGCGAACTATCAGGGCTATGATGCCTTTGTGCTGACCGGTAACCTGGAGGCGGCAAAGCATGTTGGACTGCGCGCTTCCCGGCGCATCCCGTTATACAACGGCTCGATAGACTGCCGCCTGTTAAAGTATGAATTGTACCGGGGCTCACGCAGAAGCGAGGCCGGTGGGCAGGTGGAAGACAAGGAGGCCTAAAGCAAGAAGAGCACCCGATAAAGGTGCTCTTTTTGCTTGTGCTTTTAGAGTTTCAGGTATTCATTTGAAGTCTTGCCTAACCTATAGTTCAAGCCTACGCTAAAGTTCTTTGGGATACTCCCCATATATAGCAAATCATTTAATTCTATAAAGAAAGAAACTTTATCAGATGGCTTTGCTTCTATCCCAATACCAGGTCTAATACCAATGCCTATACCACCGGATTCATAGTCTTTATGCCAACTAGCTGTATAATCTATATCAGTTTTAGTGAATTCTAAAACTTGAGCAACAATGTAGGATGTATAATTACTTTTTTTCAAAAACTCATATTGATATTTTGCAACTAAGCTTAGAGCTTTAACATTCAAGTCTGAAAAACTGTAAGTTGATCTGTCAAGAGCAAGTTTTACGGAGCTTCTTGTGCCTTTCCCAAAGTGATATTGTAATCCAACCTGATAACCAAAAGAAAAACCCTCTGTTTCTACATTTGCGTTCTTGCTGCCATGATTACTAAGCTGGGTATATACAGACCAGAAGTTATTATAGCTTATTTCCTTTGTATTCGGTGTATAGTAATATTTGATATCTCCATTAGCGTACTCAGTCAGAATTTTTAGAAGATCTTTCTCCTGCAATTTTATCTGATTAAGATTGCTAACCAGGTCCATACGGTCTGACAATAACTGGCTTAATACACTTACATATTGATAATCATAAGACTTTAATTCTTTGCCTTGTTCCTTTATCAATTTAACGTTATTCTCAAGCTTGTAAATAATGCCATCTTTTTCTACATAGTGTTCTATGTTATTGCCCTCACGAACATAAAGACTGATGTTGTCTGAAATAAGAATTACCTTAAAGATTTGGTTGTTAATGGTTGTAGGAGATTTAAAAGGCCTTGATAAAAATCGTTGGCCGTTAAACAATCTGAGCTCAGATATTTCATCCGGTGAAAACACATGTTTCTCGTTTTGGGCATCCCAGTAGAATACTTCAGCAGGACTATCGAAAAAATAGGATATAAAGCCTGTTAGTTCCTGACCATCCTCTTTGATGATCCGGCCTTGTTCTTTTTGAACTTGTGCAGATGCGCAGAGCGAAAAGAAGAATAAAATTGAAAAGAGTAGAAGTTTTTGTTTCATAAGTAAAGGGTAGTGAAAGGTTTACAAGACCTAAAACTACTATGAATATTAGATAATATAAATTATTATATACTTTACTGTATGTTTATTTGGTTTTATTGAGCTACTTCTATAAATCTCTCCAAATAAAAAGAGCACCTTCATCGGGTGCTCTTTTTATTTAGACTATTTTAGCTTTATATTCTTTTGATCTGGGCGCCGATGGCATTCAGCCGGCCATCGATGTTCTGGTAGCCCCGATCGATCTGCTCTACGTTGTCGATGATGCTTTTGCCTTCCGCTGACAGGGCCGCGATCAGGAGGGCAACCCCCGCCCGGATGTCAGGGGAGGTCATGCGGATGCCCCGCAGGGGTAATTGGTTGTTAAGCCCGATAACTGTGGCGCGGTGCGGGTCGCAAAGTATGATCTGCGCGCCCATGTCGATGAGCTTGTCTACGAAGAACAGGCGGCTCTCGAACATTTTCTGGTGAATGAGCACAGTGCCCTTTGCCTGCGTAGCAACCACCAGGGCCACACTGAGCAGGTCTGGGGTTAAGCCGGGCCAGGTATGGTCCGATACGTTCAGTATACTGCCATCGATATAGGTCTCTACCTGGTAGTACTCTTGTTCCGGTACATAGATATCATCCCCTCTGAACTCCATTTTAATGCCCAGCTGCCGGAACGTGTCCGGGATCAGGCCAAGCTCTGGTATGTGGCAGTTTTTGATCGTGATCTCTGAACCCGTCATGGCGGCCAGCCCGATAAAGGAGCCGATCTCGATCATGTCGGGGAGCATGCGGTGCGCTGTTCCACCCAATTTCTCCACGCCCTCAATTACCAGCAGGTTAGAGCCCACGCCACTGATGCGGGCACCCATGCGGTTGAGCATGCGGCAAAGCTGCTGCACATAAGGCTCGCAAGCCGCGTTGTAAATGGTGGTGGTGCCTTCTGCCAATACGGCGGCCATCAGAATGTTGGCGGTTCCGGTAACCGAAGCCTCATCCAGCAGCATGTAAGCACCCTTCAGCTGCTCCGCACGTACGTTGTAAAAACTCTCGTCAGAATCATACTCAAACGTGGCGCCCAATTTCTCAAAACCAATAAAGTGCGTGTCCAGCCGGCGTCTGCCAATTTTATCGCCCCCTGGCTTTGGCATCTTAGCCTGTCCGAAACGGGCCAGCATCGGACCCACAATCATCACGGAGCCGCGTATGGCACGCCCTTGCTCCACAAATTTCTCGGTGTTCAGGTAATCCAGGTCAATGTTGTCGGCTCGGAAAGTATAAGTATCCGTAGAGTTGCGCTCTACGCTTACACCCAGGTTGCTCAGGAGCTCTATTAACTTATTTACATCCCTGATATCGGGGATGTTGGAGATGATGACAGGCTCTGAGGTTAACAGGACGGCACACAGAATTTGCAGGGCCTCGTTCTTAGCTCCCTGTGGCTGTATATCGCCCTTTAACTTATGGCCGCCTCTTACTTCGAATGAAGCCATTTAGTACTATTTATTTCTTTGGTTTGAAGTAGTCCTGGGGTTTTTTCTGCCCCGGTTTTCGTTGCTGCGGTTCTGCTGCTGGTTGCGGGGGCTTTCCTGGGGTGCCCTGCCTCCGTTCGACTCAAACAGGTTATTGCTTTCAATTTTGCTCAGGTCCATGTCCAGTGCCCCTTTCGACAGCTGGCGGATATCATTCAGAATGATATCGTCTGTGATGCTTTCTTTGTTGTACGATCGGTACAGCGTTTTCATCAGCTTGCCTACCGCAATAATTGCGCCCTCACGCTCCTGCTCGTCCTCAATTTCAGTAGCTTTCTGAATGAGCAGTTCCACGTTGGTGCCATAGTGCTTGTAGCGCGGGGTCACCAGTGAGTAATCCATCTTTTGTGGCTTGTCGTTCAGGTACTCCATCGCGTTTAGCGGGTAAGGCGCGTCCACCTCCAGCTTAGAATCGGACATCACATACAGGTGGTTCCAAAGTTTCTGCTGGTAATCCTGTGTGTCGCGCAGCTGTGGGTTGAGCTTGGCCATCAGGTTAATGAGCAACTGCGACAGGCGCGTGCGCTCCGAGCGGTCTTCCAGCTGTGTAATGTAATTCACCAGGTTTTGCACATTACGGCCGTATTCGCGCAGCAACAGATCTTGCTTAAAAGTGGTACTAGCTTCCATTATATATTGTGTATGAATTCAAATTTAGAAATATATGCGCACTTCGCGTAATATATAAGTTAAGATTTACGGATTAAGACGCTGAAGTGATGTAATATCCTGCACCAGGTGGCATAAATCTTTTTACCCGCTGCACAGGGTGCCTGGTGGCAGCCTGCCGGTTTCCCCATTTTCCCAAAGCGTTAGCTATGGATGCGCAGCTTGGCAAAGCTCAGCAAAAGCGTTTTTTCGCCTACCTCCTCAAAGTCGATCACGGCTTTCACGCTGTTGCCTTGTGCGTCTATCTTGCTTACTACGCCAAACCCGAACTTAGGGTGCTCCACTTTCATGCCTTCGCCTAATTGCGAGGTGTCGCTGGGCTTAAAATCGGCTGGGGCGGTATAGTTGCTGGCCACCTGCTTGCGTGCCGGGGGCGTAACCAGGCTGCTGATACTGCTCTTGCGCTGTAACACCCTGTCGAGCACGCTGCCGCCCGTCGAGGAGTCGCCGTACTTAAAATTAAGGTACTTAGGGTCTATCTCCTCCAGGAAGCGGCTTTTTTCGCAGGACCTTAAATTGCCCCATTGGTAGCGGCTGGTAGCATAGGTTAAATACAGCCTTTTCTCTGCCCTGGTAATGGCCACGTAAAACAGCCGGCGCTCCTCCTCCAGGTCGGCGCGCGAGTTGAGCATCATCTGGCTGGGGAAAAGGTTCTCCTCCATGCCCACAATAAACACGTTCTTAAACTCCAGCCCTTTGGCCGAGTGAATGGTCATGAGGGTGACGAACTCTCCGTCCAGATCGGCTTTCGTGTCGGCGTCGGTGATCAGGGCGATGTCCTGCAGGAAGGAGTCGAGGCTTTTGTCCTCTTTTTCCGGGTCATCCACAAACTCCTTTATTCCGTTCAGCAACTCCTGGATGTTCTCGTAACGGGCCAGGCCTTCCACTGTTTTATCGGAGTAAAGGTCGTCCACAATGCCGGAGTGTTTGGCAATGTGCTTGGCAACCTCAAAGGCATCAGAGTTCTCGGCGATGCGGGCAAAATCCCGGATCATGACGGAGAAGTTCTCGATGGTGTTGCCCACGCGGTTGCCTAAGAACTGCCCCGCGTTCTGCACCACCTCCCACACCGAGTGGTTGGTGTCGTTAGCGGTAACAAACAGCTTTTGCTCGGTGGTTTCGCCAATGCCGCGCTTCGGGTAGTTAATCACGCGGCGCAGGGCCTGCTCATCGTTCGGGTTCACCGTCAGGCGCAGGTAGGCGATCAAATCCTTGATCTCCTTGCGCTGGTAGAACGAGAGGCCGCCAATGATCTTATACTTGATGTTCATGCGGCGCAGGGCCTCTTCCATGGCCCTGGACTGTGCGTTGGTGCGGTACAGGATGGCGAAGTCGTCGTAGGAGAGGTGGTTGCTCATTTTCTCCTCGAAAATGGTGGTGGCCACCAGCTTGCCTTCTTCGTTATCGGAGTTGGCTTTTATCACCTCGATCAGGGGGCCCTGCTCGTTATCGGTAAAAACATCCTTGCGCAGCTGCGCCGTGTTATTCTTGATCACCGAGTTGGCGGCATTCACGATGTTTTTGGTGGAGCGGTAGTTCTGCTCCAGTTTAAATACCTCCAGTTCCGGGTAATCGCGCTCAAAGTTGAGTATGTTCTGGATATCGGCACCCCGGAAGGCGTAAATGGACTGGGCGTCATCGCCTACCACTACAATGTTCCTATTCTGGGCAGCCAGTTTCCGCGTGATCAGGTACTGCGAGTAGTTGGTATCCTGGTACTCATCCACCATCACAAACTTAAAGATGTGCTGGTATTTGTTCAGCGCGTCGGGGTGGTCCTTGAAAAGCACGTTCGTGTTGAACAGCAGGTCGTCAAAATCCATGGCGCCTGCCCTGAAGCAGCGGCTCTGGTACATTTCATAGATCTTGCCGATCTTGGGGCGCATCGCCGCGTCGTCATCGGCTTGTATCACCGGGTCGTTCAGGTACTGTTTTACCGAGATCAGCTTGTTCTTAGCGGACGAGATACGGCCTAGCACCACGTTGGGCTTGTAGAGTTTATCGTCCAGGTTCATCTCCTTCACAATGTTGCGCAGCAGGGTTTTGGAGTCGTCAGTGTCGTAAATGGTAAAGCTCTTGGGGTAGCCTAACTTATCGGCCTCGGCGCGAAGTATGCGCGAGAACACGGAGTGGAAGGTGCCCATCCAAATGTTTTTGGCCTCGTTGCCGATCACTTTCTCAACGCGGTGGCGCATTTCCTTGGCCGCCTTGTTGGTAAAGGTCAGGGCGAGTATGTTAAAGGGATCCACCCCCAGGCTGATCAGGTGCGCGATCCGGTAGGTTAACACCCTGGTTTTGCCCGAGCCGGCTCCCGCAATTATCATGGCGGGTCCTTCGGTGTGCAGCACTGCCGCGCGTTGCGACTCATTCAATAAACTGATATAATCCATTTCTTCTCTTCCGCGTGCGTCTTAAAATCTATGCAAGGTACGAATACAAATCCTTTTTCTGAACATGTCATGTGCCTGCTGCCAGGCAGGAGGCTTATTTATAAAAGATAATTCTTCTCTTATGAACAGGAACCCACCGGAAAGCGTTTATCTTTTGTTCAATAAATTGAAAATGGTTAAGAATTTGCCCGGTTTTTGATTTAAAGCGTGGATAGCTGTAGTTTTACAGCCGTATAAGAACCTAAATGTACCGATTTTGATACCTCATTCTATAAGAAAGGGCCCGGGTGTGGCCTTAGTGCGCGTGCTGCTTGTGGTTTTCTTGCTGGCCAGCCTGACAGGCTGGGCACAGACAAAGGGAACCGGTGTAAAGCCGCCTGCAGCCAATAAGGCCGTAAAGAAGCCCGCCGGTACCAGAACAGCTACTGCCAGCAACCGGCCGGTATCCAAAGCCGCTGCAGCCCCGCAGGTGAAGCAGCGCGTTTGGCGCACACCGGCCATGGATGAGGCCATGGCCTATTATTCAGCGCTCCGGTTTCCGGAGGCCTACGCTAAATTCAGAGAGGCCATAGACCAGGGTGATAAAGATGCGCTTTATTTTGTTGGCCGCATGCACCAATACCGCGAACTGAAGTATGATTCTGTTCAGATTGATACGATACGGCAGATTCGGGATGCGGATCAGTACTTTGCGGCCAGCCAGGACTCCGCGGCGTTTTATTACCAGAAAGCGATTGATGAAGGCAGCGTGCTCGGGCATTTGGGCCTTGCAGAGCAAACAGTTGTGCGGTCGCAGGAAGATAAGCGGCGCTTTATGCAGCACGTTCGCACGGCAGCGATCGAGATCAGGGAAAAAGCGGTGGTGGGAGATGCTTTCTGCAACCGTATACTCGGGGGCATGTACTACACCGGTTTTGGTGAGATAGTAGACAAGGGCCTGGCGTTTAATTACCTGAACAGGGCTGCCGAAGCCCAGGATGTGAATGCCTACACTTCCCTGGCTAACCTGTACCTGAATGGGGAGGGTGTGAAAAAGGATAATGAGAAAGCTGTTTACTGGCTGCGAAAAGGTGTAGACGCTGGGGAGCGCGAGGCCTTGTACACTATGGCCCTGCTGCACGAAGAGGGCACCGTGGGCGAAGTGAACTTGAACGAAGCCCGCAGACTCTATCGCAAAGCGGTGGCGAAAGGAAGTATGAATGCCTATGATCAGCTCAAGTATATCAACCAAACCCCGGATCAGAAGGTGGTTATATCAGCTATTACCCGAGACCCTGATATGCTCAAGCGCGCCTTAAAAGCCGGAGGAGATGCCAATACACTGGCTATTCCCGACGATTTCCTAACAGACCTGCGTGGACGCACCCCGCTTATGCACACGGTGTACATCCCTTTGCTGCTCGAGGATTACGGCGTGGCCTACGAGCCGGAAGTGCGCCTTAAAACAGTAAGCATGCTGTTAGGGAAGGGGGCCAACATTAACGACCGGGACGTAGATGGTAAAACTGCCCTGCATTACCTGGTAAGCAGTGCCCGGATTAGGTCGGAGCTGTACGAGCAGGAGCAGGTAGACCTGTTGGATACGCTCTTAAGCCATGGCGCCAACCCGAATATCAAAGACAATGACGGGAACACGGTGCTGGCCAGGGCCCTTCAGGCTACCATCGGGCAGCACATTGGCATTATGGAATTGGGCAGGTTACTGGCCGCGGGCGCAAAGCCCAACGTTCGCAATAACGATGGCAAGACCCCGCTGATCCTGGCCTGCGAGATCAACGCGAACTACGAGATCATTCTGGCCCTGCTTCAGGCAGGCGCCGATGCTAAACTAAGGGATGCGTCGGGCAAGGCAGCCATCGACTATACGAAACACGACAACGTTCAGAATATTCTGTTGGCAGCTGGGTCTCCTGAGAAACAGCAGTAAAACGGAGCTGCAACTGTCGGTTAACCCCGATTTCTGCGGATTGCAAGGGCATGCTAAACTATTTCCTGTATACTTTTGTCTCCTTATTGACCTACCGGAGAAGCTCTCTTTTTCCGAATTTTTTATATCTACGTATGATAGTTCTTCAGAATACCGTAATCAGTGACGATGTCAGGGATCAGTTTTTTGTCTGTAACCTGGAAAAATGTAAAGGCGCCTGTTGTGTGGAAGGCGACCTGGGGGCTCCTTTGGAGGATGAAGAACTCGACCTGCTCCAGCAGGACTACGAGCAGATAAAGCCCTACATGTCGGATACAGGCAGGGAAGCAATTGCGCAGCAGGGCCTGTACGTGCAAGACTTCGAAGGCGACTTCTCAACCCCAACCATCGGGGACAAAGAGTGCGCCTATGCCATTTACGATGCGGATAATACCTTGAAATGTGCCATTGAGCAGGCGTATTACGAGGGCAAAATAGACTGGAAAAAGCCGATCTCCTGCCATCTGTATCCCATCCGCATCACAAAGTACGAGGACTTTGAAGCCCTGAACTACGATCGTTGGGGTATTTGCAACGCCGCCTGCAACTTCGGCAAGGACCTGGGAGTTCGTGTCTATCAGTTCCTAAAAGAGCCGCTCATCCGAAAGTATGGCGAAGGCTGGTATAAGGAGCTGGAGACAATGATCGAAAAAGGGGAGGAGGGGTAGCACCTGCCTGCCCCTAAACAGAAGACCCCGGCTACAGGTAGCCGGGGTCTTCTGTTTAGGGGCAGTTTGAACTTACAAGCTGCTGAAATCAAAGTTATCCAGGTAAGCCGTGGTGAAGTTTCCGGCTTTAAAGCCCTCATCATCCATCAGTTTTAAATGGAAAGGCACCGTTGTCTTCACCCCTTCAATCACAAACTCACTCAGAGCACGTTTCATCTTCACCAGCGCCTCCTCGCGGGTTTGCGCGCTCACGATCAGCTTGGCGATCATAGAGTCGTAATTGGCCGGAATGGTGTAACCGGAGTATACGTGTGAGTCCACGCGTACGCCGTGGCCTCCGGGGGTGTGCAGGGTGGTTATTTTGCCCGGAGAAGGGCGGAAGTTGTTGCTGGGATCCTCGGCGTTGATGCGGCACTCGATGGCGTGCATTTTAGGATAATAGTTCTTGCCCGTTATCTTGTGTCCTGCAGCTACCTTTATCTGTTCTTTTATCAGGTCGTAATCAATTACTTCCTCAGTAATCGGGTGCTCTACCTGTATCCGCGTGTTCATCTCCATAAAGTAGAAGTCACGATTTTTGTCTACCAGGAACTCAATGGTGCCTACACCTTCGTAATTAATCGATTTGGCGCCGGCAATAGCTGCCTGTCCCATTTTATCGCGCAACTCATCTGTGATGAATGGCGAAGGGGTTTCTTCCACTAGTTTCTGGTGACGGCGCTGGATAGAGCAGTCGCGCTCAGAAAGATGCGCTACCTGCCCATGCTGGTCACCGATCAGCTGGATCTCAATGTGACGGGGTTCCTCCACAAACTTCTCCAGGTAGATGCCGTCGTTTCCAAAAGCAGCCTTAGACTCAGTGCGGGCATCGTTCCAGGCTTTCTCAAACTCAGATTCGTTGCGCACGATGCGCATGCCACGGCCTCCGCCACCGGCGGTTGCCTTCAGTATGATCGGGTATTTAACCTTCTGGGCCAGCTTCTTGCCTTCCTCCACAGACTTGAGCAAGCCTTCAGAACCAGGGATGGTAGGCACGCCGGCCTTTTTCATGGTTGCCTTGGCCGAAGCCTTGTCACCCATCTGGTTGATCATTTCCGGGGAGGCACCGATAAACTTGATATTGTTTTCAGCACAGATGCGCGAAAAATCCGCGTTCTCAGACAGGAAACCGTAGCCCGGATGGATGGCATCGGCATTGGTTATTTCTGCAGCGGCAATGATGTTGGGTATGTTGAGGTAAGACAAGGCACTTGGTGCCGGGCCAATGCAAACGGCTTCGTCAGCAAAGCGCACATGCAGGCTTTCTTTGTCGGCAGTGGAGTAAACAGCTACCGTTTTTACACCCATTTCTTTGCAGGTCCGGATGATACGTAGGGCAATTTCGCCACGGTTGGCGATTAATATCTTCTTGAACATCAGATCAGAATGCTAATTAAAAAATGTATGAAGGCGCTAATGCAGCTATAAAAGCAATGTGCCGATGCCAGAAGTAAGCAGCAGGGATGCGGTTTGCATCAGCCTGCCTGCTTAACGAAAACATCAGCACATGAAATAATTAGCACATTAGCTCGGATCTACCAGGAACAACGGCTGATCATATTCTACAGGCGTTGCGTTGTCTACCAGCACTTTTACGATCTTACCTGATACCTCAGACTCGATCTCGTTGAACAGTTTCATGGCCTCTATAATGCAGATCACCTGTCCTTTCTTCACCTCATCACCAATGTTTACAAAAACAGGGGATTCCGGGCTGGAAGAACGGTAGAAGGTTCCGATCATGGGCGCTTTGATGGCGATGTACTTGCTGTCGTCAGACACGGGTGCCGGCGCTGCAGGTGCTGCAGGTGTGGCAACTGGTGCCGGCGCTGGGGCAGGGGCCTGAAGGGCAGGAGCAGCGGAAACCGGCTGGCTCATGTACTTCACTTTCTGGTCTGGATCGCGCTTTACCGAGATCTTGAATTCTTCTGTTTCGATGTTAACTTTATTCAAGCCTGACTTGGCGATAAAGTCGATGAGTTCCTGGATTTCTTTGGCTTTCATGTGTTATTTAACTCTCTCTGCGTATGAATATGTACGAGTGTCTACTTTTATTTTTTCATCCTGACCAATGAACAAAGGCACCTGAATGGTGGCGCCCGTCTCTACAACGGCTGGTTTTGAGGCATTCGTGGCGGTATCGCCCTTGAGGCCTGGCTCTGTATAAGTGATGGTTAACTCTACGAAAGGAGGGATCTCGCATGTGAGCGGCGACTCTGTTTCGGCATGGAAAAGAATGGTAACTTCCTGGCCTTCCTTCATCAGATCCGCAAATGGAACCATCGCCTCGTTCAGGGTTACCTGCTCGAAGGTGTTCATGTCCATAAAGTTGTAGCCCATGTCATCTTTGTAGATGTACTGGTGAGGGCGCTGCTCAACGCGGGCAGTCGTGATCTTGTGACCGGCCGAGAATGTGTTATCCAACACTTTGCCCGTCCTGATATTTCGAAGCTTAGTTCTTACAAATGCGGGGCCCTTGCCTGGCTTTACGTGCTGGAAGTCGGTTACCTGATAAAGGTCGTTGTTGTATTCGATCACAACACCGTTTTTAATATCAGCTGTGGTTGCCATAGAGTATGGTTGTATCTTGATAGAAATATTAAAGGGTAAAAGTATAGCTCAAATTGCTGCCTTGCAAGCAAAATTCGGTATTCTGCCTAATTTGTTTTTAAAAAGCCAACAAATTTGGGGGCTAATCCTGCCTTTCTTTCAGGTAGTTATGCATGCATAATATTTTTGTCAGACCGATAAGAACGTGTATTGCGTTTTTGCTGTCTGCTTCTGATCGTGACGAGCAGGGCTAGTATCAATACTGCTCCAAAAGTATAGACAGATGCGCCCTCAAAAACATTGTAGAGTTTGGAGCCCATCAGATCTCTGATATTTGCCCCAATTAAAACACATGCCGTTGCTGCCATCACCTTACCTGTAGTGGACAACGTTGGGTAGTGGAACAATACAAAAACGATAGCCGGAAGCGCGAACAGAAATGCATTCTGGCTTGTAAACGCGAACATAGGAATAAGGGCTGTAAGAAAAGCTATCTCAGCTACCTGACTGTTATGCCCTTTTCTACCCATCCGAACAAAGTATAAGAACAAGAGCCCGATAGCTAGGAGCAGTAGCAATTGGTAAATTTTAATTGCAGCTGCAGTCTGTATAAAAAACTGAATAGGGGTATAGCGTGCCAGAACCGAGAAGATCGTATGATTTGCAACTGCCATTAGGTCCTGTTTGGCACCCAGCTCAATCGAAAGTTCAGTTATCCAACTTTGGTTAAGCTGGCTGAACTGTAGCCAGGATGGATAAAACAGCATCGGGAGCAAACTTAAACCTATAATCCCGGCAAGCGAGAACATAATAGCTTTGTACTGACCTTTGATGGCAAGGTAGGGATAGAAAATCAAGCCAAACGGTTTTAAGAACAGGCTTACAGCCAACAAGCTACCTGCTACAGGTTGTTTCTGGTTAAGTAGTGATTTTAAGAAAAATACGTATAGGGAGAGTAAAATAAAATTTACCTGTCCCAGGTGCCACTCCCTGTGCACATGTGCTCCAACAGCCAGGAAAGCGATTAACAGTATGTTTTTGTTTCTTTCCGATATATCGGATGCAGATGTTACAAGCTCAAATAGCACATTAAGCACTAGAACAGTTAACGCAGTAAGAAATAGCCAGAAAATAAATTTTGCTACTGAAAAGGGCAGTATGGCAAACGGAATAAAGTAGAGTGCGGCAGTAGGGGAGTATTTGTATACATAATGACCATCGGATGCAACACGGTAAAGTTGCACTCCCTGTATCATTCTTTCAGCGGTACGGTAATATACTTCCAGGTCGTGCATAGTGAAACGGCTGTTGATAATTTCGCCGATCAATAATACAAGGCTGGCTACAAGTATAAAGTAAAACCAGAGACCTTTGGTCTCGAAGAGCTTTCTCATAAAGGTTTACTAAGGTCGTAAAATGGTTTTGAACCAACAGTTGGTGCCTGAAAACAACCGTTTGCTGCGAAGGTAAAGTTAGCCAATAAGCCGGAAAATTGCCTACATAATGGGTTAGCTGGTTTGGTAAAATGGAATCAGCCAAAAGGAAAAAGAGCCAAGATCTTCTGTTGCTGAGAATAGCTTGATACTTTACATAAAGCAGAAAAAGCGGCTTGTTGGCCGCCTTTTCTGCTTTATGTAAAGTATCCTATTTAGGATCGTATGCCCACTTCAGGTAGATGGCACCCCAGGTAAACCCTCCTCCGAAGGCTGCCAGTATCACATTGTCCCCTTTTTTGAGTTGGTTTTCATACTCCCAGAGGCAAAGCGGAATGGTGCCGCTGGTGGTGTTGCCATACTTCTGGATGTTCAGCATCACTTTCTCGTTACTGAGGCCCATGCGGTTAGCCGTTGCCTCGATAATGCGTTTGTTGGCCTGGTGCGGTACCAGCCACGCGATGTCGTCGCCGGTGAGTTTGTTGCGCTCCATAACTTCTGCCGATACATCGGCCATGCCTTTCACGGCAAACTTGAACACCTGCTGCCCTTCCTGGTAGGCGAAGTGCTCCCGTGCCAGCACGGTTTCTACGGTGGCGGGCTTGCGGCTTCCTCCCGCTTTCATGTGCAGGAACGGGGCACCGGTGCCATCCGACTTCAGTACCTGGTCAAGGATGCCATACCCCTCCGTGTTCGGCTCCAGCATAACGGCGCCGCCGCCATCGCCAAAAATAATACAGGTAGACCGGTCAGTATAATCCACGATGGAGGACATTTTATCGGCCCCCACGATAATTATTTTCTTGTACTGCCCCGACTCGATGAATTTGGCACCAGTTGCCAAAGCATAGAGAAAACCGGAACAGGCTGCCTGCAGGTCGTAGCCGAAGGCATTTACTGCCCCCACCTCGGCGGTTATGATGTTTGCCGTTGCCGGAAACACCATATCAGGGGTGGTGGTCGCACAGATCAGCATGTCCACTTCCTCTGGCCTGGTGTTCGTTTTCTGTAAAAGATCCCTAACCGCGGGCACAGCAATCTGGGAAGTGCCCTTGCCTTCGCCTTTCAGTATACGCCTCTCCTTGATACCCGTGCGTGAAACGATCCACTCATCGTTAGTATCCACCATTGTCTCAAGCTCTTTGTTGGTGAGTATGTATTCCGGGACGTAGCCACTTACACCGGTGATAGCGGCAGTGATTTTACTCATGTGAAGAAATTCTTGTTGTAGAAAATAAATGAAGTGGGCAATTTACTAAAAAAAAATTGGCATAACCTGTCAGTTCCTTTAAAAAGAATAGCTGAAACAGGTTATGCCAATAAATTTTGCCTTTGCCGGTTTAGGCAGGCTTTTTATTCGCTGTAATTTTTTCTGAAGCGTTCCGATATCCGGGAGGCCACCATTTTCTGGGCCTGCAGGACCATGTTGCATATAGCCCGGGGGCTGGATACGCCATGACCGATCACCGCATTGCCGTTAATACCCAAGATGGGACTGCCGCCAACTGCTTCATAGTTAAACTTATCGAAGAAAGGGTCGTGCATGTTCTTCTCGTTCAGGATGTCGTAGATCGTCTCAGCCATTTTCAGGATGATGTTACCGGTGTATCCGTCGCAAACGATCACATCCGCCTTATCATTGAAAAGGTCACGCCCTTCGATGTTGCCGATAAAATTGATGCTGGTGTTCGCCTTGAGTCGTTGATGGGCTGCCTGTGTAACCACAGTGCCTTTGCCTTCTTCTTCGCCCAGATTCATTAAGCCAACCTTTGGGTTCGGAATTTCCAGCACATACTTGGCGTAGATAGAGCCTATCTCGCCAAATTGTTCCAGTACTTCCGGCTTGCAGTCTGCATTAGCGCCAACATCCAGCATGATCCCAAATCCGCCATTCAGCTTCGGAACCAGCCCCCCGATAGAGGGGCGCATGATTCCTTCTATTGCTTTAACGCTAAACATGGCCCCAACCAGCATGGCCCCTGTGTTTCCTGCACTGCAGAAGGCGTCGGCTTTCTGCAATTTTAGCAGGCCGTAGCCAACAGCAATGCTGGAGTCAGTTTTCTGGGAGAGCGCCTTTGTGGGGTGCTCTCCCATTTCGATAACCTGGCTGGCATGCACTAGCTTTATTGAATTGCCAGTGTAACCGTATTCGTTTAGCAGCGACTGAAGCACGTCTTCCTTGCCAATTAGCAGGATGGTATCTTCCTGGTCGAGCTGCTGAGCGGCCAACATCGCACCTTTAACGACAGCCTCTGGTGCAAAGTCACCGCCCATAGCGTCTAGGGCGATCCTCATTTAGTGGGTGTTGTTAAATTATAGAGAACTTTAAATGAAGCAGGCTATTGCTTACAGGGCGTTCGTTGTATAATTTTTGATAGCCAACTTGCCTTTGTGGAACAGGTCGCCATCAACCACATATGCGTGGTGGAAAAGGTGAGGCGTGTCTGTAGTAGGGCAGATTGCGATAGCTTTCTCAGTGAGTTTATAATGAGTTCTTCTCTTATCTCTTCTGGTCTTCGAAATCTTACGTTTAGGATGTGCCATTTTTAAATAAAAATTTACTTGCTAGTTTATACTTTATTCTTTTAATACTCTTTAATTCAGGTTCTTGAGGGCATCCCAACGCGGATCGGAATCCTCGTCCTCGTCGTCATCCTCCCTGTCTCCCTCGCGCTGCGAAGTATAGATCAGGATGTCCCCCTCACTTTCTTCCTCCTTCTCATCCAACTGCTCCAGGTAACGCGGGTGCAGCTTTTTCATGGGCAAGGACAGGATGATGTAATCATGCAGGTGCTGCGCGATGTTGATCGACTGCGTGCCACTGGTGATCTGCCACAGGTCCTCGGACAGTTCCATGTCCTCGTCGCCATACTTCACGCGGAATACCTCCTGTACATGAACCGGATGATCGAATTCATCCAGGCTTCTGTCGCAGGTGAGGCGAACCTGGCCTTTGATTGCGATGTCAAACGTAAGGAGCGTGTCTGTTTTGTCGAGTTCCACGCTTGCCTGCAACTTGCCCCCGGATACGATCTCGTCTTCAAAAAGAGCAAAAAAGGCATCATCCATCGCAAACTCATACGAGTGCTTCTTATTGCTAAGCTTGGCGATGCCGATTTCATACTCCTTTAACTTTTTCACAACCGACTTTTTATTGCAAGACGCAAAATTAGGAGATATTTCTGATAAAAAAAATACCTGACGTTATTAAGACATTATTATATAGCAGCCACCTGCTGCGTAATGCGCCGCTTTATAATGTCGCAGGCCAGAAACAAGGCTTCCCTGAAAGAGGTTTCATTTGCAATGTGTTTAGTAGCAATATCATAGGCCGTTCCGTGGTCAGGTGAGGTGCGCACAATCGGCAACCCGGCCGTATAATTCACGCCGCTTTCAAAGGCTAAAGTTTTGAAAGGAATCAGGCCCTGGTCGTGGTACATGGCCAGCACAGCGTCTACCTGCCGGTATTGGCGCATGCCAAAAAAGCCGTCTGCCGGATAGGGGCCGAACACCAGGTGGCCCCGCTCTTTCATGTGCAGCACGGCCGGCCTGATAATGTTCCGGTCCTCGGTACCCAGCAGGCCTCCCTCGCCGGCGTGGGGGTTAAGCCCCAGTATGGCAATGCGTGGCTTCAAGATGCCAAAATCCTGCTTAAGCGACTCCAGCAGGATGGTCATCTTGCGTATCAGGAGTTCTTCGGTTAGTTTACCCGCCACGTCCTTTAAGGGCATATGCCCCGTTACGGTTGCCACGCGCAAGTCTTCGCTAACCAGCAGCATCAGGCTTTCAGGTGCCTCAAAGTAGGAGGTAAGGAATTCTGTGTGCCCCGGGAAGTTGAAATTCTCGGCCTGTATGTTGTCCTTGTTGATAGGGGCCGTCACCAGGCCGTCCAGCAAGCCCGCTTTCAGGTCTTTGCTGGCCGCCAGCAGCGAGTCGAGCGAGGCCTTGCCTGATTCCGGCGAAGGCGTGCCCGGGTCCACATCCAATTCATTGTCCCAGCAAGTGATCAGGTTTACCTTGTGCGGCACCAGTGAAGCGGCATCATCAACGGGCTGGTAAAAGAAATGCTCGGCGCTCAGTGCTTTGCGCACCCGGTTCAGTAGGGCAGGGCTGGCATAAAGCACAGGCGTACAAAAGTTGAGCACACGCTGGTCTGAAAGCGTTTTCACAACCACTTCCGGACCGATGCCATTGGTGTCGCCTATGCTGATGCCTAATTTTATCTTATGTTTCGTATCCATTTTTTAGTTGACCAGGGAGCTAAGGAAAGTATAAACCAGGCGTACACCCGAACCCGTGGCCATTTTGCCGCGGTAGGAGTCTTCGCTGTGCAGATAGGCAGTGCCGGCAATGTCGAAGTGCACCCATGGGTAGTTGGTGAATGCCTCCAGGAACTTTCCTGCCGTGATATGGCCTGCGTCAGCGCCGCCAATGTTCTTCAGGTCGGCAATGTCAGAGTCCAGCTGTTTTTTATACTCGTCCCATAGCGGAAACTCCACAATGCGCTCATGCACTTGGTTACCCGCTTTTTTGATGTCGTTCATCGTTTCTTCGCCTGCCGTACCCATCGCCGCCAGGCCCTCTTTGCCCACTGCCCGCATGGCAGAGCCCGTCAGGGTGGCCAGGTCGAACACCAGCTCGGGATCATACTTTTTAGCGAAGCTCAGCGCATCGGCCAGTATCAGGCGGCCCTCCGCGTCGGTGTTCATTACTTCCACCGTCATGCCGTTGTGCATGGTGATCACATCGCCGGGGGCCACGGCATCGCCGCCGGGGCGGTTGTCGGTGGCCGGAATAAGGCCGATGATGTGGAGGGGAAGCTTGTTTTTAGCGGCCGCGTACAGCACACCCGTCACGGCGGCGGCGCCGGCCATGTCAGACTTCATGTAGTCCATGGACTGGGGCGTAGGCTTCAGGCTTAGCCCGCCGGTGTCGTATACCACCCCTTTGCCCACCAGCACATACGGCTTGGCGTTTTTGGCATTGTCGGGCTTCCACTCCATAATGTTAAAGGTGGCAGGTTCTTCGCTGCCCTGGTTCACGGCAATCAGTCCGCCCATTTTTAGCGACTGAATCTTAATCAGGTCCAGCACCTCGAGGTTAAAGCCGGCTTCCTGCGCCAGGCTGTCCAGCTGCTCACTGAACTGGGTGGCCGACTGGTGGCTGTGCGGCTCGTTGATCAGGTCGCGCACCCGGTAAACGGCTTCCAGTACATTGGCCAACTCCTGCACCTGCTGCTCGTTTAGCTGCGCGTCGGCTATGGTAATGGTATGCAGCGCGTTGGGCTTGGCGTCCTTCGTCTTGTGCTTCTGGTATTGGTAGTTGCTCAGGTACAGGCCCTCGGCCAGGTATAAGCTGGCTTCAGCATTCGTTTTATCCAGTATGGCAATATGTGTCGCCTTGTCTGTCTTGAGCTGCTGGAGCAGCTTGTGGCCAGCCTGGCGCAGCGCCTCGTTTTTCAGGTCGCTGGTTTTGGCTTCAGGGGCCACTACCACGTAAATGCGGTGCGAATAGCGGTTCAGGGCGATGAGTTTTGCATCCTGCTGCACCTGCTGTTGCACATAGTTCTGCTCCTCTGGCTGCAGTTCCTGCAGCTGTTCTACCTGGTCTTTGGCCATGATTAGCACCAGATCGGTATTTTTAGCGAAGCTTGTGTCGTATTTAAGTTGTGTTGGCATCTGTCGTTTGTATCTTTGAGGTTGCAATATAGTAAGTATAATACGTAAAGTGAAAGTATGGCCTGCCGGCGCAGGAATTCCGTTAGCCATACAATTTAAGTTTAACGGGATTGCGCCGAAAAGTATACTTTCTGATCATCAGCCTTTAACTTAGGAAACGTGGGGAATGTAAAACCAAAAAAACACCTGGGCCAGCACTTTCTGGTAGACCAGAACATCGCCATCAAAATCGTGGAGCAGCTCACCCTGCCTGGCGGCGTTAAGGATGTACTGGAGATTGGCGCAGGCATGGGCGTGCTGACGCAGTACCTGCTGCAGCACCCCAAGTACACGACCACGGTGATAGACATTGACAGGGAGTCGATTGCCTACCTGCAGGAGCATTTCCCGCAGTTGCAGGAGCGCATCATTTCCGCCGACTTTCTGAAAACGGATCTGAGCCAGCTTTTCCCCGGTCCTTTTGCCATTATCGGCAATTTTCCGTACAACATCTCCAGCCAGATCTTTTTTAAGGTGCTGGAGCACCGCGATGTGGTGCCCGAAGTGGTGTGCATGATCCAGAAAGAGGTGGCACTACGGATCGCGGCGCCGCCGGGCTCTAAGACCTACGGCATTCTGAGTGTGCTGCTGCAGGCGTTCTATACCATCGAGTATAAGTTTACAGTAAGCGAGCACGTGTTCCACCCCAAGCCAAAAGTGCAGTCGGCGGTAATCAGCCTGCTGCGCAACGAAGTGAAGAAACTGGCCTGCGACGAGAAGCTTTTTAAGCAGGTTGTGAAATTAAGTTTTGGAACCCGGCGCAAAACCCTTCGTAACTCACTCCGAAGTTTTAACTTGCCCCCTGAAATCACCGCGCAGCCTGTTTTCGACAAGCGGGCCGAGCAACTTTCAGTGCAGGATTTTATTGATTTGACCCAGCTGGTAGCGCAGCATATGTAACAAGTGATGCAGCAGATAGAGATAACACGTGAGTTTATAGAGCAGGCAGAGGAGGCCATCGGGCGCCAGGACAAAGACTTTATCCTGACAACGATGGGTGAGATGCACCCGGCTGATATCACCACGGTGCTCTACGAGTTGGATACCAACGAGTCGAAGTACGTGATGGACCTGCTGCCGCCCGAGATAGGGGCAGAGATCCTCAGCGATCTGGACTACGACATCCGCACAGACTTTCTGGAGTACTTTACCAGTGCCGAGATTGCCCGCTATGTGAACCTGATGCACTCCGATGACGCCGTGGATATTCTCAACGAGCTTTCGGTGCAGTCGAGGGAAGAGGTGCTGGCCCTGATTGACAACGAGGAGAAGGCCGAGGACATTCTGGACCTTTTGCATTACGAGGAGGACTGCGCCGGTGGTCTGATGGCCAAGGAACTGATCAAGGTGAACCTGAACTGGAGCGTAACCCAGTGCATTGAGGAAATCAGAAGGCAGGCGGAGGATGTGTCGCGCATTTACACCGTGTATGTGGTGGATAACCGCGACACGCTGGTAGGGCGCGTGAGTGTGAAAGCGCTCCTGCTCTCGAAGGACAATAAGTTTGTAAAGGACATCTACAACCCCGATGTGATCTCCATCGAATCGTTCCGGGACGAGAATGAAGTGGTGAACGTGATGCAGAAGTATGACCTGGAAGCCATACCAGTGGTGAATATTCAGGGGCGCCTGCTGGGCCGCATCACCATTGATGACGTGGTAGACGTGATGCAGGAGCAGGCTGAACTCAGCCGCCAGTTGATGACGGGTATCTCAGAGAACGTGGAGGAGGATGACAGCGTGTTCCGTATTTCGCGCTCCCGTTTGCCCTGGCTCATCATTGGCATGGTGGGAGGTTTGCTGGCCGCGCATTTCATGGGTTTCTTTGAGAAAGATATTGCCCTGTTGCCGGCCCTGGCCCTTTTCGTGCCGCTGATTACGGCCACAGGGGGAAATGTGGGTATACAGTCTTCATCCATCATCATCCAGACGCTCTCCTCTAATGCGGTGATGTTTGAGAACTTCGCGCAACGTTTGTTCAAACTCGTATTGGTGGCCCTGCTCAATGCCCTGATCATTTCGGTGCTGGTGTTCAGTTTTACGTACCTGTTCCGGCAGGACCTGATTATTTCGATCGTGGTGGCAACAGCTTTGTTCTCTGTGGTGATGCTGGCCTCTATTCTGGGTACCGTAACCCCCATGATCCTGGATAAATTCGGCATCAATCCTGCCGTGGCTGCCGGTCCATTTATCACCACGGCCAACGACCTGCTCGGGATCACCATTTATTTTGGCGTGGCGCATCTGTTGTATAGCCTCTAAACTTGCAAGGCAAGTGTTTGTGTTCTGGACATACCAACAAGGCGTCGTACCCTTAAAAATGCGCTTCAGTAGGTTGTTTTGTGCCTTAGCCTTAACAAGGGTTACCTTTTTCAGTCAAGCAGCTTTAACCTCTCCACAGCCAATAAGCAAGTGAAATCGTCTGAAACTACAGTTCGCAGCAGCCAGGGGCAGGCAAAGCCGGTGGTGCTGATTATCGATGAGATGCACCCAAGTCTTTTCCCGTTGCTGGAAAGCATCGGCGTGCAGGCAGACTACCGGCCGGCTATTGCGCCAGCCGAAGTAGGCAAGGCACTTGTAGGCGCGACAGGGTTGATAGTGCGAAGCAAAATGCGCATTACTGCCGACACCCTGAAGCAGGCTGACAGGCTGCGGTTTGTGGCCAGGGCAGGGGCAGGGGTGGATAACATTGACGAGCAGGCACTACAAGACATGAATATTGCGCTTGTGGCGGCAAATGAAGGCAACAGCCAGGCGGTAGGGGAATTTACGCTCGGCATTTTACTGGCCCTGCTCCGAAACGTTGCCCGCAGCGACAGGCAGGTGCGCGACAAAGTATGGCAGCGGGAAGCGAACAGAGGAGAGGAGCTGGGCGGCAAAACGGTAGGCATCATCGGGTTTGGCAACATGGGGCAAAGCTTTGCCCGTTTGCTGAGTGGTTTCGGTTGCCGCCTGATCGCTTACGACCGCTTTGCGCCCGATAAAATAACGGCCCCCGTAAAAGCCGTATCCTTAGCGGAGCTGCAGGCCACCGCTGAAGTGGTCAGTCTACATATCCCCTCCATGCAAGAGAATATTGCCTTTGCTGACGATGCATTTTTCAGCGCGTTCGTACACCCTATATGGTTTCTGAATACTTCCAGGGGGGATGTGGTGCAGCAAGGGGCGTTGGTGCGGCACCTCAAAACCGGGAAGTTGAAAGGGGCCGCGCTGGATGTGCTGGAAAACGAGAAAATGCACACCTTAACCGCGCATCAGCAGGAGAGCTTTCACTTTCTGGCCAACGCGCCCAATGTGATCCTCACCCCGCACATTGCCGGCTGGACGCATGAATCGTATGTGAAAATTAACGAGGTACTGGTAAAAAAAATAAGGGAACTGCTGGGTAAGTAGCCTTTTTTACCAGGAAAACATCTTGCTACTTGTGTTACTAAATGTGTATATTTGCCTATACACCAAACATGATAGTGCGTGGCTCTTGCTTAGGGCAGCTTACTTGGCAGGTGTTATGCGTACGGGTATATGTGTTTAAAACATAAACACTGCCTTATTGGGAAAGAAGTAAATAAAGTTACATATTTGGCAAAGAGAACGGTTATGCATGCCATAGCCGTTCTCTTTGTTTTTGTGTTTTAAATCGTGGACACTGATTATGAGCAACATATCATATTACACCGCTGAGGGCTTAAAAAAACTAAAGGACGAGCTGGCTGAGTTGAAAACCAAGGGCAGGTCGCAGGTGGCGCACCAGCTAGCCGAGGCCCGCGACAAAGGCGACCTGAGCGAGAACGCCGAGTACGACGCCGCAAAGGATGCGCAGGGACACCTGGAGCTGAAGATCGCAAAAATGGAGGAGATCGTGGGCAATGCCCGCCTGATCGACGAAACACACCTGGATGCCAGCAAAGCCCTGATCCTGTCGAAGGTAAAAATCAAGAACCTTAAGAACGACATGGTAGTAAATTATACTTTGGTGGCCGAAGAGGAGGCCGACTTGGCAGCAGGCAAGATCTCCGTGAAGTCGCCGATCGGCAAGGGCTTGTTGGGCAAATCGGTTGGCGATGTTGCCGAGATAACGATCCCAGCCGGTAAAATTCAGTTTGAGATTCTGGAAATAAGCCGCTAAACCATGGAAGCTTCGATATTTACTAAGATTGTGAAGGGAGAGATACCCGCCTATAAAATTGCGGAAAGCGATCGTTACCTGGCTTTCCTGGATGTGCATCCTACCACAGCAGGCCACACCTTAGTCATTCCGAAGCAGCAAACAGATTATATCTTCGATCTGGACGATGAGCTTTACAAAGGCCTGATGCTGTTTGCCAAAGAAGTGGCCAAAGCCATACGCAGGGCCGTGCCTTGTGAGCGGGTTGGGGTAGCCGTGGTGGGTTTGGAGGTGCCGCATGCCCATGTGCACCTGATCCCGTTAAACAGCATGGCGGACATGAACTTTGCAAACAAAAAGGATTTCAGCAAGGAAGAATTTGAGGCAGTGGCCGAAAAAATAAGATCGGAGTATCACATGTGATTTCTGCCGTAGGTAGATGAAAAAGGGCTGACAAATTAAATTTGTCAGCCCTTTTTCATGCTTGCCAAACAAGTTACGGTTTATACTTTATTGCTGTTGATCCGTAGGCTTCTGCTTTTCCTCGAGCTCTTTCTCCAGTTGCTCTTTGGCTTCCTGCTTGGCCTGCTTCTTAAAGAAACCGCGCAGCAGGAAGTTGCTTTGCAGCGCTTCCATGTTCTCATCGAACTTCTGCGTACTGGTCTCCAGGTTGCGCATGGTACTCTTCAGCTGCCGGGCAAATTCTTCGTCGGCCAGCAATACCCCGGTCGCATTGTTCTTGTCTCCGAGCCTGGACGTTGTTTCCTGCAGGTTCTCCATCATCACAGAAGCCGCGCTTGTAGCTTCCTTTAACTGGGCCATGGATGTTTTAAGCCGGCTGTAAACCACGGTGTCTGTTGCCACCTGGTTGGCCAGGCCGGAGGGGTTGTTGAGCTTGGCCGAGAACCTTGTGAGTTCGCTGGAGGCCTGTGCGGCATTTTGGGAGGCGCGCTGCAAGTTGGCCACCATGGCCCGGAAATTATCGGCCAGCACCGTGTCGGTCAGGATGGCGCCAACCGTGCCCTCGCCCCGCACGATTTTAGCGGAGAGTTGTTTGAAGTCAGTGGTGATAGCCGCCAGGTTCTTGTTGTTCTTTTGCAGGGTTTCCATCAGATCGTCTGTGTTTAGGGGGTTAATGGCCCTGAGCACCTCACCGTCTTCCACAGGACTGGCCGATTGCGTGCCCCCTTCTATCACGATGTTCTTGTTGCCGATAAAGCTCTCTGAGCTGATACGGGCCACGGAGTTCTCGCGGATATACTGCTGCGCGCTCTGCTCGATACCCATGGTCACCTCTACTTTGGAGTCGCCGGAGAGTCTGATTGATTTGATCGTGCCGATCTTCACGCCCGAGAACCACACGTTGTTTCCCGCCTTCAGGCCTCCCACGTCATCGAACACAGCCTTAATGGCGATGGTACTGATAAAGCGCTTCTGTTGCCCTGCCAGGGTAAAAATGCCTGCTACCAGAATTACAATGCCCAGTAAAACGAAAATGCCCACCATTACGGCGCGTTTATTATCTGCAGTACTCATCTAGTCTATAAAATTATAATTGTAAAAAGCTTGTACCCGCGCATCGTCTGTCGCGAACACTTCATCAAACGTACCCTCCCGCTGAAACTGCCCGTCAAGCAGCATCACCACTCTGTCGCCTACGGAGCGGGCACAGGTAAGGTCGTGGGTAATGATGATGGAGGAAGTGTTGAAACGGCGCTGCACCTCATTAATCAGCTTGTTGATCTCCATACTTGTGGTCGGGTCCAGGCCGGCGGTTGGCTCGTCGTAGAGCATGATCTCCGGTTTCAGGATCAGGGTGCGGGCGATGCCGATGCGCTTGCGCTGCCCCCCGGAAAGTTCTGCCGGCATCTGGTGCAAGGTCTGTGATAGCCCCACGGCCTCCAGTACAATGTCGATGATACGGTCGCGGTCGCGCTGCGTCATTTGCTTGGAGTGCCTGACCAGCGGGAACTCCAGATTTTCCTTTACCGTCATGCTGTCGTAAAGGGCGCTGTTCTGAAAAGAGAACCCGATCTTGAGGCGCAACTGGTCCAGCTCCTTCGGTGAAAGCTGGGCCACGTTCTCGCCCAACACGTTCACCGAGCCCTCATCCGGGCTAAGCAGACCAGAGATGATTTTGATCAATACTGATTTTCCGGTGCCTGACCGGCCCAGCACCACCAGGTTCTCCCCTTTGTACAGGTCCAGGTCTACGCCCTTCAGCACTTCAAAATCATCAAAGGCCTTCTTTAAGCCTTTGATAGAGATCACGTTTTTGCTTCGGTCGATCTTGGGGTTTTCCTCTTTCTTCAGCATAAGGCCTTACACTACTCTAATGGCGTTAACGATCTGGAGGATCAGCAGTTCCTCGATAAAAACAAGGAACATGGCGGTTACCACAGATGAGTTTGCCGCCTTGCCCACGCCTTCTGTTCCTTTGGAGGAGTGGTAGCCCTTGTAGCAGCCTACCATACCGATCGTGAACCCAAAAACCACTGATTTGATGGACGAGGAAACGATGTCGAGGAAGGTGATGGCGTCAAAAACCTGTGTGAAGAAAGTGGTCAGGCTGGTGAGCTCGTTCTGGTGCACATTCACATACCCCCCCATCAGCGCCACAAAGGTAGTGTACATGGTTAATGCCGGGATCATGAAAGTGGTAGCCAGCACCCTGCTTACCACCAGAAACTTAAAGGGGTTGGTGGCCGACACCTCCATGGCATCAATCTGTTCGGTTACCCGCATCGAGCCCAGCTCGGCGCCGATATTGGAGCCAACGCGGCCCGCCGCTATGATGGCCGTAACCAAAGGGGCCATAGCCCGCACAATGGCCACCGAGATCAGGGCAGGCAGGAGCGAGGTAGCCCCAAAGCCCGCCAAAGATGGCCGGGACTGGTTGGTGAACACGATGCCAATGATAAAACCGGTCAGGGAGATAAGCGGGAGAGAGCGCACGCCGATTTCGTAACACTGCCGGATGATCTCCTTGAACTCGTAAGGGGGCACAAACACCTCCTTGAAAAAACGCATGTTAAAGGCGAACACCCTGGCCAGCTCAGCGAATATTTTATCGAGCCTTCGGGTGGTTACATACGTGCGGGTACTTTTCGTGTTGTCGTTATCGTGGTTCATGAAAGCCGGTTGAATACCAATCCGTATGCAAAGCTACTATATAATTGGCAAAAGGAGTATCTAAAACAGGTACAACCTCATACGGTTTAAAAGCAGCAGGAGATTTATTTGCCCGACAGCCTGTCGGGGTTGTCGGTCAGGAAGCTTTTCCAGGACTTGCCGCCCTGCCTGGCGTTGTTGCCCTTCTGGTAATGGTGGCAAAGCGCCACCCCAAGGGCATCGGTGGCGTCGTGCAGCTTGGGGTCCGGCTGAATCTTGAGGATCTGGACCAGCATGCTGGCCACCTGTTCTTTAGAGGCGTTGCCGTTGCCTGTAACCGACTGTTTTACTTTTTTGGGGGCATACTCCACATACGGGATGTCGCGCGACAGGGCTGCGGCAATGGCCACGCCCTGGGCGCGCCCCAGTTTTAGCATGCTTTGCACATTCACGCCGAAAAAAGGCGACTCTATGGCCAGCTCATCGGGCAGGTACTCGTCGATGAGCTGTATCATCCGGTCAAAAATTTTCTTTAACTTGACGGCGTGGTTGCTGTAGCTCTTGAGGTGGATGACACCGTACTGCACCACTTGTACTTTAGAACCAGTAACTTCTATCAGGCCATAGCCCATTACCTGGGTGCCGGGATCTATGCCAAGAATCAGTTTATGCGGGGGAAGTGCAGAAGAGTAAACCATAAGGCTACAAAATTAAAACAATATCTTGAACATTAACCGTAACAGGAAATTCCTTTTGCTCACCGGCAAATTGCTGGTGCTGCTGCTCACGCTGTACTTGCTCTACCACACTATTTCTTTTGCCCCGGATACTTTTCTGACATGGGGGGCGATTTTAAGGAGTGCCCTGGATAGTCCGCTCGTGATGCTGCTGGGCTACGCTGCCCTGCTGATACCCGTTAACTGGGGTTTTGAGGCCCGCAAGTGGCAGTTGTTGGGCAAAAAACTGGAGCCCATTTCCTATGCCCGGGCATACCGCGCGGTGATGGTTGGCCTTACCCTGGGTTTTATCACCCCCAACCGCCTTGGTGATTATGCCGGGCGTGTGCTGGAGCTCAAAAGCCAGAAAAGGCTGGAGGCTATCGGGGCAATTTTTATCGGGAGGTACTGCCAGCTGGTGGCGACGGTGCTGGCGGGGTCGGTAGGGCTTTCCTATTTCATTTTCCGTTTCTATTGGCACAGCTACCCGGCTGTGGCGGCGAGTGTGCTGCTTTTGCTGCTGGTGCTGTGTGGGGCTACGCTGCTGTTACTCTACCATGCTAAAGCCATGGTGGCTGTGGTGGCTGCTATAAAGCCTCTGCGTTCCCTTGTCCGCTATATCTCCGTAATGGGGCTGTACTCTAAAAAGGAGATCACACGGTTGCTCTGGCTTTCGTTGGGGCGCTACATCGTTTTTCTGGTGCAGTTTGTCTTGCTGCTCATTCTTTTCGGGGTGCAGTTGAACCTGTCGGAGTACATGTGCGGGGTGTCGGGTACATTCTTCCTCAAATCCGTGGTGCCGTCTGTGAGCCTGCTCTCTGACCTTGGGGTGCGGGAGCTGTCGGCCATGTACTTGTTTGGGTTACTGGGGCAGGCCAGGCTGCAGGTGCTTAGCGCCAGCCTGAGCCTGTGGCTGCTCAACATTGCGGTGCCCAGTGCGGTGGGCCTGATCTTTGTGTTGCGTTTGCGCTTTGCCGCCCGAAAGGGAGTAACGGCATGATGTTGGGCCTGCTGGGCATATCGCTTTTGGTGTATGGCTGGGTGGTATTGCGCCGCTGGGTGGCCTGGTGCCGGCTGCCCGCCGTAGATGCCCCTCCCGCATATTTGCCCACCTGCCGCCTTTCTGTCATCATCGCTGTCCGCAACGAAGCAGCGCATATCGTAGCGTTGCTCCAGGACCTGGAGGCACAGGTTTATCCTAAATCGCTTTATGAGGTAATCGTGGTGGACGATCACTCCAGCGATAATACGGTTAAACTAATACAGGAGTATAAGGCAGGTTCCACAATGATTTTAAGCGTGTTACCACTCCGTGATAGCCAGGGGCTGCACCTGAAAAAAGGGGCTGTGAAGCAGGGGGTGGCGCAGGCGCGGGGGGAGCTGCTGGTGCTGACGGACGGCGATTGCCGGGTAGGCCCGGAATGGCTTTTGCAGTACGCGTATACTTACGAAACCAAGCATCCCTACTTCATAAGTGGGCCGGTGTGCTTTCATCATACGCATTCCACCTTCGAGCGGATGCAGCTGGTTGAGTTTTCCAGTCTGATAGGCATAGGAGGGGCCTCGCTGGCATTGGCGAGGCCAAACATGTGCAACGGGGCAAACCTGGCTTATACCAAAGATGTATTTGAGAAGGTAGGCGGCTTTACCGGTAACGAGCAGGTGGCCAGCGGCGACGATGAGTTCCTGCTGCACAAGGTGAACCGGCATTTTCCGGGTAAAGCTGTTTTTCTGAAAAGCAGTAAAGCGATCGTTTATACAGAGGCACGTAAAACGCTGATATCCTTTATGTCACAGCGTGTAAGGTGGGCGAGTAAATGGAAGGCCTATCAGAGTCTGCATGTGCAGTTGGTAGCGCTGGCGGTGTTCCTGGTTAACCTGATGCTCTTCCTGAGCATACCTTATTTCCTGTTTGGAAAGCTGTCGCTGTTTGTAATAGTGGCGGCCTATGCTATTAAGTTTGTCATAGATTTCTTATTTTTAGAACGCATACTCCGTTTTCTGGGAAGGAGAAAGTACCTCTGGCACATTTTCCCGCTACAACTGGTATACATTCCCTATGTGGTTAGCACAGGGCTGCTGGGCTTGTTTGGCCGATATAATTGGAAAGGAAGATCGATCCGAAACACATGAGTGAACACGAATTTGACATACTCGACGAACTGTACTTTGTCACGGCTTACTCCGACCTTAAGAGTACCTTGTCCCTTACAGACCCTGAGATCTGTACCGCCCTGCAGGCGCTGATCAGGCAGGGCTACGTTAAAATCCTTTACCCGGACCAGGAAACCGAGCACGAGTACGACGAAGCGCATTTCCGGGAGCAGTGCCACAATTTCTATTATCTGGCCACCAAAGCCGGTCTGGTGGTGCATAACTCCATTTAGGTTACAAAACATTTCCTGGCCTTGTTAGTTGGGGTGTTAAAACTGCTTTGGCGGCTTGTTCAGTTTTTAGTGAAGGACTGCATGTGCTGTTCTTTTTTTATTACTTTTACTCAGTGTACATGGTAGCAGCTGTCAACTGGTAGTTACACGCTAAAAAGGAGCATCCGGACACAAAAAACCTAATAAGATCGAGTTTCAAATGTCAGACATAACCGTACCCAACACACAACAGGAACTAAACCTGAAGAAACTGGAGCTATCGGCCTTGCTTGAGATAACGAAGGCAATCAATGATAACATGCCAGAGGGGGCGCTGTTCAAAATCTACCGCTTTACGTTGCTGGCACAGCTACAGATCAGCCGCCTGGTACTGTTTGTGCACGATGAAGAGTGGGATTGCAAAGTTTGCTTTGGAACCGAGCAGGATTTTAAGAAGCACGAGTTGCCGGAGGAGATCCTGGCCCTGAAGGCCATTACCCGAACAAGCAAGCTGCAGGTAGACAAGAAATGGCGCACCTTTGAGATCGTGATTCCTATTTTTCACAATGGCAAAGTACTTGCCTTCGTGATGATCGGGAAGATACAGCCTTACTACACCAACCTGGAAGCCCTGAATTTTGTGCAGACAGTCAGTAACATTATGTTGGTGGCCATCGAAAACCACAAAATGGTTCGCCAGCGGCTGGCCCAGGAATCCATCCGGCGCGAAATTGAGATTGCCCGGGAGGTTCAGTCCATGCTTTTCCCAAAGTCACTGCCCAACGACAAGGATGTGACCATCCACGCCAGTTACATTCCCCATTCCTCCATTGGGGGCGATTATTATGACTTCATAGAGATTGACGCCGATAACTTTGTGTTTTGCGTGGCCGATGTGTCGGGCAAAGGCGTGCCGGCCTCCCTGTTGATGTCAAATTTTCAGGCAGGGCTGCGCACGATCCTGCGGCAGACAGCAGACCTGAACGTGGTGGTGGCAGAACTAAACAACCTGATCTACCGCAACGCGATCGCCGAGAAATTCATCACCACTTTCCTGGCCCTTTATAACCGCAAAACCAGGGAGTTAAGCTTTGTGAACGCCGGCCACAATGCACCTATCCTGCTGCACGAGGATAACACGCACCGCCTGCTAAACGAAGGCTGCACCATGCTGGGCGTGTTCGATGTGCTCCCCTTTATGTCTGTCACCCGTATTCATGTGCCTGAAAAATCGGTGCTGCTTTGCTATACCGATGGCTTAACCGAGGTCTTCGACGAAGATGAGGCAGAGTTCGGCATTGAGGGTACGATCGAGTTTTTACAGCGCAACCGCTATCTTAGCTCTAAAATGCTCCACTTGCAGCTGTTGCGCGAAATAAACCTATACAACGAGGAGGCCAGGTTAAATGACGACATCACCCTGCTATCTTGCAGGTTTAAGTAAGTGTAGCCTTTTGTGATTCGCCTTTTCAAAACTCCGTGGTTACTGAAAACCCTCTGGCCAAAGTATACCTGGCACCTGGAAACAGAGGAGAAGACCTTGTACCTGACCTTTGACGATGGCCCCATTCCTGAGGTTACGCCTTGGGTGCTGGAGCAACTGGCGCGCTACCGGGCAAAGGCAACTTTCTTTTGTGTGGGCGAAAACGTACGGAAGCACCCCGAAATAGCAGCGCAGATCAGGCAGCAGGGGCACAGGCTGGCTAACCATACGTTTCATCACCTGAACGGGTGGCAAACAAATGAAAATGCCTATGTGCAGAATGTGGCCTTATGCCAGCAGATACTGGCGGCATATATTCCGGCTGATGGTCCAAAACCACTTTTCAGGCCACCCTATGGGCGCATTACCCAGAAGCAAGCCAGGCAGTTACAGGATGCGTATCAGATTGTGATGTGGGATGTGCTGACAAACGATTACGACCAGCGCCTTCGGGCACATAAGTGCCTGCTGCAAAGTATAAAGCACACGCAGCCCGGTAGCGTCATCGTATTTCATGACAGCCTGAAAGCCCGGAAAAACATGATGTTTGCGTTGCCGCCTTACCTGGAACACTTTACCCGCCTGGGTTATACCTTCAAGACCCTATGATCTTCTCGGTAGGCTACTTCATACTCTATTTCCTTTTATTCTTTATCCTGATCGTACTCCTGGTCGGCTTCCGTAAACGCGTTCCAAACCTGCCACCCGGTTACCCCATGGTGAGCATCCTGATTGCCGCCCGAAACGAGGAGCACACCATAGTCCGGTGCCTGCAGGCCATCGAAGCGCTGGATTACCCCAAAGACAAGATTGAGGTGTTGATCGGCGACGATGCCAGCACGGACAACACGCGTGCCGTTGTGGAAGCTTTTACGCAGAGCAGGCCAAACTATACCTGTTTCGCGATTACCGAAAACATCGGGCTGGCCAAAGGAAAAGCGAACGTGCTGGCGCAACTGGCCAGGCATGCCACCAGCGATTACTTCTTTTACACGGATGCCGATATTGCGGTGCCAACAGGCTGGATTAGGGCGATGCTGGCGGAATTGCAAGCAGGCATAGGAGTGGTGACGGGCATTACAACCATCACCGGCAAAGGCCTTTTTACGAGGCTGCAAGCCATGGACTGGCTTTATGCACTGGGGCTGATGCAGGTGGTTTCGGACCTGAAACTGCCCGTAACCGCCATGGGGAATAACATGCTCCTGCGCCGGCAGGCCTACGAGCAGGTCGGCGGGTTTGAGAGCATTGCTTTCTCTATTACAGAGGACATAGCCATCTTCAATAAAATACTGGCCAAAGGCTGGGGCTTCCGGAATGTGTTCAATGCCCGCGTGCTGGCCCTCTCCACACCCGCAGAAAGTTTTGTGCAGTTTATGCACCAGCGCAAACGCTGGATGCGCGGATCCATGCACCTGCCGTTTTACATGGCCCTTATTTTTGTGATTCACGCGGCTTATTACCCCGTGTTGATGCCTTTCTTTGCTTATACTTCGCTAACTGCCGTGCTTTGCATTTTTGCGCTAAAGCTTGGCCTGCAGAGCCTTTACATCAGCATTTGCCTGAAACGGCTGGGGCGATCAGCGCCCTGGTGGCTGTATGGTATTTTCGAACTTTACCTGGTGGTTACTTCCGTGTTGCTGATCATCTTTTTTCTGCTGCCGATTAAAACCACCTGGAAGGGCCGGAAATACTAGTTTACTGGCTGCTCCCTTTGTGCCGGAGCCTTGAACCGGTATCTGCTTTAAGCGATAATTCGTTAACTTGCAGGTGCAGAAATAGAAACGCCACGCTGATTTCTGGCGTGCATAAAGCAGACAGGATCCATGAATTTAATTGATTCGCACGCACACATATACTCCGAGAAGTTTGACGCTGACCGCGACGAGGCCATGGAACGGGCCATGCAGGAGGGGGTGAGCCGCATTTACATGCCCAACATAGACCATACTTCCATCGATGCCATGCTCGAGGCCGCGCAGCAGTATCCGGAGGTTTGCCTCCCGATGATGGGGCTGCACCCCACCTCTGTAGGCAAGGATTTTGAGCAGGAGCTTTATCTGGTGGAGGAGTGGCTCAATAAGCGGCCATTCGCTGCTGTTGGCGAGTGCGGCCTCGACCTGTATTGGGACAAAGCGTTGCTGCCCCAGCAGCAGGAAGCGTTGCGGGTGCAGATCGGTCTGGCTAAAAAGCACCAGTTACCGCTGGTGCTCCATACCCGCGATTCTTTCGATGAAACCTATGCTATTTTATCCGAAGCCCAGGACGGTTCTTTGACAGGAATCTTCCATTGTTTTTCAGGGTCGGTGAAAGAGGCGGAGAAAGTGAAAGAATTAGGCTTTTTGATGGGAATAGGAGGGGTTTCCACGTTTAAGAACGGTGGCCTGGATGCCGTGCTGCCACACCTGGACCTCCGGGACCTGACACTGGAAACGGATTGCCCTTACCTGGCGCCTGCGCCACACCGGGGCAAGCGAAACGAACCTTCTTACCTGGCGCTGATAACGAACCGGGTAGCCGCGCTAATGGGTAAGCCTGCCGAGGAAGTAGCTGCCATCACAACGGCCAACGCCCTTAACCTCTTCAAACTATAAGCATGCAGGTTGTTCAAGTAGACATCAATACCGCCCCGCCTCATAACCCGGAGGCTTCTATCCTGATCATCTATACCGGAGGCACGGTAGGGATGGTGTTTGACAAAAAGGCGCAGCACCTGATGCCCTTTAATTTCTCGCAGATACTGGACCATGTGCCCGAGGTAAGCCAGTTTAACTACCTGCTCACCGTGCTCAGCATCGAGCCGGCTATTGATTCGTCTAACGTATCGGTGGCGGATTGGCTTATGCTTGCGAAGCTGATAGCGGAGCATTATGAGAAGTATGACGGTTTCGTTATCCTGCATGGCACCGATACGATGGCATACAGCGCCTCGGCCCTGGGATTTTTGCTGGAGAACCTGCAAAAGCCCGTGATCTTTACCGGCGCGCAGGTACCGATCGGGCGCCTGCGCACCGATGCCCGCGAAAACCTGATCACGGCCTTACAGATAGCCGCCACCAGGCAGAACGGGAAAAGTATGGTGCCTGAAGTATGTGTTTACTTCCGTAACCTGCTGCTGCGCGGCAATCGGTCTAAAAAGGTGGAGAGCAGCCATTTCGATGCTTTCAAATCAGACAATTATCCGCCGCTGGCCGAAACGGGGATTGATATCGATTACAGTCCGGAAAACATACTACAGCACCCGAAGCAGGCCTTGCGGGTGCACAGCCACATGAGCGATAAAGTAGCCATCCTGAAGTTGTTTCCGGGCATCACACAGCAGGTCGTACAAAGTATACTCCAGTCGCCTGGCTTACAGGGTGTGGTGCTGGAAACCTTCGGATCCGGAAATGCACCTTCCACCCCCTGGTTCCTGGAGCTCTTGCGCGAGGCCCTGGCACGCGGCGTGCATGTGCTGAATGTTTCGCAATGCGATGAAGGCAGGGTGATACAAGGGCAGTATGAAACGAGTAAATACCTGCTGAACATGGGTGTGATCGGGGGCGCTGACATTACAACGGAGGCAGCTATCACCAAGCTAATGTTTGTGCTGGGGCAGGGCCTGGACCATGCGCAGACCCAAACCATGCTGTGCCAGAACCTGCGCGGCGAGATAAGCCTGTAGAATAAGTTTAAAGTATAAACTGTTCAGATTTGCAGATGTGCTGCAGAATAGTCTATATTTGCATCACAATAGAGAGCTGTCCGAGTGGTCGAAGGAGCACGCCTGGAAAGTGTGTATACCTCACAAGGGTATCAAGGGTTCGAATCCCTTGCTCTCTGCAGAGTTAAAACCCCAAATAGCTGATATTCAGCCATTTGGGGTTTTTTTTATTTTATTTTTAGTTAAAATTCCGTCAAAAATCACTTCGTCACAAGCACCAAACAATTCCTGTAGCGAGGATATGATAAAAAAACCTACCCAGTTCTTGTGTTAATTTCACTCAGACATACAAAGCGATGCCCCAGTAATGGCACGTTATAATCAAACAGTAAACTCAAAACAACGTGTCTCTGGGTACTGTGGCATATTGATTGAAAATCACGTTTTATTTGCTAAATGCTACGTGCTCACCAAGCAGGGAATGGAACGCGCCTCGGCTGACGTGGGCCTGATGCTGGTGGCCTACAACCTGCGCCGCATCTTTAATATCGTCGGCTTGGAGCGGCTGCTGGCCTGCTATGCCGCCTCTTTAAGCGTGTTGTGGACCCTAAAAGCCATGTTTAGGACCTGCTGGCGGGGCTATAGCCAACGTATAAAAATCCCTTTCTCTAGTGCAATATATCTGCAAATCACTATCTTTAACCAAGAACCGAGCAGAGGTTTTTAGACAGACTGACGTTATGTGGCATTCTAATAGTAAATAATGACATCATACTTCATTAAAGTAAAACACATTATACCGACCTTCTTTAAGGTTGTTTTAGGAACTGTTGTTGGGCTAGTGTTGATTAGGTGGCTATTCACCATTCAGTTTCAAGTAATAGACATCAAAGAAGAAGTTTGGTTACTGTGGTTGCCCTTGATCTTCCCTTGGATACCAATCACACTTTGGCTAAGGCAAAAGCTGAGGATCTTGTCCTTTAAATCTCACGAAGATCGAAGGCGCACCCTCTTTCAATTTATTGCGTGGGGAACTATGGTTGCGATGTTAATTGCCTCCCAAAGCTATCTGACTACTGCAACTGGAAAACTTGAAACATTAACGAAAATTGAGGAAATCACTCAAAAAGAAAGAGTTCGGTATTATCGGATTTCTGAATTTTCGGTTGCTCCCTATTATGGAGGCTCATTCACCGACTTTAGAACCAGTGGAAAGTATAACAAACATCTAAACATTGATATTTATTTCGTTACACCTATTGTATCTGACACCACTGAAAGGATTACCAGTACCCCTAAAAATTGGTATGGAGTAAAATTCAGTGAACAAATAAGTAATAAAATCAGCCCTGAAGAAAAGGAACAGAAATACAAAGCTTTCTATGAAGAGTGTGTAGTGAAGATGAATAGTTACAACTTTCATGCTTTAGACCATTTTGAAAGAAAGCCTAGTTCTAACGACAGACAGAACTTCCTTTATGCCATTGAAGTAAGAGTAAAACAAAAAGCTGAGGAAGGTTTTGTTGTTTTGGAGCCAAGATCTGAACCTTATGAAAGTAGGAATGGAAACAAGTTGTTTTGGATCTTTGGTTCTTTTGGGATTGGTCTGACGGTTTTTCTCCTTGCCTTGTGTTGGCCAAGATACAGTAGAGTAGAATATTTACGCCTTAAAAAAGGAGAGAAACCAAAGCAAGATGACATAATAGACATGCTAAATTATCTCGTTCCCAAGGGAGACCATTTTGCAACATCTATCATATTAAATTTAAATATCTTAGCTTTCTTAGCTATGATTCTATCAGGAGTTCATTTTACCTCACCGAACGGGATTGAATTACTAGACTGGGGAGCAAACAGAAGACTAGAAACCACTGGTGGTGAATGGTGGCGATTGGTTACCAGCATGTTCTTACACGGTGGTATAATGCATTTGATATTAAACATTTCTGGTCTTGTAATAGCTGCAATATTCATCGAACCCATAGTTGGGAGAAAGAGCTATTTCATTCTCTACTTTTTGTCTGGAATAGTTGGGAGCCTAGCTAGTGTTTATTGGTATGAAAGTGTAATAAGTGTGGGGGCTTCCGGTGCAATATTTGGATTGTATGGAGCTATACTGGGGCTTTTACTTACAAATGCTTTCTCAAAAGAAAGCAAAAAAGGAATTGTTTTAATGATAGGTATTTATGTGATCATAAACCTTCTGTGGGGACTTACTGGAGGAATAGATAATGCTGCCCATATAGGTGGATTAGTAAGTGGAGCGATTATAGGAGTAATTCTATTTAAGTTAACTGGGGGAAATAAAGAAAATCACATAACAACAACTAAAAGCAAGCGGGCTGAGTCAGGTAGAATAAAAGTAAATGCATAAAGCCCTTTTTCCTATGCTATATACCTGCATCTGCATTTCCGCCTGCTTTAAGCCTAACCGTTAGCGAGTATTGTAAACTAAACACTCAAATAATGATTGCAAAAGCATTAAAAGCACTTTTCGACAATTATATTGAACTGGATATACGTGTATGGGAAAATTTTAAAAACTTGGGTGGAGTAAAAAAATATCCAAAAGAATTTATACTAAAGGAATCTAATACAAAAGAGAGATACCTAAATATAATACTTGAGGGAAGTGGTGGTGGGCTAATTTGGAATAAAAACAACTTTGTCTGCATTGACATAGCCTACGAAAATGAATTTTTAAATGATTATATGTCTTTCACAACTCAAAAGCCTTCACCCATCGAAGTAAGGCTCTTTGAAGATTCAACCATCTTTCATCTGCCTTATCAAAGTTTCCTGCAAACTTTAGCAACTGGCAATTATGGAGAAACAATTACCAGGATTATAGCAGAAACATCATTCATTGAGAAACAACAGCAACAAATTGACCTTTTGACAAAGTCGGCAAAGGAACGATACATTGAATTGTTAAATAGCAACAGAAGTATTGAGAGGACACCATTGAAATATTTAGCATCTTATCTTGGCATTACCCCTCAGAGCTTAAGTAGAATAAGAGCGGAAAAAATTAAGCAATTACCAAATGGTAACTGAATTGTTTCAACAAAGGCCAAACTTTGTGTTTTATTGAACTAACAAAATCAAAGCAATGATACACATAGAAACATTAAAGCCAATTCCTGTTCAGAAAACACTTACAGTCCTCGTTGGTTTTCCCATTGCCGCAACAGTCATTTCTCTTTTGCTGTTAAAACGCTCCCTAATCGCCAATCTAGGATTAGACTTTTTCAATACATTTTGGTTAATTATAATCTGCTGGTACTTACTTCAAATATACCTTGTTTCAAAGATTCTATCTTCGGCAGGTTGGGAATGGGTCGATGTAGGGCTTTCCTTTAAGAATAAAAGAATCTTATACTTTTTTGGCGGTTATTTTATTTTTGCCATCGCACTTTTACTTTTTATTGAATTTTCTTTGGCTAATGCTGTCGTGGATACTGAAAAGTTGAACGCAATAGCTGCTCTTACACCTAAAACTACAACGGCAAGGATCATCTTTATTGTTATGGGCTTTGTCGCGGGTTTAGCCGAAGAAATAGTATATAGGGGCTTTGCTATCAAAGCATTAATTAGCAATCGTATCAATAAATGGTTAGCTATTGGAATTGCCACCCTTCCTTTTATTTTTCAACACGGTTTAAAATCAATTGACCAGTTTTGGTGGTTTCTGGCGTGGGGAATTGTTTTTGGAATACTTTATATACTGTTTAGAAAATTATACATTAATGTAGTAATCCATTGGTTAGTAATCTTATCTGCAATGGTAGCCATATTACAGGTGCTTCAATAAACCTAAAACCGACTGAGAGCTATAAAAATCTACCCGCTAACATTGTAAAAAGGCAGTAGCGAGCTTAATGCTAATTTGAAAGTTCATATAAATAATGACATTTTTAACTGCCGGACGTGTACTTACCTTGTAATCCGCTACTGCTCTTCTATGAGACCGTCATTCTATCTAATAACATCCAACTTCCGGCAAATTTTGTCCAGCTAAGTGGCTAAGTAAAGAAGACACATATCCCCTTACGCTATGAAATTCAAACAAGCCTATAACCGCGACGAGCCTCCCGGTGGCGGGGCCAGCCTAGAGGAGCTGATTTCCCCGGAGAACGAAATGCGATTCATCGACGCCTTCGTCGAATCCCTTACCTAACAGAAGCCTGGCTTTTGCACCTCTTTTTCTGGGAATGGCCGCAAAGGCCCTGGCACAGGCCAGCAGTCGCTCCCTGAACACGCGAAGAGCTTAATTTAAAGTGTCATAGCCAAAGGATAAAGGCGATCAACGATAGGGCAATGTTCAGCAAAATACTATCTTTAACTAAGAAAAGAGCAGAGGTTTTAGTCAGACTGCCGTTGGTGGTAATTTTAAAGCACAGCGCCTGATGGCAAGGAAAGCAATTATCTTAACAGGATTTATCATCTTGAAATTTTTCTTACAGTTTATTCTGATAAGCCCTGAGTATGATTTGCAGCGTGATGAATTTCTCCATCTTGACCTGGCAAACCATCTGGCGTGGGGTTATTTATCCATACCTCCCCTAACTGCCTGGATCTCTTTCCTTATCAAGCTACTGGGCAATGGCCTGTTTTGGGTTAAGTTTTTCCCTGCCCTTTTTGGTGCATTAACCATTTATGTCGTTTGGAAAGCAATTGAAGAGCTAAACGGTAATTTAGTAGCCTTGATTTTAGGAGCTACCGGCGTTTTGTTTTCCGCCCTGCTCAGGCTTAATACACTCTATCAACCTAACTCATTAGACGTTCTGTGCTGGACTACGCTTTACTTCGTTGTCATAAAGTACATAAATTCAAAAAAGGCAATGTGGCTTTACGTTGGAGCACTTGTGTTTGCCATAGGTTTTTTGAATAAGTACAACATCGTTTTCTTGCTGATAGGGCTTTTCCCGGCATTACTAATGACTGATCAACGTGAATTGTTGGCAAAGAAGGAGCTCTACTGGGCAATGCTAGTGGGGCTGCTGCTTATCCTGCCAAATCTTTTATGGCAATACAATAACCAGTTTCCGGTTGTACATCATCTGAAAGAATTGGCTGAGACCCAACTAGTGAACGTAGACATGTGGGGCTTTCTGAAATCGCAGCTGCTTTTCTACATAGGCGCTTTGTTTGTTATCATTTCAGCCTTGTATGCCTTATTATTTTACAAACCTTTTCATAAGTATAAAGCCTTTTTCTGGGCTATTATTTTTACGCTTGCTGTTTTTGTTTATTTCAAGGCGAAGGATTACTACGCTATCGGGCTGTATCCCATTTATATCGCCTTCGGGGCGGTTTTTCTTGGCAACCTAATGAAAAGCGGCTGGAAAAGATATTTACAACCCATTGCCATTGCCATTCCGGTTCTGTTCTTTATCCCGATGTACAATTTTGCTTTTCCCAACAAAAGCCCGGACTATATCCTGCAACATCAGAAGCGGTACAAGGATCTTGGAATGCTTCGATGGGAAGACGGCAAAGACCATGTATTGCCACAAGACTACGCTGACATGCTCGGGTGGAAAGAGCTGGCCCAAAAAGTGGACAAGATTTATGCGGATCTTCCCGAACCAGGCAAAACACTGGTGCTCTGCGACAACTACGGGCAGGCCGGAGCCATCAATTACTATACTAAAAAGGATATCAGGGCGGTCTCTTTCAACGCAGACTATGTTAACTGGTTTAACCTAGACCGACCCTATGCTCATTTGATAAGGGTTAAAAGCTATACAGGCCGGGACAGCGAATTAGAGAAAACCAGTCCGTATTTCCATACTTCACTCGTATCGGACTCCATAACAAACCCCTTTGCAAGGGAATACCGAACCACCATTTATACTTTTATAAGGGCTAAAGTGAATATTAATAATAGAATTCAACAAGAAATAAATGAAACAAAAAACAAACGCTGACCACCTGTAGGTGGGCTTAACACATGAAGGGGCAAATTGAACGTCAGTGCCTTGTTCCCTTTTAAAAAATTAACTTACTCATGGGTGATTTTTATGAGTTCCTCTCGCTCTTTGCCTCCTTTAATTGCTTGGGCATACACCATCCCGATTCCTTTGGCGTAGGACTTTCTTTCCAGCACATCTGGCTCCAGGGCCGTAAACTCTTCGATAGTCAGGCATTTATGGAAGAGGCCATAGGGTACTTTTACTGATCTGTAACTCGGAAACACCCTGGCCTGGTCGACAGCCACACCGGGATAAAACTCCTGGTAATAGGTTTGCCCTACATGTGCCCTGGGGTTCGCCCACATAATTATACCCGGCTTCGCACCATCCACACCACCTTCCCACGATCCTTCTGTGCTGACCATGCCGTCTTCGAGTGCTTTGGTGAATTCACCAAAATACCACACATTCCCAGCTTTATCTTGTGCATACCAGTCAAAGGTGTCTTCCAACACAGTGCCATCCTCGGCTGTAGCCACATCATGCACTACCCGGCAGGTGACACCCAGAATTTCTTTGGTTTGATGCGTTACACTGACCTTGATGTATTCAACGGTTTTTTCCCCTTTGTCCGAGCTCTTGTTAACATAATAATAGGTGTCACCGGGGGTTAACGGAAAGTAGGGGTTATCAATAACTGCTACAAAATCAGCCGGGTTAATGGTTGATGTATGCACTGCGCTGGTTTGGGCAACCGTGTGAACAGGCTGTAAGGCCTCTTCTTTATCGCAGGCGGTAACGGCAAAAAGGACCAAAACGGGTAACAGCTTCCATTTAGTAGTTTTCATATCTGTGTTATTTAAATGTGAGAAAAGTAACCATCAAGGGCAGATGGAGTTTAAAGAAGAGAGGCGTAACGGACTAATTAATAACGTGTTATTTCTAATAGATGTTGTTAAATGGCCATTATTATAATTGAATTACTGAAAGTATAAGAAGCTATGCAAAGTGTTAACCTTAACGAATCAAACACAACCTTTCGGGTTTCGGGAAACGAACAAGCCAGAAGCCTGACGTTACATTACCTGAAAGTGCGTACATGGACAGGGCAGGAAAGGAAGCTAAAGTTGGTGGTGCTCGACGAAAAAGACGTTCCTATCTATAGTCAGGTAGTGCAACCGGATGCAGCGGTGGGGCAGGACAGGGTGGTGCTCAACAAAAAGTTTGTTTTTTATGATCATCTCTCAGTAAAGCTCGAAGCAGATTCGGATGGAGGCACTTTTACAGCAGAAATTACTTTTGAAGTATAAAACAACACTTTGTAGAGAAATAGTGGATAGGAGAGTAGTACTACAAAAGTTTATAACGGGCAAGCAGCCCTGCCGGGAGCATGTTAAAAAGCAGGCGCAACTTACCAGTTATACTTTAAAAAGGATTATACTTTATACACCGGCAAGCCAGAAAAAAGAATAACCGTTCCATAAAACCGTGTGATTAACCTTTTCTATAAGCCTTTTTCATCCATCTGGCAAGCGCATCTGCCGTTACGCCTGTGGCGAGGGCATAAATGCCATGAAACAGCACATCCTCAGAAATGGCTTTAGGTTTCCAGGTAGTGATTGGTTTGGCCACTCCCAAAGCAGGAAGCATACCTAATTCTGTGCCCCATACGGCACCAAAATGAGCGCCGGTACCGGGTAGCCCTTTCATGCCAAACGCTGCCATTAGGCCTCGGGGTACCCCCCACACAGTGCCGTAAGCCACATGGGTTACATTGGTTAAGAGCTTTTTGTCCTCTTCTGATTGCGCTTCTATCCCGAAGGTCTTTTTTACAGCTTTATAGGGTGTGTCGCTTGGTTTACGGTCCTCAATCTGCATTTCAATCATCTGGGCCGCCGTCATCACCGCTGTGCCAACAAGCCCGGCAACAATACCTATCCCAATTCCACTGGCTACTCGGGCCATAGTGGCTGCGGGGTTATCCTGCTTATTGGCTTTCTGGTCTCTCTTTTTGTCTGCTTTTTTCATAGTTTTTGTTTTATGATAAAGTTATACTGTGTCAAGCGCTTGTCTGTTCTGGATTTTCCCGATGCAGGTACTATAAATCCCCAGAATCCGCACTAAGTCCCCATTACGTACTTCTTAAAAGGCGCTAAACTCAGGCCTTATTGCTGACTTGGCCAGGTAGAGATGCTTTGTGATCTGACCTTGTAAATGATCGTTTTGTCTAGAAATCAAACATGAGAGCGTATTTAAGGTTAAATTGCTGTTCGTGCTTATAAAAGAGGTAATTTGCCTGCTTAACCCTGATCAGTTGCTGGCCCAGTTAAAACGTGTCAAACTATTACTACATGAAAGTGTCTGAACCAAAGATTGATTTCTGTATCCGGAAGCAGGGCCGACGCATTGTAATTATCGGTAATGGAATTGCGGGTGTTACCTGCGCGCGCCACCTGCGCAAGCGCGATAGTACGGCGCACATCACCATCGTGTCTGCTGAAACCGCGCACTTTTTCTCCCGAACGGCGCTGATGTATGTCTACATGGGGCACATGACCTATAGCCACATCAAACCCTATGAAGACGGATTTTGGGAGAAGAACCGTTTGAAGCTGGTGCATGATCTGGTGACGAGCATCGATTTTGAACAGAAACAACTGCACCTGAAAGAGCTGGAGGCATTGCCCTATGATCTGCTGGTACTGGCACTAGGATCGAAATCAAATAAGTTCGGATGGCCCGGGCAGGAATTGCAGGGGGTGCAGGGTTTATATAGTTACCAGGACCTGGAAAGTATGGAGGCGGCTACCAAAGATTGTAGCCGCGCAGTGGTAGTAGGCGGCGGGCTGATCGGGATAGAGCTGGCCGAGATGTTGCGCAGCCGCAACATTGCAGTCACTTTGCTGGTTCGGGAACTGGAGTTTTGGAATAATGTTCTGCCCCAGGAAGAAGCAAAATTAATCGGAAGACACATACGGGAGCATCACATTGACCTGCGACTAGGCGAAGAACTGGACTTTATTCAGGATGACGGCAACGGGAGTGTAAAAGGCGTTGTGACCAAAGGCGGCGAGGAAATAGCCTGCCAGTTTGTCGGGCTAGCCGTGGGCGTGAGCCCAAACATCGGCCTGGTGCGCGATACACAACTGGAGGTGAACAAAGGCATACTAGTGGACGAGCACTTTGCCACAAACCTGCCGAATGTGTATGCGATCGGGGACTGTGTGGAATACCGCACACCACCCCCGCTTCGGAAGGCCATCGAGCAAGTATGGTACACAGGGCGCATGCACGGCGAAACGCTGGCCCATAACCTGACCCGGGAACCGGTACCCTACTCGCCTGGTCCCTGGTTTAACTCGGCTAAGTTTTTAGATATTGAGTACCAGACCTACGGACAGGTGCCCCCCAAGTGGGCAAAGCCAGTGGTCTCTTTTTACTGGGAGCATCCGGATGGCAAAATGTGTTTCCGGGTTTTGTTCGATGAGCACAACCGGCAACTATTGGGGGTAAACGCGTTCGGCTTGAGGCTGCGGCACAATTTTTTTGACGAGGCCCTGCAAAAAGGAAGCCCGGTAGAAGAAATATTGGGGCACTTGCCGCGCGCCAACTTCGACCCTGAGTTTTATGAAAAACACCATGAGGCGATTTTAGAGGCATTTAACAGGCAGTTTAACACCAACCTGCAGCCACAGGGCAAACAAAAGAAGAAAAGCCGCCTGGCCTTTCTGGGTATTTAAAGCAAACAGATGAAAATGATACAAAAAGCAGGCCTTCCCCTTTTTCTGGCAGCCCTGCTACTCTTTAACCTGCTGCTGATTCTGGGTGAGTTCAGGCTGACAGCGCAGAAACTAGAACAAGTGACCAGCCCGGCCAATTACGAGGTGCTACAGCAGGAGCTTCAGCCTATGCTGAACAAAACCTATGGCAGCAGTTTTGCTTTTGCCACCGCCTTTAAAAGTAACTTCGACGCCTACAACACACGGCAGCAAGCGAACGAGCAATGGGACCGCGTCATCTGGGATGATTATACTTTTGCCGCCACCAAAATTGCCAGCCAGGGCTTTGTCGCCAACCACACCCTTTTGCTTTTAATGCTTACCATCGGGCTGGGTACAATCGGCGCGCTGCTGCATATCTTGCCGAAATATCAGCATGAAACGGCAGGTATCAAACACAATGGCGTCATGTTCTCCTCTAACAAGCACAGAGGACTTGTTGGGGTCATACTGGGTGCTTACCTGATTGGGATCTATGTGGTGCTGTACTGGTTTCCAGCGTACATCGTGAACTGGACCCTGCTGGTAGACCCGTTAAGCCGCCTGCTATCGGGAGGTCCGGCGAGCCAGTGGTTCCTTTATGGCACTATTTACACGCTGGCCATACTGGTGATGGGGATCCGCATGTTCCGCAAGTACCGAGGCAACAAATACCAGCTGCTGCGCACTTCCTCTGTCATGTTTTTCCAGCTCAGCTTCGCGTTCCTCATTCCGGAAATACTGGTGTTGCTGAACAAGCCCTGGCACGACTTTAAAAACATCTGGCCACTGGATTATACCTTTTTTTATGACTATCGCCTGGAAAGCATGCTAAGCAGCGGCAGCATCGGCCTCTTTATGTTTGTGTGGGGCGTTCTGCTCATTGTTTTAGGTGTGCCCCTTATGACGTACTTTTACGGCAAGCGCTGGTATTGCAGTTGGGTGTGCGGCTGCGGCGGACTTGCCGAAACCGCCGGCGACCCTTACCGCCAGCTTTCTGATAAATCACTGTCCGCCTGGCGTGTGGAGCGTTGGATGGTGCACGGGGTGCTGGTGTTTGCTGTCGTGATGACTGGCGTAACCATCGCCAACTACTTCTCGGGTTTTGAGTTGCTAGGGCAGTGGACCAACACCTTGCATGAGTGGTATGGCTTTTTAATTGGCGCTGCGTTTGCCGGCGTGGTAGGGGTGGGCTTTTATCCTTTAATGGGCAACCGGGTGTGGTGCCGCTTTGGCTGTCCGCTGGCGGCCTACCTGGGGCTTGTGCAGCGGTTTAAATCCCGTTTCCGCATCACTACCAATGGCGGCCAGTGCATTTCTTGCGGCAACTGCTCTACCTATTGCGAGATGGGCATAGACGTGCGTTGGTATGCACAAAGGGGGCAGGACATTGTGCGTGCCTCCTGTGTGGGGTGTGGGGTGTGCGCCTCGGTTTGTCCGCGCGGGGTTTTAAAGCTGGAGAACGGCCCAGAGCAGGGCAGGATCGTGGATATCCCGATCCTTACCGGGAATTCGTCTATTAAAATATTGAACTGATGAACGTACTGTTGCATTTCTCCGTAGCCGTGTATGCTGTGGCCATGCTGTTTATACTTTTGTATAGCATCGCCCAGGCGCACTTGCTGTATAGGGTTATGAAGCACACCAAACAGAAAAGGCAGGCAACACCTCCTGACCCAGAGGAATGGCCGATGGTTACGGTGCAGCTGCCTGTGTACAACGAGAAATATGTGATAGCGCGCTTAATCGCAGCGATTGCCGCCCTGGATTACCCGGCAAGTAAACTGGAAATACAGCTGCTGGACGACAGCGACGATGAAACCAGCCGGTTGATTGCGCAGGAGGTAGCACATTATCCGCAGCTACAGTGGCGGCATATCCGCCGACCAGACCGCAGCGGGTACAAAGCCGGTGCCTTAAAGTATGGTCTGGCACATGCCGCCGGAGAATTTATTGCCATTTTTGACGCCGATTTTACGCCAAAGCCCTACTTCCTAAAACGCACGATCCCTTTTTTCTGTGATGCGGCGATTGGGATGGTGCAAACACGCTGGACACACCTCAATAAAAAATTCTCGTTGCTTACCAGGCTGCAGGCCTTTGCACTGGATGCTCATTTCTTGGTGGAGCAGGTGGGGCGTAACAGCCTGAAGGCGTATATAAACTTTAACGGAACGGGCGGAGTCTGGCGCCGGAAAACCATACTTGACGCTGGAAACTGGCAGGAGGACACCCTGACGGAAGACCTGGACCTGAGCTACCGGGCGCAAATAAAGGGCTGGCAATTTAAGTTTCTGGCAGATGTGGAGTCGCCGGCAGAACTGCCGCCCATTATGAGTGCACTTAAATCCCAGCAGTTCCGATGGACAAAGGGTGGGGCCGAGTCTGCTGCCAAGCACATGGGCACCGTTATGCAATCCGGTGCCTCTTTTGGACTAAAGTACCACGCTGCCGCGCATTTGCTCAACAGTACTGTTTTTGTGGCAGTGCTGCTGGCTTCGCTGGCCAGTATCCCTTTGTTGTGGGCAAAGGTCAACCACCTGTTAGCCAACGCATTATTTAATGCAGGTGCCATTACACTGTTGGGTTTTGTGGTAATCAGCCTGGTTTACTTTCAGGCCAACAACCAGGACAAAACCCCTTTTATCAGGCGCACAGCTGCTTTTTTTCTGTATTTCCCGCTTTTCCTTTCGGTTTCTATGGGCTTGGCGCTTCACAATGCCGTGGCCGTATGGGAGGGCTGGACCGGGCGTAAGTCAGCTTTTATCCGGACACCTAAATTTAACCTGGAGGCTAAGGGTCAAAAGTGGCGCGAAAACTATTACCTGAACTTAAAGATGCCCTTTACCACTTATATAGAGGGCGTGCTGGGTGTTTTATTTTTGGGAGTAGCTACCTGGAGCGTCTTCAAACAAGAGTTCGGTCTGCTGGTCTTTCACGGGATGCTCGCCCTGGGGTACCTGCTTGTGTTTTATCATTCCGTTCAATCCTACAGAAAAGTTTAGGCCATATGCATCAAAAATTACAATTTGTATATAATGCCGAAACCGGCTTTTTTAACCGGCTAACGGACTTTGCCCATAAGATAATCTCACCTGGCACGTATGCCTGCAGCCTGTGCGCGCTTACCTACGGGAAATTTACCATGCGGCAGGAATGGGCCAGCTACATCCAAAGTTTGCCGATGGAGGTGGAGTTTGTTTATAGAAACGAGTGGAAGTTTGCCCCTCTGCGCAGCACCTACCCGCTGGTTGCCCTAAAAACAGGTGATAATCGTATCGAGGTGTTGCTCGAATCAGAAGAGCTTAACAAACTAAAGTCTCTTTATGAGCTCCAAAATGCACTTAGCTGTGCGCTGGAGGCTGCCCGCTGATCGCTTTCTAACGGACGTTGACCTCTATTCTTAATTTATTAAAACACGTATCTACACCGCTGTAATATATAAACCAAGTATGAAAAACTACTTTTCTTTCCTGTTGCTTTTAGCGCTGGCAGCCTGTAAATCATCCGGAGTAAATACAACATCGGGCGCAGCTACCCGCCAACTCGACTTCGATGCTTTCGGGGAATACTGGTACCAGGGGAAGGCTGAGCTGAACTCGTACAGCCTTTCGCAGTACCGGTACGGAGAGCGGCGGGATGCAGAAGCTGTTTTGATCTTTGTGACAGAAGACTTCTCAAAACACAAGCAAGTTAAGCTGGATAACCCGCAGCATGGGGCACAGGATGTACAAAAGGTGTTGAAACTTAACCTGACTAAAAAGTTTGTAACGGGCATTTATCCCTATTCCATGATGCTCTCGGTTTTTACACCTGTTTACGACAGTATTCCGGCCACAAAAGTGTCGGCCAGTTCGCAGGAGTGGTGTGGCCACACGTTTACACAACTTAACCGGCAGGGAGATCAGTACAAAGCGCAGTTGTTATCCTATTTTGAACAGGAAAGTGACCAAAGCCTGATAATTGACGCAATGCCGGAAGATAACCTCTGGACCCTGCTGCGCCTGCATCCGAACCAGGTGCCTTTGGGTGATGCAATGCTGATCCCGGGTTTGCTTGACCAGCGTTTAACGCATGAGCAGTTAGAGGCTGAGGAGGCGACGATCAGCATCAACCCTGCACCGGATAGTATAGGCGGGTACCCTGCCGCGGCCTTGCGGGCACTTAATGTAAAGTATAAAAGTTACCCAAGAGAGCTGCGCATATTTTTCACAAAGGCCTTCCCCTACGAGGTTGCCGGTTGGGAAGAGGTGCGTACCTTGCCCGATGGGAAGGAGGAAGTGAGCCGGGCCAGCCGCAAAGCCAAACTGATGACGGATTACTGGACTAAAAACAAGAATGCTTTTGAGCCGCTGCGTCAGGATCTGAAATTAAGTAGTCCGAATTAAGCAGGAGGGACTTCTGTGTTAAAAGGAACAACGCGAAACCGCTAGACATAATAGTTGAACAGCGTGAGCTCCGACCTGGAAAAGAAGCGAAAGGGAAGCGTAGAGGTACCAAACCCCCTGGACACGTACAGAAAAGGAGCCTGGCTGTTATACCAGCCATTCACGAACGCCCCCGACTTGCCGGGCAGCACCGGCACATAACCGGGCAGCCTCACCTGGCCCCCATGGGTATGGCCCGCAAATATATAGCTGATTTTAATTTGGTTGGATAAGGTGCGCTGCTTGTTTAAAATGGTTAACAGTTTTTGCACGGCTACCTGTTGCAAAGGGCTGTGTATGAGTAGCAAATGATGCTGTTCACTCCCGACCCCCTCCACCGCTTTCAGAAAGTCGCTCTCGCTCTCTATAAAATCATCCAGTCCTGTAATCATTACTTTTTCTCCCCGAAGCAGGTACGCCCTGGATTCATTGATCAAAAGGTCGCAGTTGTGCCGCTTGTAAACCTTCGCTATTAGACAAATGTCAGGCTTTGCTTTATAATCGTTGTTGCCTGTTATGGCCACCTTTTTAATACGATCATCCAGGTGTGTAAAGAACTCACGCATGGGATGCAATGTGCCGGATGAGTCCAGGGTATCGCCTGTGATCAGGAGCAGGTCTGGCTGGATGCTGTTTAACTTTGCAGCCAGCCTGCGATGGTGGGGGAGTAAAAACTGCTTGAAATGAAGGTCTGTTAGCAAGGCAAGGGTTAATTTTTTCGTGCCGTTCTTTTTCCCGATGTCAAACGTTTTTACCTCGAAAAAATATTTCTCCAAGACAAGCGCGTCCAACAGGAGCACGGTAGCCGCTGCAGTCAGTATCTTAAATATGATTTTGTGTTTCATGCGTTCCAATTAAATGCCCCGCCAAAGTCTGTTAAAGTTTAAGCAGCGCGTTCTAGCTGGACCGGCCCTGAGAGGTGCGCATTCCTATACGTGTGTAAGTAGTTTGCCTGTTGTTCTGATATCCTGCACCATAAGTTTTTTTTCAGGGCAAGCCCTTGCCTTGTTTCACTCTTGCTTGTCTGATTTTGTTGTAGCGGGGCATAAAAAAAATATTGGAAGAATTGTAAATGCGGCTAACTAGAGCTACATGACTACCATCAAAAATTTCGGCTATAATCAAATTTATCGCGTAAAAGTGACCTATTAAGAGGGAAGGTTCTTAGAGCACTTTATGAAAAGGAAAATAGCACTATGGCGCAAATAGTAAGTGGCAGGCCCATCAGCGATTCACTAAAGGAATATGCACGGGGTATTGCGGGCGGACTGCTGTTTAGTTTTCCGCTTTTATATACTATGGAAGTATGGTGGGCAGGCTTTATAGCCACTCCGCTTGAGTTATTGCTGTTGGTTGTGGTTACTTATGGCCTTTTAATAGGTTACAACCGCTTTGCCGGCATGCATCCGGATGTGTCCTGGCGAAGTGTTTTCATAGATTCCGTGGAAGAAATAGGAATAGGTTTGCTGATCTCATTCGGTGTGCTGCTCATGTTAAAACGGATCGTGCTTTTCCAGATGTCTGTTGACGAACTGATGGGAAAGGTTATCATTGAAGCCATGACGGTCTCGATCGGTGTGTCGATCGGAACTGCGCAACTAGGTTCGGATGACGAAAAAAAAGGGGGCGGGAACAAGAAGACCAAATCCAAAAAGCCCATTACCAAGCTGGGTATTTTTGTACTCGCGCTTTGTGGTGCCGTAATGGTAGGCAGTAACGTGGCCCCCACCGAAGAAGTGTTGCTGATTGCCGTAGAAGCTGAACCTTTGCATATTCTAATGATGGCATTTGTATCGTTGCTACTCAGTGTACTGGTGGTGTATTTCAGCGATTTCAGGGGAACCGCTTTCAAGGGGTCGGACAACATGCTGTATAAAATAGCCTTTGACACTTCTCTTAGCTATGTAACTGCACTGGGTGCATCGGCTTTTATACTTTGGTTTTTCGGAAGGTTTGACGGGGTAAGTTTTTGGGTTGCTTTTGCACAGGTCATCGTGTTAGGGGTTCTGGCCACACTGGGAGCCTCGGCCGGTCGTCTTCTGATTAAATAAACAATAAACAAATGGAGCAAAAGAAGGAACAGGATGAGCAGGGCAAGGACAAGAAAAACGGGCTGGAATGGGCAGTGTTCGGTATCAGCCTGCTGTTGATCTTGTCCATTTTCAGTTATCTGGGTTACCAGGTGTACGCACACCAACCCTCTTCTCCTGATCTGTTCATTGAAAGCTGGGCAGACCCATCTGAGCATGCGCCACACCGGTATCACGTGATGGTGCACAACAACGGAGGCGCTACAGCCGAAGAGGTACTGGTGGAACTTGCCCTGATAAAAAACGGCGAGGTGCTGGAGAAGGCAGAGTTACAACTGCCCTATGCCCCCCAGGAGTCGGATAGAGAAGGCTGGGTGATTTTTTCTACCAGCCCCGACCAATCCGATTCGTTAAGAGCCAGAATAGTAAGTTATAAAAAGCCCTGAAACCAGTTTATCACTAGTACAGAGTTACGCTATTAGCCGTTGGTGGGGAGGATTTTTAAAGTGGTAAGGAGGGTGTGGTTTTAGGATATTTTGCAACTTCTGCCCCCAATGCCGTACGTACTAGCACATCTTTATTTCCATTAAACCCTATAACATGAATGTAAGTCCATCGAAACTTCCGCTTTATGGAGCCCTGGCAGCAAACCTGGCCATTGCCATCATGAAATTTGTGGCGGCAGCATTTAGTGGTAGCTCTGCCATGCTCTCCGAGGGCATCCATTCGTTGGTAGACACAGGCAACTCGCTGTTGCTTTTACTAGGGTTAAAGAAAAGCCAGAAGCCTGCCGACCCATCGCACCCTTTCGGGCATGGCAAAGAGCTTTATTTCTGGTCGCTGATTGTGGCCATACTTATTTTTTCGATCGGCGGAGGCATGTCGCTTTACGAGGGGGTTATGCATCTGCAGCATCCTAACCCGCTACAAGACCCAACCTGGAGCTACGTTATTCTGGGTTTAGCTGCAGTGTTTGAGGGCATCGCCTGGGTGATTGCCTATAAGAACTTTGCCAAGACCAGGGTAGAGAAGAATTTTTTGCGCGCACTGCGGGCAAGCAAGGATCCCGCCACGTTTACGGTTCTCTTCGAAGACTCAGCCGCGATAATTGGTCTTGCCATTGCCTTTCTGGGTGTTTTCCTGAGTCACTCTTTTAACAATCCTCAGTTCGATGGGATAGCTTCTGTGTTGATCGGACTTTTACTGGCTGGCGTAGCCGTTTTACTGGCCTCCGAAAGTAAAGATCTGCTGATAGGGGAAGGCGCGAACGCCCGCACAGTAGAAAGTATCAGCCAGATTGCGAATGCCGATCCAGCTGTAGACAGGATTGCCTCACCGCTAACCATGCACATGGGGCCATACGAAGTTTTATTGGCGATTGATGTCAGCTTTAAAAGCGAACTTACAGCCACAGATGTCGAAGAAGCCATCGCAAGGCTCGAAAGCGCCATATTCGAGAGTCATCCGGAGGTTAAGCGCATTTTTATAGAAGCCAAGTCCATCACCTCTAAAAAAATAAAGGAAGCGCCCGGAACCGGTTCCTTCAAGTAGCCACACTTAAGCATAACTTGGTGTAACTTTCGCATTAGTGCACTCCGGAAACAGGAAAAGGTAAAGCGCGTACACCTGACCACGACATATACACAAACTTAAGATTTCAACCAATGACTAATAAAACATTACAAGCAGATACCTTCACCATAGCCAATGACCTGACTGTTAACCGCATGGGTTACGGCGCCATGCGCATAACAGGAGAGGGCGTATGGGGAGCTCCTAAAGATAAAGCTGAAGCGATTCGTGTTTTAGAGAGAACAATTGAACTGGGTATCAACTTTATTGATACAGCAGACAGTTACGGACCGAACGTATCGGAGGAGTTAATTGCTGAGGCCTTGTATCCTTATCCCAAAGACCTGGTCATCGCCACCAAAGGGGGATTCGAAAGAACGGGACCGGGTGAATGGAACATTAACGCGCATCCTGATCACCTGCGAGAAGCTTTGCAAGGAAGCCTGGAACGGCTGAAGCTGGATAGAATTGACCTCTATCAGTTGCACCGCGTGGATCCGGATGTGCCTTTTGGTAAGACACTTGAATTCCTGCAAAATGCGCAGGAGGAAGGACTGGTAAAGCATATAGGACTTTCGGAGGTGAGCGTGGCGCAGATGCAGGAGGCGGAAAAATATGTAAAAGTGGTGTCGGTGCAGAACAAATATAGTGTGGACTACCGCAATTGGGAAGATGAACTGGAATACTGCCTAAAGCATAAAATTGCGTTTATCCCCTGGAACCCCATGAATGCCAACAACAAGGACACCATGAACAAGTTGACACAAATGGCCGACAAGCATGGCGCCACTCCCCACCAAATTGCCTTGAGTTGGTTATTGCATCGCGCACCTAATATTTTATTGATCCCAGGCACTTCCAAAGTAAAGCATCTGGAGGAAAACTATAAGTCGGTTTCTATTTCGCTGTCTAAAGAGGACATGAATGAATTAGACAAAATAGAGTCGTTTGCGAAATAGGAAACGCTAAAGAGGCTTTATATTACAGGCTTACAAATTTGCCTTTAGTTTATTATTTATGTAAAGTATAGCCTAAACAACAACAAAGGCCGCATGTGAATGCGGCCTTTGTTGTTAAAGTAGCTTAATCTTATCAGGACTGCTTGTCGTGGCCTTCTAATTTTACCAGCTTGTTATAAAGTCCTAACAGTAGGAAAGGGGCGGCCCACTGTCCTACAAAAAGGGCTTCCTCATCCTTGTTGATGACTTTTAATGTGGCAGAAACAGCCATAGAGCCCAAGGCAGACCATAAAAATACGTCAGAAGGAATTTTAGAAGTATATTCTTCAATGTTTCTGGCAACCGGCCCTTCTTTTTTGTCAGGGTTGTAGCTGTCGGCCTTTCTTTTCAATTCATTAATATTTGTTTCCATAGAAATGTGTGTTTGTAATGGATGAAACGTTCCTATCCAAACGTACAATGCATTTCTATTGTTTTAGAAAATTAAAGTAGTAGCGCTCTAACTACAGGTATACCAAGAGGTTAAGCAATGGCGCCAAAAAGCAGAAGCCCTGCAGAGGGGACTGCAGGGCTTCGTACTAATCTAACACAAACAACTAACAACTAACTATTAACCAATAAAATACTAAATGCTTTGTAAATAATAAGGTCTGGGTTAGTAACGTACAAAAGGCAAGTTGCTAACAGAAAAAAGATTTTCGCTTTTCCCAACAAAATAGTCCCCGATAAAAATGCCGGAACCACTGCTAATGGCCGATGATCCAGCACTATGGCCGATCATGTCTCCATCAATAGTAGAAAAATCAAACACACTTTCTGGGAGAAGCTGTTTCAATGCAGCGGGCTTTGCTGCGGTACCACGTGTGCTACGGCAGTCAGACGCACGAGTTCTCAAGTAGTTGACGATTAAGCTCATGTTTCAGTGGGTTTAGTGGATTTCTTGATACAATGATAGCTAATACAGGGCTATTCAAACAGGAAAAAATGCCCTAAAAGGTAACATTTGCAAATAAGAATATTTTAAAAAATAAATGTTTATAATTGTATAATGCGAAGCCAGGCTTGAGCATTAAAGCTGTAAAAGGTTAAAAGTGAGGCATGTGATGATCTTTTCCGCGAAAAAAGACGCGTGTAAAATGGCAAAAGGTAACATTTACGGCCGGTAATTTTTTTTAATTGCTTGCAGCATATAATAGCTAACCATTTGTAAGGCCAGCACTGTAAGCGACAAGGTTACGCCGGGAAACACCAGGAGCCACCAGGCGGATGGGTTAGCACGGATACCAGCAATAGTTCTCCCCCAACTGACAAATGAACCCGGCACACCAATGCCCAAAAAGGATAAAGTAGATTCCAGGGCAAGCAAACCCGCGACACCAAAACTAAAAGTGATGATAATGGGGCCGAGCATGTTCGGTAAGGCCTGTTGCAGAACCAACTGTCGCTGCGTATATCCCAGACTTCGGGCGGCCTCAAAATAAGCCAGATTTTTTATTTTCAATAGCTCAGCCCGTGCAAGTCGTGCAGTTGAGGTCCAGTAGGTTAAAGTGATGATGACAGATAGAACGACCACAGAGGGGGATAGAAAGGAGGCAATAACCAGGACGAGTAACAGGTTTGGAATACTGTTCAGGGCCTCCATCAAACGCAGTACCAGGTAGTCTAATGGGAATGCTACCTTTCTCACAGGCTTCCGCCAACACCTGAGCACCAACCGCAGCAGGAATAAACCAAACAATAGGAGCAGGAGCAGTGCCAGGCTCTTCAGGATAGGTACCTGGCCTAAGCCCAGGCTATTTAACTGGAAGGGGAGGTATAGGCCATAATAATAGACCATGACAAGGGCAACAGCCCCCAGAACCAGATCAGCTAAACTGAACCGCAGGTCTTTGTTGCCAAAATACCCTGCGCTCAACCCCAAGAGAACCCCCAAGATAGTGGAGAGAAACATTACCGGAAAGCTGACAAAGAAAGCCGACCTGGCGCCGTACAGGACGTTGGCTACCATGTCGCGGCCCAAAGCATCTGTGCCCAGCCAATGGCCTGAGGCGGATGCGCCCCATTCAAAAGGCTTTTGGTAAGGATGTGCCAGGTCGAGCGCATTCGGTTCGAATGGCAATGGCAGAAAAGGCAGGAAAAGGACAAGAGCAAAAAGAAGAGCCAGGTAAATCAAGGCCAACCTGAATCCGACGCGGCACTGCCACAGCTGTTTTATATCCTGAAGTGGCTGGCTCATAGGTTGCGCTGCCTGATGCGTGGATCTGCTAAACCATACCCGAAATCAGCCAGAAGGTACGCCACCACCCGTACAAGGGCCACCAACAGAATAATTGCCACTAATACCGGGTAGTCACGCGACATCACCGCGTTCACAAGCAACCGGCCTAAGCCCGGAATTGAAAAAATCGTTTCCACGACCACGGTGCCTGCCAGCAGGGCAGGCAAAGCCTCGGTGATTACCGTGATGAAAGGGATTAAAGCGTTACGGAGGAGGTGACGCCGGACAACCTGAGAAGCTGCTAAACCCTTTGCCCTGGCTGTGCGCGCATAGTCAGCCTTTTTCTCCTCAGAAAGTGACCTATACAACAAACTGGTTAAAAACGGCACGATGGCCAGGACAAGGCAAATGGCCGGTAGTGCCAGTGAATGCAGCTGCCAACTAACTTGCTCTAGCCAGGTGGCGCTGCCCCGGAACGGAAAGCCCATGTTAAGCACCGGGAACCACTGCAAAAAGGCGGGACTGGCAAAAAAGACGAGTAAAAGAAGGGCTAACAAAAAAACAGGAACACTGTCCAGGACATACAGAAACGGCAACAGCAACCTTTTTAGCTGTCGCCCTTTCGGCAAAACCATCAGCAAGCTGAGCTCCAATGATACCGCAGCAGCTACAGCTAAGCTGAAGAGGATAAGCCACAGGGTATTGCCCATAGCATCAAAAAGAACAAGGTGTACCGGACGCATGTCGCGGTAAGAGCTGCCGGAATTGCCCCTGATGAGCTGGCTTAACCAAAGGTGATACTGATTTTGTGCGCCATGCCATGTAAAAATAGGGAGCAAAAACGCCAGGCCGTCTTGTGACCTTACAAGAGCTGATGCAGTGGTATTAACCTGTTTACCAGCTGCCGCAATTTCTGCATTATCGGTTTCTGTTTCGAACAATCCTTTTAGATGGTGCTCTATTTCAAGAGCACTGGAACTGGTATATAATTTTTCTAGGGCAGTCCGGGCAGGGGCACTATTGGTTGAAGGAAGAGAAGCTTCATAGGCTTTCAGACTTTTATAATAAGCTGCAACCGCTGGCCAGTCACCGAACTGCCAGTTGAGCTTTTGTAAAAGGATTCTGTCTGATTCCGGGTACACCAAACCTAAGGTGTCAGGCTCAATAACTGATTTTATGGAGAAATAGAAAAGCGGAAGATCGAGTCCGGTTTTATGTAAATAGGCTTTATATACTTCCTGTTTACCGGCTGCACTGCTTTTGCTGTAATACCCGCCATTCTCCTGCAGAATTTGTTCGGCGCCAGACGTACCCGGCAAAAGCCTGCTAAGTAAAAAAATGAACGTAGCAAGTATAAATAGAGCTGGCAGGGTTAAGAGTAATCTTTTAAATAGAAATGGCAGCATTTGGCGCTGTTAGTTTTTCAAAGTGAAAGAACTGACATCGTAATTCGGGTCAAGACCTGAAATCTTAAGGTTGCCAAAACGCCTGTGCACCGCCAGCCTGTCTTTCTGGTAAAAGAGCGAAATGAAAGTGGCTTGCTCGTGCAGCGCTTTTTGAAGTTCTTTCAGCAGTTTCGCTTTGGCTTCTGGCGTGGCAGCCGCGTTTATAGCATCTAAAAGTATATCACTTTGCTGATTTCCGAAACCGGTATAGTTAATTCCGCCCAGGCTGGCAGCCGATGTATGAAAAAGAGGCTTAAAATTAAAAGCAAAAGGGTTGCCGGTAATCGAGCGGAAAAACATGTCAAATTCGTGGGCTTTTGACTTCTGGCTGAACAAGCTTGCCTCTAAGGCATCTATCGTTACAGGAATTCCCGCCTGCGCCGCGCTTTGCTGAAAGATTAGGGCCATGTTCTCAAAAATAGTGTTCCCCGCCCGGTAGATTACAGCTATGGTGAGTTGGGTTTCCTTTCCATTTAGTCGTCGGAACCACCCATTGCTGCGCTTTTCCCATCCGGCGGCCAGCAGCAAGGCTTTGGCCTTTTCCTGGTTATAGGTATAGGGCATCAGGTCGGTGTTGTATAATTTTTTAAGGGAAGGGGGGATGGGGCCAATGGTTGGCGTGGCATAACCCTGCAGCGAAGTCCGGATCATGCTGTTAACATCCAGTAAATAAGCAATGGCCTGTCGCGTTCGCTTGTCGCTTAATTTTGGCAGCCGACTGTTTAGGCCGGCATACGAGAACTCATAGGAGGACGGGGAGTAAAGGGCATAATCCTTTGTAAAGGAATTATCCGCTCGGAGCTGGTTGAATGCAGCGGCTTCAATCTTATCCAGTACATCGAGTTGCCGGTTTTTAACAGCCAGTAATGCCGTAGTATTATCCGGAACAACATAAAAGTTGATCAGTTCCGGGTTGGCTGTGATATGGGAAACCCCTATGGCATTGCCCCACCAGTTTGGCTTGCGGCTTAATGTCAGGCGCTGCCCGGTTACCCATTCTGTAAGCTGGTATCCACCACTGCCCAAAAGTATATCTTTGCTTCGGTTAAAGGCAAAGCTATTAAACGTTTGGGCAAAGGCTTCTAAATTCTGTTTGTTTTCTAGCTCGGAAAGATCGCCCTTTAAAGCCGGTAACTCGAAAGGTAAAAGCAACCCTTTCGGGTCGAATAAATAAGCCGGGAGGATAAAAAAATCTCCCGTTAAAAGCTCCATCTCCGGGGCAAACCCGTTGCACACCAGCGTGAATTTGAGCGGATCGGTTTTGTCAAGCCTAATCTCCCTGATAAATTCTACCTGGGGCTTCAGTCGCTCATTGTTTAAAAGCGGAGCATTTAAAACTTTCAGCGTGAAGGCCACGTCAGCTGCTGTTACCGGAGAACCGTTAGCCCATGTCGCCTCCTCTCTTAAAGTATACTGAAAGAGGGTAGTGGAGTCGATTCGGGTAATCTCGGGCATACGGGCGGCCAGCACAGGTTTTATCTGGTCCGAGGCCAGGTCTGCTCCCAACAGACTCTGAAAAAGGAGGTTCAGAATCTGAATTGCCCCTTTATCGCTGTAATTTACCGGACTAAGTGTTTCAGGCTCCATATCCAGCCGGATGCGTACTTCATCCGGCTGTTGCTCTGGTTGCCTGCAATTACTTAAAAGGAATAATAAACTTAATAGGAGTATGCTAATTTTTTGCATTCAGGTTATCCTGGTAAATTCTTAAATAAGAAAAGCAAGATAAGTAAAATTAGCATGAATCTATAAGTTGTTATTCACCCCAGTTTCCTATACCGCCCGTTGTTGAGGCACCCGGGTCAGTAGTTTTGTCTTTATCCTTTGCCTTTTCGGTTTTGTTTCCAGAATCTGTTGTCGGGTTTGATGGGACAGTTGTCGGTCCTGAGGACAGTGTAATGATGATGGCTACAATTAGAGATATCATATTTTTATTGCTTAAGGGGTTATTGGTTTACAAATATGGATTATTCATCTTGCTTAAAAAAAGAATATTTATGTGTTTGAGTAACTTGTGTTAAAGCTGTAATTTAATGACCTATTTCGGTATAAAAATTATTTAAACAGAAATTAACCTAATTTTAAAAATATTAAAGTTATTTAATTAGTTAATAAGTAACTTTTCATTCTTTTTAAAAAAATAACAACTTGAAAATCTATTTTATTGCTATAAATTGACTGGCAAAGTACCAGAGATTATATAATTGAAAAACTCCAAATGTTATACTTGAAAAACCTTACACTATAATATGAATGAATTAAAGGCGCTCTCAAGACTAGTGACGTACTGCAACAGCATATCCAGTTCCTTGCCTGATGATAACTTAAAAGGTAAAGAAGGACTTTTTATTAGGAACTTGATGGAGAAGCAGTATGAGACGGATGAGGAGGCATCCCAGGACCTTTATGACACCAATCCTAATGATGTGCGCTATAAAATGCTGAAACATAGGGTAAAGCGTAAATTGTATAACAATATGTTTTTTATAAACTATGACAGACTAAAAGCAAAACCTTGTTTGCAAAAAGAACAGGAGTGTTACATGTTACTCTACCATGCCAATTTGTTCCTCAAACAAAATGATTATAAACTGTCCGCATTGAATGTGAAGCGGGTAATAGTGATTGCACGAGAATATGATTTGATCAATTTGGAAATTACAGCCTTGGAAATTTTGCTTTTCTGCAATTCTGAGCTTGGGAGCTTGAAAAGTTATTTGAAGAACAAGCAAGATCTAGAAGGTTTGCTTGAAAAGAAAGAGTATGATAGGGAAGCCGTTAACTTGTTTCAGCTTATAAAAATACAACTGAAAAAATCAATTAAATCAAGACGCGAATACCTTCCTCAGCTTGAAAAAGACGTGCAACGACTGGAATATTTATGGAAGTCGTGTAACACTTTTGATTCTTTTAATGCTTATTATAAAGTGTATTTATGGTACTACGAATTGGTCGGTAATTTTACTAAAATTATTGAATTAACGGTTCTATCAGAAGAGCTAATCCAAAAAGACAAGATTTTAGGCCCTCGTTTTGACACCAGTTTTAACAAATATGTTTTAGTATATGCCCATTTAAGAGCTTCTAAATATAATCAAGGCTTGTTTTATGCTGAGAAATTCCTTCCTGATTTTAACCTTAATTCTATTAACTGGTTTGCTTATCTCGAGAACTATTTCTTGTTAGCCTTACACTCTAAAAAATATGAGCTAGCGACTTCACTTCTTGAACGGACTTTTCATAACAACTATTATCATAAGGTTCCATCAGTTGCCAAAGAGCGATGGCGATTGTACCAAGCCTATTTGGCTATTATATCAGGTGATTCTTTGTTAGGGAAAGCTACAAATCCTTTTATTATCTCTTTGCCTGAATACAGCAAAGATAAACAGGGGTTTAACGTCGCTATTCTGATCCTACAATTTTATTATTTTCTGAAGAAGAAAGATTCAGATGCTTTAATCTATAGAATTGAGAGCTTGAAAAAGTATGTTAATACTTATCTTAAAGATGCTTTTAGTTTACGTAGCAAACTTTTTTTGAAGTTACTGTTCCTTACCGTTACCGAGGATTTTGACCCAACACTTTGCCGTAGTAAAGGTCAAAAAAACTATGATAAGCTTCTCGCTACACCTGCTCCAGGAGACGCGTATTCAGAAATAGAGATTGTCCCCTATGAGCATCTCTGGTTGTCTATTCTGGATATCTTGGAGAAAAATAATACCTGAACAGACCACCAACTTTGTATTTAAAAGATAAACATGGACGAATTGATAAGATTGGTCAACCTGGTTCAGGAATATGGTGCTAAAGCATTTCCCTTGATCAATTTTCAGGATGAAAATAACCTGGATGTGCACCTTTATGAACTCATAAAAACCAAGAAAGTTACTTCAGATACGGACGCTGCCTTAAAGATGTATGGAAATGGGAAGCAAACGTCTAGTTATCGGATGCTTAAGTCAAGACTGAAAAAAAAACTGATCAACCATCTCCATTTTACAGAACTCTCTGAAAGTAATTTACCCATAATAAATATCGTTAAATCCAAGTGTGCATCCTTTTTGTTTGAAGCGGAAAGTTTTATCGCCATGAATGAGCCAAGGCTTGCTGAGAAAGTACTTGATCAGGCCCTAAAATTGGCTAGGGAGAATGAAGTAAATGATTATGTAGTGATGTTGCTCGAGCAAAAGCAGTGGGTAAGCCAGGTGCTCTGCGAAAAAAAGAAATTCTTAAAGCAGGAAAAGATCCTGGAGCATTACTATAGCATAGAAACTGCTGAGCGTGAAGCCACTAAGATCTTTCAGGAGATAATGATTGTCGTTAAAACTACTTTTGATGATCGTTCTGAGCTACTAGTCAAGTTTCCGTGTGCGATCGGACGCCTCTTAAACTTGTGGACGGAATCTAAATCATCTAAAATTTTCTATTACCATCATTTCCTGCAAATTAGCTTCTTAGAAATGCAGGGAAATCACTTGGCTATATCCAAACAAATAGAAGAAGCGGAAGAACTGGTTCTTAAAAAGATTATCCATGCCAATTGGTTTAACTTCAGGTTTAACAGTTATGCCCGGTTTTACGCCTTGTTACAGACAAAGCAGTATGATGAAGGACTGGCTGTGGCTGATAAGTACCTGGCTCGTTTTGAAGAAGGCTCCTTGAACTGGTTTGCCTTTATGGAGAATTACCTGCTGATGGCCATACATGCCAAGCGATATGGCTTACTTTTAGAATTGTATCGCTCCATTATCACCTCCAAGTATCTTATTCGTCTCCTAACACATCATTTAGAAAGGTGGGACCTTTACGGACAGTATTGCCAATTACTTTTTAAATACAAGCTCGGAATAGAGAACATTGGTGTCGAAAGCAAATTAGTGGACGAAATGGTGCTGTTGCCAAAAGGGAAAGAAGGGTTTAATGTAGCCCTCGTTGTAATCGAAACCATTCGGCAGCTAGCCAACGAGGCAATAGACGATTACGATGTGGTGTTGAACAGGTTGAACAGGTATAGTTTAAAATACCTGAAAGGCGAGAAGGCAACAAGGGCCAGGCTGTTTTTCCAGTTCCTGACACTCCTTATAAAAACGGGCTTCGACCTTGAGGCTATGGAGTCTAAAAGCAAAACTATAGTAGAAAAGTTGCGTGTTACCCCGCTTCCTGGTGATGCCTTTGCCGAGGTAGAGATCATTCCGTACGAGCACCTGCTGGAACTTGTATCAGAGATTGTGGCCAAGCGGAAAAGAATCTAAGCTTCCGCTGAAAATGGTGTAGCAGATCGCGTATTTTTTGCTATTTTTCAACTATGGAAAAAAATAACCCCACCATTGCCCGCGCCTGGTGCTTTTATGACTGGGCCAACTCGGTATACTCTCTGGTCATTACCTCCACTATCTTTCCCATCTACTACAGTGCGGTTGCCACTAATGCCGATGGTTCATCGTTGGTTAATTTCCTGGGGTTCAACCTGGAGAGCTCAGTGCTTTTTTCCTATGCCATTTCCGGAGCGTTCCTGATCATTGCGCTGTTAAGCCCGTTCCTGACCGCCATTGCAGATTACAGCGGGCGTAAAAAACTGTTCATGCAGCTCTTTTGCTACATTGGTTCCTTGTCCTGTGTCGGTCTCTATTTTTTTACAAGGGAAACATTCACGGTTTCTGTGTTGCTTTTTGTTTGTGCCTCCATTGGATTTAGCGGCAGCATTGTGTTCTATAATGCGTATTTGCCCGAAATAGCCACCGAGGATCAATATGACCGGCTAAGTGCCAAGGGATTTTCGATGGGGTATATCGGGAGTGTGCTGTTGCTTGTTTTTAACCTGGCCATGATCCTGCAGCCCGGATGGTTCGGCATTGCCCCTGAGAATACGTCGCTGCCCCCGCGCATTGCTTTTTTAACCACAGGACTTTGGTGGTTCGGCTTTGCACAGTATACTTTCTATCACCTGCCAGGCAACGTGTACCAGCGTAAACCGCAGGGCAACTGGATATTGAATGGTTTTGTTGAGCTTAAAAAAGTATTGGCCCAGGTCCGGCAGCTTCCGATGCTAAAGCGCTTTTTGCTGGCCTACTTCTTTTACAACATGGGCGTGCAAACGGTGATGTACGTCGCCACTATTTTTGGCATAGAGGAGTTGCACCTGCCCAGTGAGGCCCTGATCATAACCATCCTCATCATTCAACTGGTAGCCATTGCCGGAGCGTATGCCTTTGCATTTTTATCGGGCAGGTACGGGAACATCAGGGCGCTGATCGTGGCCGTGATCATCTGGATCGGGGTATGTATCGGTGCCTACTTTATCCGGGGGCAGTTCGACTTCTATGTGCTGGCTGCCGTTGTGGGTTCTGTGATGGGGGGAATCCAATCTCTTTCTCGCTCCACCTATTCCAAGTTCATACCGGCCACTACCGTTGACCATGCGTCTTATTTCAGCTTTTACGATGTTACGGAGAAGGTTTCTATCGTGCTCGGAACGCTTGCATACGGGGCCATAGCACAGGTCACCGGTTCTATGCGCAACAGCATCCTGGCGCTTATCATCTTCTTCGGGCTGGGCCTGATCTTCTTATTTCTGGTGCGGGGCAAAAAATCATTGGAGCAGCTACAGGCAACGGAGCAGGAGCCTCTCAAAGTATAAAAAGCGGCACTGTAAAAATGCCTTATAAGGATTAAAGTAAAAAATCCGCTGCAGTTCAATACTACAGCGGACTTCTGCTTTAATGCGAGCGTAAGTCAGGCCACCATGGCAACTTAACGATCAGCGCTTGCTGGCTTATGCAGCCTTACTTCTTATACACCAGTTTCCCGTTCAGGTAGGTACGCAATACCTGCGTGTTCCGCATCTCTTCAGGCTGTACTGTCATCAGGTCGCGGTCCACGAGTATAAAGTCAGCGAATTTGCCCGGTTCAATGCTTCCTTTTTCCAGCTCCTCGAAATTTGATCTGGCGGCCCAGATCGTCATACCTTTCAATGCTTCCTGTCGGGTAAGGGCATTTTCGGACTGGAAACCGCCTTCCGGCCAGTTTTTGGCATCTTGCCTGGCAACAGCCGCATGGAACGTGTAAAAAGGGTTAATACTCTCTACCGGAAAATCTGTGCCAAGGGGCAGATATCCGTTCTGTTGCAACAGTTCTTTAAAAGGGTACGCGTGCCTGATCCGTTCTTTACCCAGTCTGTCGCCTGCCCAGTACATATCCGACGTGGCATGGGTAGGCTGCACCGACGGAATGATGCTATACTTACCAAACTTGTTCATGTCAGCGGGGGCCACGATCTGGGCATGCTCTATGCGCCAGCGTTTGTCGTTCTTTCCTCCCAGCACGCTGCCGTAAATATCCAGTAGCAGGCGGTTCGCCGAGTCGCCAATGGCGTGGGTATTCATCTGAAAACCGTGCTCGTTCAGCAAGCTGGCTATGTCGCGAAACTCCTGCTCTGAGGCCAGCAAAAAGCCGTAATGCCCGGCTTTGTCATGGTAAGGGTCAAGCAGGTTGGCTCCCCTGGAACCCAGTGCACCGTCGGCATATATCTTAAAAGAGCGTACATTCAGCCTGTCCGTTTTATAGGGGCCGTTTTTAAAGTAATGCGCCTGGTTCTCCTTACTTGGGTTGAGCATGGCGTACACGCGCATTTGTAGCGCACCCTGCTGTTGCATGGCATCGATCAGGTCTACGGTAGATTTGTCGAGGCCGGCGTCATCAACGGAGGTTAACCCGACGGCAAAGGTGTTGGCCTCAGCATTTTTTAGCGCCTGCCGCTTTTCCGCCTCCGAAGGTGTGGGTATAACACTACTTACCCTGTCTACAGCATTGTCGATCAGGATACCGGTCAATTTACCTTTTTCCACTTCTACCAGGCCGCCCACCATTTTGGTTTGAGGTGTAACACCAGCCAGGTCCAGGGCTTTCTGGTTGGCCAGTGCCGCGTGCCCGTCAATGCGGGTAAGTATAACCGGGGTGTCCGGAAAAAGCAGGTCCAGGGTGTCTTTGGTCGGAAACTCCTTCACGGCCCAGTCATTCTGGTCCCAGCCCCGGCCCGTTATCCACTCCGTATCCGGGTATTTGGCGCGCTGGGCGGTTACTTTCTGCACCACTTCCCTAAACGATTCAGTGTCTACCAGATCCGCTGACTGCAGGGCCAGGCCATAGCGGTAGAAGTGCGCATGCGCATCGATCAGGCCCGGGTAAACCGTTTTGCCTGCTGCATCCAGTTCCTCGGTTGCTTTATACTTTCCGCGTATCGCTGCAGTAGTGCCTACGGCTATGATCTTGCCGTCTTTCACGGCGAAGGCCTCGGCTGTATCAAAATTATCATTAACCGTATAAACCTTGCCGTTGTACACGATCAGGTCAGCTGCCTCGCTGCCTGAGCGGGTTGTGGTGCAGCCGTTTAACAGGGCGCTACCAAAAAATATGGCGAGGGCCAAAGAACGCAGATGTTTCGTCATGGTGCTAACTATTATTCAAAGCGCATGTGTTTCACGGAGTCGCCGGTGTTGATAAGCTCCACCAAGGAGTCGATGCCGATGCTCAGGTGCTTCTCCACAAAGTTGGATGTAACGAGCTTGTCGCTTTCCGATGTTTTCACGCCTTCAGGTATCATCGGGTTATCCGAAACCAGCAGCAGCGCACCATGAGGGATCTCGTTTACGAAGCCGACGGTGAAAATCGTGGCGGTTTCCATGTCGATGCCCATGGCGCGAATCTGGCGCAGGTACTCCTTAAATTCCTCGTCGTGCTCCCAAACACGGCGGTTAGTGGTATAAACAGTGCCTGTCCAGTAGTCCATCTCGTGCTTCTTGATCATGGACGAAACAGAGCGCTGCAGTCTGAAAGAAGGCAATGCGGGGATTTCTGGGGGCAGGTAGTCATCTGATGTACCCTCGCCGCGAATGGCTGCGATTGGGAGGATCAGGTCGCCGATCTGCGTTTTTCTTTTCAGGCCGCCGCACTTGCCCAGGAACAGCGCCGCTTTAGGCTTAATTGCCGAGAGCAGGTCCATAACCGTGGCCGCCATGGCACTGCCCATGCCAAAGTTGATGATGGTAATGTTATTGGCTGTGGCCGTTTGCATGGGCTTGTCGAGGCCTCTTATCTCTACCCCGAAACGATCGGCGAACATGCGCACGTAGTTCACAAAATTAGTGAGCAGGATATACTCTCCGAATTCATCGAGGGGAACGCCTGTGTACCGGGGCAACCAGTCGTTAACTATTTCTTCTTTGGTCTTCATGATGTCAATATAAGGAATTAGATATAAAAAATCCGCCTCGGCAGCAAATGCGACTAGGGCGGAGCATAGGAAAATGGCTAAATTGCAGCATGGATGCACTTAATTTGCCACCGTTTGAGTACAATATTACGAAATCCGGCGCTAATTACCTGATATTTGATGTCCTGCGCCGTAAAAATGTGATTTTAACGCCAGAAGAATGGGTAAGGCAACATTTCGTGCATTACCTGGTAAGCAGCTTGCACTACCCCAAAAGCCTGATCAGTATAGAGCGGGGCACACGCTACAACAAACTGCAGAAACGCACCGATCTGTGTGTGTACAACGCACAAGGCAAACCCTACTTGCTGGTGGAGTGCAAAGCAGCGCATGTGCCCATCACACAGGAGGTGATCAAGCAGGTATCGGTGTATAACCAGACTATAAAGGCCCTGTACGTGGTGATCACCAATGGGCTGCAACACTTCTGCTGGCAGGTGGATTTTGAAACCAGGCAGTTTAAGCCCTTGGCGGGCATTCCCGATTTCAGTCATTAAAAGCTAGCAATAAACCAAGCTGTGCCAGCAAGTTACCCTTTTGCTTTGCCTGGGTCTCACGCGTTACTTGCCAAAGTATAAGCTGTTGTTCACCAGGGCCTCCCGGTAGTATTGCACATAGGCTTTTAGGTTTTCCCCCGACTTCGGGGCAGGAGAGGAGGCAGGGGCCATGCCCGGGAAAGTATAATACCGCAGCTGATCATTCGGGGTTAGCTCGGTTACCTGCCGTTGCTCCACCAACAGGTATGCGCTGCCGGTGTACAGCATTGCCTTGCCCGCTTCGTTGTTTAGAAGCGACCTGCCGAAGGGCAGTACTTTATCGGTAGGTATATTGAGGTAGTCCACCACTGTCGGGAAGATATCGGTCTGTTGCGCCACCTGGCTCTGATCAATTCCCTGCAGTTGCTGGCCGGGATGAAAGAGCACAAGCGGCACCCGGTAAGGACCCAACGCATTCTGGTAGGCCGCCTCCGTGCTTTTCTGAGTATGGTCTGCCGTGAGTATAAACAGCGTATTCCTGTACCAGGGCTGTTTGGCGGCAGTCCGGAAGAATTCCCGCAGTGCCTGGTCCGTATAGCCAATCGATTCGTGTATTTCCAGTTGCCCCTTCGGAAAGCGCCCTTTATACTTTGGCGGCACGGTGTACGGGTGATGGGAGCTTAAGGTGAAAAGGGTGGCCATAAAGGGCGTTTCAAACCCAGTGAGCTCACTTGCAACATACTGCAGGTAGGGCTCATCAAAGATCCCCCATTGCCCGTCATAATCCTGTTCGCGCTTTTCCTCCGGATACTCATCCAGGCCGTAATACGCCTGCACGCCGGCAATGCGGGCAAAGTTGTTGAAGCCCATGGTGCCGTTGCCCGCTCCATGAAAAAAAGCGGTGTGGTATCCTGCCTGCCCCAGCACCGTGCCCAAACCCACCAGTTTGTTGGCCTGGTAAGCAGAGGTGATATAAGGCTCCTGCATGAGAGAAGGAAGACCAGTGAGAATAGAAGGCAGTGCCTCAATGGATTTTCTGCCGTTGGCAAAGGCATTCTGAAACAGCACCCCTTCTGCCGCCAGGGAATCCAGAAACGGCGTGTAGCCCTTGCCGTTATTAAGCGCCCCCACATACTCGGCTGCAAAGCTCTCCAGTATAAGGATGACCACATTGTCGTGTTTCAGGGGCCCAACGGGGTGGGCATACGCTTTTGGGTTAAAGCGCAGGGCCTGTTGCAGGCTATGCTGACTAGGGAAGTATTTTTTTTGCTCCAGCGCCGGCTGCCCGATGCCTTTGATAAATGTAAAGGGCGAGTTAAGGGACAGATGCCCCAGCACGGCTGGCTCTAACACGAAGGCATGGCTTACGCGAAGAGGCTTGAGTTGCAGGCCGCCCCGTACAGCCACTACGGCCAGCCCTGCAATAAGCAGCAGGCGCACAACGCGCAGCAGGTGCTGCTGCTGCTGCAGGAGAGGAGTTCTCAGCACCGGATAGGCTTTGCTAAGCAGGAAAATAAGCAGCACCAACGCCAGCACCAGGTACCAGTAGTAAAAGATCAGCTGCCCAAACTGATCCGCAATGTCGCCGGTGATGGTAGTGAGTTCGTTGCTTGACCTTTTGCCGATGAATTTAAAGAACTCGACGTCCACCAGACCTAAAGCAATAAAGGGAGCGTTTGTCGCCAGGAACCATACTTTCAGAAAACGCTGGTATGCCGGTTTGTGCACAGGGGCCAAGGGGAAAAGTGAGAGCAGGATAAAAGGCGCATTCACAGCTGTGATGGCCGCCAGGTCGAAGCGGAGCCCGTACACAAAGGCCAGTAAGGTATGCACTGCCGAAGCCTCAGCAAAAGCCTTGTAGTTAAAAATATAGAATACGAGCCGCAGCAGCATATACAGGCACAGCAGCAGGCCCATACGGCGCAGGAGCAGCTTTAAAACGCTATCGAACATGTAAAAGCAAAAGGTGTATCAATATTAAAATTTGCAGCCGTGTTGCTGCGGCTGCCCCGCTTAGTGTACCGGGTGCCACACGAGGGCAAAGATACGGCTAAAACCTTGCCTGAACGAAAAACGCCTTCCTGATAAAGATCAGAAAGGCGTTCCCTACTATTTTAGTTGAAGGCTTACAGCACGTTCTCAACAGGCACGTACTCCAGGTTAAAGGCTTCGGCCACACCCTGGTACACCACTTTTCCTTGTACCACGTTCAGACCAAGCTTTAGCTCATGGCTGTCGGCGCAGGCTTTTTTCCAGCCCTTGTTCGCTAATTGAATGGCGAAAGGAAGCGTTGCGTTGGTAAGGGCAAGCGTAGAAGTATAAGGCACGGCACCCGGCATGTTGGCTACGCAGTAATGCACCACGTCGTCGATAATGTAAGTAGGGTCCTGGTGCGTGGTTGGCTTGCAGGTTTCAATGCAACCACCCTGATCTACAGCCACATCCACTACCACAGTGCCCGGACGCATTTCCTTGAGCATTTCCCGGGTGATCAGGTGCGGTGCCTTGGCTCCCGGTATCAGAACAGCACCGATGATAAGGTCGTGTGTTGGGAGGAGCTCGCGAATGTTGTACTCATTCGACATGAACGTGTTCACGTTGGCCGGCATGATATCATCCAGGTAACGCAGGCGCTGCAGGTTATTGTCCATGATGGTCACGTCAGCACCCATTCCAGCCGCCATTTTAGCGGCATTGGTTCCTACCACGCCACCGCCAAGTATCAATACTTTGGCCGGACGAACACCAGGTACGCCACCTAACAGGATACCACGTCCCTGCAAAGGTTTCTCCAGGTACTTCGCGCCTTCCTGCACAGCCATTCGGCCGGCTACTTCAGACATCGGAACAAGCAATGGAAGGCTTCTGTCGGCTTTCTCTACTGTTTCGTAGGCCAGGCAAACAGCTTTCTGCTTGATCATGGCATGAGTCAGCGGCTCATAAGAGGCAAAGTGGAAATAGGTGAACAGCAACTGGTCTTCTTTAATCAGGCTGTACTCCGATTCAATCGGCTCTTTTACTTTGATGATCATCTCAGCGATTCCGTATACTTCCTCAATGCTGGGAAGGATGGAAGCACCGGCGTTCGTATAGTCCTCGTCCATGAACCCGCTGCCTTCTCCGGCAGTAGACTGTACATAAACAGTGTGCCCGTTGCGCACAAGCTCAATTACACCGGCAGGAGTAACACCAACGCGGTTCTCGTTATTCTTAATTTCCTTAGGAACACCAACAATCATGTCGTTCTTGAATTATAGTTTGGTAATGCTGCGCAAATATACCACAAGTTACCTTAAATAAAAGGGCTGCAGGTGGAAGCTTTTAACCGACTGGAGCTTAAGCAGTGAAAGATTGTAGAAGTGCTATTAAAGAACATTCGGGTATGGCTGGCAGGGTATAGCTTAAAATGAAAAAAGGCAGTGATAAAATCACTGCCATTAGTACAAAATAAAACTATGAAAAAAACTATCTGAAAGGTACCGGCTGATTGCTTTCCCTTAACATATTCTGTGATGCCAGGCGCTCCACTACATTTGCTTTAAGCGTTAGCCTGATGTCTGGCATTATAATATCATTCGAAAGAATGTTGACTACTTCATTTTGCTCCCTTAACACCATAGGAACGTACGTTAGTTCCAAAGTAGCGGTTTGCCCTGGTTTTATTGCCGGCTCCGAAACTTTGAATGTTACGCAGTTGCATGCCGTTTTTACGCCTTGTATCACAAGGGGCTGGCGACCAGTGTTTTTAATCGTGAACCTGGCGACGGCTTTTTGACCTTTTTCAAGTTTTCCAAAGGTATAAACCGAACTTCCAACTGCCAAACGCGGCGATAACATCTTTTGTTCCGGGGTGTAGTTTAATTTTGAATCTTTTGGGCCAACTTCTCCTTTTATGTACAAAACCTGGCTTGGTGAAACTGCGTTTGTAGTAACCGTGATTGCCTTATAAAAGGGCCCGGGTCTGCCGGTACTGTTATAAATAGCCTTGATAATTCCTGTCTTACCCGGTAAGATAGGTTCTTTTGTCCAGTCGGGGGTGGTACAGCCGCAGGAAGGCTGCACGGCAGAAATCAGCAAAGGCTGGTTTCCTGCATTCTTAACCTTAAACTCGTAAACAGCCTGCGTGCCTTCTGCAATCGTGCCGAAATCATGCGTTTCTTTCTCAAACTCTGTAGTGGCCTGCGCCTGCGCCTTACCGGCAGCCAGCAGGGCAAGGCAAAGTATAAATAAAAAGGAAAGCGTGTTTCTCATATGATCAAAGGAAGCTGATTAATGCCAATATGCGCTGATTTTTTTCCAGCGTAAAACAAATATACAAAAAGATTTTTAAAACAATTCTTCCGGCCAGGAAGCCAGGTGGTGCAAAACGGCTCTAAATTTGAAATTAGGCGAATGTTCTGTACTTTTGATTGGAAAATACCTTTGGTTTATAAATAGAAAACATGCAAACCGCTGAAGCATCTATAACTCAAAAATTAACTGCTGAAGAAATCCTGAACGACTACCGCATCGGGTGGGAGAGCCGCCACGCCAGCCTTGCCGGCCGCAAGGAGGTGTTCATGGGGAAAGCCAAGTTCGGCATCTTCGGAGACGGGAAGGAAGTGGCGCAGCTGGCCATGGCGCGGTTTTTCCAAAACGGCGATTTCCGTTCCGGCTATTACCGCGACCAGACCTTTATGTTTGCCATCGGCGAACTGACGCTACAGCAGTACTTTGCACAATTATACGCCCACACCGACGTAGAGGCAGAGCCCTCCACGGCCGGACGGGCCATGAACGGCCATTTTGGCACCAGGCTACTGGATGACGAGGGAAACTGGAAAAACCTGACGGACCAGAAAAATTCCAGCTCGGATATTTCCCCGACGGCTTCGCAGATGCCCCGCCTGGTCGGGCTGGCGTATGCCTCTAAATTGTACCGTCAGAATGCTGCGCTGCAGCACCTCAAAGAGTTCTCAGTAAACGGAAACGAAGTGGCCTTTGGCACCATTGGCAACGCTTCCACCTCCGAGGGCATGTTCTTTGAGGCGATCAATGCGGCAGGTGTGCTTCAGATCCCGATGCTGGTATCGGTGTGGGACGATGGCTATGGCATTTCGGTGCCCGCCGAGTACCAGACCACCAAAGGAAGCATCTCCGAAATACTGGCCGGTTTCCAGCGCAACAGCGAAGGGGAACAGGGCTATGAAATTTTCAAGGTGAAAGGCTGGGATTACGCTGCCCTATGCGACGCTTACGAATCGGCGGTGCGGGTGTGCCGCGAGCAGCATGTGCCTGTGCTGATGCACGTAGAGGAGTTAACGCAGCCGCAAGGCCACTCCACCTCAGGGTCGCATGAGCGCTATAAGTCTAAAGAGCGGCTGGAGTGGGAGTCGGATTTTGACTGCCTGAAAAAGATGCGCGAATGGATACTCGAAAACGAGATTGCCACCGCCGGGCAGCTGGATCAGATAGAAGCCGATGCCAAAGATAAGGTTCGGGCTGCCCGCACGCAGGCCTGGAGTGCGTTTACTGCACCTGTGTTAGAGAGCCATGAGGAGGCTCTGCAACTGTTGGATGACCTGGCCGCAGCCAGCGAGCACATCACCGAAGTAGCCACCATCGTCGAGGAACTGCGCAAAGCCGGCGCAGCCCCCATCAGGAGCGACGCGGTGAGGGCCGTGCGCAAAGCCCTGCGTTACGTGCGCGACGAAAACAACCAGGCCAAGCGCACACTGATAGGCTGGCTGGAACAAACCATGGGCGAGAATGCCGATCGCTTTAACTCCTACTTGTATAGCCAGTCGGATAACGCTGCTTTACAGGTAGAGGAAGTGAAGGCGGAGTTTGCAGAAAACGGAGCACTTGTGGATGGCCGCGAGGTGCTGCAGGCCTGCTTTGATGCCATGCTGGCCCGTGATCCCCGTGTTTTCGCTATCGGCGAGGATGTGGGCTTTATCGGCGACGTGAATCAGGCTTTTGCCGGACTGCAGGAAAAATACGGTGACCTGCGGGTAACGGATACCGGTATCCGCGAATGCACTATTATTGGACAGGGAATAGGGGCTGCCTTGCGCGGCCTGCGCCCGATCGCTGAGATCCAGTACCTTGATTACCTGCTGTATGCCATTCAGATACTGTCCGATGATGTGGCCTGTCTGCAGTACCGCACCAAAGGCGGCCAGAAGGCTCCCCTGATCGTGCGCACCCGCGGACACCGTTTGGAGGGAATCTGGCATTCGGGCTCGCCCATCGGCATGATCCTGAACAGTATACGCGGTATGCACGTGCTGGTGCCGCGCGACATGACGCAGGCGGCTGGCTTTTACAATACCATGCTGCTGTCGGATGAGCCCGCGCTTATTATTGAGTGCCTCAACGGCTACCGTTTAAAAGAGCAGATACCAAGCAACATTGCTGAGTTCACCGTACCCCTGGGTCAGCCGGAGGTCCTGAAGCATGGCACGGACATAACAGTGGTCACCTATGGCTCAATGTGCCGTATCGTGCTGGAGGCGGCAAAGCAACTGGAGGACTTCGGTATTTCAATGGAAGTGATCGATGTGCAGACGCTGCTTCCTTTTGATGTTCACCACATGATCTCAGACTCGATCCGGAAAACGAACCGGGTGCTGTTCGCTGACGAGGACGTGCCCGGAGGCGCCACCGCGTTCATGATGCAGCAGGTAGTGGACGAGCAGGGAGCCTGGAGATGGCTCGACTCAAAACCACAGTGCCTTTCAGCGCACGCGCACCGTCCGCCTTACTCCTCAGATGGCGATTATTTCTCCAAACCGAACACCGAGGATGTATTTGAGGCAGTGTACGAGATCATGCACGAAGCTGAACCGGAGCGATACCCTGTTATCTATTAGAACTATTTTAAAAGTGGATAGCATCATAAAGGCCCGGTAACGTAAGTTGCCGGGCCTTTATATATCGTTATAAGTTATCAGAATAGCTTGATCGGGGAGGTCTCGATCACGTTGCTTTTGTTGGGCACGGGTGTGTCGCGGTCATAAATAAAGATCTCGAACTTGATAATGGTCCCTTTGGGAAAGATGTCGGAGGTAATGCCGTTTCTGCCGTTCACACTGTATTTGATCTCCCCCTCCAGTGGTTCTTTTCTGTCGTCGCTGGACAACCGCTGAAAACGGCCGCTGAAATCTGAATTGGCCACCGGGAACTGGAATTTCACAAACGAAGAGTCAGGGGAGCCCGGGAAAACCGGTTGCTTCACATACAGGTCTGTAATAAAGTTTTTCGCATAAGGAGAGCCAGGGTTAAAAGGAGCCTGGCTGTCGGTGTCTGCCGTGTTTGGGTTCTGGTCCAGTGGCCTTAAACCCAAATTGCCGTCGCCATCCTGGTAATGAATCACGAGCACGATAGAATCTCTCAGGATGTTGGAACCATTTGAGAAATGAAACTGCTCCACTCTTCTGAACTGAATTTCGGGGGCATCAGGGTAATTGGGTTCTTTGCGGCAGGAGCTGAGCACCACCAGTACAAACAGGAAGGCAATACTATACTTCAGCAGGTATTTCATGTATGATTGTCAGAAAATGAAGCTAAATTTACTAATTCAAACGCAGAGAATATAGGATTTGTTGTAAATTCTGGAGATGAATTTTAAAGCACGATTTACTCAGCAATTGCACCACAATCAGCAAATTAACTTTGCTGATTGTGCCTTAGAGCTGTTCCATTACCAGTCCGGACACAATCCGGTGTACAAGCAGTACCTGCAGTATCTGCGGGTGCAGCCCCGGAATGTGAAGGAACTGACGGCGATTCCGTTTCTGCCCATCGAGTTCTTTAAGACCCATGCGGTAAAGACGGGTGCATTTGACCCGGAAGTAACTTTTTACAGCAGCGGCACCACCCAACAGACCCGGAGCCGTCATTTGGTATCGCGGCTGGAGTGGTACACCGCCAACACACAGCATATTTTCGAGCGTTTCTACGGGCCCCTGCAAGATTATGTGGTACTGGCCCTGCTGCCATCTTATTTAGAGCAGGGCGGCTCCTCGCTGGTGGCCATGGTCGATTTTTTTGTGCAGCAAACCGGCCAGCAGGTAGAGGGCTTCTACCTTCGCAACTACGAGAAGTTGCTGCAGCTGGTGAAACAGACGAAGCTACAAGGCAAGAAAGTGTTGCTGATGGGAGTGTCCTATGCCTTGCTGGACTGGGCAGAGGAACTCCGGGGGAAAGAGGATTTCAGCGAGGTGATAATCATGGAGACCGGTGGCATGAAAGGACGACGCCGCGAGATGATCCGGGAAGAGCTGCATGCGCATTTGAAGGCGGGCTTCGGTGTTTCCGCCATCCATTCAGAGTATGGCATGACCGAGCTGCTCTCGCAGGCGTACTCCAAAGGCGACGGCGTGTTTACGGCTGGGGACACCATGCAGGTGCTCCTGCGCGACCTGAATGATCCTTTCGATGTGAGCCCCGGCCACAAATCGGGGGGGATAAACGTGATCGATCTGGCCAATGTGGATTCCTGTGCCTTTATTGAAACCAAGGACATCGGACGCATGCACGCCAGCGGAGGTTTTGAGGTGCTGGGCCGTTTCGACAATACCGATATCCGGGGCTGTAACCTGTTAATTGCCTGACATCTTTCCGGGGCAGCTCTCGTTTAAGTGGGCCATGGGGTATATTGTTTTCATTGCATTGGTGGCAGGCGTGATCCTGCTTTTTTTCAGGTGGGCCACCCGTAAAGGAAGAAGGAGAAAGGCGGTGCTCGCGCAGGAATTCCCTGCGGAATGGCGTAAGATACTCACTGATCGGGTAGGCTTTTACCATACCCTGAAGACAGACGAGGACAAAGGACGCTTTGAGAAAATGCTGCAGCTTTTCTTGTCCGAGAAGCGCATCACCGGCATCGATGTCGAGATTGACGACCTGACGAAGGTACTGGTTGCATCCAGCGCCATTATTCCCATCTTCGGCTTCCGCGACTGGGAGTACCCGAACCTGGGGGAGGTATTAGTCTTCCCGGGAAGCATCAAGAAGTATAAGGATAAGAACTCTGAGGCGGTTTCTGAGATTCTGGGCCGGGTCAATCCATTCCAGAACGACCATTATGTCACGTTATCCAAGCCAGCGCTGGAGCGTGGCTTCTACGACATGGCGGATCGCAAGAACGTGGGCATCCATGAGTTTGCCCACATGCTGGACCAGGCCGATGGGGATATAGACGGCACACCTGCCGCTTACCTGCCCGAAGACCTTATCCAGCCCTGGCAGGAGCTGATGTACCGCAAAATCAAAAAAATTAAGAAAGGGGAGTCTGACATCAACCCCTATGGGGCCACCAGCGAGGCAGAGTTCTTTGCCGTCGTGACGGAGTACTTTTTCGAGCGCCCGGCACAGCTGGCCGAGAAGCACCCGGATTTGTATAAACTGCTGACAAAAGTATTCGAACAGAATCCGAAGCGGCGTTTCCGGATCAATTTCAAACAGCTGTTAAACCCCTATGGCAAGCGGGTGCGGCGAAATGAGCCCTGCCCGTGTGGAAGTGGCGAAAAGTACAAGAAATGCTGTATGCTGAAGAAAAAAGCGGCCTAAGCAAAATGCTTCCTTCCTTTGCAGCCGTTTGCTACAAAGGAAGGAAGCATTTTGCTTGTGTTTCCAGGGTGTTGGGTTAGGAGTTCATGGGTCTGGCGTACGCTTTGGCATCCTCGCCAGTGATCTCGGGGCCACTCATGATCACCAGGCGCTCCACCACGTTGCGCAGTTCCCGCACGTTGCCGCGCCAATCCAGTTCCTGCAAATAGGCCAGGGCATCCTGCGTGATAGCTTTGGGCTTGTTGCCATAATCAGTGGCAATGTCGTTCAGGAATTTGCTGACCAGGTCCGGAATGTCCTCGCGCCGTTCGTTTAAAGGGGGCACATGAATCAGGATGACGCCCAAACGGTGGTACAAGTCCTCGCGAAAGGTCTTCGCCTCGATCTCCTCCAGCAGGTTTTTATTGGTAGCCGCCAGCACACGCACATCCACCTGAATGTCCTTGTCGCCGCCCACGCGCGTGATCTTGTGCTCCTGCAGCGCGCGCAGTACCTTGGCCTGGGCAGAAAGGCTCATGTCGCCCACTTCATCCAGGAACAGCGTGCCACCGCTGGCCTGCTCAAACTTGCCGATGCGCTGCTTCACCGCTGAGGTAAAAGAGCCTTTCTCGTGGCCAAACAGTTCACTCTCGATCAGCTCACTCGGAATGGCGGCGCAGTTTACCTCAATCAAAGGGCCGTTGCTGCGGTTACTGTGCTCATGTATGGCGCGCGCCACCAGTTCCTTGCCAGATCCGTTGGGGCCGGTAATCAGCACGCGGGCATCGGTGGGGGCCACCTTTTCAATGGCTTGTTTCACGCGCCCCAGTGCTGCAGACGCGCCTACCATCTCATAGGTCTTGGATATCTTCTTTTTCAGGATCTTGGTCTCTGTCACCAGGCTGGATTTATCCAGGGCGTTGCGCACAGAAACAAGCAAACGGTTAAGGTCTGGTGGCTTTTGCAGAAAATCGTAGGCGCCTTTTTTAGTGGCTTCCACGGCGGTATCGATGGTGCCGTGGGCGGATACCATGATAAACGGGGTGTCCGGTGTCAGCTCCATGGCCTTTTCCAGCACTTCAATCCCATCCATGCCGGGCATCTTAATATCGCAAAGCACCACATCGTACCTGGACTTGGCAAGTTGTTGCAGCCCTTTTTCGCCGTCCTCGGCCTCATCCACGCTGTAATTCTCAAACTCAAGTATCTCCTTAAGCGTGCTGCGAATGGCGCGCTCATCATCTATTATCAGAATTTTGGGCATATTTATTTTATAAATCAGGCTAAGTATAGGTAATAATTAACCAACAAGCAAGACAGGTTTTTAGCTGAAATTGATTTCACTTTAACTGATTTGAACAGGGTGAGGTTACATGTAACTGGCAGTGGATTGTCAATACGGAACAGAAGGCATTACTTACCTGTTTCTTTTTTAGCTACCTTTGCGAGTTCTGCATAGAATTTAAATAAGAAAGCAGAAATACTTTTAATGCGTGTACATACAGGCTGCCTCCAAAGCGGCAGCCATAGAAAATAAGGTTTGGAAGAAATCAAAGCATATAAAACGGCCTCCATACACACCGTGCCCAAAGATGGAAGCGAACTGCCTCTGATGGAGGCGTTTTATACCATTCAGGGAGAGGGGGCGAATACCGGAACAGCGGCGTACTTCATCAGGCTGGGAGGCTGCGACGTAGGGTGCCATTGGTGCGACGTGAAGGAGAGCTGGGATGCCGCGCTGCACCCGCTTACCCCTGTTCACGACATCGTGGATACTGCCACGGACTACCCGGGCAAAGCAGTGGTGATAACAGGGGGAGAGCCCTTGCTCTATAACCTGCAGCCGCTTACCGCACAGTTGCAGGAGCGGGGCATTAAAACGTGCATCGAAACCTCGGGCGCTTATCCTGTGAGTGGCCACTGGGACTGGATCTGCCTTTCTCCTAAAAAGTTTAAAGCGCCGCATGCCTCGGTCTATCCTTATGCGCATGAGCTGAAAGTGATCATTTTTAACAAAAGCGACTTTAAGTGGGCAGAGGAGCACGCGGCGAAGGTAGGGGGGCATTGCCTGCTTTACCTGCAGCCGGAATGGAGCAAGGCCAACGAAATAATGCCTTTGATAGTAGAATACGTCAAACACAACCCCAAATGGCGTGTGTCCCTGCAGACCCACAAGTACATGGATATTCCGTAACAACTTATGTGCAAACCCTTTCTTTTTGCGATTCTTTTCTGTTGCCTTTCGATGGCAGGCTGGGCTCAGAGCCAGAAACTGAGCACCACCAACGCAAGGGCCGAAAAGCTGTATTACAAAGCCGAGGACTATGCCCGCGCCCGCGACTTCGAGAAAGCCCTTGACGCCCTCTCAGAAGCAGTGGAAAAAGAGCCGGGTTTTGCCGAGGCCTATGTGCGTTCGGCTAACCTCTACAAGATGATGGGGGATAAGGCTGCCTCGTTCGCAAACCTGAAAAAAGGGTTGGCGCTGGTGCCTTTTACACCAGCGTACGCCAATTACTACTTCGACCTGGCCGACCTCTATTTTGAGCAGGGAGCCTACGAGGAGGCCAAAAAATATTTTGAGCTGTTCCTGAAAGCCAATACCCGCAATGCCCGGCTGGTTGAATTCGCCAGAAAACAGGTGAAAACAGCGGATTATGCCCTGGAAGCCATCAAGACCCCGATCGCTTTTAACCCGGAGCAGATGCCGGGCACGGTTAATAAGTTTGGCCTCCAGTATTTTCCGTACACCACCGCCGACCAGCGCTACTTTATTTACACGGCCCGCACGAGTGCCCGCCCGGACCATGACGAGAATATCTACCTGAGTGAGATGAACGGGGGTGACTGGAAGGAACCTGTCTCCATTTCCGCTAACATCAACTCGGAGGCCAACGAGGGGGCCGCCACCATCGCCGGCGACGGCAAAACACTGGTGTTCACCTCCTGCAACCGACCCGACGGCGTGGGCGACTGCGATCTGTACATTTCCTACCGCACCGGCAAGGAGTGGAGCAAACCGAAAAATATGGGCACTGCGGTCAATTCCAGAGCCTGGGATTCGCAGCCCAGCCTGTCAGCGGACGGGCGCACAATCTATTTCAGCTCTAACCGCGGCGGCGGCGTAGGCCAGGAGGACCTTTGGGTTACCTATCAGCAGGAAGACGGAAACTGGACGAAGCCAGTGAACATGGGCAGAAGTATAAACTCCACGGGCCGCGACATGGCGCCTTCGGTGCATGCAAGCGGCTCTACGCTATACTTTGTGAGTGACGGGCACTTAGGCATGGGGGGGCTGGATATCTTTAAAGCAACCCTGGACAGTAACTCGAAATGGAGCGAACCTAAAAACCTGGGTTACCCACTGAACACCTTTGCCGACGAAGGCTCGCTTTTTATAACACCGGATAATGAAACAGGCTATTACTCCCGGCAGGTTAACACCGATGCGGGAGCGCCTACCATTCAGCTTTTTAGGTTTAAAGTTCCGATGGAATGGCGCAGTCGCGAGAACAGCACCTATGCGCAGGGGCGCGTTTTTGATGCCGCCACCAAAAAGCCGTTGGCAGCGCAGGTGCAGTTGTACAACCTACAGGCCGATTCGCTGGTGCAGCAGGTAAACTCGGATAAGGTGTCTGGTGAGTATACCGTGGTGCTTACGGAGGGCAAGCCGTATGCATTGTATGTGGGCGCGCCGGGTTACCTGATGAACAGCCTGAGCTTTGACTATACCTCGCCCAAGAGTTTAAGCCCTGTTGCGCTGGATGTATACCTGGAGCCCCTGAAAGCGGGAGCAGCGGTGGTGCTGAACAACCTGTTTTTCGACACGGGCAAGTATGCATTAGAGAAAGAATCGATAACGGAGCTGAATAGACTCATTAAGTTTTTGCAGCAGAACGAGGCGTTGAAAATGGAGATTGCCGGACATACCGACGATGTGGGGGCCGATCAGGACAACCAGGTGCTGTCAGAGAAACGCGCCAAATCGGTGGTTGAGTACCTGAGCAGCCATGGCATTGCCAAAGACCGCATCCGCTACAAAGGCTACGGCGAAACAAAACCTGTGCAGCCCAACACCTCTGATGAGAACCGAAAGCTCAACCGCCGCATCGAGATGAAAGTGCTGTAAACGCACTTACGACTAGAATTTGACAGGTTTACAAGGCATACCACTAAACTAAAACAGGCAAGGCTGATCCGAGGATCAGCCTTGCCTGTTTAATGAGAATATTATTGTGTAGCGAGCTTACTAGCGCTTTTCCAGGGGAGTGTAGTTGCGCTCTGTTTCGCCGGTATAGACCTGGCGCGGCCGGCCGATCGGCTCTTTGTTCTCACGCATTTCTTTCCATTGGGCTATCCAGCCCGGTAGACGGCCCAGGGCAAACATCACCGTAAACATGTCGGTTGGGATGCCGATGGCACGGTAGATAATGCCTGAGTAGAAATCGACGTTAGGGTACAGTTTGCGCTCTACAAAGTATGGATCGTTCAGGGCGGCCTCTTCCAGTTCTTTGGCGATGTCCAGGATAGGGTCTTTCACTCCCAGGGCGCTTAATACCTCGTCAGCAGCCTTTTTGATGATGATGGCACGCGGGTCAAAGTTTTTGTACACTCTGTGCCCAAAGCCCATCAAACGGAAAGGATCGTCTTTGTCTTTTGCCTTAGCGATGTATTTCTTAGAGTCTCCGCCATCGGCCTTGATAGCCTCCAGCATCTCGATCACCGCCTGGTTTGCGCCTCCGTGCAGTGGTCCCCAAAGGGCGCCAGCACCGGCAGACACCGAAGAATAAAGGCTTGCGTTCGCAGAACCCACCAGACGCACGGTAGAGGTAGAGCAGTTTTGCTCATGGTCCGCGTGCAGGATCAACAGTTTATTCAAAGCATCCACCACCACAGGGTTCACCTCATAATCCTCGGTCGGGAAGGCAAACATCATGTGCAGGAAGTTGGAAACGTAATCGAGGTTGTTTTTTGGGTAGTTTACCGGGTGACCCACCGAGTTTTTGTATGACCAGGCGGCAATGGTGGAGATCTTCGCAATTAAACGAATAATGGAGAGATCCACTTCCTCTTTCTGCTGGTTCGGGTTCAGGGACTCCGGGTAGAAGGCGGTAAGCGAGCTAACCAGCGCAGACAGCACGCCCATCGGGTGTGCCGTGGTCGGGAAGCCGTCGAATATTTTGCGCATGTCCTCATGCACCAGCGTATGGTTTTTGATCTTGTTGCTGAATTCAGTCAGTTCCTGCTCCGTTGGCAAAGAACCGTAGATCAGCAGGTAAGCCACCTCAATAAAGTTAGACTTCTCTGCCAGTTGCTCTATCGGATAGCCTCTGTAGCGAAGTATACCCTGCTCACCATCTAGAAAGGTGATCGCACTTGTAGTGGCACCAGTGTTTTTATAGCCTGGATCCAGTGTGATATAGCCTGACTGCGCCCGTAACGAAGAGATATCTATCGCCTTTTCATTTTCAGTGCCCTCCACGATTGGCATTTGGTAAGACTTACCGTCTAAAATTATTTCAGCAAATTCTGACATGCGTTTTTTAGTTTATGTCCGTTGTTGTGTGTCTTAGAAAGCGAAATTATGGAATAATTGTTATAAAAGGAAATAAGGGCTTGGGATAATATTCCACATCCACAATGTTTTGATGTTACACTTTCAATCAATCATCCTAATAAACGTTTTTTCCGGAAAATGTTTTAAAAAAACGCTGATTATACTGATTCTGGCGATTTTTGTGTTTATTTGAATCCGTTCGCACGCTAACCTTTCAACCAAATCTGACACCTATAAATTATAATGAATACAGCTCTTGCGTTTACCGTTGTTGTCGCCTCTCAGAATCCGGTGAAGCTGGCCGCCGCCCTGGCTGGCTTGCAGCGCATGTTCCCGGATCAGCAGTTTTCGATTAAGCCTGTTTCGGTGCCCTCTGGGGTGCCGGACCAGCCTATGACCGATGCTGAAACCATGCAGGGCGCCTTAAACAGGGTGGAAAATGCATGTAAGCATATGCCCGAGGCCGATTTCTGGATCGGGTTGGAGGGTGGGGTTGCCCCCTTACAGGAGGAGTTGGCCGCTTTCGCCTGGATTGTGGTACGGTCGAGGGAGATGACCGGGAAGGCACGCTCAGGTACTTTTTTCCTGCCCCGGGCCGTCAGCCGGCTGGTGGAACAGGGAGTTGAACTGGGCACCGCCGATGACATGGTGTTTAACAAGCACAACTCTAAGCAGGCAGGTGGCGCCATTGGCATCTTAACAGACAACGCCCTGGACCGCAAGGCACTCTACGAGCAGGCCGTTATGCTGGCACTGGTGCCTTTCAGGAACAGCGCCCTTTACGCGCCTGCCTGAATGGGTTAAAATTAAAGCGGAGTTTTACCAGGGCTGATCTGAGTCGCCCTCCAAACCGGTACTGAACCCCTGGCCGGGTTTGAAAGGGGTACCGCGCCCTTCCAGGTGATTCTTCAGGTCCCGGTGCAGTTTCAGGCGGTCCAGGTGCATGAACTCCTGCCACAGCTGCTGGTCCGCAGCCGACATCCTATCAATCAGGTCCTGCAGCTGCAGCCCGGTTTCTTGCCCGATCAGTTCCTGAATGTAGGGGTCACCATCCATCATGCCCTGTATCTTTATTCTGAAATAAGTGTTCAGTTCCAGGTATCTGTCCTCATCCAGGTTTTCTAGCGCCATTGTTAAATCGTTTGGGTAAACATTCAGGTAATGTCGGCTGGAGGTGGTTAAAAGTTGTCGCCTGCATCATCCGGCAAAATGCCCGGCGGGTTAAAAAGGCCCCAGTTGTCCAGCACATAGTTCCAGGGGTCGAAGCCTTGCACCCAACTAACAAAAAGGGTTCTGTACTCTTCAATCGCCTCCCGAATCAGGTGCAGGTACTGCGTGTCTGCAAAACCGAACATGGTCAGGGTGGTGCAGTGGGTTTCAAGCTCCCGGGCAGCCTTGCGTACCAAGGTGGCGTTTTCCATCCGGATGTCAAACAAGTCGCCTGCCTCGGCACCCGACACTTTCACGGTTAGCAGCGCGGCATCTTCCAGCATCATGGCTTTCAGGTGCACCAGGGCGGTGTTTTCCTCCGGTATCAGCTCTGCGATTTTTATGGTGAGCTCCAGTATCTCCTTGCCTTTCCGGTAAAGCGGCAGGCTTGCAGCACTCAGGTGCTCTTCATCGTGGTGGAACATATAAGGGCTGTTCTTGGTGCTGTCAGTGGTTATAGCATCGGCTTACACGCTGCTGAAAACAGGGTAGGCCTTTGGTGCTTTAAATGTAAGCATAAGGTACAGAATTGATCTTAGTAAAAGAAGTATTCTCATCGGTCCCTTTTCTGTGGGGCTGCGCAATTTCTCATGGTGTCCTTGCTGTCAGGCAGCAGCCATTATCCACACTATGCGTAAGTAAAGCCTACTTTTCAACCATGCTTTGTAAAAAGTCACGTACTTCCTGGGTGTCGTACTCTGCCATGCCTTCCTGCCTGGCTACAATCCTGCCTTCCGGAGAGATGATAAAAGTAGTTGGGATGGCATTGCTGTAAAACTCCTGCGGCAGCTGCCCGGCCGGCAAGTAAACCGGGAAGGTGAACCCTTTCTTGTTTATGTATTTGTTCACTTTCGCTGCACCGCCTTCATCCATAGAAAGCATCACAAAAGCAATCTTGTCGGAGCCCACCTTTTCATACAGCTGCTGAATGTTCGGCATTTCGGCCACGCACGGAGGGCACCAGGTAGCCCAGATATTCAAAAATACTACTTTACCTTTCAGGCTCTCGAAATTCACCGTTTTGCCAGCAAGCGTTTGCATCTTAAAGCCGGTTCTAGCCATAGAAGCGGTGCTGCTGCCTACAGGCTCAGTTTTTTCTGTAGAGGGTGCGTCGGGCATGTCAGCGTTTTTTATACCTGAGGCAAGCAACAGGCGCTGCATTTGCCCCACAACCTCGGTGTGTAAGCCTGTTAAGTATAAAACTGCGAAAATGACAAGCACGACTGCCCACCCTGGTATTTCCTTCAACGAGAATCGCTTCTTATCCATTTACCTAATATTCTATTTTCAATCCAAAGTCTTTATCCTTGCCTAATGCGGTAGTTTGTCTTTAATTACCCCATACAGGTACGTTCCTGCTATCGCTCCCCCGATGGCTACCAAGATGGCCCAGTAGCCATACCCCAGGTTCACGAACATCGGGCCCGGGCAAGCGCCCGTTAGTGCCCAACCCAGCCCAAAAATGATGCCCCCGATCAGGTAGCGCGGGACTGATTTTTCTTTTGGCGTGAAGATGATCGGGTTGCCCTGATAATCCTTCATGTTGTACTTCTTGATGAGGTAGGTGGCCACGACTCCCAGCAAAACGGCTGTTCCGATAATGCCATACATGTGGAAAGCCTGGAAACGGAACATCTCCTGAATTCTGTACCACGAGATCGCCTCCGACTTACTCATCACGATGCCGAAAAAGATACCGGTTACTATAAATTTTAATCCTTTCATGGTATGAATGCTTTTGTTGAGAGATACTTTAGTGCTGTGCGTGCTACTTAGAGTATTAAGGGCAGCAGCAGGTGCGTCATGAGCAGGCCACCGATAAAGAAACCGATAACGGCAATAAGTGATGGTACCTGCAGGTTGGATAAACCACTGATGGCGTGCCCTGAGGTACAGCCGCCTGCGTAACGCGACCCGAAGCCGATCATGAAACCACCTAGCAGCATGATCAGGAAGCCTTTTATACTAAACAGCGCCTCTGAACTGAAAATCTCCCCAGGCTGCAGGCCATCCGGCGCTGCGATACCCAGGGCTTTCAGGTCCTGAAGGGTTGCCTGCGATAGTTGCACAGCCTCCCCGTTTGTCAGGAACTCAGACGAGATCCATCCGCCCAGGATCGCACCGACCACAAACAGCAGGTTCCAGGTTTGGGAGCGCCAGTCGAAATCGAAGAACTTAACGTTTTTACCTGCCCCGCAGGCGGCGCATAGCACGCGCAGGTTAGACGAGAAGCCAAACGACTTCCCAAAAAACAGGAGAAGCACCATGACGCATGCGATTAAAATTCCTGAGGTGTACCAAGGCCATGGCTGGCTAAGTAGTGCTAACATTTTTCTTAAGCTAAATAATGTGTTTCTTTTTGAGCCAGGCATAAAACCGTGCTGCCCGCGTACTGTTTCATTTGAAGTATTGTTTTTTCCTTTAGGGCCAAGTGCCTGCACCTCCGTACCGACACAAGAAGGGTGCGTGGTGTGCTTGGCAGGTTTCCGTGGGCTTAGGCGAATAAAATTTCCCGGGTAAGAATGTAAAAACCCATTACAAGTACAAACCATCCAAACCCTTTCTTAAGTTTCTCGCCTTGTATTTTGCTCGAAAGGGCCGTTCCGATAAAAATACCGGCCACAGAAAGCGATGAGAAAGTGAGCAGGAAAGCCCAGTCTATGTTGTAATGGAAGATGTCGCCTAAAAAGCCTATCAGCGAGTTGGCGGCGATAATGAAAAGCGATGTGCCCACGGCCAGCTTCATGTCCAGCCCCGTAAACAGTACCAACGCCGGGATGATCAGAAACCCGCCTCCGGCGCCCACCAGCCCGGATACAAGCCCTACTAACGTGCCCTGCATCATAACGGCTGCATAGTGAATGCGAGGCCCTTCGTCGTCCGCTGTGTTCGGCTTCAGCGAGCGCTTACGGATCATGCTGAATGATGCCGCTACCATCAGCACTGCGAACAGTACCATCAGGAGGATGTTCTTAGTCAAATCAAATCCGGCTATGTTTACGATATGGGCCGGGATGGCAGGCACAAGGAAGCTGCGCGTAAGAAAGACGGTGCTCAGCGAAGGGGCCCCGAAGATCATTGCTGTGTTAAAGCTTACCAGGTCTTTTCTGTAAAACTTTATACTTCCCACAAAACTGGTTATGCCAACGATAAACAGTGAGTAGGCTGTTGAGATAACCGGGCTGAGGCGCATCAGGTAAACTAGTATGGGCACTGTAAGTATAGAGCCTCCGCTTCCGGTCAACCCCAGGGAAAGTCCGATTAACAAGGCTGCAAAGTATCCAAGTATTTCCATTTCTTACGTTCTGATTTTCTACAGCACAAAGGTAAGCGCCGCATGGTCGGGTTACGGTGACTGTTGTCACACGCGCTAAATTTAAGTAGAAAGGTGGTGAGTTATGCCTCTGATTGATAAATCAAGGTTTTATTTGATCCATCAAATCCAGGTCCTGCACCTCTATGTAATTTCGGTGCAGGGTAACAGCCCCTGCTTGTTCCAGCTTTTTAAGGAGCCTCGAGATCACTTCGCGGGAGCTGTTCAGCTCAAGGGCAATTTGCTGGTGCGATAACCTGACCTCATGTCCGCTTACTTTTACATGGCGCTTCAGGTAAAACAACAGCCTTTCGTCCAGCTTCTTAAAAGCAATACTGTCCAGGGTCTGCAAAAGCTCCTCGAAACGCTCCCGGTAAGAAGCGATCACAAAGCTGTGCCAGCTGTTATACTTTTTAAGCAACTCTTCCGATAAATGAGAGGGGATGAGCAGCACCTCAGCCGAATTGACGGCTTTTGCCATGATCTGGCTTTTTTCGTCGCGGGCAGAACACATCATCGACATGGCACAGGCATTGCCCGGTTCCAGGTAGTACATCAGAAACTCGTTGCCCTCATCGTCTTCCCGGTATACTTTTAAGAGGCCGTGCAGAAGCAGGATAGTTGACCTTATGTACTGGCCAGTCCGCATGGCTTCATCGCCATCGCTTAGGTGCTTAATGGTGCTGTGGGTCAGTATTTCTTGTAGCAAGGGTATTTCGAACTGCGGGAAAATATGGTGCAGTTTTTCTGGGTCTATGGCGTCCATGGCGGGCTGGAATGTGAGACTTAAATATACCGTTAAAAAACAACATTAGTGCAGGTGTTTTGAATCCTGCACTGGCCTGAAGGTCAATTCAATAGCGTAGGCTTACTTAAACGCGTTGATAGCTTCGCTTAGGTCAAGCACTCTTGCCTTTGGTAAAGCAGACGCAACAATGCTGCTTCCGGCTGCGGAGCGGTACCCGCCGGCGCAATGCACCACCACCGGTTTACCAGCAGGTATCTCACCGGCACGCTCGCGCAGTTCTGGCAGCGGAATGTTAAGGGCGCTCTCAAAAAACTTCTGGCCCTTCACCTCCGATGCGTTGCGGATATCCACGATGGTATACTTTTCCGGGTGTTGCTTAAAGTCCTGCAGGTCTATTTCCGGTGATTTTACCTTGCCTGCCCGATCCATGACAAAGGCCCCCCTTATCAGTGGCTCATACCCGATCTTGGCCGTTTTAGCGATCAGCGCATCCAGTTGCTGCTCATCTGCAGCTACCAGGTAAAAGGGTTCGCCAGGCCCGACAACACTGCCCAGCCAGGTCTCGAACTTGCCGCCTTCCTGAATGTTGATGGCACCTGCTAAATGCCCTTTTTTAAACGTATCCTGTGGGCGCGTGTCCACGATGATCGCGCCTGCTTCCGGCGTGAAATTCTTCTCCAGGCGCTTCACGCTATCAACGCTCTGCTGGTAAGCAGGAGCCCCTTTTTTATTCAGGGCGACATCATAGCCAAAGTACCTGGGCACGAACGGCTGCTCTTCTGTAATCAGTTTTACAAACTCTTCCTCGCTCATTTTCTGCAGCGCGTAATTGCCCCTCTTCTCGGCGCCGATGGTGCTGCTGTTAGCCTCGCGCAGGGCTTTTCCGCAAAGCGTTCCGGCACCATGCGCAGGGTATACCAACACCTCGTCGGCCAGCTTCATCAGCTTTTCGCGGGTGCTGTGGTACATTTCGCGGGCCAGTTCCTCTCTTTTAGCGGTCACGTTGCCGGCGCTCTCGCGCAGGTCTGGCCGGCCTACATCGCCTATAAACAGCGTGTCGCCGGTAAACACGGCACGGTCTTTTCCGTCCTGCTCCAGCACAATGCTGATGCTGTCAGGCGAGTGGCCCGGTGTATGCAGCGGCCGTAGCTTAAAGTCCCCGAAATCAAGTTCGGTGCCCTCATCGAAGGCCTCAAAAGGGTAATCGGCGCCTACCATGCTGTGGGTATATACAGTAGCGCCTGTTTTTTGGTGTATCTCTAAATGCGAGCTCACAAAGTCAGCGTGCGGGTGTGTTTCGATCACGCCTACAATCCTGGCGTTGTTGGCTTCTGCGTATGCATAGTAGGGCTGCGGGTTACGCGCCGGGTCTAGCAGCACAATCTCATTCTTCTCTTCGCTTAAGATGGCGTAAGCGAAATGGGAAAGGCCTTTGTCTTCAAACTGCTTGATCTTCATAAGATGCGATGTTAAACTATTAGCATGTGCCTCCTGATACTTATGGCTGTACGAGCTTCTTCGAGGCTTGTGTCAACAAAGGTATGATATAACCAGGCTTTGTACCGTGACGAAAGTCACACAAGTATGGCTGGCCCTCGATTCACCCCACAACCTACCTTTAAATTTATTTCCGTATAAGGAAAAATGCTTTGGTGGAGGTATTTATCTTATTCAAGTTGCGCTCTATAAATATGCTTTGAAGTTTTAAACCCACCCCTGCCCCCTCCGGGGAGGGGAATTTTACCCGTGCATGTAATTCCCCTCCCCGGAGGGGGCAGGGGTGGGTTAATCGCAATTTGGGTTATAGGTTACAGAGGTGTATGGTTTAACGCTATCATTATGAAAAACATTTTGCTTATTATGTTCCTTGCCCTTGCGGCGCTATCCGTTCAGGCCCAGACGTCGGTGCCGGCTCCTGAAGTACAGATCAAGGCGGCTGTGCTGGCTGCCCCAACCGACAAGCGGGCAGGGGCCGCGGTGTATGGCTATAGCCAGAGCGGCGAACTGGTGCTGCTGCGCAAAGGCACCAACGCAATGGTTTGCCTGGCCGACGACCCAAACCAGAAAGGCTTTTCTGTTGCCTGCTACCATAAGGACCTGGACCCTTTTATGGCGCGCGGCCGGGAGCTGAAAAAGCAGGGAAAAAAGTCGAAGGAGATTTTTGATAGTCGGGAAGCGGAGGTGAAGAGCGGCAAGCTGCAGATGCCTGCGCAGCCCACCTCGCTTTTTGTGTACACCGCCGATGACGAGAACTATAACCCTGCCACCGGCGATGTAAAGGATGGCTACCTGCGTTACGTGGTCTATGTTCCGTACGCTACCTCCGAGAGCACCGGCCTGCCCCTGAAACCAGATGCGGCCGGCATGCCCTGGCTGATGAACCCCGGCACCCATGGGGCGCACATCATGATCAGCCCTCCCATGCAGAAGGCTGGGCAGTAGCTTTTCCTGTGGCCACTGCTCATTTGGCGCTAACCGTCTGCAGCTCGCTGATGCGGGTGGTGTAGCAGGGCGATTTATAGTCGCTTTTCAGCATCCAGCCGCCATCCAGGCCCTGAGTGGCTACTTTTACCTTGCTTCTGCCAAAGCGGTCGGTCAGGCCGTCTACCACGGCCATCAGCTTGCGCTGCTTTTCCCTGTCCACGGTGTCCAGGAGGCCGAGCTGCACCTGGTTCTCAGGGATGATCTCCCCCACGATCACACCGGACTTTTTATAGAAATAGCCCTCCCTGTAAATGGCTTTCAGGGCCAGGCAGGCGTAATGGATCAGTTCCAGGTCGGAGTTAGAGGCAACGGGCAGGCACACGGTTTTGCTGTTGTAATACTGCCTGTCGTTTTCGGCAAAGGTGTTGGTGGTGACAAAAACCGTCAGGAGCCGGGCGCAGCTTTTCTGGCCCCTCAGCTTGCGGGCGCACTTGGCGGCGTAAGAGGCGGTGGCCTCCTGCACCTCGTCGAAGGTGCTTACCCGCTTGCCGAAACTCCTGGAGGTGCAGATGTTCTGCTTGGGCGGCGTTACCTCCTCCAGCTCCAGGCACGACTCCCCGCGCAGCTCTTTCAGCAACCGCACGCCCACCACCGTCATGTGCTGGCGCACCCAGTTCTCCGACAGGTTGGTGAAGTCGAGGGCGGTGAGCACCTGGTGCTTTTTCAGGAAGCGGGCATACCGGCCGCCAATGCCCCACACATCCTCTACTTTTGTCGCTTCCAGCGCCTTCCGGATATGGGTCGGGTCGGTGAGCACCAGCACCCCTCTGGCCTTGCCTGATTTCTTGGCCAGTTTGTTGGCAACTTTGGCCAGGGCCTTGGTGGGGGCAACGCCCATACTCACGGGAATGCCGGTCCAGCGCTGCACGGTGCGCTTGATCTCCCAGGCATAGGCAAAAAGGTCTTTGTCATAGAAGTCACCCAGGTCCAGAAAGCACTCATCGATGGAGTATACTTCCACATGTGGCGTAAACTGCGCCAGCGTCTGCATCACACGGTCCGACATGTCGCCATACAGCACGTAGTTAGACGAGAAGACGTGCACCTGCCCGGTTTCGGCCAGCGTCCGGATCTTGAAGAACGGCTCCCCCATGGGGATGCCCAGCGTCTTGGCCTCGTTGCTGCGGGCGATCACGCAGCCATCGTTGTTGGAGAGCACCACCACCGGCCTGCCGTTGAGGGCGGGGTTAAACACGCGCTCGCAGGAGGCATAAAAGTTGTTGCAGTCGCAGAGGGCGTAAAGTGTCGTCATTGCTTAACGGGTTGATGCAGCACCCACACCACCACGCCCCACACGCGCATGTCCATCTCGTCGGTTACTTCGATAGGCTTGTAGAGGGGGTTGGCGGGCATCAGGAAGGCCTTGCCCTTGTGCAGCTTAAAGGTTTTCACGGTAAACTCCCCATCCAGGAAACACACCACCGGGTAGCCGTCCGCCGGTTTCCGGGCCTTGTCGATCACCAGCAGGTCGCCGTCGTGGATGTGGGCGTCCATCATGGAGTTTCCCTTCACCTTCATCATAAAGGTGGAGGTCGGGTTTTGGATCAGGTATTTGCTCAGGTCTATTTTGTCTTCCAGGTAATCGTCGGCGGGGGAAGGGAAGCCTGCCGAGATATAAGAAGCATACACCGGGATCTCCACACCCGGCAAGTCTGCAATGCTGTATGCCTCTACGAACCTGGAATGGATAGGGATTATCTTGGTACTGTGCATGGCGCTTCGGTTACTTTAATTTGCTATTATAATTAGCAAATACGGATAAAAGAATAATAAAAGCTAAATATATTAGTTTTATTTATTCACACGGGGTGTTCACCAAGTACACGCAGGGCCTAAAAAAAGCCTCTCGGGTTAGGGAGAGGCTTCAGGTTTATGCTGGCAATGGCTTAGTTGCCGGGCCAGGCATTCCAGGGGATGCGGATAAGCATCAGCAGCAAAGCAAGGCCGTAAAAGATGGCGATGCTCCGGAAGCCCTTGTTCTCGCCGAGCATGCGCTTGGCGCGGGCATAGCCTACCGTGATCAGCACCACGGCAATAAGCATGGTAAGCGGGTGCTCCAGCACATACAGTCGGGTAGTGGCATCGCGCATGGCCGCGCCGGATATACTTTGGGCGCCCAGCGGCGAAACAAAGTATAGAATCAACCCGATCACCCACTGCAGATGGGTCGGGATCAGGCCGAGCAGCGCCAGCTTCCTGTCTTTGTCAGCGAAAACCTTGTTGCCGAACAGGCCGGCCAGGGCAGCCAGTAGACTGATCAGCACGCCCAGCAGAACCAGGTAGGCCATGTAAGAATGCAAGTGTTGTAATCCTTTATCCATAGGGTTGCTTGTTGATGGTATCAGGTGTAAATATATACATTAATAGGTTGCCGCCACACACGTATAAAGTTTGTGGTATAAAATATGCGTCATTTTGAATTTTATAAATCAAACAGCTGTTTCTATCATGACCCCCGGCCTTAACCAAGGGAACGCGTGCGCCAGCCGGATGTAGAATAACACAGGGTACAGGCTAGTAAAATCCAGTATTTTAACTGCAACGTACCAGTAAGTGTCTGAAAGCACCCAGGGCAGGCAACAAAAAACCACGAACGAGCTTATTTATAAACAGATACACCAAAAGGAAACGGGTTATTTGCCGCTACTTTATTAAATAAATCGTATATATCAATACCATATCTCCTATGATCGGATTAGTTGCCTGGCAGTAGCTGATACTTCATGTAAAAGAGTTGCTATACTGCTTGTTGCTTCATGATATAAAATGATTCTGACAATGTTATAAAGACAAAATTTATATGAACATTTTAGAAAAGATCAAGACCAATTACAGTGCCTCCCTGAATGAGATGACAGTAGCTGCTTATCTCGAGGAATGTAAGAAAGACCCCAAGGTGTATGCCAAGCCCGCCGAAAGGATACTGGATGCCATTGGGGAGCCCGAGATACTGGACACCCGCCAGGACCCGGTGCTAAGCCGCATCTTCTCCAACAAGAAGATCAAGATCTACCCCGCCTTCCGGGAGTTCTATGGCATGGAAAGCACCATCGAGCAGATCGTGTCCTATTTCAGGCACTCGGCCCAGGGGCTGGAGGAAAAGAAACAGATCCTATATCTGATGGGCCCGGTGGGGGGCGGCAAAAGCTCCCTGGCCGAAAAGCTGAAGCACCTGATGCAGCAGCACCCCATTTATGTGCTGAAGGCAGGTGATGAGGTAAGCCCGGTGTTTGAGAGTCCGCTGGGACTGTTTGCCGACTATACCGAAGAACTGGAAGAGGAGTACAGCATCCCGTCGCGCTACGTGCCGGGCTGCATGAGCCCGTGGGCCTCTAAAAGGCTGCGCGAGTTCGACGGCGACATCAACCGCTTTAAGGTCATCCGGCTTTTCCCCTCCATACAGGAGCAGATCGCCATTTCCAAAACCGAGCCCGGCGACGAGAACAACCAGGATATTTCGACGCTGGTGGGCAAGGTAGACATCAGGAAGCTGGCCGATTACCAGCAAAGCGACCCGGACGCCTATTCCTACACCGGCGGCCTGTGCCTGGCCAACCAGGGCCTGCTGGAGTTTGTGGAGATGTTCAAGGCGCCGATCAAGGTGCTCAACCCGCTGCTTACCGCCACGCAGGAGAAGAACTACAAAGGCACCGAGCCCATCGGCGCCATCCCGTTCGACGGGGTGATCCTGGCGCACTCCAACGAGTCGGAGTGGGCCAAATTCCTGAACGACAAGAAGAACGAGGCCTTCCTGGACCGTATTTACAAGGTGCAGGTGCCATATTGCCTGCGCGTGAGCGAGGAGATCAAGATCTACGAGAAGCTAATCAGGGAAAGCTCCCTGAAAGAGGCACCCTGCGCCCCGAAGACCATTGAGCTGCTGGCCGAGTTCTCGGTGATGTCGCGCCTGAAGGAGCCGGAGAACTCCACGATCTACTCCAAAATGCGGGTGTACAATGGCGAGACGCTGCGCGAAACCGACCCGAACGCTAAATCTATCCAGGAGTACCGCGACGATGCGGGCATAAACGAAGGGATGCAGGGCATCTCTACCCGCTTTGCCTTCAAGATACTTTCTAAGGTGTTCAACTTCGACAGCGAGGAGATCGCCGCCAACCCGGTGCACCTGCTGTATGTGCTGGAGCAGGAGGTGATCAAGATGATGCTGCCGCCTGAGGCCGAGTCGAGGTACCTGCACCTGATCAAGTCGGTGCTAGCCAGCAAGTATGCCGAGTTTATCGCCGACGAGATACAGAAGGCCTACATCGAGTCGTATAGCTCGTATGGCCAGAACATCTTCGAAAAGTACGTCATCTACGCCGACCACTGGATGCAGAACAACGACTACCGCGACCCGGACTCCGGCGAGATTTTCGACAGGAGCATTCTGAATGCGGAGCTGGAGAAGATAGAGAAGCCGGCAGGCATTGCCAACCCAAAGGATTTCCGGGCCGAGGTAACCAACTTCACGCTGCGCTACAAGGCCAACCACGGCGGTGAGAACCCACGCTGGGACTCTTACGAGAAGATCAAGAACGTGATCGAGAAGAAGATCTTCACCAACACCGAAGACCTGCTGCCAGTGGTGTCGTTCACGGCCAAATCTAACAAAGAGGATGAGAAAAAGCACAAGGACTTCACCAAACGCATGAAAGACAGGGGGTATACCGACAAGCAGATCCGCATTCTGGTAGACTGGTTTATGCGGGTAAGAAAAACAATGGCGTAGCACGTAGCCTGTATTTCGTATCACGTAGCACGACAAAAGACAATAAGAAGATAGACAAAGGAAATATCAGATATATCCTGCATCGGGAATATTTTTAATCCTGGGGCTTGTCTTCTATAGAACATTTAGTCGTGCTACGAGCTACGCCATACCTGGAAACTTTGACTCTCTAACTCCTAAACTTTCTAACTTCCAAACTACCATGAGCCATATCGTTGACAGAAGGAAGAACGACAAGGGTAAATCTACCGGCAACCGGCAGAAGTTCCTGAAGCGGGTGGAGGGCCAGATCAAGCGGGCCATTCCCGATATCATCAGCCAGGAAAGCATCCAGGACAGCAAAAGCGGCGGCAGTGTAAAGGTGCCGGTGCGTGGCCTGGGTGAGCCCAGCTTCCGGCACGACCCTGCCACCGGCAAAAAGCAGATCGTGAAGCCCGGAAACGACAAGTTTAACGAAGGCGACCGCATTCCCAAACCCAAAGAAGGCGCTAAAGGCAAGGGCAGGGGCAAGGGCTCCAACAGCCCGGGGGTAACAGAGGATGAGTTTACCGTGGTGCTGTCGCGGGAGGAGTTCCTGAAGTATTTCTTCGACGACCTGGCCCTGCCCAACATGGTGAAGAAGCTGATGGAGAGCACCGAGAACTTTGCCCTGCGCCGCGCCGGCTATACCCGCGACAGTGTGCCTTCGCGGCTCAACATCAAGAGCAGTTACCAGCAGGCGCTGGGCCGGCAGCTGGCGCTGAAAGGGGCGTTCGAGAAAAAGCTGAAAGCGCTGCTGGAGCAACTTGCCCTGGCCACCGGGCCCGATGCCATACTTGCCCTGGAGCAGGAGATAGAGAAAGTGAGGCGGCAGGCCGCTACCATCCCCTTTTTCGAGGACCTCGACCTGCGCTACAACAACTTTGAGCGCGTGCCCATCCCCATCACCTCCGCCGTCATGTTCTGCATCATGGACGTGTCGGCCTCCATGGGCCAGCACGAGAAAGACATCGCTAAGCGTTTCTTTACGCTGCTCTATATTTTCCTGACGCGGCAATACAAGCAGGTGGAACTGGTGTTTATCCGGCACCACACCGAGGCCAAGGAGGTAAGCGAGGAGGAGTTCTTTAACTCCCGCGAAAGTGGCGGCACCGTGGTGGCCCCCTCGCTTAAACTGATGGACAAGATCATGCGCGAACGCTTCGACGAGACCTGGAACGTGTACTGCTGCCAGGCCTCGGATGGCGATGTGTGGTCGAAGCAGGATGCCCAGGACTGCAAGCGGCTGCTGCAGGAAACCATCCTGCCCGACATCCAATACATGGCCTACATCGAGATCAGCAACAAGGGCAGGGAAAGCGACCTGTGGCAGGCCTACAAGCGCATCAGCAACGATGATGAGTTCTCGATCCGGCAGGTGTACGAAGCATATGAGATCTGGCCCGTGTTCCAGGGGCTGTTCCGGAAAAGGACAGAAGTAGCAGGGTAGCACAAAGTGTGTACTCGTAGGGACAGGTCGCGACCTGTCCGCGCAATGGCTGGTCCATGCAACAATACATAACTACAAAAACATCGCGCAAATAAGCTGGCAACGGCCCTGTTTACAGGCAAATACTGATGCAGACAGGTTATGGGAACGATTGTTCGGGGCACGATTCGGACAGGTTATGGGAACGATTGGCCGGTGCACGATTCGGACAGGTCGCGACCTGTCCCTACGAAAAAAGGATATATCAACATGAAAGACAAAGAGAAATACAGAGCGATGTTTTGTAACCCTAACTGGGATTATGAAACGCTGGAGGCCGCCGATGAGGTGATCAGCCGCATTGGGCGGGAGTACCTGAAGCTGAAAACCTACCCGAACCAGATCGAGATCGTGACCTCGGAGCAGATGCTGGATGCCTATGCCCTGACCGGTTTGCCGACCTCTTACCCGCACTGGAAATTCGGGAAGGACTTTGTGCTGAACCAGAACAACTATACTAAGGGCCGCATGGGGCTCTCGTACGAACTGGTGATCAACTCGAACCCCTGCATCAGCTATAATATGGAGAACAACTCTACCTGCATGATGCTGCTCGTGATCGCCCACGCCTGCCAGGGCCACAACGCCTTTTTCGCCAACAACTACATGTTCCTCGATTGGACCTCCGCTGAGTCTATTGTGGACTACATGGTGTTTGCCCGCGACTTTATCCTGAAGTGCGAGGAAGAGTACGGCGAGGAGGAGGTGGAGCAGGTGCTCGATGCCGCGCACGCCCTCATGAACCACGGGGTAGACAAGTATAAAAAGCCATCGAAGATATCGCTGAAGGAAGAGAAGGAGAGGCTGAAGAAGCTGACGCACATCAAGCGCGAGAATTACAACGAGCTCTGGAGAACCCTGCCCGCCCGGTTGTCTTTTCCGGAGGTGGGGACGGGGGAGGAGCAAAAGTTCCCGAAAGAGCCCGAAGAGAATATTCTATACTTTATAGAGAAGTATGCCCCGACCTTGCCGCCCTGGAAAAGAGAGATCATCCGGGTGGTGCGCAAGGTGTCGCAGTACTTTTATCCGCAGGGCGCCACCAAGGTCATGAACGAGGGCTTTGCCACCTTTACGCACTACCACATCATCAACAAGCTGTTCGACGAAGGCTACGTGAACGACGGCTTTATGCTGGAGTTCCTGAAGAGCCACAGCGGGGTGCTATACCAGCCGGAGTACAACAGTAAATTTTATTCGGGCCTGAATCCCTATACGTTGGGCTATAACATCTTTATGGACATCAAGCGCATCTGCCAGCAACCCACCGCCGAAGACAGGCAGTGGTTCCCGAACCTGATCGGGAAAGACTGGCTGGAGCAGGTGCATTACGTGATGGAGAATTTCCGCGACGACAGTTTTATCCTGCAGTACCTCTCTCCGAAGGTGATCCGCGACATGAAGCTCTTTACCATCGTGGACAACGAGCTGGAGGAGGAATACGAGATCGGGGCCATACACAACGAGCGGGGCTACCGCAAGGTGCGCGAGCAGCTCAGCCAACAGTACGACCGCTCGGGCCAGGTACCCAACATACAGGTAACCAAAGTAGACCTGCACCAGACCAGCAAACTCTACCTGACGCACTACATCCAGAAAGACCGTCGCCTGGACGCCGACAGCGCCTACGAAACCCTGGAGCATATCCGCTACCTGTGGGGCTTTCCGGTGGAGCTGCATTCCAAGAATAAACTGGGCATAAATGAGAGCGCTTTCGAGGTGACGTAGTATATAGCCCAGGCCTTTTTGCCTGATTAATCCTGAGCGCCGCCACAGCCTGGAATAACAGCAGGGCACTGCCGGAAGAAAGTAAATGAAACCTATTTAGAAATTTATAGTTAATGTAGTCATCGTGAACTATAATTTTCTAACTATGAAGAAGTTAAGTATGATCATCTGCGCCGCCCTCTTACTGTTTGGGTGCAGCGCTAACGAACAGGCCACCGACAGTGCCGAGATGTCGACGGATGAGACGGAAACCATGGCCACCGACGATGCCATGAACACCGACACAGACATGGAGGACATGGACATGAATGCCCAGAACCAGGACATCGTCGCGCTTGCTTCCAGCAACCCTTCGCTCTCTACGCTGGTAAAGGCCCTGCAGGCCGCCGACCTGGTAGCTACCCTACAGGGGCCAGGCCCCTTTACCGTGTTTGCGCCAACCGACCAGGCTTTTGCAGCCTTGCCGGCCGGCACCCTGGATAACCTGATGAAGCCTGAAAACAAGCAGATGCTCGCGGACTTACTTCGCTACCATGTGGTGCAGGGCAATGTAATGGCTTCCGACCTGTCGGATAACATGATGGTAAAAACCGTGAACGGAAAAGAGGTGAAGGTGATGATGCACGGAAACGGTGTGATGCTAAACGATGCCAACGTGAGCATGCCCGACATGAAGGCCTCTAACGGTGTGGTGCATGTGATTGACAAAGTAATGATGCCGCCAGGCATGTAAACTGCCTAATTCGGTAGCATAACAGCCAGCCAGGTAATGAACCCTGGCTGGCTGTTTTGTTTTTATACTTACTGCAGCCTGAACACGGCGCCTGGACTTAACCCTTTTTAGGAATAGTGTACCTCCAACTCGTCGGATGACAGGCCATAGGCAATGCCGCGCTTTAGAATAACGCCCCCCGGATGGGCAGGGTCGCGCAGTTCTTTTTCGATCTCGTTGATGGTGGTTTTCAGGGTATCGCCCTCAAAGAAACGGAACCATACCTTCTGTTCGGTCTCTTCCTCCTCCTCCGACTGTACCTGCAGCTCCATGTACCGCAGCCGCTCGATCAGCTCGTCCAGGTCTATCTTGTTGTCCAGGTACAGGTTAAAGGCTTCTCTGGCGATGGTGTTGTATTGTGGTTGATGAGACATGGGGTGCTGGTGAAGTATGAGCTGCAAGATAGGAAGTATAACTTATACTTTGCGTTTGCTTCCTGCTTAATTAAAATCACCTGCAGGTATTCGTAGGGACAGGTCGCGACCTGTCCGAATCGTGCAAGAGCAAGTTTTGCGCGAATCATCCTGCACTTGTCCGCAGCGTGCACAAGGTGGTTTTTGTCAGAATCATGCTTGACAGCATGAACAGAATGTGCGATAGGTTGGCTTGTTGCTGTTCATACTTTATGTTTCATGGACCGGCCGATCTGCGGACAGGTCGCGACCTGTCCCTACGAAACGGCTTACGCTACACTCATATCATACTCCTTATACCGTGCCTCGGCTTGCTCCATCACCTCGTCCAGTATTTCCTGCAACTCGGCTTTTACTTTAAACTTCAGCACTTTTTTTACGGCAAGTTGCAGTTGGGCTTTGGTGTCGTCTTTTTTGTACCAGTCGGGTTGCTGGGCGCTTTTCTTTACTTCGGCCAGTATCTTTTGTACCAGTTCTTTTATCAACTCGAAGTCCTGCACGGCGTTAGGGTGGTTGGCCAGGATCTCGTAAAAGGCTTCTTCCTCGTCGGTGAGGCCGAGCTGGTTTCTGCGTTCGTCTTCTTCCTGCATCTGCCTGGCTACCTCGCGCAGTTTTTCCATGGCCACCAGGCTATCGAAAAAGTGGTTGTGGTAATCGGCCAGAATTTGCTCTACCGCCTCTTTCAGCTTGCGTGACTTTGCCAGGTTTTTAAAAGAGCGCACCTTTATTTCATTGTTCATGATCTGGCGGATAAGCTCCAGCTTCAGTTCGTTCCCGGTTTTCTGGGCCTTGGCGGTGGCCAGGAAATCATCGTTGATGATGGAGATGTCGAAGCGCTCGATGCCGGCCATCTGGAACACGTCCACCACGTCTTCGCTCTCGATGCTGCGGTGGATGAGGTCTTTGACTTTTTGTGCCGATTCCTTTACGCTCCTGTTCGGGTTTTTCAGTTTGCGCAAGGCTGCACCTACGTGCTGCAGGTAGATAATATCGGCTGCCAGCTCGTTTATACGTTCGTGGCTTTTGATGATCGGGGCGAGGCTGCTGAGTATCTTCTCGTTCAGCATAAATGCCTTGCACAGTTCATCGTCTGCTACAATGGAGTTCGTAGCGATGGATACCAGTTTCAGCTTATCGCCTTTGGAAAGGGCCGGGAAGTAGAGGATAGCTTCGTGGTGAGACGCAAATTTTTGGGTCTCAATCGTACCCGAAAGTCCCCCTTTGGAGGGGGTAGGGGTAGTAGTCCTCGTGCTGAACTGATTTTCCCCGTTTGGCTCTTCGGCCTTATACTTCGTGGCAAATGTTCCTGCATCTTCTGCAGCATTGGTCATCCCCCAGCCCCCTTCAAAGGGGGACTTGTTCACATGATGAACCGCTACAGGACCTCCCGGCAGCATCTCCCGCAACACACCAATCGTTTCCTTGGCAAGCGCAAAGGCCTCCTCTATGTCAAAGGCAACTTTACCATCGCCCCCTGCCGAGGTATACTTGTTCGTGGCGTCGCGCAGCCGGTCCCCTATGCCGATGTAGTCCACGATCAGGCCGCTGGGCTTGTCGCGGAAAACGGTGGCGACGCGGTTGACGGCCTGAATCAGGTTGTGGCCGCTCATCACCTTGTCTATGTATAAAGTATGGAGGGCGGGGTTGTCGAAGCCGGTCAGCCACATGTCGCGCACGATCACGAGTTTTAGCGCATCGTCCGGGTCTTTGAAGCGGCTTTTGATGGCCTCCATCTGCTCTTTGGTGCGCACGTGCGGGTTCCAGGCGATGGGGTCTTTGGCGATGTTGGTGGTCATGATCACGGCTACCTCGGGACAGCCTTCCAGCGCGGTGAGGGCATCGTAGAGCTTCACGCAGTTGCGGCGGCTCATGCACACGAGCATGGCTTTGCCGCTCAGGCTGGCGTTGCGGTTGGTATAGTGCTGCAGCATGTCTTTGGCGATGGCCTCCACACGCGCGGCAGAACCGGCTGCGTCTTCCATTGCTGCCCAGAGTATCTTGTTTTTGTCGCTGTCTTCCAGACCGCCGGTTATCTCTTCGGCTTCTTCCTCTAGTTGCTCGTTGCCTAAATGCAGTTTGGCCAAACGCGGCTCGTAGTAGATCGGTACCACGGCTTTGTCTTCGGTGGCCTGGCGGATGTCGTAGGTATGGATGATCTCCCCGAACACGGCTTCGGTGTCGGCGTCTTTGCTGTCTACGGGGGTGCCGGTGAAGCCAATGAAGCTGGCCTGCGGCAGGGCACGGCGCAGGTTGTTGGCAAAGCCCTGTATCAGGCCGTACTGCGTGCGGTGGCACTCGTCGGCAATCACGATGATGTTGTCGCGGGTGCTCAGCACGGGATGCTCCAGCTCGCGCCCGGTGGCGGTGTCTTTCAGGTTAAACTTCTGCACGGTGCTAAACACTACGCCTCCGCCCTCTCCGCTCAGCAGGCTGCGCAGCTCGTCGGTGGTGTTGGCTATACTTACGTCGCCTACCAGGTCTTTGGCGGCCACGAAATCGTCGAAGAGCTGGCGGTTGAGGTCGAAGCGGTCTACCTGCACCACAATGGTCGGGTTCTTCAGCTCGGGCAGCTGGCGCAGGATGCCGGTGTAAATGGCCATGGTAATGCTTTTGCCGGAGCGGGTAGTGTGCCATACCACGCCAATGCGGCCGTCGCCGTAGGGCTTTACCGACTTCAGCGTTTCCTGCAGAGCGTACTGTATGCCGAAGAACTGGTGGTACTTGGCGCCTTTCTTGATCAGCTGGCCCTTGTCTAGCTCGTGGAAGATGTAGTGGCGCACATAAGCTAACAGGCGCTCGGGTACGAGCAGGCCTTTGATAAGCGTTTCCAGCGCAAAGCCGTTGTTTACTACCTCGCGGCCGTCTATACTTTTCCAGGCAGCGAACCACTCCAGGCCGCTGCTGTACATGCCGTGCAGGGTGGTCTGGCCATCGCTTACGATGGTGAGGGCATTGTACTCGAAGAGCTGCGGAATCTGGTAGGTATAGTGCTGCACCTGGTTGTAGGCGGCTTCTACAGTGGCGTCCTGGCTGAAGAGGTTCTTGAACTCGAAGAGCACCAGCGGCAGGCCGTTCACGAAAATGATCAGGTCGGGGATGCGTTTGCTTTTGCCGACGATGGTGAATTGGTTGATGACCTGAAACTCGTTCTGGTGCACATCGTCGTAGTCGATGGGGTAGAAGTGGCCGAAGTGCTGCCGGCCGGTATCGTCTTTCCAGGTTTTGCTGATGCCTTTGCTGAGCTTGAGGTGGAAGGCGTGGTTGCGCTGGTGCAAGTCTGCGCCGGGGTTATAGAGGAACTCCTGCTTCAGCTCGGCCAGCACCTTTTGCGGTACCTGCGGGTAGCGGCGCTGCAGAAAGGCCTCGAACACATCTTCGAGTACAGCCTTGCCCAGGTCGCGCTTTGTATCGGAGCCGTGTTGATAGGTATAGGGCTCCTGCTCGCGCAGCCAGGCGATGGCCGCCTGCTCAATGGCTTCTTCAGCTAAATACTGGCTCATGCTGTTCAGTTTGTTTGCTTTGCATCACGTCAATTTCTCCTGACATGAGTTTGGGTAGGAGGGCGTCTCTTGTTTTTGATAAAGTAGCTATCTCTGTTAGATTTTGCTGCTTCTTATGAAGAAGAGGGCGTAAATTAGCCTCAAACTCAGCAACCTTTTCTTTAGGTGGGATTATACTTCCCAATTCTAAAATCTCACTCGGTTTTACTCTTTGATGACTACCACTTGTACCAGTCGCTTTACCAACTAAATCATTCTTAACTTCTTCACTGCTTAGTAATAGGTATGCGAAACTATACCATTCTGGAGTCTTAGGTATGAATATCAAAAGCTCAGTTGAACATATTGCTCTCGATTCATCAACTTTTTCGATATTCCAAACTCTTGGGAATCGTGGATTGAGTTTTGAGAACAAAATTGAGTTTGACTTAACTATAAATTTGCTACTAAGTATAGTTTGACCGAGTTCTTCATTGGGTCTTTGCGAACTATCGAATGCAGGTATACTATAGTGTAAGTATACTTTATCAGGCTCTTTCGATGGATTAACTGAGTTCTTCGATTGAAGTATAACATCACCTAATTTACCAAGTTTCCATCCCTTCGGCAGATTCTCTTCATCAATACCATCCACGAAATACTGCCGGAAGAGCGTTTGCGCCATTTGCTCCAGCGTTTGGTTCATGCGGCGGTTCAGCTCTATTTTGTCATCCAGCGCAGACAAGATTTCGGCTATGCGGTTCTGAACTGCCACATCTTCTGGTGCTGAAATTTCAAATTCTTCCAGCATACCTTTAGTCAAGGCATTGCGTGTCGCACCTGTAGAGGCAAGTGATAAAAGTCTGTCTTTGTTATACTTTGTCAGCAAGCTATACTTCAGGAATTCAGGAGAAAGTTTAGAAGTATCAGCACGAAGTATAGCAACATGTTGGTTCACCCTTGCTGGCAAATATTCATCTGGCACCTGGCATACTCTGGCAACCGAATCACCTGTAATGTTTACCAGCACATCCCGCTCTTGTACTTCCACATTAGCTAAAGCTTTAGCCTGTGCTTCATTGATAAAAGCCAAACCATCTTCTGAGAAAGTGAAATCTAGCACATTCTGGCTCCTGATCAGTGAAATGCCCTCGGAGATATAGGCAGACTTACCACCTCTGGGTGTGGCACCGCTACCTATTTTAGAGCATAGTTCGGTGAGTTTATATGTGGTCCAGGTGGTCATTTATTCTTCAAATTATTTACTATTCTCAGAAGCCATTTCAAGAAGTTCCTTCAGTAGTGCTTTGTTCTTTTCTACTTCTTTTTTAGTTAACCTTATTCTGTAGCGTTTCCACTTTTGATCATAGTCTAAAGTGTCAAGTTCAGCTTCTTCAATTTTAGCATCAACCTCTGTAGAACTTTCTATGCGTAAATCCGCTACTAAAGTGTTTCTACGGGGCTTCAATACTACAAAATTATCTGACTGCCCATTTTTGTTTAATCCGATGTAGTGTTTCGTAAAACTTAATTTATGATCAGGCGAAAATTCATTAATTAAGCTTAAAAGTTGTTCAGCAATTTTAACCGACTCTTCTGAGCTTCGATTAACCCAATCATTGCGAGTAGTTGGAGCTGCATCTACATCATCTTCTTCCAAACCTAATGGCATCTCGTCTAATACTTTTGTAAACACCAATGCGATTTTACCGCCAAAATCATAAGCAGAAATTTGAATAGCAATAAGCGGAATAAAGCCATTAAACATACTGATAACATTATGGAAACGGCTAGTAATATCCTCAGCAATGATTACCGCGCAATGGTCATATTGAGGATACCGCTTTTTTTCAATGTCGTAGTATTCTAAGGTGCGAATAATATGACTTGCATCTGTAGCTCCTAATTGAATTTCAACCTCATACCTTCTCTGGTTAGCATCCCGAAGTAGTAAATCTAAACGACCACCACGTATTTGAATTCGTTCTTTACTTACAACTTCCAAATCACCCAAACCAAGTATAGATGGATCATTTGCTATTACATCCTGAATCCATGCTTCAGACAGATCAGGGCGGTTTTTTAAGCTTATTTTTTGTGGCTTAAAATGTTCAGGCATACATACTTGTGTTGAGGTATAATAGATAAGTTAAAAACTAAACCTATGGTTTTGCAGTATGGGCTGATCAGAAGCTAAAAGCTTTGCTGGCTGTACAATAGGAAGAACAGCCCCTTCTAGAAAAGTACCACTAGCTTTGGCTGCAAGGAGGCCGCGTGTGGTTGAATAGGCAATACTTACTGCAGTTATAGATATGGGTTGGGGAATGGGTTCGTTATTGTTGGTTTGCAATAGATTATCTAGGCCATCAATCTGGAAAAAGCATTCGGTTACGATGCTTCCTGTTTGCGTCCTAGAATCTGATGCCTGCGCATTACAATCTACCTTTATGAGTACACGCAACCAGTTGCCTTGGGCAGCGCTTAAATTTGCTTGTACCGTAAAATGATAATATTCTACTTCAGCAACTCGGAGCGGCGCATCTTCATCATTCTGTACCTGAAAAGAAATTATTCCACAGTAGCTAATCTGTAATTGATCTGGAGTGAATGGGATAGTAGTCATTCGAATACTTTATTAAGCAAAGAGTTCCTCGGTATGTTCTACTACCAAATCATAATCTGCCATTCTTTCCTGGGCTACTAAAAGGTTTGTCTCCACTTCGCGTAATTGATTATATACTTCAGGCCTTACAACAGTTTGGTGTAGTACAATAGGAGTTTTACTGAATCGCTTCTTAGCTTCAAGGTATGTCAGTAATATATCTACACCCAACACATCCTCGATTTCTGTAATTGTTTTGAGTGTGAAATTATGGAAGCCAGTTAGCCACTTGCTAATCTGCGATTCCTTTTTGCCCAAGGCTTCAGCTAACTGCCGTTGCGTCATACCTTTTTCTTCGAGCAGACGTACGATTTCGTCACCTATTTGTAACGACTTGTCGATAAATCGCTTGCCGCTTTCGGTTACTTCTACCTGATCGAAATATTGATTAAACATGGTTTTCAAAATTGAGTGTTAGTCGTATGGTTGTGTCGTCTTTTGGAAAATCACTACAGGAAAGGCATTGTCTTTTAATCTCCTTTACTACTGCGTTCATTAATTCGAAATGTGGAAAGCAATCAGGGCTTTCTTTAGCTTTTTGACTTGTTTTAACTCCTCCGTTCCCTAACAATACCACACTATCATTACAACGCCAGCAATAGAGGCGAAGGTCCGATGATGGAATAGGGGGTGGAAGTGCGTGTGCTCGCTTTTCAGACCTGAAGTAGCGTTCTGAGGCACCGCGTTCTTCACCAATTTTGTCTTTAAGCCAATATTTAATGTTCCCAAGGTCTTTTGCATAAGTACTGTTCTTAAAGCGTTTAAAGAACTTATCAGTTTCTGAAAACTCTTCACCTTTAACACGGATGGTATAATAAGTTACCAGCCTAAGTTTCATGTAAACTCCTATTTCTACGAACAGTTTCACTTATAAGTTAAGTTCAAAGGTATATACTTTATTTATAATCCCAAAATTCACTTATAAATTAATTAAAAGTGATACGAATGATGTGCGTACTGTTACAACCCAAACCCAATCCCCTCCAGATTCTCCCGAATCCGCTTCTCCAGCAGGGCACTTTCCTCAAACTGGGCAGTCAGTTCGGTGGTCAGCAGATTCATCTTCTCTTCAAATGGAACGCCGTCGTCTTCCTCGACTTCGGAGCCCACGTAGCGGCCCGGCGAGAGCACGAAATTGTTGGCGGCCACTTCGACTAAGGTAGCGGCTTTGCAGAAGCCTTCCACATCAGAGTAGCTGCCGCCCAGGTTGCGCCAGGTATGGTAGGTGTCGGCAATGCGGGCTACGTCGGCATCTTCGAACACGCGTAGGCGGCGGCTGGCCATCGTGCCCAGTTTGCGGGCATCTATAAACAGGATCTCGTTTTTACGCTCGCGGTGCTCGCCGTCTTTGCCGTCGCGGTTCTTGCTAAGTATAAAAATACAGGCCGGTATGCCGGTGGTCAGGAACAGCTTGTCGGGCATTTGCACAATGCAGTCTACCATGCCTTGCTGTATCATGTGCTCGCGCACGTTCTTTTCGCCGGCGCTTCCGGTGGTCATGGCGCCGTTGGCCATCACCACGCCAGCCGTGCCGCGCTCGCTCAGGTGCTGCCACAGCGTCTGGAACCACATGTAATTGGCGTTGCCGGGGGTGGTAAAGGTATCTTTGGCCCCGAAGAGGCGCGAGTCGTTGTCGGGTAGCAGCTCGGGGTGCCAGTTCGAGATGTTGAACGGCGGGTTCATGAGGGCGTAGTCGGCCTTCAGGTCGGGGAAGCGGTCCTGCAGCAGCGAGTCGCCCAGCTTCACGTCGAAGGAGAGGTTGCGCAGCAGCAGGTTCATTTTGCAGAGGCGCAGCGTGCCTTCGTAGCGCTCCTGCCCGTAAATGGAGATGTCGTTTTTATCGCCACCGTGTGCCTGCAGAAACTTGAGGCTCTGCACAAACATCCCGCCCGATCCGCAGGCCAGGTCCATGATACGGCCCTTAAGCGGCTCCAGCATTTCCACGAGCAGACGCACCACCGAGCCCGGTGTAAAGAACTGCCCCGCGCCGGAGCCTTCGGCCATGGCAAACTTGCCAATGTAATATTCATACACGCGGCCGTAGATGTCGGACTCGGGGTTGTTGATCTCGGAGAACTTCTCTTTGGAGAACAGATTGATGAGTCCGGCCACCTGCGTAGGGGAGAGCTGGCTTTTCACAAAGATCGGCTCCAGCACGCCTTTGTAGTCAGGGTTGCGCTTGCTCAGGATCTCGTCGAGCAGCAAAAAGGCCTGGTCTACTTTTACTTTTATGTCGTCCTGCTCGGCGTTCTCGCGCAGGTACTCCCAGGTGGCTTGTTTGGACAGGCGGTACACGTTCTTTACCTGGTACTCCAGTTCGTCTTCCAGTACCTCGGTCTGCTGATGGGCCTCTAGGTTATAGTAATCGCTTTTAGGGTCTGCAAAAGAAAGCTGCAGTTCGTGTTTGCGCACTTCAAATCGCTCGGAAAGGTGCTTTAAAAACAGCAGCGAAAGCACGTAGTCTTTGTACTGGTTTTCGGCTACGGCGCCGCGCAGTTCGTTGGCAGCATTCCAGAGTTCGTTTTCAAAATCTATATCCGCCTTTGCTTTGGCGGTGGGGGTGTTGTTAGTGGCCATGTATTATACGCGGAGTTAAAAGGATCACAAGGTACAAAAACAATAGCGAAATATATAGATCAAATAAAATATTTCGTAGGGACAGGTCGCGACCTGTCCGAATCGTGCACCGAACAATCATTACGCGACCCATCCGAATCGTGCACCGGGCAATCGTTCCCCCACCCATCCGAATCGTGCCCCTAACAATCATTACCAAAATCCTCTTCTAATCGTGCATGAGCCTGTTCTTTCCCCGAATTACCCTATTCGTCCGCATCGTGCACCGGCAAATTGTCTGAAACAGGATGGGTTTACAGGATGTTTTGCGGCACCGGGTCAAACCACCCCTGCCCCTCCTTGGCCAAGGAGGGGAGTCTGTAATTCCGGATGCTCAAGTATAGGTTTCAGCGATAGGCTGTTCTGCGGACAGGTCGCGACCTGTCCGTACGAGGAATGCGTATACCTGCTTTATGGCTTTACCAGATCGGAAACGGAACAGAATGATGGGGTATGATTACAGTCGGGAAGGGCTGTACTTTGTTACATCCTGTGTGCAGGATAAGGTTTGCGCTTTCGGGCATGTTGCTGATGGTGAAATGGTGCTGAATGTGTATGGACAAATTGCCGAAAGGCAGTGGCATTGGCTGGAGGAAAAATATCCATACCTGGTGCTGCATGCTTTTGTGGTGATGCCAAACCACGTGCATGGAATTATCGAGATTGATCAGGGGATGATGTGGAATGTTGCGGACAGGTGGGGGAATGTTTCTATGTTGGGGAACGTGTCGGGGATGAAGGGGACAGTTTCGCGGGTGATTGGGAACGATTTTGGGGTGATGGGGAACGATTCGGGGGTGATGGGGAACGATTCGGACAGGTCGCGACCTGTCCCTACGAAGATAAAATCTATTTCTGAATTGATGGGGGTATATAAAACCACGACCTCTAAAATGATTCGCCAGGCTGGGATGGATAATTTTGTATGGCAACGTTCCTTTCACGACCACATCATCCGCCACGAAAGGGCATATATCAAAATTGAGCAATACATCCGAAACAATCCGTCGCTGTGGCAACAAGACACCTTTTACCAAACCACACCCCCCTCGTAGGGACAGGTCGCGACCTGTCCGAATCGTGCACCGAACAGTCATTCCCAAACCTGTCCGAATCGTGCATCGGGAAATCATCCTGCGAATCGTGCACCGGGCAATCGTTCCCCCACCCATCTGAATCGTGCACCGGGCAATCGTTCCCCCATCTGTCTGAATCGTGTATGAGCCAATTGTTTCCCCACCTGTTCCTATCGTTCCCCCAATTATCCCCACAACCTCCCCGCACCAGCCGTTTTACCTGCGTTCAGGCGGCTGTTTTGCTTTTACCGTCATATTCCTCGACTTCATTTTACCATTCCGCGTATAGAAACTAAAGTATATCTTTTCGCTTAAATAGTACAATCTGACTATGTTAATTTTCTGGACCTTAGTGATAGGGGTAGCGCTGGGCTACATGTACGGCCACTACCTGAAACCTAATCTCCGCCTGCGCAAGGCCATCCGGGTTGCCCGGGAAACCTGCGCAGCCACGCTGCAGCAAAGCAACAAAGGCGTGTACCGCACCGTCATCACAGACCATAACCAATCGTCGGAGCTCACGGTGGAGGTGCAGGAGCTTGCCCTTACCAAAGCCGGGCAGGTGAAGGTGGCCTTTGTCAGTGCCTTTTACAAAAATCCGGAGTTCAGAACCAAAAAAGGGGAGGCCCTGCTGCGCGAAGTGCGTGAGTTGCTGGGCGATTACCTGCCGCAAAGCGAGATTGAATGGTACGAGAACGGCGAACAGAAGACACTGGCCAGCGGGCAGCTTCGGATTTTAGATAACCTTGATAACAAACATTTCGGAACATGAGCACCATGGAAAACACCAACATGACCATTGCAGAGGACAAAGAACTGGTACAGCAGAAGGCCCGGGAAATGTCGAAGACCATTGACCCCGGCAAACCCGAAACCCTGACTAATTTTGGCGTTGAAACGCAGCGTAAGCTGGGCTACTATTCCAACGAGCTGCTCACGAAGGTTCGCGCCAAAGATTCCGGCGATGCCGGTGCCGCCATCAACGAGCTGCTCACCAAGATCAACATGATCCGGATTGACGAGTCGGAGAAGCGGAGCCTGCTCTCGCGCCTGCCCTTTGCCAAAAAGATTCAGGACCGCTCGCAGCGCATTGCCATGCAGTACAACTCGGTGGCCGAAAATGTGGACGATGTGGTGGTGAAACTGGAGAAAACCCGCCAGAGCATATTAAAGGACTCCACCAGCCTGGATGTGATGTTTAAGCAGGCCGTGGAGTACATACACGAGGTAAGGGCTGTTATTGCAGCCGGTAAAATGAAGGTGGAGGAGCTGGAGCAGGATACTATTCCAAAACTCCAGCAGGAAGCAGAAGCCAGCAACCAGGACGAGCTGGTGGTGCAGCGCCTCAGCGACATGGTGGCCTTTAAGGAGCGGCTTGAGAAAAAAGTGCACGACCTGACGCTTTCCCATACCATCGCGACGCAGGCCATGCCCCAGATCCGGATGATCCAGAACACCAACGAGGTGCTGGCCCAAAAGATACAGGACTCCATCGTAACGGTGATTCCGGTGTGGCGCCAGCAGGTGGCCATCGCCCTGGGGCTGGAAAAGCAACGCAAGGCCCTGGAGATTCAGAAAAAAGTAACCGATACCACCAACGAGATGCTGCTCAAAAACTCGCAGCTCTTGAAAACGAATGTGGTAAATGCGGCCAAAGAGAACGAGCGCGGCATTGTGGATGTGGAAACGCTGAAAAAAGTGAACCGCGACATGGTGGAAACGCTGGATGCCGTTTTAAAGATTTCGGAAGAGGGGAGCCGCAAGCGCGAAGAGGCGGTAAAAGAACTGGCAGAAGTGCAGGAGGAGTTGCACAATAAGATACTGAGCACTTTCGGCAAATCGAAACAGATAGAGACAGGCGCATGACCCCAGACAAAGAACGGCCCCGCAAATCCGCCACACTCCTGACCCCGGAGCAGGAACACCTGCTGGATTTGTACCTGCAGAAGCTGAACAGCACATACCAGGAATTGAAAACCTCCGAGAAAATTCAGGTGGAAATAGAAACGGCGCACCTTAAAAAGATACTTTCGAAATGATCCGGCTTCTCCGCAACCTCTTCGGACTTCGTGGTGTAACAGGCAACAGAACGGTGGTAGGCACGCCTGAAAGTATAGATGTGAAGGGGCTGCCCTATATCCAGGACAGCAACCGCAGGTTAATGTCCCTGCAGGAACTCTATAACCGCTTCAGCGACACGCCGCATGCCCAGAAGATCTATGCGGTGGTTGAGAAAACCAGGCGCCTGCATGCCTACCTGGTTAGCCGCGACAGGGCGCACGAACTGGAACTGTTTCACCTGCAGCACACCGATCATTTCCTGAGCACTTATACCGCCATTCTGGACGCCCGGCAGCACCCCACCCCACGGCCTGCAGTTGCCGGCGCACAAGCGCAAATCAGCAGTCCGGCCACACCCAAACCGGCCACGCGACCAGAGGTAGTGGGCCGCACATTTGTGTTAGGGCCTTTCAGGAGGGAGAGCAAAGAGGTGAAGGCCGTTACCACACAGAACCGCGAAAGCAGCCAGCGCATTTTCGTGGAAAGCACAACGGCCAAAACCGACGTGCCTGCACTCACCGCCCCCGATATCTCCATCGATACCTATTCTAAAATTGAGTACCTGCAGGAGGAGGATACGGCAGGGCTTACCCCAAATGAGATCGGCTATACTTCTACTGCAGAAGAGAAAGCAAGCTTTGTGGCTTTTGTGTCGGGGAGGCTTGGCATAGAAGGGGTTACCTACGTAGGCAACGCCACTGTATGCGTTCCGGCTGCAAACGGGGCTACCTACACCGAAGTCATGCTACCCGTTATCCACTGGAACGGCGCACCCTATGCGCTTCAGCTGGAAGAGGACCGTTTATACCCGGTCAGCACATTCAGGCAGGGCAGGTAGGCTGTTATTTGTGGCTAATAGCCGCGGCCTCTTTAATGGCCTGGTCAAGTTGCAGACTGCTGTCTACCAGCATGTTGCAGATGTTCCTTAAGTTCTGGTCCAGCTCCATCCGTTCCAACACCTTGGCCAGTCCTAAAATATTGGCCAGGGGCCTTCGGATGATATGCGACTGGTGGAAGGACATTTCGCGTAGCACCGTCTCTTTTTGGTCGATAAGGGAGCGCGCATTCTTCAGCTGCTCGTGGTCATCCATGTAGGCCGTAATGTCGTAGCCCAGGCAGAACATACCCGCCGGTTGGTTATCGGCATCGAACAGCGCTTTATACTCCCACTGTGTTATCACGAACCCGCCTTTGCCGTCATGCTTGCGGATTGTGGCCGGGAACGTGCTGTCCGGGTTTGCAAAGCATTGTACACTAACCTCCTCACACACCTTGGTATCGTCGGGGTGCATGGTGATCTCATAAGATTTTCCTACCACTGGTCCATGGATATGTTCAAAGGCCTTGCGGTAGCAGTTGTTCACATAGGTATACCGGCCTTGCATGTTGGTGGTGATGATGTAGTAGAAGGTGGAGTCTTCCAGCAGGTTTTTGGTTTCCTCAAAATTTGCCATGCAGCTAATATAAGCGAAAGCAGGCTTAGTTGTATTTAGCTATTAGTGAAAATTTTGGGGCAATCTATTTGCCGATGCAGAACTTCGTGAAGATATTATCCAGCAGGTCGTCTGTGGTAATCTCACCCGTAATCTCGCCTAAACTATACAGTGCCCTGCGGATATCGGCAGCCACCAGATCGCCGCTGACACCCAGGGCAAGGCCGTTGAGCACATCGTCGAGGGCCGCGTAGGTTTTGTTCAGGCTATCCAGGTGGCGCAGGTTGGTCACGATGGTCTGGCCCTGTGTGTTCAGCCTGTCCAGGTTTACTTTCTGCACCAGGGCCTGCTTCAGCTCCTCCAGGTAGGCACCCTCGGAGGCGGCAATTTGCACCAGGTTGTCTATGCTGGCGAAGGCTGCCAGTTTCTCCGGCGATGCCTGGTCTATTTTATTGGCAACGGCTATAAAAGGTAGCTTTTTGGGATTCAGCCTGTCCAGCTCCGCCTGCACTTCCCAGGCACTCACCTCGGTTATATCGAACAGGTAAATGATCAGGGCCGATTGGCTTAGCTTCTGCATGGTGCGCTCCACACCCATGGCCTCTACCTTATCAGTAGTTTCGCGCAGTCCGGCTGTGTCGATAAAGCGGAACGTAATGCCGGCGATGTTGATCTCGTCCTCTATAAAGTCGCGGGTGGTGCCGGGCACATCCGACACAATGGCCTTTTCTTCGTTGAGCAGCTTGTTCAGGAGCGTGGACTTGCCGGCATTCGGGTTCCCCACGATCACGGTAGGCACCCCGTTCTTGATCACGTTGCCCAGCTCAAAGGATTTCAGCAACTCCCGGATAATCTGCTGGATGTTGCCTATAAGCGCACGCAGCTGATCGCGGTCCGCAAATTCCACATCCTCTTCGCCAAAGTCCAGTTCCAGCTCGATCATGGAGGCGAAATGCACCAGTTCGGCCCGCAGGCGCTTGATCTCCTGCGAAAAGCCCCCGCGCATCTGCTTCATCGCCACCTCATGCGAGAGAGCGGAGTCAGAGGCGATCAGGTCGGCCACAGCCTCGGCCTGGGCCAGATCAAACTGCCCGTTCAGGAAGGCGCGTTTGGTAAACTCCCCGGCATTGGCCAGGCGGGCCCCCTGCCGCAGCAAGAGCTGCATGATCTGCTGCACAATAAAGTCGGAACCGTGGCAGGAGATCTCCACCACATTTTCTTTGGTATAGGAGTGAGGCCCCACAAAAAGCGATACCAGTACTTCATCGAGTATTTTATCCGCATCACGAATGGTGCCGAAGTGGATGGTATGGCTGGCCTGCCTGGTGAGGTCTTTGCCTTTAAATACACCGTTGGTGATGGTAATGGCCTCGGGGCCGGAAAGGCGGATAACCGCTATGGCACCCACCCCCGGGGCAGTGGCCACCGCCACGATGGTATCGTTGTTTAAGTTCAGGTTGATCACAATGGAATATACTTTTGCGCAATGCAAATTTACGATTTTATTGCTGGTTTCACCGCCCTTGTTTTAACCTCATCCCAGCCCTCTCCTTAAAAGGTGAGGGAGCTATTTGGCTTTACTTTGGCCACTTTTTAAACAAGAGCGAGCTAATTTGTCCAGATTTAAAGGCTTTTCTCGTATTCCTGGTAATTCATGGTTTTGTGGTGGTTCTCGCCGAAGTAACGCAGGATGCGGGAGAAGTTTTTAGCATCGAGGTAGCCGGGGACCGGGGCCAGCATGTTAAACTGCTCGTCCAGGTAAACGGTGGTCGGGAAACTGAGCTGGCCCTGCAGCAGGGCCACGGCCAGTTCGTGGGCTTTGTACTCCGACTTAAAGTTGTAGGTCTTGCCGTTCAGGGTAATGGCCTCTCTGCCTTCGGCATCCAGCTTAACCGGGTAGTAGTGCGCGTTGATCAGGGCGGCTACCTTGGGGTCAGTGAAGGTGTCTTTGTCCATTTTTTTGCACCAGCCGCACCAGTCCGTATACACATCGATCACCACCTTACGGGGTTCGGTTTTCATGCGTGCGGCAGCCTGCTCGATGGTCAGCCACTTTATCTTCTCAACCGGTGCAGCCGCTGTGGCATTTCCGGAGACAAGGGCAGTTGCTTGCTGTATAGCAGGGGCAGCTGCTTCTGGGGCGGCTGCAGTAGGTGCAGTGGTTTGGCAGCCCGCCAGCAGAGGCAGGGCCAGCAAAGCAATATATAGTATGCGCATCTTTTCCATTTAGTAAAGCTTATACCTGGCAAAACACCTCGTGGAGCAAGTATAGTTCAGCCAGTATGTGGCCTACACAATAAGCATCGGTATTTTAACGGAGTGGCGCACGGCATCTATGGTGGCACCCAGAATCAGGTCTTTCATGATCTTGTGGCCGTGCGAGCCCATTACCAGCAGGTCGGCTTCAAACAGCTTAACAATTTTAGGGATACGCTGCTTGGGGTTTCCGAAGCCGAGCTGCACGCGCACGTTGTAGCCACGGGCACGCAGGTCGCTGGCATAGCGCTGCAGGTTGTCCCAATCCGAGGTGGTTTCCAAGTCTTTGATATCCTGACCGAAAACCAGGGCCCCCGCCGTTTCCACTACGTGTATGAGCAGGTACTCCGCGGCAGTGGAGCCAATGGCAATGGCATTATCGAGCACCAGTTTATCCACGGCAGTAAAATCGAGAGTGATGGCAATGCGCTGGTAAGCGGGCGTAACCTGCGGCTGGTAACTGACAGGTTGCTGGTGTTTGGCGGGTTTGTAGTGCGCCACGGCACCGCTTACCAGTGGCTGCACCGTAATGTAAAGCAGCAGCAAGGCACAGGCCAGGGCGACCGGCACCACCAGTACCCAGATCAACAAGGGGTTTTCCGCTTCGGTCAGCCAGACAATGATCTCGTCTATCACCAGCTTGGCGTTCAGCAGCACAATAATGGAGGCGATCAGCCAGGCACCGGTCTTTAACCAGAAGCCGATGGCAAACTCGCCCATGCTTTTTTTGTTGCTCACAAAGTGAATGAGCGGAATCACGGCGAAGCCTAGCTGTAAACTCAGGATCACCTGGCTGAGCACGAGCAACTCCCCGGTCTGGTCCTCGCCGTAATACAGGATCACGAACAGGGCCGGCCCCACGGCCAGCAAGCGCGTGATCATGCGCCGTAGCCAGGGCTGGATGCGCAGGTTCAGGTAACCTTCCATCACAATTTGGCCCGCCAGCGTGCCCGTGAGGGTGGAACTCTGCCCGGCCGCGATCAGGGCCACCGCGAAAAGCACCGGGGCCCACTTGGTGCCCAGCAGAGGCGCCAGGAACTTGTGCGCATCCTGAATCTCGGTCACGTTAAAAATACCGTTCCTGTAAAAGGCGGCGGCGGCAAGTATAAGTATGGCCGCGTTCACAAACAGGGCCAGGTTCAGGGCAATGGCAGAATCCACGAAGTTATACTTGATGGCGCGCCAGACACCCTTTGGGCTTCGGTCTATCTTGCGCGACTGCACCAGCGAGGAGTGCAGGTAGAGGTTGTGCGGCATGACCGTGGCCCCAATTATGCCAATGGCAATGTAGAGCGCATCGCTGTTGGGGATAGAAGGCACAATGCCGCTGAGCAGTTCGCCGGCATCCGGTTTGGCAAAGAACATCTCCATAATAAAGGCGCCGCCAATGATTGTGACCAGGGCCAGCACGAAAGCCTCCATTTTCCGCATGCCCTTATTGATCAGGAAAAGCAGCAGGAAGGTGTCGAGCACCGTCAGGCTAACCCCCCAAACCAGCGGAATGCCGAATAGTAGCTGTAAACCGATGGCCATGCCCAGCACTTCGGCCAGGTCGCAGGCGGCAATGGCTATCTCTGCCAGGATGTAAAGCGGAATGTTGATAAAGGAGGGATAGGTTTCACGGGAGGCCTGCGCCAGGTCTTTGCCCCGCACCACGCCCAGGCGGGCACTGAGGCTCTGCAGCAGAATGGCCATCAGGTTAGACATCAGCAGCACCCACACCAGCTTGTAGCCGAACTGACTTCCGCCCGCAATGTCGGTGGCCCAGTTGCCGGGGTCCATGTAGCCTACGCTTACCAGGTAAGCCGGCCCCATAAAGGCAAAAAGCCGCCTCCACAGGCTGGTGGGGGTGGTGGTATCAATCGAGGAGTGTACCTCTTCCAATGATTTTCCTGAATGGGTTTCCTGCAGAGACATAATAGAATGTATTTAGGTAGGGTAGCTGAAGCGTGTTTTCTATCAGGCGGATAAAAAGATGTTTTTAGACACTTCGCTGGAGATGAGCATGCTTTTGCTGTCCTCCAGCGTTATCTCGATCGAGTTATCGTAGGGTATTTTGTCGATGATGCGGATGCGGGTGCCGAGTGAGATGCCCATTTTATCCAGGTACTGCAGAAAGAGCGGCTGCGAGTCGTTTACGCCCACTACTTGCCCTGCCTCATTGATCTCCATCTCGGCCAGCAGCCGTTGGGGCTTTAATTTCATCTCCCCGTTTTCTGTGGGAATGGGGTCGCCGTGCGGGTCGAACTGCGGATAACCTAAAAACTCGTCCAGGCGCCGGGTAAGCAGGCTCGATGAGATATGCTCCAGTTCCTCGGCCACATCATGCACCTCATCCCAGTTGAATTTTAGTTTCTCCACCAGAAAAACCTCCCAGAGCCGGTGTTTGCGGATCACTTTCAGGGCCACGCGCTCGCCCTGCTCAGTCAGGGAAACGCCTTTATACTTTACGTAATTCACAATGCCCTTCGAGCTTAGTTTCCGGAGCATGTCCGTCACCGAAGCGGCCTTGGTAGTGAGCGCCTCAGCTATGGCATTGGTGTTCACCTCCTGCCCGCCATTGGCCGAAAGCTTGTAAATGGCTTTGATGTAATTCTCCTCAGCGAAACTGTACACGTTGTTAATTTTGAATATTTGGACAAGTGACAGTGTGCATGCGTGAATTAGTAAGACTTCTCCTGCCGATCACGCATGCACACAGTCAACATTTTCTACCATCTTATCAAAGCGGAGGCCCAGGTGAAGCCACTGCCAAAGGCCGCCAGGCAAACCAGGTCGCCTTCCTTAATGCGCCCTTCCGCTACGGCCTCGCTCAACGCGATGGGTACTGAAGCGGCGGTGGTGTTGCCATACTTGTGGATGTTGCTCATCACTTTCTCAGCGGGTAGTCCCATTTTTTGCTGGATATAGGAGGTAATGCGCAGGTTAGCCTGGTGGGGCACCAGCATGTCCAGGTCTTCGGGCTTGTAGCCGTTCTTGTTCAGGGCCTCCATGATCACCTCCGGAAAACGGGTAACGGCGTGCTTAAACACCATGTTGCCGTTCATGTAAGGGTAAATGCGGCCATCGTCGATCATCTCGTGGGTCAGGCGCTCCTTTTTGTTGCTGTCCGGGGCAAGCACGGCCAGTTCCTCGGCAAACTCGCCGTCGGCGTGCAGGTGCGTGGACAGGATGCCTTTGTCGTTGCTCTCGGAAGGGGTGAGCACTGCAGCGCCGGCGCCATCGCCAAAGATAACCGATACCCCACGGCCCCGCGTGCTGAAGTCCAGTCCGCTGGAATGTATCTCGGAGCCTACCACCAGCACATTGTTGTACATGCCGGTTTTAATGAACTGGTCGGCCACGGAAAGGGCATAGATAAAGCCCGAGCACTGGTTGCGCACGTCCAGGGCGGGGATTTCCTTAATGCCCAGCTCGCGCTGCAGCAACACGCCTGATCCCGGGAAAACATAATCCGGACTGAGCGTGGCAAACACGATCAGGTCCAGCGCCGATGCTTCCAGCCCGGCCATTTTCAGCGCCCTGCGGGCAGCCTCGGCTCCCATGTTTGCCGTGGTATCCACGCCTTCTTCAAAATAATGGCGCTCCACAATACCGGTACGCTCCCGGATCCACTCATCCGTGGTATCCATTATCTTCTCAAGGTCTTTGTTCGTGACAGTGTTGGCAGGCACATAATGGCCAACGCCGGCTATTTTTGAATTACGCATGTCTGGTTTCTTAAACTGTTACAAGTATACTAATTTTTAATGGATTTAGATTCGTCTAAAAATAAATTGTCGCTTCCTGTGCTCCTGTTCTTTAGGCAGGTAAAACTCTGCCCCCACCCGTGATAGCCGAATCTACACAATCAGTTGCCATAACTTTTTCTCTTCTGATGCCCAGAAAATGTCTGTCGGGATACCCGAAGTATAAAAGTGCTGTTGCCGCAGCGCCTGGAACAGTACAGGTACGTCGGTGTCCGTGAAGTTGATGGAGATACCGGCCTGGTGTTGTTTTACTTTACGCTGCCAAAGCGCGTTTTTGGGGATCAGCACGGGCAGCCCGTGCGCCATGTACTCATAAAGCTTGGTGGGCATGCAACGAGCTGTGCTGGCGTTTGGTTGGTAAGGCAACAGGCCCACATTGCTGCTCCGGATCGCCTCGATGATCTGCTGGTGCGGCACCAGCCGGTCGCCCCCGACCAGGTGGATAAAAGATTTGCCTTTTATCCGCTGTCGCAGCAGTTTGAGGGTGTCCTGCTTGGCGCAGTAGCCGATGATACAGAGGGTAGAGGAGGCATCGTGGGCATGCAGCCGCTCCGCCAGGGTAATAGCCTCCATTATGCCATATTCTGCGGCAATGGTACCGGAATACAGAAGGCGCAGCGGCGTCTGCTTTAAATGCACAGGCGTTGGCGGGGGAGTGTAGGCGGCTGCGGGCTGGTATTTGTTTTCCAGGATGCTGTACCTGCCCTGGAGAAAAGGCAGCTCGCCGGCGTAGCTTCGTTCTGCCAGCAGGAAATGGTTGATGCGCGGTGCCACCAGCTTTTCGATGCCCCGCACGCCCCAGGCAAGCAGCTGCCTGAGCACAGGAGGATAGTTGGCTTGCTGGCGCAGGTTCAGGGCGTAATTCTCCTGCACATCATACAGCAGCCTTACGGGCTGGCGCCTGCTGTACAGGTAGCAGGGCAGCAGCAGCTCGTGCGTGCAGGCAAGCACGACTTGGGGCCGTAATTCCAGCAATAACCTGTAAAATCTAAACTGGGCTGCAATGCGGGAAACACTCAGGCGCCGAAAAAAAAAGAGCGGTACAAACCGAATGTTTTGCGGGGCCGCAGGGGGGAGCGGTGCCTCAAAGCCGCAAACAGTAATTTGTGTGCCTGGTAATTTGCTAAGCGAAACAGCCAACTTCTCATATAGGCGCGTGTCGTTCACGGGCTTCAGGAGGGAGGCAATTAGAATTCTCTTTTCAGACATCCGCTAAATTTAATACTTTTGCGCATTAATCTTACTTAACTACAGACATGGCAATAAGAGAAATAATAGAGCAGGCCTGGGATAACCGTGAGCTCCTGCAGGAGCGCCACACCATGGAGGCCATTCGCAGTGTGATCGATGAGCTTGACAGGGGGATACTGCGTGTAGCAGAGCCGAAAGGAGAGGAGTGGCAGGTAAATGAGTGGGTGAAGAAGGCGGTGCTGATGTATTTCCCCATCCAGGCGATGCAAACCATTGAGGTGGGCCCTTTTGAGTTTCATGACAAGATAGCGCTGAAGCGTAACTATGCGCAGCTGGGTGTGCGGGTAGTGCCGCATGCCGTGGCCCGTTACGGCGCTTTCCTGGCTAAAAGCGTAATCCTGATGCCCTCGTACGTGAACATAGGCGCCTATGTAGACTCCGGTACCATGGTAGATACCTGGGCAACGGTAGGAAGCTGCGCGCAAGTGGGCAAAAACGTGCACCTGAGCGGTGGTGTGGGCCTCGGCGGTGTACTGGAGCCGGTACAGGCGGCGCCGGTTATAATTGAGGACGGTGCCTTTATCGGGTCCAGAAGCATACTGGTAGAAGGATGCCGCATAGGCAAGGAGGCCGTAATCGGTGCGGGCGTTACCATTACGGGCAGCTCCAAGATCTTCGATGTGACCAGCAGCGAGGAGAAAGTATACAAGGGCTATGTGCCGCCGCGCTCTGTGGTAATACCGGGTTCCTATACCAGGAAATTCCCGGCCGGCGAGTTCCAGGTGCCCTGCGCCCTGATCATCGGGCAACGCAAGGAAAGCACCGACCTGAAAACCTCGTTGAACGATGCACTCCGCGATAACGCGGTAGCGGTTTAAACAAAAGCATCTTTAAGAAAGCCATAAAAACCAGTGGCAAAAGTTTAACAGGACTGTTTTATTTGCATAGGTTAGAATGCCGGATAATCGATTCGTGATCTGAATCTTGGAAGTATATGCCTTTTAGGAGGGGGATACTTTCAAAAGATTGGTAGTTTTTTTAGTTCCTCCTCCCTCAGGGAGGAGGAGGGTTTTGTGGTGTCCACTTTGGAAAAAATCCCCCTCTCCCCAGCCCTCTCCCCAAGGGGCGAGGGAGTTTTCCTGGTTCCTACTCTCTTTGATAGGAGACTAGTAGAAGGGTGCTTTACAAAAAAGGTTGACCAGCATAAATACCCTACACTAAAACGCCTCTGCCATATAACTGGCAGAGGCGTTCTGGTATCTGTTAGCTAAGGTTTACTTGCTACTTCTTAAACCTGTCGGCCACGATCAGCTCTTTGGTGCCGTGGGTCCAGGAGTAAAAACCGTTGCCTGACTTAATGCCTTTGTGCCCTGCCTGCACCATGTTTACCAGCAGCGGACATGGGGCATACTTTGGGTTGCCGAAACCTTCGTACAACACATTCAGGATGGAAAGGCAGACATCCAGGCCAATAAAGTCGGCTAGCTGCAGCGGTCCCATCGGGTGCGCCATGCCCAGCTTCATGATGGTGTCGATCTCTTCTACGCCGGCCACGCCTTCATACAAACTGTAGATCGCCTCGTTGATCATGGGCATCAGGATACGGTTGGCGACAAAGCCCGGGTAATCGTTGCACTCGGTAGGCACCTTGCCCAGCTGCAGCGACATGTCCATCACCTGCCGTGTTACCTCATCGGAGGTGGAGTAGCCACGGATAATCTCTACCAGCTTCATCACGGGTACCGGGTTCATAAAGTGCATCCCGATCACTTTGTCGGGGCGGTTGGTTACGGCGGCAATTTTAGTGATGGAGATAGAAGAAGTGTTGGAGGCAAGTATGGCCTCAGGTTTGGCGAAATTACTCAGGTCGCGGAAGATCTTCAGCTTGAGGTCAACATTCTCGGTGGCGGCCTCCACTACCAGGTCGGCTTCCTGCACGCCTTCCTGCATACTGGTAAAAGTAGAGATGTTGTGCAGGGTTTTGTCTTTCTGTTCTACCGTCAGGTTGCCTTTGGCCACAATCCGGTCAAGGTTTTTTGAAATGGTGGCGAGTGCCTTCTGAAGAGCCTCCTCTGAGATGTCTATCAGTGATACCGCAAATCCATTTTGTGCGAAAACGTGCGCTATGCCGTTGCCCATTGTTCCAGAGCCGATTACCGCTACTTTTTTCATAGGTCGAGTTAAAGTAAAAATTGGTGTATACAAAAATACTATAATTCTGGATAAGCTGTCACGAATTTTGGCATGTATTGAAAGACTTCTAATTCTGCCGATGCTATACTTCCTAGCCATAATCGAGAAAAGAGTGGCTTATTTCTCAGGTTCTGGATGGGTAAGACTGGGGGGGAAGTTTAGGTTAATGAGCGCTTAAGGCTGTTGCCGCTTACTTAAGTTTGGCTACAAAGAAAGCAAATGAAGAAAAATTATATAAATAGATGCTATTATATAAATCCTTTAGAATAAGTCGCCGTAAAAGCAAGAAATAGAAAAAATGCAAATACTGACTGTTGTAACATCAAATGTATGAAGATGTTATTTTAACAGCAGAATGCTTTTTTACACTTAAACGAAGCATCTAAACTATGGGAAATTTATTGTATGTTATTGCAGTTGTGTTGGTTATTTTTTGGCTGATCGGCTTTCTGGGCTTTCCGGATGCCGTTGGAGGAATTATTCACATACTGCTGGTACTGGCTGTGATTGCCGTTGTACTCCGCCTGATACGAAGTGCCTAACCTGTTAGGAATATTTTCGTTATAATGTATACTTGTTAAAACTGAAACACACTAAACAACAAAAACTATGGGAAATTTATTGTATGTAATAGCAGTGGTACTGGTAATCTTTTGGCTGATCGGTTTCTTAGGATTCCCGGATGCTGTAGGTGGCCTGATCCACATTCTGTTAGTAATTGCAATTATCATCGTACTACTCAGACTGATACGCGGCTAACGCGTTTTTACCAAATAGCATAAAAGAAGGCTGCCCGATAAAGGCAGCCTTCTTCTTTTTTTAGTAGCTGATAGTTACCCTACTTATCTACGGAGCGGGATGTTGAAACCAGCCCGGATCACAGGGTTGGAATAGGGCGAGTCAAGGTCGTTGAAATTATACAGCACTAGGAAATCAAAAGAGGCCTTATCGCTTATCCGTTGCCTGTAGCCAAGCCCGGCCATGGGCATGGCAGCCGTTCTGCGGAAATTCTCCACTTGTCCGTTGCTATACTGCAGGGCATACTCCACGCTGAGCACTTCATATTCGGCGTGCACCAGCAAGGCCCCGCTGTTGATAAGCCCGGGCAGCACCTCATGTTGGGCAAAGGCCCGGCCCCCGTAGTTTTGCAAAGAGTAGCCTCCGCTCCGGATAAAGTGGTACACGATGCCGGTGCCCACATAGAACTTATCGGTTACACGATAGCCCAAAATGGGCAGCAGCGAAATATTGGTATAGGTTCCGAACTGCAACCCAAAACTGCCCCCAAAGTATAGCCTGTCGGCGAAAGTTTGCCGCTCCTCATCCTGTGCCTGCTCTACTTGCGGCTGCACCACAGGCTTTTCTGGTATGCGCTGGGGCTGCGGCGCCCTCTGTTCCACAGGTGGGGCAGGAGGACCGGTGGGAAGCGAGGGTTTATGCTGCGTTGTATCCGGGATCTGCGCAAAAGCAGGCTTACAGACAAAAAGCAACGACATAAAGCTAAGCAAAGCAACAAAACGGCGGGCTGAAGCCATACTGTAACGTAAGTTGGTTAAAGAGTTATTTAACTAACGCAGTGGCATACATTTTCTTACGAAGCTCTTTGATGGTTTCATCCGAAAGGTACTCCTCATACGTCATGCGCTTATCAATAATGCCGTTGGGCGTTAACTCGATGATGCGATTGGCGATGGTATCCACAAACTGTAAGTCATGGGAGGAGAACAGGATCGTGCCCTCAAACTCCTGCAGGGAGTTGTTCAGGGCAGTGATCGATTCCAGGTCCAGGTGGTTGGTTGGTTCGTCAAACACCAGGGCATTGCCCGATTGAAGCATCATTCTCGAGAACATGCATCGCACTTTTTCTCCACCAGACAGCACATTGGCTTTCTTCAATGATTCCTCTCCCGAGAAGAGCATGCGCCCCAGAAAACCGCGAATAAAACTCTCGTCTTTCTCTACAGAGTATTGGCGCAGCCAGTCCACCAGGTTCAGGTTTGTCTCAAAAAACTCCTGGTTATCTTTCGGAAAAAAGGAGGATGTGATGGTGGTTCCCCATTTAAACGAGCCACTATCAGCCTTCTCCTCGTCGAAGAGGATCTTAAAAAACGAAGAAGCGGCAATGTCGTTCCTGCCGATCACCGCGATCTTATCGCCTTTGTCAACCATGAAGCTGATGTCGGTAAAGATCGGCTGCCCATCCACATACTTGCTTAGGTTCTCTACGTGCAGAATCTGGTTGCCAGCCTCGCGCTCAGGCTTGAAGGCTATGTACGGGTATTTACGCGAGGAGGGCTTGATGTCTTCCACGGTGAGTTTCTCCAACAGTTTGGCACGCGAGGTGGCCTGCTTCGATTTAGAGGCGTTCGCGCTGAAACGGCGGATGAACTCTTCCAGTTCCTTGCGCTTGTCCTCTGTCTTTTTGTTGGCATCGGAGCGCTGTTTCATGGCCAGCTGGCTGGACTGGTACCAGAAGCCGTAGTTACCGGCAAACATCTGGATCTTTCCGAAGTCGATATCGGCCACGTGCGTACAAACCGCATCCAAAAAGTGGCGGTCGTGCGATACCACGATCACCGTGTTGGCAAAATTATCCAGGAAGTTCTCCAGCCACATGATCGACTCGGCGTCCAGGTGGTTGGTAGGCTCATCGAGCAGCAGGATATCGGGGTTTCCGAAGAGGGCCTGCGCCAACAGCACGCGCACCTTCTCGCTGCCGCTCAGGTCTTTCATCTGAGCGTAATGCAGGTCTTCCGTAATGCCCAGTCCGCTTAGGAGTTCAGCTGCCTCGTACTCGGCGTTCCATCCCTCCATGTCGGCAAATTCGCCCTCCAGCTCAGCGGCACGCAGGCCATCTTCCTCGTTAAAGTCAGGGCGGGCGTATACTTCATCCTTTTCCCGCATAATGTCCCAGAGGCGCTTGTGGCCCATGATCACCGTTTGCAGGGCAGGGTATTCGTCAAACTCAAAGTGGTTCTGCTTTAATACCGCCAGGCGTGCGGTGGCAGGCATCTCCACAGAGCCGGTGTTGGGGTCTATCTCACCGGATAGTATTTTTAGAAAAGTTGATTTACCGGCACCATTGGCTCCAATTAAACCGTAGCAATTGCCGGGTACAAATTTTATCGTTACGTCTTCAAATAATGTGCGCTTTCCATAGGCTAAGCTGACATTGCTGGTACTAATCATAAAGAACTGTGTATGGGTGTTTGGTTATGCTTACTGCAAAACTACAAAATAAAACTTGTGATTGACATAGCCAGTGCTGATCTAGCCCATGGCCGGGCATCAGGTGCGTGCGCTAAAACATTTTAAACCAAGGCTTTCTGTAGCAATTCGTTAAAAATTATAGCGCAAAGCACAACGCCATCCCACAATCTTTAGTATATAGTTTTGATAATATAATGCTAAAGGAGACAACCTGGCACAGGATGCCCTTTATTTAGTTATACTTTAACCAAATTAAAGGTTAAACTGTTCATTTTGAAATGATTAATTAAACGTATAAAAACACAAAACATGGCATCTTCTAACATAACCTATCAGAAGGTTTCGATCAAGTATGGAATCATCGTGGGCCTGGTGCACATGGCTTATTTTCTGTTAATGTGGATTTTAGGGCTGACGGATGTGGTGGAGTTATCCTTTATCAGCGGCTTGTTCCTGGTGATCGGGATCGTAATGGCCATCTCAAGTTTCAAACGCAACAAGCGGGGCATGATTGAGTACTTTCAGGGGCTCGCTATCGGGGCGACAGTGGGGGTAGTGTCCTCTTCGTTACTGGCGGTGTTCCTGATGATCTTTGTTAATTTACTGGATACCGCTTACCTGGAATCTTTACAGGCGAGTTCCCTTTTTCCGGCTAGCCTCTCCAAACTTTCCCTTTTTGTACTGACCATCGTGTACGGCACTGTTCCGGGTTTATTGATCGCTTTTATTGCCATGCAATGGTTTAAGGAGCCGGATCATACCATGACGGAACGCGTTTGATATGATTTTAAGAGAATAAACTAGCTATGGAAAAGATTGGACTAAAGTATGGGATGCTGACCGCTGCAGGCCTGATCAGCTATTTTTTGCTGATGCGTGTACTTGGGCTGGCACACATTGTAGAGCTTCGTTTTTTGAACGGGATTATCATGGCTATTGGTGTTACCATGGCCATTCGAGCCTACAAGATAAGCGTAAACGGCCATATAGGGTACTTGCAGGGCTTTGGGGTGGGCACCATTACGGCTGTGGTAGGCACCACGCTTTTTGCCGCCTTAATGGTTTTGTATGTAAAAATTGCCGGCGAGTCGTTGATACACACTTTGGCTTCGGGGCGCTATTTCGGAGAACAGATATCTCATACGCCGGGTGTGGTCATCTTCATCGTGCTCATGATGGAAGGGGTGATCTCGGGAGTGATGATATCCTTTATCGCCATGCAGTGGTTTAAGCGTAGCGAACATAAGGTGCCAAACAGTCCCTGAGAATCTGTAGCACTGGCACATTATCCTGGTTATCCTAAAAAGAGCAGCCCCGCTGTATGTTATCAGCGGGGCTGCTCTTTTATTAAATTCTCTTTACTATCTGGTCTGGCCGTTGAATGATTTGAACTACTACCTCGTGTAAGTCGCCTTCCTTGTCCTTTAGTTTAAAGATCACCATAGGGTTATCGGCATCATGTATGGATTCGATTGCCACTACTTCTTCGCCTTCTCCTAACTTCGCCTCTAACTGAGGTCTCAGCTCTTTAAACGCTTTCGCAAAATCTACCTCCAGCTTACTAGGATTATAATACGTAGTTCTCATACTGCTGTTTTTTTTTGGCTCATCATGGTCACGCTTCGTAGGTAACCCTTATTAAAATACTATTTGTGGGTGCTTATTGAGTTATACCTTTAATAACATATAGAGTTTCATATAATTGAATTATCGTTTAAGTTCTTTGTATAAGAATTATAACTGTTTGAATAGTTATAAATTAGGCATGAGAGCTTCCATAGGTTCTATTAGAAAAGTATAAAAAAAATAAACTGCTCGGACTCTAACTAAGTTAGCTTGTTTTCGTTTTACCTATTAATACCCTTTCAGCCAAATCAGAAGGGGATTTTAAAATTCAAAGTCATGCTTAAACCTATACTTTTCATTTTCGCATTCTCTATTATTACGCTCTCTCATGCACAGCGCATGAAGGTAACCGACGATCGCCTGGACAAACAGGTGCTGGCCGTTCAGGTAAGCGGACCCGCCATGGCCGATTTGGAGTTGCAGCAGGAACTGGGGCTAAATGAAGAGCAGATAAAGCAAGTGCAGCTAATAAATGTAAATCGCTACCGGCAGATTGAAGAAGCGGAGTTGCTTTTTGAGGATAACCCGATCCAGCGGTCTAAAGCGATTTATGCTATAAACATGGAAACGGACAAAATCCTGTCAACCCTGCTGCATCCAAATCAGCTGCGCGTATTCCTTGAAATGAGTGGGCAAACGGAAGACCACTTTGCCGCTGAAAGCGAATAAAGCGAATAAAATAAGACCCCCCTACAAACAGCAAAGCCCGATTTATTCGGGCTTTGCTGTTTGTAGGGGGGTCTTGAGGGATACTTCAGACACTTTTCCGGTAGGGTTAATGCGAACTTCCAGTCGGTTTGCCTCTGATGAAAGCTTATCGGCGGCAGTACACTGCGATCCGGGCTCTATGTAATAATAATAGATCCGCTGGCTTCTTTCCAGCAGGCTCTCGCTATCCGGCTTTCCCAGTAAGTTACGCACCATGTATTCCTTTTTCCCATACAAGCCATCCCGAAGCTGCTTAAGCTCGCCAATCATATGCTGTCTGGCACCCGTACAACCGTTGCGGTCGTCTTTCCAGCTTTTGCTGTCAAAATCTTGCAGGCTGTCTGGTGTGCCGCAGGAGCAGAGTACCAGTAAAAATAAAAACGAGGAGGATATTGAAGATTTAGCCATGAGGTTCATTTAAAGTATAAAGTTGCAGCCTGCCAGGTTATGAAGCAATCCAACGCTAAAAAAAATACTTTTTTATATTTACCCTGTATAAGAAAGCACCTTTGCAGGCCGTTGATAATAAGAGGATTAACTAGAACCTGGTGGCGTATGCAACAAGTATAGAAGTGCTTTTGAATACTGTAAATCACAGGGTAAGGGAACAATTTAACCTTTTATACCTGTTGTTTTAACTGATTGCCTAAACTTGAAGCTAACCAAAACCTTATGCTAAGAATAATCATTGCCTCGTTAACGCTTGGCCTTCTCTCTTTCCATACGCCTGAAACCATCAAGACTACAACCGTTCCGGCTACCACCCGTAACGTATCTGGTAATTCCGCTACCCTCACATTCGAAATGAAAAAAGAAGCCTTCGATGTGCACATGCAGGAAGTGTATACTGCTGCAGGCCTTCAAAAGAAAGGCCTGCCACTGTCCGTTTTCCGCAATGCATATGTAGGTTACCACAATTTAAAGCTGCGCAAGCAGGCAGCGCCCTCCAAGTCTATCTTAACCATTGTTGATTTTACGAAGCCCAGCAGCGAGAAACGCATGTGGATCGTGGATGTGGATGCTAAAAAATTATTGATTCACACGCTGGTCGCCCATGGCAGGAACACCGGGCAGGATAAAGCCACCTCTTTCTCAAACCAACCTAACTCTTACATGAGCAGCATTGGTTTTTACCTGACCGACGCTACTTATTACGGCAAGCATGGCTTATCGCTGAGGCTTTCCGGTATGGATGCTAAGTATAACTCCAATGCCATGGCGCGCGCTATTGTGGTGCATGGCGCAGATTATGTGAGCGAAACGTTTGTGAAGCAGAATGGCCGTTTAGGCAGAAGCTTGGGCTGCCCATCGGTACCGCAGGAAATATCAAAGGAAGTGATCGAAACTATTAAGGATAAAACGGTGCTGTATATCCACGGCAAAGAGTCTTCTTATACCTCAAATTACCTAAACCAGGAAAACGCGGTGGAGGGATACGCCCTGGAATCTATGCAGGAACTGATTAACGCATAACACAACCTAAACTGCGCATGCAGGTAAGCAGGGCCTGGCAGAGAATCATCTCTGCCAGGCCCTGCTTTTTTTAAGCCTCGTCCTTGGTGGTCTTTACCAGGCTGATGCCTGCAAAGAAGAAGATCAGTCCTACCACAAACGGAACAGCTGAGGTGAACTTGCCCACCGCAGCGCCATCGCCACCCATCAGGAAGGCGTACGCTCCCCATATTATGCCGATGATACCTAGTATTAGCAACACCGCGCCAAATGTTCTTTTCATATTCATAGTTGTGTAGTTTAAATGTAATTATCGCTGGTTTTCCAGCAAACTACCTCTAGTACGAAAACCAGCAGATTTGGTGTATCTTAAAATGAATATGTTATGCAACAGGCCCTCAACCAAGTATAGCATACTTCCAAAATTTGGGCGCTATACTTTTCTCTGTATAAATAAATGCTGTTTTCATGATTCCGGTTTTAAAAATACCGTACAAGTTTTCAGATTATCATTTCGTAGGGAAGCTTACGGTTAATTTTTTTAATTCATTACAGTAGAGTAGAACATCAGAGGAATGAGAGGAATAATTAAGTATGTGATTGCCATGCTGCTGGCGGCTGTATCGCTGGTTGCCTATTGGTGCAACACCCAGGAAAACGAGTTTACCGGCGAGGCCCAGCACGTAGACATGACCGTGGAGCAGGAAATTGCGCTGGGGCTGCAGGCGGCCCCCGAAATGGCCCAGCAGTATGGTGGCCTGTACGCCGACAGGGAGGTAGCTGCCAAAGTAAAGGAGATCGGGCAGAAACTGGTACAAAGTACCCGCGTGAGCGAAACACCTTATGAATTCGATTTTCACCTGCTGGCCGACGAAAACACGGTAAACGCTTTTGCTTTGCCGGGCGGACAAGTCTTTATAACGGCGGGACTGCTCAAACAGCTCGAAACAGAAGGCCAGCTGGCCGGTGTGCTGGCGCACGAGATCGGGCATGTGGTGGCCCGCCACTCGGCCCAGCAACTAGCCAAAGCAAAGCTGACGCAGGGCCTGACAGGCGCAGCGGCCATTGCCACGTACGATCCGGACAATCCGGCCAGCAGAACCGGCGCAGTGGCTGCGGCCATGATCGGGAAACTACTCAACATGAGCTACGGACGCGAGGATGAGCTGGAGTCGGATAAGCTGGCCGTGCAGCTGACAGGGGAGGCCGGCTACGACCCGCGCGCCATGGTGGACGTGATGCGCATACTGGAGCAGGCAGGGGGCGCCTCGAGGGGGCCGGAGTTTTTGCAGACGCACCCTAACCCCGGTAACCGCGCGGCAGAGATTGAGAAAGCCATCCGGGGAGAATACCCGCAAGGCCTGCCCACGGGTTTAACACCCTGATTAAACGATGTTTATCAAAAAAGGCACACAACTTTAATTGATAGGCGTTGTATAACAAATAGTGCAACCAGGTGATGGTTGTACTCCGCTTCGCCGTTGCATTACCCAGGTAATGCGCCCTATGCTACTGTATATTTATAACTATGAAACTTACACGTATGCCAACTAGAAATCAAAATCAGGATCAGCATAAGAATGAGGCCAAAAAAGGAGATATGAAGTCTGGAACTTCCTCCACATCGGCCAAAACTGATGCTAACAAGGGCACATCGTCAAAGAGCGGTAGCTCTTCCAGCCCTTCATCTAAGTCCTCGGGCTCTTCCAAATCGACTAAATAAGGAAGAACCGATAAGTTTAATTATTCTAAAACGAAAACTAATCTCTACACAAGAGGTTAGTTTTCGTTTTTATAGGCCAGCCTACCCGAAACTCACGTATCAATGGCTGAGTAAACCAGTTTGCCCATGAATGAAAAAGTAAAGTTTAAGCGGTTGCTTTTTGTGATAAACCCGATTGCAGGGGATGTGGAGAAAGAAGAGCTGGAGGAGGAAGTGCTGGAAGAGTGTAAGGCCCATCACATCAAGTGCGACATTTTCAAAACAACCGGCGAAAACGATCAGGAGGAAATCCGCAAACATATCGCCCGCCACCCTTACGACGCCGTTTTTGCCGTTGGGGGAGATGGAACCGTGAACATGGTAGGAGACCAGTTGATCGGGACAAAAATTCCACTGGGCATCATCCCGCTTGGCTCTGGCAACGGTCTTTCCAAAGACCTCGGCATTCCGCAGGATGTGGAGGAGGCGCTGGCGTTGATTCACAGGCACGTGATCAGGAGCATCGACACCCTGACCTTAAACGGGGTGCCCTCCATCCATTTAAGCGACCTCGGGTTTAATGCCCTGGTGGTGAAGCGTTTTTGCGAAGGCGATACCCGCGGGCCGGGTTCATATGCCTGGATCGCGATGCAGGAGTACCTGAGTTACGAGCCCAAGTTTTACCGCATCGAAACGGATGTGGAGAACTATGAGGGAGCCGCCTTTATGGTGACCATTGCCAACGCCAACGCCTTTGGCTCAAATGCCAACATTAACCCGAATGGCATCCTGAACGATGGCCGTTTCGAGATTTGCCTGATCGAGCCGTTTCCGAAAGCCGCCGCAATCGGTATTCTTTATAAACTGTACACCGACAGCATAGACGACTCGGTGTTTACACGCAAGATAAGCTGTAAGAAAGCAACCATCTACAACACAGAGAACGAGCTGCTGCACATTGATGGGGAACCCGTTGACCTGGGGGAGGAGATTAAGGTGGAGATGCACCCTAAAAGCCTCCGGGTTATCTTACCGGCACCAGATGTGGCTTAGCTAAACCTTAAGGAATCAGATTACCTGCGGCTGGGGCCGCAGCGTTAACTCCAGTTTCTTCCGGAAGGCAACCACAGCACCTTCCTGGTTGTCAGCCACTGTTCTGGCCTCCACCCATATTTCGCCGTTGCTGTAGTAGTTGAACACAAAGAAGCCCAGGTTCTCGAGGGTGAAAGTCGCTTTGCCCCCCTTTTTTACAAAAGCTGTTTTGCTGCATGCGCCACTCACCAGGTAATGGTTCTGCTGTACCTCAAAGTGCTGCAGGTTATGGTCATGGCCCGCCACATACATGATGTTGGTATACCTGCTAAAAATGCGCAGCAGCCTTTTGCGCATTTTCTTGTATTTGCGGTGCGACATGTCTTCGCTTGCCCCAAAAAGCTGCCTGTAAAAGGGATAGAGCGATCCAAAGATGGGCAAGGGGATATAGAACCGCTTGTGGGCGGCTGTTAAAGGGAAAATGTGCTGTTTGATGGTAAACTTACCCCCGTGCAGGGCATTGCTGTACAAAGGGTGGTGGGCCGCTATCAGGATGCGCTGGTGCCTGTTCTCGCGGAGTACCTTGTGCAGGGCCAGGTAAAATTCCTCAATGTTGTTGTAGGGGCAGCCATACTTGCTCCCCAAGGGCTTCTCGCCGCGCTGCACCCACCATTGTGTGTTGATCACGAGCAGCAGGAGCCCTTCGGCAAGCTGTACCGTTGCAGGGCCCGGGCAACCATGCCGGGGCAGGTAGCTTGTTTCATCCCCGGTTCTGTCGTGCACATACTTTTCCTGCCGCAGCATTTGGGCATACCCTCCGGGGCGCCCCTTCAGCCAGTCGTGGTTGCCACTCAAAAAAATGCTTTTCTCACCGAAGCGGTTTACCGTGCCCAGCAAAAGGTCCAGCCTGGCTTCTGCCAATGGCCGGTGGCGGTGCCCTGTCGGGGGCAGGCCGATAGGGTAGAGGTTATCCCCCAGAAAAACGACGGTCCCGGCCTCAGCCGCTTCCTGCTGCCACTCCTGCAATATCCTGATCACCGGGTCCGTGCCATCGGTTGCCACAGCGCCAATATCACCCAGCGCGGCTACCGAGTGCACCAGCCGTGCCTCCTGCGCAGGGGCATAATGTTGCCAGCCAACATCGGAAAGTCTGTAATACGGTTTGCGTTTATACTTTCTCTCCTGCCAATAGCTAAACAGGATGAAGGCGATGAACAAGGTGGGAAGTATGATCAGAAAGTAGGTAAGCATGGGGCGGGCAGGATGGCTAAAAGTTGGGTGGTGTCAGGTTTTTAAAGTGGCCGTTCAGCCTGATGCGCTCCTTCAGCCGCTCGGTTTCCAGCACGATGGGCACCACCTGCTGCAGGTGCTGCAGGATGGCATCCTGCCGTTCTGCCTCCGTTTCTATCTGCAGCAGGGTATATTCCTGTTCAGTGTTCAGGCCCAGGTGATGCGCCACATCATAGCTCTTGAAATCTTCGGCCAGGTCCTGGTACAAATTATCCAGGCCCAGCGCGTCGTACAGTTTTTCGAGCAGTTCCCTGATCTTAAGTTTCGTGAGCACATCCTCCTGAAAATTATTCTCAACCATTTCCACCTCCCCACCGGCGTACAGTTTTCCTGGTGCAAGCTTATCGAACTGGAGCACCTTAAAAATGGCGGTGCCTTTTGTCCGGATGTCCATTTCCCCGTTTAGATGCTCTTTCTCCACCTCCAGCAACTCGACTTCGGTTCCGTAAACACCCACCACGTTTTGGATGAAAACAGGGATGCCGAAAGGTTGTTTATGCTCCAGGCAATCTTTGACCAGTTGCTTGTAACGGGGCTCAAAAATATGAAGGTTTAGTTTTTCGCCCGGAAATACCACAATACTCAAAGGGAACAGGGGAAGATACTTTGCCATAGAGAGGGTTTTTGCGTTTTTATACTTTACGGGTTTAGATAACGCCGCGTTGATACAAAAAAATCTGTTAAACTATTTACCTTTGCGACCTTGGAACAGGAGTGTAAAGATGCGTAGAATAAGATTGGGGTTCAGCCAGGTAAAGCTGTTGTTGGCAAAGCTGGTGTTGAGCCTGTTTCTGCTGAGTGTGGGGTGGGTGTTGCTCTACAAGTGGGTAGCGCCCCCGGCCACACTGCACATGCTGCAGCGCCGGGCAGAAGCGGGTGCGGCAGACAAAACAGACCCGAACATCAACTATACTTTTGTGCCCCTGCGAGAGATGTCAGAGCAGTTGCCCCTGGCAGTGGTCGCCTCCGAAGACCAGCTTTTTCTGGTGCACAACGGCTTTGACCTGGATGCCATATTCGATGCCTTTAAACGGAACCAAAATGGTGGAAACATAAGAGGCGGAAGCACGATAAGCCAGCAGGTGGCTAAAAACGTGTTTCTGTGGCATGGCCGTAGCTACCTGCGCAAAGCCGTAGAGGCTTATTTCACCTTCCTGATAGAGGTTTTTTGGGGCAAGGAGCGGATCATGGAAGTATACCTGAACATAGCCGAGATGGGGGATGGCGTGTTTGGCGTGGAAGCTGCCTCGCAGCTGTACTTTAAAAAGCCGGCCCGTGAGGTGGGCAGGCAGCAAGCCGCGCTTCTGGCCGCTGTTTTACCCAATCCGATTAAATTCTCGGCCCGTAACCCATCCGGCTATACTTTAAAGCGCCGCGTGCGCATTGCGCGCGCCATGAGCCGACTGGGCGGAACAACCTATATCAAAGCCATACTTCCGGAAAATGACAAAGAGAAGATTTAAGCAAAGCCTTTTAAGGGCCGGGGCCGCTGGCATGCTGTTGCTGGCCATATCGTGTAACACTACAGAAAATGCAGCAAAGCAGCCGCTGCCAACGCAGCAGGACGTTACCGGGGCCACCGAGCAGGTGAAACAGGTATTGCAGGAGCAAAGCGCCTGTTGGAATCAGGGCGACCTGGTGTGTTACATGCAGGGGTACTGGCAGTCGGATTCGCTGTTGTTTATCGGTTCCCGCGGGCTGACCTACGGCTGGCAGCCTACACTGGAAAACTATAAAAAGGGTTACCCGGATGCCTCGGCCATGGGCCAGCTGACCTTTGACCTGAAGGAAATCCGCCCTTTAGCACCAGCGGTCATGCTGGTGGTAGGCAAGTGGCACCTGGCACGTGAGGCGGAAAAAGGAGACCTGGAAGGGCATTTTTCTGTGATCTTTAAGAAGTTCGCTGCAGGCTGGAAAATTGTGGCGGATCATTCCAGTTAAGCACTTTTCGCTGCTTACGCGTCGCCGGCCGCATCTACTTCGGCCTCCTTCTCCACTTCTTTTACCTCTTCAGTAAAAATAAACCCACACGCGGCGGCATGGGCCGCCGCCGCGGTGGTGTCTTTCACCAGCAGCATCTCCACTTCGCCTTCCGCTTTCAGTTCGTCGGCCAAAGTGGTTACCGCCTTTGTTCTGTTTTCGATGTTCACATCCCGGATATAAATGGCCATCACACGTCCCGGGTGGTTCTTCACCACTTCCCTGTAGATGTCGGCATCGGCCTGGCCGCTGTCGCCGATCAGCACAAAATTCAGCTTCGGATACGTGATCAGGATGTTCTCGATTTCCTTGTACTTATGGCTCATGTGGTCTGAGTGCAGGAACTTCTGCTCGTCCAGGCCAAAATCGCGGAGCAGTAAGGGGCCCTGGGGGATGTCGTTTAGTTCCAGGAAATGGTACAGCAGGTCATAATTGTTCCAGGGGCTGCTGGAAACGTAGAAAAACGGGTTGTTGCGTTTGCCGTTGCGGCCCAGCTGCAGCGCTTTGTAAAACTGCGATACCCCATGGAAGGGAATGCGCGTGTGGGCATTGTTCAAAAGTATGTTCCTGCCCGACTCTAGCAAACTGGTGGCGCCGGTTCGCACAATGGTGTCGTCTATGTCGGAGATGATGCCGTATTCGGCGTCGGGAGGGGGTACCAGCACATGGGCTTTGCCCGTCACCTCACCAGTATACTTTACAGGGGCCTCAACCAGTTTCACGTCAATGGTATGCCAGATATCGTCCAGCTCTAAAGGCGTTTCGGGCTCCAGGTTCAGCACAAAATACCCCTCGCCATCGCTGGTGATCTCGTGCGCCTTTCCCTGCAGGGTGAGTTGCAGGCGCGCATTCGGGATTTCATCGCTTTCGAAACGCCGGTACATGTTCAGCAGGTTCTCCCAGGTAGTGTCAGTTTGCTCCGATCGGGTAATGCCTTTGTCTACCAGCACCCGGCCCTTTACATACAGCCTGGTCGGGGTACCGTAGCTGCGGTACATCACAAGTTGCAGCGGACCATTCAGTCCCAATTTGTTTTTGAGCTGGAAGGTGAGCAGATCAAGCTTCTCTTCGGCTTTCAGAATGGTTTTGGCGGCGGTATGCCTGAGCTGTTTTTTCATGGTGCGTGGGTAGGTGGCGTAACGTGATACCAACCAGGCGGTTAAAGGTTCAGAGCGCTTTTTAACTGGTTAAAGTCATTGTCTGGTGCCGAGGCGGTGCTGCACCCCTTTTGTTTGGCCAGCTGCTGGATGTACTGTATGCGGTTTTCCGGGCTGGGGTGTGTGCTCAGGAACTCGGGGGGAGTTCCCTGCTGCGAGTCCTGCTCCAGCTTGATGAAGAAGCCCGCAGCGCCATCGCAGGCATAGAAGTTAGAGCCGGCCAGGTACGAAACAGACTTCTCGTCGGCCTCTGTCTCCGCCGAGCGGCTGAACTTCAGGCCTGCCAGCGAGCCGGCCAGTTGGGCCGCTATCTGTTGCAGGGTGCCGGGGTCGTTGCCCAATGCCACCGACAAAAGTATGGCGATGCCATAGTCGCGTTGCAACTGCTTCACGCTGTGGCGCAGGTCGGCGTGGGCTATCTCATGCGCCAGTACACCGGCAAAGTGGTCCTCGTCCTGTAAAAACCGGATCAGGCCGGTATACACATAAATATGGCCTCCGGGCGTGGCGAATGCGTTTAGCGTTTGGTCCTCTTTTATGATCTTTACCGTCCAGGGGAACTCGTTTCTGTATTTTACCTCCCCCGAGTTGAGTACCCGGTTCACGATGCGGTCCAGGTTCTGATAGGCCTTTTGCACATTGGCATTGCTACTGTTGCGTTCCACCAGTTTGCCCTGTGCCCGGTACGTGGAGTCAACTTCGTGCGCTACCTGCTCACCGAGCTTAATGTCGTCCTGAATAGAAAAGATGACGCCGTCGTTGTCTTTGCAGCCGCTAAGCAACAGGAGGCAACTTAGGGTAAGCACCCAAAAAGGAGCAAGCGTAATTTTGGTCATTTGGTACATTCGTTTATTTACTGCAACGCAGATTTTGGGTTATTATTAAGAGAAGGGGGGTGATTTTGCAGGCTTGCTCAATAGCAGGCTTTGCTCCCGTGCTTTACGCAGATAGCGGGGTCTTTTGTTACAGAGGCACTAGCAGGAAGTGAAATATAGTGCAAAAACAAAGCAGCGTTTTTGTGCGGGATCGTTTGGGTACTGGTGCAAGAGGTGATGATCACATGGGTGCCAAAACTTGTGAAGGTGCTTTCTCAAGCGTTTGAATCTCACGCGCTTCAACGCAACCTGCTACTTGCTGTATCTAATGTTAACTAGCCGGTTAGGGCAAGCTGGTATTTAGCGACTACATTTTAAGTACATTGTTAACGCTATCCTTTTTAAACAACAGAAGCCCGCTGTAATAGCGGGCCTCTGTTGTAATTTGCCTTCTTACTTCTTAATAAGGGGCATAAGGAAAGCAGTTATTTGATGTAAGAGCCTTTATGGTTTAGTGTCATGCAAAAGGCTCCTTTAGGTATCTGCACAAGTATGCAAACAGAGGCTTACTTCGAAGAAGAGCTCCCCACCGGGTTGCCTTCTGTATCGACTACAACCACTTCGTAAGGCAGGGCCTCCAGTTTAGACAATACCGTTTTCTTGTCGCCTACCACCACAATGTACATGTTGTCGACTGGCAGGTTTTTGGCGGCCAGCGCATCGATGTCCTTTTTGGTGATGTTGTTCAGGATCTCGGTCTGCTTTTTCACGTAATCCTTGCTCAGGTTGTTTTCGATGATGCGACCCAGGAAACCGGCTTTCTGGCCTGGGGTTTCATACTTGCGCGCATCCGACTGACCAATGGAGCTCTTCATGAACTGCACTTCCTCCTCGGTGATGCCGTCTTTCTGGAAGCTGGTAAGCTCCTTCATGAACTCCACCACAGACTCAGCGGAAGCATCGGCGCGCACACCGGCAGACGCCGTGAACGGACCAGCATATTCGCCACCGCCAAAGTAAGAACGGGCACCATAGGTATATCCTTTGTCCTCGCGCAGGTTCAGGTTAATGCGGCTGTTAAACGCACCACCCAACGCGTAGTTCATCAACCCTGATTTGTAAAACTCACCTGTGGCATCGTAAGGCATGGCCACATATCCGATACGGATCTCTGACTGTGCGGCACCCGGCTTGTCAACAAAGTAGATGCGGGTTTTATCGACGGCCGGTGCTTTGGTGTCTGCCACCAGTTTCACGTCTTTCTTCTTCCAGTTCTTCAGGAAGTTCAGCTTGCCCATGATCTCCTTCTCTGTGATGTCGCCTACTACGACCAGGTTCGATACGGAAGGGGAGTAATTGTTCTGGTAGAACTGCTTCACATCTTCCAGGGTCACGTTGCTCACCGTCTCGGTGGTGCCAGAGCTTGGCAATGCCGAAATGCTGCCTTCGCCATACAGCAGCTTGCTGTAAACATTGTTGGCGATAGCGGTCGGCTGGGTGGCTTGGTTGGCGATGCCCTCCAGTTGCTGTTTCTTCAGGCGGTCAAAATCATCCTGGTTGAACTTCGGTCTGAACAGGCGCTCTTCCATCAGGGCCAGCGTTTTATCCAGGTTCTTTTTCAGCGACTGCACATAAACTACAGTTTCGTCAGAGCCACCATAAATCCCCACGGAGCTACCCAGCTTGTTGAGCTCGTTAGTAAACTCCTCGGAAGTATAGTTTTCTGTGTCCTCGTTCAGCATGGAGGCCGTTAAGGAGCTAACACCTGCTTTGCTCATGTCGTTTGCAGAAAGGCGGTTGCCTCCTTTGATAGACAACTGCAGGGTAACCGTCGGAATCTCGTCAGACTTGGCACCGATCAGCTTCAGGCCGTTCTTAAACTTCTTGGTATAGTACTTTGGCACCATCACTACCGGATTGGCACCGGCGGCAGGGCGCTTGCTACGATCGAAAGCAGTGTCTACTGCTTTGGTATACTTCAGGCCGCTGTACTCGTCCGGACCTGCCACATAGCCATCCGGCGACACGTTATAATTGTCCGCGCTGGCAACCAGTTCTGTTTTGCCTTTCGGCACCACACTCAGGATCACGGCGTGCTTGCCCTTGATGTACTGGTTGAACACGCGCATGACGTCTTCTTTGGTTACGGCGTTAATGCGCTTCAACTCCTCCTGCACATAGTTGGGGTTACCGCGGAAGGTTTCGTATGAGGCAAGCTGCGATACTTTGCCGCTCACGCTGGCCATCCGGTTGATCAGGCCCGACTCGGCAGATGCCTTAAAGCGCAGCAGGTCCTCGTCAGTAATGCCGCGCTTCTCAAACTCGTCAATCGACTTGCGCACCAGGTCTTCCATGTCGGTCAGTTTATTGGTAGGAAAGGTTACTACCGTAATGCCAAACTCACCGGCCAGCTCAGTTGTCGAGTTATAAGTAGAAGCCTGTAAAGCCTTCTGCTCTTTCACGAAGTTCTTGTAGAAGATGGAGTTCTTACCCTGGCCCAAAACTTCGGCCAATACATCCAGTGCGGGCTCATCTTTGTGCCCGGTCTCTGGGGTGGGGTAGGTCATGCGCAGCATCGGGAAACGCACGTTGTCCTCGTAAGACACGTAACGGTCTTTCTCCAGCTTTGGCATCACCGGTTTCATGTCCTTCACGGCAGGGCCTGCAGGGATGGAGCCGAAGTACTGCTCTACTAATTTCACTACTTCCTCGGGCTTCACGTCGCCGCCCACGGTTACAGTGGCGTTGTTTGGCCCGTACCAGCGCAGGAAGAAGTTTTTCAGGTCGTTTACGTTAACCCGGTTCAGGTCTTCCAGGTACCCGATGGTGGTCCAGGAATAGGGATGGCCGTACGGATACAGGTTTTTAGCAGTTATCTCCGATACCAGTCCGTAAGGGCGGTTATCATAGTTCTGGCCGCGCTCGTTCTTCACGGTTTCGCGCTGTACCTCAAATTTCTTCTGTGTTACGGCATCCAGCAGGAAACCCATGCGGTCTGCCTCCAACCAGAGGGCCGTGGCCAACTGGTTGCTGGGCACTGTTTCGTAGTAATTGGTGCGGTCGCGGTTAGTAGAGCCGTTCAGGGTGCCACCAGACTCAGAAACGATCTTGAAGTGCTCCTCGTCGGCCACGTTATCAGAACCCTGGAACATCATGTGCTCAAAGAAGTGGGCGAAACCCGATTTGCCTACTTCTTCGCGGGCTGATCCTACGTGGTAGGTCACATCCACGTGCACCACCGGGTCAGAGTGGTCTTCGTGTACGATAAGCGTAAGGCCGTTGGCCAGCTTATACTTTGCATAAGGAATAACCAGTTCGCTTCCTTGCCTGCTTACCTTTTCAACGAGCTTGGTTTGCGCTTCGGCGGCACCAATGATGCTGGCCGTAAGCACAAGGCTCATTCCGATCTGTTTGATCATGTCTGTTTTTTTAAGATGGGGTTAAATCAACAAACAAGATAACAGAAGATACGGCGACTAGAAAATAATATAGACGAACTGCTATTTTGTCTCTCTTAACACTTGTTTTGCGAACATAACCGACACCGAAAGGGTGAGCAGTGCGATGACCAGCATGGCGGTGGTGAGCAGGAAAGCCATGCCTGCAGTCTCGGTTGCGGCGCTTTCCTGGTTGTGCTGCATCATGCCAAGCAGCCTGATAAAGTAAGTGGCTGATCGCCAGCCCAGCAACAGCGTTAACACGCCGGCCTCTGCAGCACCAAGTATAAACCCCCAGCGCTTGCCCTGGTTCAGAAAATGCCCGGCGGTCAGCCCGATCAGGCCACCCGCTATCCCGGTAAAGAGGGCGGTGTTGGCCTGCTCACCGGCCAGGTCGACGGCTACCACGCCGCAGGCAATCAGAAAAAAACCAAAGAAGGCATACAGGTAAGAGATGTTCTTGTGCATGGGTGGGTGGGGTTTCGGTTTGCCGCACAAATATAAGGCAGAATAAGCTAAGTAAGCCATCAGGACCGTATAATGTGCTGGCGAACAATTTTGAGAACTTCTAACATGGCAAAAAAGAACAAGCTGCAGGAACTGTATGCCGACCACAGCAAATCTGCAGAGTGGGCCGGCTTGCGCTATACTTCAGACGATAAACCCGGCTATACCCGTAAGGGGGCCGGAAAAGGATACTATTACCTCGATAAAGGCGGGAACAAGGTGGAAGATGCTAAAACACTGGAGCGCATAAAAGCCCTGGTGATACCCCCGGCCTGGACGGATGTGTGGATCTCGAAATCTGCGAAGGGGCACCTGCAGGCCACAGGCCGCGATGCCAAGGGCCGGAAGCAGTATATCTATCACCCGGAATGGCAGCAGGCCCGCAGCCTGACCAAGTTTGGGCGCATGATCTCCTTTGGCAGGGCCCTGCCGGCTTTGCGGGAGCAGATAAACAAAGACATAGGCACCCGAAACCTGGACAGGCGAAAAGTGACGGCCCTGGTGCTCTCCATCATGGATAACGCCCTGATCCGGGTAGGGAACCGGCACTATGCCAAATCCAATAAATCGTATGGCCTAACCACCTTGCGCGACAAGCATGTAACCTTTAACGGGCACAGCGTGAAGTTCTCCTTCAGCGGCAAAAAAGGGGTGGAACAGGACATTGACCTGAAAGACCGCCGGCTGGCACGGCTCATTAAACAGTGCCGCGATATTCCGGGGTATGACCTGTTTCAATACTATGATGAAAACGGAGACCGGCAAACACTGGAGTCCGGGGATGTGAACGAGTACCTGCGCGAGGCCACTACCCACAACTTTACGGCCAAGGACTTCCGGACCTGGGGCGGAACCGTGCGCATGGTAGAGTGCCTGCAAACGGTGCTGGAGGAGCAACCAGAGTTAGACAAGGAGAAAAGTATAAAGGAGGCTGTCAAGGAAGTAGCCAAAGGCCTGGGCAACACCCCGAGCGTGTGCAGCAAATACTACATCCATCCGGAGGTGGTAAACATGTTCCGGGAAGACAGGCTGATCAAGTTCCTGCAGCGCCACGATGCCACCAGGCCCGGCAACGAGCATTTATCCGGCACCGAGGAGTTGGTGCTGAAAATGCTGCAGAAGGTAGCCTCCGAAAAGAAGGTGAAGGCCGGTTAGGCAGCGGGCGTCAAGTTAACGGTTCTTCAGCTGGCTATGCAGGGGCGTTGTCCAGCGACTGCCAGAGGTATTTGCTTGCGATGGTGCGGTAGGGGCGCCACGCTTCCGCGATTTCCTGCATTTTCAGCCGCAGGGGTTTACCTGTTTCTTCGATCCCGTAATGGCTTTTCATGGCGTTCTGTATCCCCAGGTCGTCCACAGGTAATATATCTGGTCGCTCCAGGGCAAACATGAGCAGCATTTCCACAGTCCAGCGGCCCACGCCTTTTATCTGGGTCAGGTGCTGGATCAGGTCCTCATCCTCCATGGCTTGAATGGCGCTATGCTCCAGCTGGCCGCTGGCAGCAAAAGTGGCCACATTACGCACATACCCGATCTTCTGAAATGAGAGCCCGGCCCCCCGCAGCATTTCGTCCGAGGCCTGTTGTACCAGGGATGGATGGGGGTACGTGTCGGGAAACAGCTCGGTGAACCGCCTGAAAATGGTAGCGGCCGCCTTTGTGCTAAGCTGCTGCGACACAATGGCGCTGAGTAGCTTAAAGTATAGGTCCTCGGACCGGGATGATTTAAGCGGCCTTCCGTTTGCGATGAGGTTAGCCATAACCGGGTCCTGGGCCAGCACAGCCATTATTTCGGAAGAAGGATAATGAGGGAAGTGATTCATGTGTTTTGGGTGCTGATAAAATTAAAAAATCACCTGGTGGATAAAACAAACCACCACGCCTGCGGCACCCCTCCTTGAAAAAAGGAGGGGTGTGGAGGATATTATCCCTGTAGAACTGTGGCAATGATGGTTTTGGAACAAAGGAATTATACTTCTACCTGTTCCTGGCGAAGGGCTTTTAATACCTGCAGGGTATGCTGCAGCATGTCTTCGGTTATATCCAGGTGCGTTACAAATCGCACCATCTGCGGACCGAAGCTGGACGCTTTAATGCCCTTATCGTGCAGTGCCGCCACAAAAGCTGTATCGGTATACTGCTCGTTTAGTTTAAAGATGATGATGTTGGTCTCTACCGGAAAAACACTTTCCACGTAATCGCATTGCTGCAGGGCCTGCTCCAGTTCCTTTGCCTTGCGGTGGTCTTCCTGCAGACGCTCCACGTTATGGTCCAGGGCGTAGATGCAGGCGGCAGCCAGAAAGCCAGCCTGGCGCATGCCGCCCCCGAAAACTTTCCGGATGCGCCGGGCTCTTTTGACAAAGTTTTTACTGCCCAGCAGCACCGAGCCCACTGGGGCCCCCAATCCTTTGGATAGACACACAGAAATGCTGTCGAAATAGGTGCCGTAGGCTTTGGCGTCATCGCCGGAGGCCACCAGCGCGTTAAAAACGCGGGCACCATCCAGGTGCAGGGCCAGCTGGTGGCGTTTGCAAACCTCAGCAATGGCTGCTATGTCGGGCAGCGTATAGTAGTTGCCGCCGCCCCGGTTACAGGTGTTCTCCAGGGCCACCAGCTTTGTTTCAGGGAAGTGCACGTTATCCAATGGCCGGATGTGCGCCTCAACCTGCGCCGGCGTCATTTTGCCGCGGGTGCCCTGCACCAGGGCCGTGGAAGCTCCGGAGTTAAAGGCAATTCCGCCGCCCTCGTACTGGTGAATGTGTGCCGATACATCGCAGATCACCTCCGTAAGCGGTTGCGTGTGTACTTTGATGGCAATCTGGTTCGTCATGGTGCCGGAAGGGCAAAAAAGGCCGGATTCCATTCCAAACAGGGCCGCCGTCTTCTCTTCCAGTAAATTTATAGTAGGGTCTTCGCCGTATACATCGTCGCCGACGGGAGCGGCAAACATGGCCTGAAGCATTTCTGGACTTGGTTTTGTGACGGTATCGGAACGAAGATCGGTTATTTGTGTCATAATTAGATTCTAAAAATGCTTTTCATTGTAAAATTAATAAGTTAGTTTTGCCGTTCAAATTAAATATTGCAACGATGGGAGTTACTAGATTAAAAAGAAAAGACCGTAAGAATAAAGCAAGAGCGAATAACAAGGTGGCAAGAATAAAGCAACTGCTTATCACACCAGTTATAAAGAACGTTGACATGGATGAGCTGCGTGCTCAGTTCGGTGAGGCTCCAAAGAACAAAAAGGAGAACACAGAAGAGTCAACAGAGCAGAAAGAAGAGACTTCTGCTGCATAATTACGGGTACGTAAGTCCATCTGCCTGCCGCTGCTATTTCAGCCAATGGCGGCGGCTTACTCAATAAGATATCAAAGTGTGTTTGCCTGGCAGACACACTTTTTTTATGCCCGTTTGCCCAGCTCAATCACCTGCAGGTCGCGTACCTGGCCGGCCTCTATGGCAAAGCGCACCATGGTCCGCATTTTATGGAAACCATGCTTGCCTGCCGCCCCCGGGTTGATGTGCAGCAGGTTGCTCAGCTTTTTGTCGGTCATGATCTTAAGTATGTGCGAGTGGCCGCTGATAAAAAGCTGTGGCGGGTTTTCCTGTATCTGTTGGCGCACATCCGGGTGGTACTTGCCGGGGTAGCCGCCGATATGCGTCATCAGCACATCCAGGCCATTGGCATTGAAGCGGAGCACCTTCGGGTACACCTGCCGGATGTCAGCCCCGTCGATGTTGCCGTACACGCCCCGTAGCGGCGCGATCTCAGTAAGCCTGTCCGATACGTCCAGCGTGCCGAAGTCGCCGGCATGCCAGATCTCCTCGCGGTCAGCGAGCAGGCGCAGGATATGGTCATCGAGGTAAGAGTGGGTGTCGGAAAGCAGGCCTATCTTCATCGTGCTAAACACCCCAGGTTTCCGGTGCTTTTCGCCAGGCTGCCAGTGTATCCATTGCCTTTTCGGGTATGTAGCCGTTCGCCAGGGCTGCTTTTGTCAGCGCATCGTAATTGCTGAGGCAGTGGAGGGGTATGCCGGCGTGCTTAAAGTTGTCGTCTGCCACCGAGAAGCCATAGGTAAAAATGGCGGCCATGCCCAATACCTGGGCACCGGCGGCTTTAACAGCCTCCGCTGCTTTCAACGAACTCCCTCCCGTCGAGATCAGGTCTTCTACGAGCACTACCTTCTGCCCTTTCAGCAGGCGTCCCTCAATCTGGTTGCCCATGCCGTGCTGCTTTGGCTGCGGGCGCACATACAAAAAAGGCATCTCGAGGCACTCTGCCACCAGGGCGCCCTGTGCAATGCCCGCCGTGGCGACTCCCGCTATGGCTTCCGCCTCCGGGTAATGCTGCCTGATAAGTTCGGCCAGTTGCTGTTTGATGTAACTGCGTATATAGGGGAACGAAAGCGTGACGCGGTTGTCGCAGTAAATGGGGGAGTTCCAGCCACTGCTCCATTTAAAGGGCTGCTCCGGACGTAGCTTTACGGCTTCTGTTTCCAGCAGGAAAGAGGCTACCTGTTGCGCTGTGTTTATAGATTCCATGGCCAAATTTACGTAAATATTATTCCTTTTTGATTCGCCTTGTGTGAATACGGGGAATTATTCAACTATTTGCGTAAATTTCGTTTTTACTGAAGCTTTATCCCCATGAACGTTTTTATCAACGATATTCCGCTGATCTTAAAAAAAGCAACAGAGAAGGTGTATAAGCATGAGTACGACCTTATTCTGAAAGCTTCGGAACACTTTACATCCAAAGACCTGGTAGGCGATGTGCTGCTAAAAGACGCTGATATCGCCTTGATAGACAGGCTGGTGCGGCTGATGGAAGTGAAAAAGCTGAAGAAGCTGCGCTCGCTGACGCTCGTGACCGACAAAAAGCAGAAACTGATCGATCACCTGAAAGATCAGTTCAAGATCGTGAAGGCTGCGGGCGGACTGGTGCTGAAGGACGGCAAGATACTGATGATCTTCAGACTTGGGGTATGGGACCTGCCGAAAGGGAAACTGAACAAGGGCGAGAAAGTAGAGGCGGGTGCCCTGCGTGAGGTGGAGGAGGAGTGCAACATCCAGGTAGAGGTTATCGATAAGCTCCCTAAAACATGGCATTCCTATGCGTACAAAGGCAAAAAGATCCTGAAAAGAACCAGCTGGTTTGTGATGAAGTGCACCGACGATTCCTTAATGAAGCCGCAGGCGGAGGAGTTTATAGAGGAGGTGCGCTGGATGACCCCGGAAGAAGTAAAGGAGGCGCTGCCCAAAGCCTACACTTCCATCGCTTTTATAGTGAGGCACTATCTGCAATCTCAGAAAATCGGAAAGGTATAAACTCATCCACGTTGCCGCCAAAGCGGTGAATCTCCCGGATAATGGAAGAACTGATTGCAGCCAGTTGCGGAGAGGTGATCAGGAATACGCTCTCGAGGTCGTGGTTTACGTGCCGGTTTGCTTGAGCGATGGTGTTCTCGTACTCGAAGTCGGTGGTGTTACGCAGGCCCCTTAACAGAAACTGGGCACCCACCTCTCGGGCAAACTCTGCGGTTAACCCTTTAAAGGTCTGCACTTTAATAGTGGGTTGGTCGGCAAACAGGTTTTTCATTACCTCATACATCTTCTCCACCGGAATGTAGCGCTGCTTGCTGCTATTGTTCCCGATGCCCACAATTACCTCATCAAAAAGCTTTGCACCCCGCATCACCACATCGTAGTGGCCGTTTGTGAAAGGGTCGAAGGAGCCGGGGAATAAAGCGATTCTTTTCATAAGTTAAGGTGGCTTGCTGTTCTCTATTCGCAGAGGTGCAGGCTATAGAGTTCGAAGTAACGGTGCTCAAACATATCCTGCAGCTTGTAACTGTATTCTACGTCCATGGGTTTCTTGCCGAGCTTTATTTGGCGAATATACTTCCGAAGAATGCTGAAAAGGGAGGAGTCGTGGGTGATATCGCCCCAGACGGTGATGGTTTCCTGGTCCGGGTTCATTTTCAGCTCCTGCATCACAAAAATGATGTAGTATATAAAATCCTCCGGGCTCAGGTAATGGAAGGTGTTGCAGAACTCAAGTCCGTGCTGCCCCACCACCAGCAGCGTTACGTAATTCCGTTCCACAAAGGCAAATATCTGGCGCGCCGAGCTACGGTTGGCTTGTTGCAACACACTGTTAATGAGCACGCTGGTGAGATGGATGAACTGTGCTTTGCGCCGGGCAAAGATGCGCGCCATCGCTTCGGTAAGGGCGGTGTCTACGGCAAATACATTCACAGCCTCCAGGTTTTTGTGGCTGAAGGCCAGCACAGTGTCACGCTGCGGGTCAAGCTGGCAGTGCAGACGCAAGTAATCCGCCTGATGGGCGGCATCATAAAGGGTTTCGGGGATCAGGGTAAAATGCGGGTTGCTAACCGAAATACGCACCGCTTGCCACGCTGAGGTTTGAAAAAGCGGGTTTTCAGAGGCGATCAGCTGCAACTGCTCAGCAACATGTTCCAGATTGAAAACAGTCAGGAGCTCATAGTCTTCAAGCACCACAAACTTATTGCGCTTCAGGTCCAGTACCGCCAACCGAATAGCCTTCGGGGCAAGGGACAGGTATAAATTGCAGTCAGTTGCCTGTGTTAAATCAAATGCCTCGTCCTGCATCTGGTAAGAGAGCCGGAAGTGTGTGTGTATTGTGTTCAAAATGTGCTTTGCTTAAAGTGCAGCGCAAATGTGCTCCTGTGCTATGCAAGTATAAAAAAAATATGGCAAACGACAGCAGCGCGCTCAACCTCTTACAAAATAATGGTCCTGGCCCAGCAAGTCATCCAAAGAGATAAGGTACTGCAACGAACGGTGCTTGTCGCTTACTGGCAGCGCAATAATTTCTTTCATGCTCAGCCAGCGCGTTTCCTCGATTAGCTGCTGCGCAGGGCTTGCCTCGGGGTCGGTGCCGGTGCGTAAGCTGCCCCCTGTTACCTGCACCTCAAAGAGAAACTCCACCGCGTGCAAAGGGGGCTGTAGGAACTCATTCACAAAAAGAAAACGCCCAACGGTTACCTCCAAACCGGTTTCTTCCAGCATTTCCCGCTTCAGACAGGCTTGCATGCTTTCACCAAAAGTAAGCCCGCCGCCGGGGGGAGCCCAGAACGCCTGGTTGTTCAGGGTGCTGTTATGCCGGATCAGGAGGAGTTTATCAGCGTTGATACACACGCCGCACACCCGCACGCGCAGTTTCCCGGCGTATGCAGCGGCGGCAGGATTAAGTTCTGTCATGTTTGGCTACCAGTTTGTTTGGTCGTAAATTTACGGAATGATCCAAACATTCAACCCTGATTTTGAACAGGACATACGCGAAAAGCTCGGCCGGCAGGAATTTATGCAGTTGCTGGGCTTTAACGTGACAAAAATAGAAGTGGGCAGGGTAGAGGGCGAGCTTGTGCTGGAGCAGAAACACAAGCAGCACAAAGGCTTTGCACATGGCGGCGTTATTGCAACTGTGGCCGACATAGTGGCGGGTTTCGCCGCCGTCAGCCTGGTGCCCAAGGGCCACCACGTGGTAACCGCCGAGATCAAGGTCTCTTATTTCCATCCGGGGGTGGGCGATAAGCTGATCGGCAAAGGCTACGTATTGAAGCAGGGTCGGAAACTGAATTTCTGCGAGGCCGAGGTTTATGTGGTAAAGGGCGATACGGCCCCGCTTTTAATTGCCAAAGCCAGTGCCAGCATGGCCAACCTGGTTCCGGAGGATGTGCTGAGCAGGAGTTAGTGGACCTGCGTACGCAGGCCTTTCGCATCAATTACCTCAAACCATACTAAATGCGCCCGGTAGAAGCCATACGAAACAGTTTTCCATTTGAGCCCACTCAGGATCAGGCGCGCCTGTTCGCTAAACTCGACGAATTTATACTTTCGAAGCAGGAGGAGCGGCAGGTGTTCTTACTGAAGGGCTATGCCGGTACAGGAAAAACCACCGTGGTCACCTCGCTGGTGAAGATCCTGAATTCCTTCGGGTACAAATATGTGCTGCTCGCGCCTACGGGCAGGGCGGCCAAAGTCATGTCGAGTTACAGTGGCAGTCCTGCCTTTACGATCCATAAAAAGATCTACCGCCAAACAGCCAACCCATACTCCGAAGGGCTCTCTTTTACAAGGCAGCCCAACAAGCTCGACAATACGTTTTTTATCGTGGATGAGTCGTCGATGATCTCGGATGAGAGCGGGTTCGGCGAAAACGGCCTGCTGCGAGACTTGCTGCAGTACGTGTTCGACAAGAAGAACAACAAGCTGCTCCTGATCGGGGATACGGCACAGCTGCCGCCGGTAGGGCAGGCGCTGAGCCCTTCGCTGGATGCCGAGTACCTGAAGCAGAATTTCCGCTGCCATGTGCACGAGCTGGAGCTGCGGCAGGTGATGCGGCAGGCAGAGGCCTCGGGCATTCTGATGAACGCCACACAGCTGCGCGACCAGATGCAGCAGGAGAAACTGGAGATCAAGCTTTTTACCAAGGGCTGGCGCGATATTTTTAGGATGACCGGCGAGAAGCTGGAGGATGGCCTGCGCTATGCCTACGACAAGTATGGCGTAGAGAATACCATTGTGATCTGCCGCTCCAACAAAACCGCCAACCTGTATAACGAGCACGTGCGTCGCCGTATTTTTTTTGCCGAAGAGGAGATTGGGGTAGGCGATTACCTTATGATCGTGCGCAATAATTATTTCTGGCTGCCCAAGGATTCTGATATCGGCTTTATGGCCAACGGCGACTTTGTGGAGGTAACCAAGATCATCCGCGACGAGGAGATATACGGGTTCCGATTTGCCGACGTGCGCCTGCGCTTCGTGGATTACCCCGACGCGCCGGAGGAGGAAATGAAGATCATGCTCGACACCCTGCACTCGGATTCGCCGGCCCTGCCAGCTGACCAGAACAAGAGGCTGTATGAGGCAGTCCTGCAGGACCACATGGATATCCCCAACAAGCGCGAGCGCAACAAGGAAATCAAGAAAAGCCCTTACCTGAATGCCCTGCAGGTGAAGTTTGCCTATGCCTTAACCTGCCACAAGGCGCAGGGCGGGCAGTGGAAAGCTGTTTTCGTGGACCAGGGCTACCTGAAGGACGATATGGTGAACGAGGAATTTGCCCGCTGGCTTTATACTGCCCTTACCAGATCGTCGGAGGAGCTGTATCTGCTGAACTTTAACCAACAATTGTTAGTTACCTGACAAAAGAAAACCCTATTTTGCATCGTTTTTGATTCAGAATAAGTATACTTGATATTGTAATAACCTTAATAATTTAAATCCTTTACAAAGATGAAAAAAGTACTTCTTTCTTTTGCGTTTGCCGCATTGGTTGCTGGTGGTGCTATAGCACAGGAGCAGCCTAAAGTAAAGGCTGCCGCTCCACAGGAGCAAGCCGTAAACGGACCAGCCCTTACTTTTGAAGAGACGGAGCATAGCTTCGGCGACATTACCCAGGGTGATGTAGTTGAGCACACCTTCAAATTTAAGAACACAGGCACCCAGCCGTTGGTTATCGAGCGTGTGGATGTGACGTGTGGCTGTACTACTCCCGCCTGGACCAAGGAGCCTGTTATGCCAGGTAAAACCGGAATTGTAACGGCAAAATTTAACAGCGCCGGCAAGCTGGGCCAGCAAAAGAAAGCCATCACGGTACACTCTAACGCTACGGACGGCGATAAATATGTGTACATTGTGACCAACATCAAAGAGAAAGCTGCAGATAGCGCTAAGAACTAGCTCCTAGCTTTTTCATAACAAAAAAGCCCCCCGGTTCTGAGCCGCAAGTACTTGCGGCTCAGAACCGGGGGGCTTTTTAGCTTTTAAAATTTATTGAAGCACTGCCCTGGCTATAGGGTGTTACTACTGGTGTCTGTTCTGTGTACATAACGCTCCTGCAACCCTTTATAAGCCCAGGCAGCTCCTATACCAAAACTAACATGTGAAAAAGCAGTTACCCAGTTTCGTGCATTCGCGAACCAGGGGAATACACCGGTTAACACATAAAAATTCACAAAATATAAAATTATGCCGATAACAGCACCCACCAAAAGCGCTTTTGCCAGTGTTAAATTCTGAACGATATAAGCGATGATGATGGCATAGACGACAGACAGAACCAGGTGCAGCAACAAGGCCACTATAAAAATGCCAAAGTCGAAATTGGCAGGTGGTGGTAATGCTTCTTTCCCCAGAACTATTGCTCCGATCAGGCGGGGAGGTCCCCAAGGGCTTCCACCCAAGGCAAGCGGCACCAGAATCATTTCCAGCAACAAAAAGATAAGGCCTGCAATAATACCAGCCCAAATAGCAGATTTCCAGTTAAGTGTTCCCATAATATGCGTGTTTTTGTATGATTTGTCTCTTTAAGGGTAGAATCGGGTATTTTCCCAACAATCACCAAGTTGATGAATCGAGGCGTTTAACCACTTTTATTGGCTAGCTGTAGCAAATGGAGCTTCAGCTATAGGAAAAATATAATATCATCCTTTATTTTATCCAATACTCTGTAAGCCTATATTTGGTTTCAATGGTAGGGTAGTTACCTGACTGAAGCTTATCGGAAAGGGCAATACAAAGAGAGGATATGTGGAAAGGCAGGATGGGTTTGGTATAATGGGTAAAAGTTGAACAGTGAGGTGCCGTAAAATCGGCAGCACCTCCGCTTGTGTAGTTGTTTGCCTACAAGGCCTTTAATAGCGCATAAAACAGGGCACCCCAGCCAGCAATGAGCAACAAGCCCCCGATGGGCGTAATAGCACCCAGCCAGGTGATACCGGTGGCGCATAAGGTATACAGAGAGCCGGAAAAGATCAGGATTCCCAGAAAAAAGCACCAGGCGGCTATTTGCAAGGCAGGATGCTCCAGCTTAAAAAGCAGCAGGCCTACACCAAGCAGTGCAAGTGTATGGTACATCTGGTATTTTACGGCGGTTTCAAAGGTAGCTGCCCTCCCCGAAGCCGCTAGCATGGCAGCGAGGGCATGCGCGCCAAAAGCCCCGATGGCTACGGTTAGGCCTCCCAGCGCGGATGCAAGCAAAAGTATAGCCTTTTGAGTCATGGGTAGTCAGTTAAACCATTAATCTTCGTCTTCGAGCGCTTCCTTTACCTGCTCTTCAAATTCCTGCTGGCTATCGTACTGCGAGAATTCGAGGGTTTTATCCTGTGCTTTCAGTTCTTCCACAACATCCAGGGCCACTTCGAGCGGCTCAATCTCTTTGCCGTTTAAAGCACTGTCCCAGTTGGCTCCAACCAGCAGCGCATCGGAATACATGCCAACGCACCAGTTTTCCAGGAACTCGACAACCGAGATGCTTTCAGGGGTATAACCAGCCCAATCGTCTTCGGCACAAACGTTGGCACCGGCCTCCTCTGACCAGAACAAGATAACCTCCGTGTCCTCAAATTCCGCCGAACTGGATGTGGCCCAGGTATCATCGTGTGTCAGGCCCCAAACTTTGTTGGTTTCTACGATGCGCTTAATGAATGCGCGATAGTTTTTTTCGATGTCTGCTACACTTGCTGTCATGAGGATGGGTTTTGTTTAAACATGAACTTACCACAAAGGTATACTTTTAGCTGAAAGAAAAGATACAGCTACGGCACTTTAGCGCCCGGTACAGTGGAACGAGGCAATATCAGGCTAACTTTCTGTAAAGATCCGGGTAATCCGAGATCAAGCCATCCACCCCCATGCGTTTGAGTGCTGCCATTTCCGACAGGCGGTTCACCGTCCAGGGGATGACCTTCATGCCCCTGGCATGCGCAGTACGGACCAGGACAGGGGTCACCAGCGCGTGGTCCGGACTGTAAATGGCAGGCGTAAAACCAAGTTCCTGCAGGTGTTGCTCCATCTCTAACTCGTTTTCAACGAGAAGCGAGGTGCGTATGCGCGGATGTTGCTGATGCAGGATCTGTAACGTCCGCACATCAAACGATTGGATGATGACATAGGGCTGAATCTCCTGGGCATTTATCACAGCCAGCAGCTGCTCTACAAACCGGGAAGGGAAGGGGTGTAATTGGCCATCTCCGGGGGGGGTAGACTTGGTTTCAATGTTATAGAAAACCGGATCAAGCCCTTTTGCCAGGATGTAAGCCTGGGTAACCGTAATAACCTCGCTCAAAAGTGGTTTATGCGCTTTAAGCAACCGCTGTCCCGGAAAGCGTTCATAAAACTTTGAGCCCACGTCGAACTCTTTGATAGCCGCATACGGCATGTGGTAGAGTACATACTTTTGTGCGTCGGCCTGGGGAATCTCTTCGCCTGTTGGCAGCAGTTCATGCTCCGGATTGATGTATGGATCGTGAGAGAGCAGCACCTGGCCGTCCTGGCTGACATGCACATCCATCTCGAGGGTGGTAACCCCAAGCTCCAGTGCTTTTAACATGGCTGGAACCGTGTTCTCGGGCAGCAGGCCCCGGGCGCCACGGTGGCCCTCCAGATCAAAAGCCGGGAGAGCGGGGTAAGGTTTAGGGGGGGTACGACTTTCGGTTGCCATCTGCCAGCAAGGTTGATGCAGGTCTACTTGTTGTAGTTCCGGCTGCCGAAAATGCCGCTTCCTACCCGGATCATGGTGCTGCCTTCTTCCAGGGCCAGTTTCCAATCTGAGGTCATGCCCATTGAAATCTCCTTAAAGTCGTCGTTGGCAAAGAAGAAGGTCGCCTGCAGTTTCTGGAAACACTCCCGCAGGTATCGGAACTCCTCGCGCAACTTGGTTTCATCGGTGGTGTTAGTGGCGATGCCCATCACGCCGGTAATCCGGATAAAGCGCATGTTCCGGTATTCCTCAGACTGTAGCAGCGCCACGGCCTCCTCATAGCTCATCCCGAATTTGGTGGCTTCATCGGCAATGGAGATCTGCAGCATGCAGTTTACGGGCACGGTACGGTTAAACAGTTCCGCGCGCTTGTTCACCTCAACCAGCAGTTTCAGGCTGTCTACGGACTGGATGGTGTCGATAAACTCAGCGATATACTTTACCTTGTTGGTTTGCAGATGGCCGATCAGGTGCCAGGCGATGTCGTGGGGCAGTTGTTCGCGCTTCTCCACCAGTTCCTGCACTTTATTTTCGCCAAAAAGCCGATGACCTGCGTCATACGCTTCCCGCACGGTTTCGGCAGGGTGCGTTTTGCTTACGGCTATCAGGCGGCAGGGCGTGTTCCGCAACTGTTCATCGAAGTATAGAATGTTCTCTTTAATGTTCATAAATTTATCGCTAAACGAAAGACTCTTTATCTGATTCACTCCCTTATGCACTGCCTTCTATCTGCCCTGCCCCGGAAACATCCGCTCAATCTTCGAGAATGTTGGTGATGAAGGTGTTTTTCAGCAGCATCCAGAAAAGCAACAAGAGCAGGGCCCACTTCAGGTATACCTGGTAGTAATCGCGTGTGTCGCGGAAGCGTTTTTCTGTCACCTGGGTTTTCTCCAACTTGTTGATGTTCCGGAAAATCTCCTGCAGGGTACTTTTGCTGTCGGCCCTGAAATACTGCCCTTGCCCGATCTGCGCTATTTTCCTCAAATTGGATTCATCCAGTTGCGTTTCCACGTAAAGGGTTTGCCCGGTGGTGTCTGATGCGTAGGCTACCTGCCCATCTTTACCAATTCCTACGGTATAAAGTTTTATTCCGTAAGCGAAAGCCAGTTGGGCCGCCAACTCCGGATCCAGGCTGCCGGCGGTGTTCTCACCATCGCTGATGAGAATGATCACTTTGCTTTTGGCCTGTGAGTCGCGCATGCGGTTAATGGCAACTGCCAAAGCACTTCCAATGGCCGTTCCATCGTTAGCGATCATCTTAAAGTCTATGGCGCTGATGCTTTCCTGCAGCAACTGGTAATCGGTGGTGAGCGGGGCCAGGGAGTAGGCATCGCCGGCAAAAACCACCATCCCGATCCGATCCTGCACCCGGCCCTGTATGAATTCCTGCGCCACCTCTTTGGCGGCGGCCAGGCGGCTGGGAGGGATGTCCTCCAGCTCCATGGAGCCCGACACATCCAGCACCAGCACAATGTCAATGCCCTCGGCGGTCTGCTCTATCTGTTCGTTCACGCGCTGCGGCCTGGCCAGGGCCACCAATAGCAGCAGCATAAAAAGTATAAAGGCAAGGCGCGGCACAAAGCGCAGCAGGCTGGTCCATTGCCACTGCAGGCTACCCTCGAACAAGGCCAGGTCCAGCTTGTTTTTGGTGTTAAGCGAGAGCAGCCAGCGCACCAGGAAAATAACGGGCACCAGAGGCAGGGCATACAGCACGAGCGGGTATACCCAATCAAAAGAGCGGAGGGTGCTGTAGCTGAACCAGTAGGGGCTTAGCCAGTCCCAGAACTCATCAGGTATTCTTAGCATTTCTGATCATCTCTCTTTGTGTCTTATAGCGCGCTTTGGCAAAACGCCGCAGCATACTCAGGGCCTGGTTCGTTTCCTGGTCGGGCTCTGCCACCAGGTTTCCGTAAATGGCCCTGTCACAGATGCGCAGGGCTGTGTTCACGTCCTCATCGTCGTGGTAATACTCCACAATTTCTTTGGTGGTAAAGGAATTGATGGCGCTGCGCTCCAGCTTGGTCAGGTAATTTTTCCAGAGCGAAACCGCTTTTTCCATGCTCTGCGAGGCCTGCGACTTTAAAAACCGGTCAAGGTGCGAGTTGTAGCGGCTCGCAAAGTACACATGGTCTTTGCGCATGCGGTAGAGTTTGTAGGTACGCCGGATGGCCTGCCCGAAAATAAACCAGATCAGGCTCAGGAACACCGCGCTGGCCACGACCCACAACAGCACCATGGGCCAGTTAAAGCGTTTCTCCACGCTGGCCAGGGTGGTATTGGCCTGGATGGGGAGGGGTTCGGTAACCTGCGTCACCAGCTGTTGCAACACCACCGAATCTGTATTGGCGTAGATTTCCAGCGTATCATTGGCCCGCAGCACATACACCGGCAAAGCAAGCCGAGCCATGGGCAGGGTCTCGAAAGTGCGCAAGGTATAAAGAGCGCTGTCGGTGCTGATGCCCCCCTTGGTAGCGGTAGGGTAAAACGTTTTGCTCACAAACTCAAAAGGGGCGAAATTATACTTTTCCTCGGGCATGACCACCTCCTGCGTAGCAGGGTGGCGGTGCACTAGCACGTACTGCAACAACTGGCCCAGCTTTATAGTGTCCTGGTTAAAGCTACCCACGGGCCTCGGGATAGGCTGTGCCAGGGTAGTTGCCGCCGAGCAAGCAAACAGTATGATGCAAAGTATGTTACGCACTCCTCTTGGTAGACCTGTTACGAAGCCTGAATAAGTTTACTAACTGGGGCACGTAGTCCTCATTTGTCTGGATAGCCAGGTAATTGGCCTGGTATTTCTGGCAGATGCGCACAACCTTCTGCTGGTTTTCGGCATATTGCCTGAAATAGTGTTTCTGGAACTCGTCGCCGGAGGTGTTGAGCCAAACGGTTTTACCTGTTTCTTTGTCGAAAACGGGCACAATACCCAGCCCGGGCAGTTTCTGCTCCCGCACATCCAGTAAGTGGAGCACGATCAGGTCGTGGCGCCTTGCCAACATAGCCAGTTCCTTTTCGTAGTTGTCGTCTATAAAATCGGAGATCAGCAGGATAATGCTGCGCCGTTTTATGATGTCCATGGTAAGTTTGATGCCGGCCGCCAGGTTTGTTTTGGCAGACTTTGTGAGTAAATCCTGCAGGGCTTTGATGATGGTGTAGGCTTGCTGAATGCCTTTGGCCGGTTTAATATACTTCTCTTTTTGGTCTGAGATGCAGATAATGCCGATCTGGCTTTGTTGCTGCGCCGCAGACAGGGCCAGCACCCCGCAGATCTCCTTGCCCACGTCTATTTTCTGTTGCTGGCCGGTACCTATACTTTGGGAGGCGCTCACATCGAGCATCAGAAAAACGGATTGCTCTTTTTCCTCGCGATAGGTTTTCACGAAGGTGCCGTGCCCCTTGGCCGACACGTTCCAGTCGATGGAGCGCACGTCGTCGCCGTACTGGTAGGCGCGCACGTCATCAAACTCCAGTCCTGTGCCTTTAAACACGGAGTGGAAGTCGCCCTGCATCTGGGTGGTGATGGCTTTGCGAATGCGTATCTCGTACTTTCGTAGCTTTTGAACAAGCTCTTTCATGAATCTAGGCCGAAGCGTCAGATTTTAAAATTAGGATATATTATCGTAATTTTAAGCTGTGAAAAGACTTTTCTACATACTTTTTTGCCTGAGCCTCTTCGGCTGTGGCAGTCAATCGGCAGACAGGCCCAGGAATCTGGTGCCGCAGGACAAGATGGTACAGATCCTGGCGGATATCCACATTGCCGAATCGCAGATTGAAACGAAAGTAATTTACCCCGATACCGCCCTCATGGCCTTTAATTACTGGCAGAAGGAGATACTGCAGAAGCACGGGGTAACCGAGCAGCAGTTCCGGGATACCTACCGCTATTACCAGGGTAACCTGAAGCAGATGGATGCTTTGTATGAGATCATCATCGACACGCTGAGTGTGCGCGAAACGAAGCTTAGGGCTGCGGGAGGCCCACCTACCTCATTGCGTGCCGGGTAACCGCTAGTGCAGTTTACTTCCGTTGGGTACAAAACCAGCGGGCTGCGCCAGGATGATATCCCCGTACTCGTCCGAAAAACCTGTGACCAGCACTTCCGACATAAAATTGCCGATCTGCTTTTTACCCAGGTTGATGACACAAATGACTTGTTTACCGATCAGCTCTGATGTGGTATAATGCTTTGTTATCTGTGCGCTTGTCTTTTTAAAACCGAGTGGGCCAAGGTCTACGGTTAGTTTGTAAGCCGGCCGGCGGGCCTCCGGAAAAGCCTCCGCTTCTACAATGGTGCCAACGCGTATATCGGTTTGCTCAAAATGTTGCCAGGTTATCGTTTCCTGTGGCTCTGAGGGTGCATGCATAGGTTAGAATTTTACTAAATGTCTAGATACTGTATTATTGCAGGCGCTTTGCGTTCAAACTACCATGCCGATTAGCAAGAAAATCAAGAAACCGGCAAAAAAAAGGCTGGTCTGTAAAGCGGTTTCTTTCTCCTCGTGCGCTTCTGTCAGGAGCTCTTCCGTCACTAAATACAGCAAAGCTGCCAAACCAAAGGACAAGACAAGTTCTAAGGCTTCCACGGATAAGTTAGAGAGCAATGAGATGCCCACCGCAGCCCCAATGAAAAAGATGCCCCCCAAAGTTAGCAGAATGAGGAAGATCTTTTGTTTCACGAGCGTGGGATTTTCGAAAGCCAGCACGACGGCCAGGCCTAAAGAGAATGTTTCCAAGGCCAGTGCCACGGAAAGCAGGGTTCCCTCTGCTTCTCCGGCAGCAAACCCAACACCCAACAGCAGGCCATCTATTGCCAGATCAATGCCTAGAGCAACGATCAACCCAAGCGGGAGGGCACTGCTTTTCTCCCCAACAGCAGCGTCTTCCAGCTTGTCGGCGAAATACTTCACCAGCAGCATCGCAAGCACTCCCAGGCTAAAACCGATCCCAACCTCCAGGGGCCTGTGGCTATCAACTATATCCGGTAGCAGTTCAACGCCTACCACAGAGAACACCACTCCTGCCGTAAAGTGTAAAACCGAACTGCGAAAGGCCCCGCTGGGGGTTTTAAAAAGCGCTAGCATACCGCCTATAACTATTGAGATAACGGGAATAAGCGCGAAGAAGTAAACACTGGGGATTGCTGTCATCAGTTTGGTTTCTTATTACAAAAAATCATGCTGCCATGCGCGTTGCTCGCCTCGTGACCTGTATTTAAGGTTGGCTTTCAGAAAGCATTTTCTACTTACTGCACCTGGCGCGTATTGGTTCTGCACACGCACGTTCATATGGCAACACAAGCAGCAAAGTTCCACCTGCATCTACCAGCTTAGTTACTGGAGCTTCCTTTTCAGCTTTTTTTTAAAATCAACCGGTCTGGCTGGAATGGCCTTAAACCTGGCAGTGGCTGCACTTCAGAAACTTATACTTTTTGCACTCCGTAATCCTTAGCATATCCCATTTGTGGCATGGGTTGCCACAATGTTGTGTAAAATCAAGAAACTATGAAAAAAGAATCCGGAGGTAGCTTACCTGTTTGGGTAGAGAACGTTAATTTGCCTGAAACACATCCCTTAGACAGAAACCTGACCTGCGATGTGTGCGTGGTAGGCGGCGGAATTGCAGGGCTTACGACAGCCTATATGCTGGCAAAAGAGGGCCGGCGGGTAATTGTGCTGGAGGCTAAGGCAATTGGTGGCGGCGAAACCAGCCGGACCACAGCGCATCTTTCCAATGCCCTGGACGACAGGTTTACCAACCTTATCAAGAATTTCGGTCAGGAGAATGCACGCCTTGCCTGCCAGAGCCATGCCCGTGCGATTGACATGATCGAGAAGATTGCAGAGGAAGAGAGCATCGACTGTGATTTTAAACGCGTGAACGGTTACCTTTTTGCCAATAACAGAGAGCAGGGAGATGAACTGATGCGTGAGCTGGAGGCAACTCAACAAATAGGCTGGAACGATGTGGTGATGCGAAAAGAATGCCCCCTGGATACGCTAACCGCCCTTCCTTGCCTGCAGTACCCTGACCAAGCACGGTTCCATGCCATGAAATACCTGGCGGGCCTTGCCAAAGCGTTTATCGACAAGGGCGGACAGATCTATACCGGTACCAAGGTGGTTGACTTCAAAACCGGTCCTGTAGTGACGGTGGTAGCCGAAGATGGCCATGCCGTTTCTGCTAATCAACTGGTGGTAGCCACCAATACCCCCGTGAACGACATGGTCACCATCCACACCAAGCAGGCGCCATATCGCACCTATGTGGTCGGGCTGGCCGTGCCGAAAGAGTCGGTGCCGGATGCTCTGTTCTGGGATATGGACGACCCTTACCACTACGTACGCTTGTTAGGAGCCGAAGCACGGGGCAGCGATACGGACCTTTTGCTGGTTGGCGGCGCCGACCACAAGACAGGGCAGGAGGATAACCCCATGAAGCACTTGCAGGAACTGGAGCGTTGGGCCAGATTAAAGTTTCCGATGGCTGGTCTGGTGGAGTATATCTGGTCGGGGCAGGTAATGGAACCGGTGGATGGCCTGGCGTATATTGGCCGGAATCCGGGAGACACAGACAACGTGTATATCGCCACCGGCGACTCCGGCCACGGCATGACGCACGGAACCATTGCCGGCATGCTGATCACAGACCTGATCATGGGGCGAACCAACGAGTGGGCAAAACTCTATGACCCCGCCAGAATCAACCTAAAGTCAGCGGGGGAGTTTCTGAGAGAGAACCTGAACGTGGCCGCACAGTTTAAAGACTACATAACGCCTGGCGAGGTGGACGATAAGATGCAGATCATGCCCGGAACCGGGCGCATCATGCGAAAAGGAACCGAGAAAGTGGCGGTGTACTGCGACCAGGATGGTGTGCGGTACGAGTGCTCGGCTGTGTGTACGCATCTGGGTTGTGTGGTGAGTTGGAACAGCTTGGAAAGCTCCTGGGATTGCCCCTGCCACGGTTCACGCTTCGACCCACTGGGTAAAGTGATAACCGGACCGGCTACAAAAGATCTGGAAAAGCCCAAGCACTAACACTACGACAGTCACATAAAAGCCCCGGCATGCATAGTGTAGGTCGGCGCTTTTATGTGCCCGTTTACTTTATTGGGCATATGCCTGCAACTGGTACAGGCGCTGGCTAATTATTACAGACCAGTTATACTCTTCATCTTTGTTAAGCCCGTGCTTGCTGGACTCATCGAAGCGCTGCTGCTCCTCTTTCCATTCCTGAAAAGCACCCTTTACGGCTATTTTCAGGTTGGCCTGCAAGTTACTGCAGCTGGTGTCCATCATTTGCAGCTTTCTGCGCAGCTGCCGGGCATGCACCTCCGACAGGTCAAAGTGCAATTGCTCGTGTTGCAGTAGCTTTTCAGAGCGCTTGTTCCTGGACCATGATTCGTTGGGCAGAAACACACACTTCACTTCGTAGGACAGTTTATTGCTGCTGCATTTGGCATCTACTGCCAGGTTTGCCGCTGTGAGCGCATGGTGGAGACTCCCGTCGTCCGGCGTTCCTTTAAAATCATCCCATGTTAGCCTTCGGGCATCAGACCAGGAGAGAGACTCAAACGCGATGGCTGCCCGAACTGGTTCGTTCAGGGCCGTTTCAGCAGCTTTTGCGGAAGTGCTTGGATGCAGGAAAGAGGCAATGGTGCCTATCCAGAGCGCCATCGACAGAGGAAGTATAAACATTTTGACTTGGCTAAAAGTGAAAAGGTCTTCAGAAAAAGCAACGCAACCTTTATGCTTTTAGTGCCGCACTATTGTGCAATTTTTTTGTATCTGCTGCTTAAGTCCCTGAAACGCAGGAACAAAAGTATGGCGGCTACGGATAATCCTACTAACAGGCCGGTCCAGACGCCGCTTACGCCCAGTCCGGCTTTGAAACAAAGTAAATAGCCCACAGGCAGCCCGATCACCCAGTAGGCGACCAGCGAAATCAGGCTGGGCACGCGAACATCCTCCAGGCCGCGCAGGGCACCCAGGCCCACCACCTGCACGCCATCCGAAATCTGGAAAAGGGCGGCGATGATCAGCAGGGTAGAGGCTATATGGATAACTTCCGGATCATCGATATATAATATCGGGATCAAATTGTTGGCCAGGATCATGAGCAGCCCGCTCCCGATCATGAACAGGATGCCCATGGCAAAGCTGCTGTTCCCCGCCACACGCATGCCCCTGAAATTGCCCATCCCTTTCTGGTTGCCAACCCGGATGGTGGCCGCAGCAGCAATGCCACTGGCCATCATGTAAGTGACGGAAGCCACGTTGATGGCGATCTGGTGGGCTGCCAGTTCCTTGGCGCCCAGCCACCCGATCATAACGGCAGAAAAGCTGAAGGCCCCCATCTCAAAGATCATCTGCCCCGAAATAGGAAGGCCAAGCCGGAAGATATGGTACATGTGCAGCACAGACAGGTGGCGGAGCTTCAGGTATTTCCTCAGGATCTCGAATCGTTTGGCATACAGTACATAACCCGCCATCATCAGGGCCATGATCACGCGCGAGACCAGGGTTGCCCAGCCGGCGCCGATCAAGCCCATGGGCTCAAATCCCAGCTTCCCAAAGATCAAGATGTAGTTGAGCACGATGTTCAGGCTGTTGGCCACCACCGATATGTACATGGCCTGCTTGGTGAGCGAAAGCCCCTCGGCGAACTGGCGGAAAGCCTGAAACACCATGAGGGGCACCATGGAAAGGAAAAGAATGTTCAGGTAGGGGATTGCCAGTTCCACCACTTTAGGAGGCTGGTTTAAGTGTGTAATGTACGGGGAAAAGAAGTAGCCTGCTGTAAACAGAAGTATACCTAGCAACACATTGGATACCAGCCCATTGAGCAACAGCAATGAGATGCGTGTATAGTTGCGTCGGCCTTCTGCCGCCGCTATAAGTGGGGTAATGCTGTACGAAACCCCCAAGCCGAACACCAGCGTGATGGTGAATATACTGTTCCCCAGCGATGCTCCGGCCAGCGGGAGCGTACCTGTCTGCCCTACCATCAGGCTGTCAAAAACGCTCACCATGATATGGCCCAACTGGCTTAAGACAACTGGGTAGGCCAGTGTGAAGTTCTTGGAGAAGTGTTCCTTGTATTCTGCGGTATTCATAGCGGTGTGCTGTAAGAGCCCGCAAAATTAGCGCTTTTCTTTGGAAGCGGCAGTGCCTTTCGGCCTAATACTTCCCCTCCACGTTTTCCATGTACTTCTCGCCCGAACCTGTGTTGAGCAACAGCATCTTCTCGTCCGGAGAAAGCAGGCCCTGCTCCAGCAGTTTACGCGTTGCCATCCAAAGAGCAGCTCCTTCGGGTGCCACAAAGAGTCCCTCTGCCCTGGCTAATTCCCGTAAACCCTGCAGCATCTCCTCCTCCGACACACTGACCGCTGTTCCACCTGACTCCCGTAATACCCGCAGCATCATCAGCTCCCCGAGGGGGCGCGGCACGGCCAATCCGTTGGCAATGGTTGGCATGCCGGTGTAGGTACTGCAATTTGCCTGGCGGCCAAAAAAAGTCTCGACCAGGGGTTGGCAGTTAGCTGCCTGCACGGCAATCATGCGGGGCAATTTGATAGTTTTAGGCAACCAGCCGATGGCTTGCATTTCTTTGAATGCCTTCCAGATACCGATCAGGCCGGTGCCGCCGCCGGCAGGATAAAGTATCACATCCGGAAGGTCCCAGTGCAGTTGCTCCGCTATTTCAAAGCCCATGGTCTTCTTGCCTTCCAGGCGATAGGGCTCTTTGAGGGTAGACACGTCTAACAGTTCGCCTGTGCTGTTTAGTTGTTTGGCACGGGCGGCACAGTCATTGATCAGGCCATCCACCAGCTCCACTTGGGCCCCGTACCAGTAACACGACTCCCGGAACGCCTTAGGGGTGTGGCGCGGCATGACCACCACGGCCCGCATGCCTGCTTTGGCGCAGTAGGCAGCCATGGCTACCCCCGCATTGCCGGCCGTGGGTATGATACAACCTGGCACGTTAAACTCCTTTGCTTTGGATATGGCCATGCTCAAACCACGGGCCTTAAAGGAGCCTGTCGGGTTCTGGCCTTCATCTTTCAGCATCAGTTTTTTCAACTCATACTTTGCGGCCAGGTTGTTTAACTGAAGTATGGGGGTAAAGCCTTCACCCAGCGTAACGATGTTCTCGTCGTGCAGTACGGGCAAAAACTCCCGGTAGCGCCACATGCTGCCCACCCGGGCGGACAGTTCCTGCTTGCTGATTGTTTCTGACGTATCGTACCGCGATTCGAGGGGTAGCTGGCAGCAGGCCGAAACCAACTGGGGCTCAAAGGCATTGTATTTGGTGCCGCAGGATGAGCAGCTTAAATGACTGAGGTAACTAGGTGTATGTATTGAGGTTTCCATGGTATTCTTAAAATAAATACTACGGAAAATAAAGGCCTGGCTATGAAGAAACAAAATACAAAAAAGGAATGGGCTATTCCTTTTTAGAATACTGCCCTTTTACGAATTTGATGAAATCTCTAAAGAAAAGGTCATTTTCTGTACCCTTCCGCTGGATAAAATGGAAAGTGCGTTTTACGTGAAGCCCATTGATCGGCACCTCTATCAACTCGCCGGATGCCAGTTCCTGCAACACGGCGGGCCTGGGCAGAAAAGAGAGGCAGTTATCTGCCCGCACAAAGTTTTTAAGCGCCTCCGTGCCCCCCAGCCGAATTTTAACCGGCAGGTCGGTGAGGTTGATCTGTTTGCGCTCTAAAGCCTCCTCTAACACCGCCAGGGTGCCGGAACCATACTCGCGTAGGGCCAGTGGGATGGTATAAAGGTCTTTTGTTTCAAGCCTGGCATCTTTTAACGGACTCTGCGCCGCACACACGGCAATTACCTCATCCGACATAAACGGGGTATAAGTTACGTTGTGCACCTTGTTAATCCCCTCTATAATGCCCAGGTCAATTTCTTGTGCCAGTAGTGCCTTCAGGATATTCTCGCTGTTGCGGTTCACAAGCGTCAGCTGCACATTGGTGTTATGCTGGAGAAACTCCGAAAGTATGGGTGGCAAAATATACAGCGAGATAGTGGTGCTGGAGCCAATGATCATGCGTACCTGGGGCAGGAATTCGGTGCTGATGCTTTTAAACTCAGCATACAACTCATGCTCTAACTGGCGGGCCAGCAAAAGTTTCTGGTAAAGCAGGCTTCCTGCAGGGGTTAAGTTCACGCTGTTTCCCAACCTTTCAAAAAGACCTGTTCTGTAGTATATCTCGAGCGCTTTTACATGCTTGCTGATAGCAGACTGGCTGATAAAAAGGCTCTGACTGGCTTTGGTAAAGCTCAGGAGCCGGGCAACTTCCAAAAATACGACATGACGGTGTGAGAGCACAGTTTATCTTTTTGTGTGTGGAAGGGTAAGGTAGCAAAAAAGCAAATGACATGGTAGCTGCAAAACCCCAAACCTGGATGGCCGTACCAAATACAAGGTAATGCCTGTGATTATTACGGGCATTTATCTGATAAATAAAACTTAAAGTAGAAAACTATGGCTGACAAAACAGATAAGAAAAACGAAGAACAGAATAAAAAAGGCAAACCCGATAGCAGAGCAAACGCAACGCCCATGCCCGACGAGTACTCAAATACCGCAAACTACAAAGGCGCCGTTGACTTAGGTACAGATGGAACAGGCGCTACCGCAAGTCAGCAACAAGGGCAGGGTGCCTGGGACAAGAATGACGATGATGAAAATAAAAGCGAGAAGTAAGACAGACCTTATACTTTCTTAAAGCAACAAACCCTTCGCGAAAGCGAAGGGTTTGTTGCTTTAAGAAAGTATTGTTACAGAAGCACCAGATAAAAGGTCTTCAGTAAGAGCGGTTGATACTTTATACCCTCTTCAAGCCAACAACCAAATCATTTAACTTGTGAAATGGTAGAGGAAAGTAACCACACCCGTAAAAGCAGGCTTTTTATTGTCTTTTATTTCCATTGCAACCTCGATCTGTGCCTTTGTTATGCCCCGCAGGTTCTTCAACGACAGCAGCTTGGCCCTTAAGCGTACCTGGCCATCAACTAAAACCGGCTGGTTAAACCGAAGTTCCTCAATTCCATAGTTTACCTGCATTTTCAGGTTCTCAATGGATACGATCTGTGCCCATAAATACGGGAGAAGCGAAATGGTCAGGTAGCCATGGGCAATAGTGTTTCCGAACGGTGACTCCGCCTTAGCCCTTTCCTGGTCCAGGTGTATCCACTGGTAATCGAGGGTGGCGTCCGCGAACTTGTTAATCTGCTCCTGAGTAATAGTATGGTACTCAGACAGGCCTAGTTCTGAGCCTTCATATTTTTCGAACTCCTCAAAATTTTGGATTGTAAGCATGCTCATGCGCCGTGTTTTTTTGGTTACATAGGATAACAGAAGACTCTTGTACTCAACTCTAAAGCTTTTAGTTGGGCAGGAAAGCGTAGTCAGCGATAAAGATAATACGGGAAATGCAATATTTAAGTAAAAATGCCTGTCCATTTGTATTGGGGAGGCATTTTTAAAACTATTCTTTCGCTATAAGTTACTATTGGAAGAAGCTTATTTAAGTAAAGCCGCTTTTTGTTGTTGTATCTGGCGGAGGTGATGATCGAAATGATCCTGCAGGAAACCTAGCGTCTGTGTGAGGGACAGGGGGCCGGCGTAAGGATGTCTGAAAAGGTAATGATCCAACATATGGTCAGGCGTTTCCGTGAGCACATCCTCCAGGCCAAACCTCACCTCATCCCACTGCTTCCGGAGCGACGCGATAGAAGCGCGCTCAGGTACTTCTGCTACAGTGGCTGGTGCTTTAAATTTTCTGCCAGAGTTTAAGGCCAGCTTAAGCAAAATCGACTTGAAAACATTTGACAGAGTAGAGGAGGCAAGTTTCTCCTGCTTCGCAATCTTGTTCTGCACATAGCCCGTTGTCAGCTTATCCACCTGAATCATGTGGCTGATGGTTTGATTAATAGACCACTTGCCATTCGTTATAGAAGTATTCAGTAAAGTATCATCCAATCCGTCGAGCTCATCAAGCAAACGGTTCCGTGATTTCTCTAAGCGTAAATACTTGATTTCCAGTTTTGTATTCATAAGCTGAAGATGACTATAAACTGCTGCACTCATATGCTTAACGTTTTTCTACAGCTAAATCTACATAAATTTTTGATTAATGCAATACGCTGGTTCATGCAAAAACAGGTAAGTAGCTGAGCTGTAGTTCAATTGCAATATATTTAGGATTAAGTATAATTGGATTTGTGCTACCTTTCTTCTTAAATACCTAAATTGTGCCTTACTTTGCACTTGTTTAATTAACCATATGACTACAAACGACCCAATCGGCCTTGCTTTACTGGATTTTATGGCAGGCGAAAAGCAGGCGATGATAACCGTGGAAAGTAACTTGACGGAAGACGACCACATTCCGGTGCAGTACCTCTTCAGGCAGCTAAACGAAATGCCTGAACTGGAGAAACTCGCTCTGGAAAGCTGTAAAGGAACCGTGCTGGACATTGGCGCCGGAGCCGGATGCCATACCCTGGCCTTGCAGGACCAAGGAACAACGGTGACTGCCCTGGATATTTCAGCTGGTGCTGTGGAGGCCATGCGGCTGCAAGGGGTGCAGCAGGTCGTGCATAAGAGCGTGTATGATGTGAGCGGCGAATTTGACACCCTGCTGATGCTGATGAATGGGATCGGGATAGCGGGCACGCTGGAGGGGCTGGAGCATTATTTGGAATACGCAAAAAAGTTGCTAAAGCCTTCGGGGCAGATCCTGCTGGAGTCTTCTGATATCCTGTATATGTTTGAGGAGGAGGATGGCTCTTTTCTGGTGGACCTGAACGCTGGCTACTACGGCGTGGTGAAATACAACATGAAATACAAGGAGCAGGAAAGCGGCTGGTTCGACTGGCTTTTTATCGATCCGGCCATTCTGGAAGACTATGCTGAAAAGCATGGCTATCATTTGGAGGTGCTTTACGAAGGCGATGCCGGGAATTACCTGGCCAGGCTTACCTTGCTGTAAACGGAAGAGTTTAAAAGCATGTGTTAGTTTTATTTTCGATGGTAAAATGAGAATCTAAACATGCTTTAAGGCATTTCAATAGTATAAAGTTTAAAATTCTATACCCCTATGTCGGCAACCGCATACCCCTTTATTACTTACCACCCATTGCAGTTTACCCCGGAAGAAACGGTGCGAAGCGCTGAGGCTTTTTATGACCGGATGGACCAGCGACGGTCTGTTCGTGCGTTTTCTGACAAACCGGTTCCCAGGCAGGTGATAGAGCAGCTGATCCGGACAGCAGCCACCGCACCATCCGGGGCGCACAAGCAGCCCTGGACTTTCTGCATCATCTCGAACCCGGCGCTTAAGCAGCAGATCAGGGCCGCGGCCGAGAAGGAGGAATACGACAGCTACAACGGGCGCATGACACCCGAGTGGCTCGAGGACCTGGCTCCCCTCGGCACCGACTGGCAAAAGCCTTTCCTGGAGGTGGCGCCCTGGCTGATCGTGGTGTTTAAGAAGGCCTATGATTTTAAAGCGGATGGCAGCAAGCGCAACAACTACTATGTGGCCGAGTCGGTGGGCATCGCCTGCGGGTTTCTGATCGCTGCCATACATCAGGCCGGGCTGGTTACGTTAACCCATACCCCCAGCCCGATGAACTTCCTGACCAAGCTGCTGCAACGGCCTGAAAACGAACGCCCTTTTTTGCTATTGCCTGTGGGCTATCCTGCCGATGAGGTGCAAGTACCAGACATCAAGCGGAAAAGCCTGGAGCAGGTAGCCGTTTGGTATGACTGATTAGCTGGTGATTGACGCTTGAACAACAATCATAGTAGCTTCATCCTCCCGCGCAGCCTCCAAAAGGTATCAGAAGCGATGTTTGTGCCGTATGACAGGAGGTATAAGCCTGGACGCGGAAGCCCTACACGGCATTTTCAACTACTCATCGCACATGAAAGAAGGATTTAAATTTACCTGGAGCCTAACGAAGCGCACTTTTAAGGAATTCATAGATGATAATCCACTGGATTATGCGGCCATTATCGGCTTCTATACTATTTTTTCCCTTCCGGCCGTCCTGATCATCACCATCCGCATCGCGGGTGCCGTGTTCGGGCAGGAGGCAGTACGGGGGCAGTTGGTGAATCAGATCGGGGGCATTGTAGGGCGAAGCAGTGCTGAGCAGATACAAAGCATCATCGAAAATGCCAGTCAATCGCCGGCCAGCTCTATTGGCACCCTTGTGGGCGTAATGACCATGATCTTTACGGCCACCACCGTTTTTGTGGCCTTACAGGATTCCCTGAACGCCATTTGGGAAGTGAAAGCGAAGCCTGAAAAGGCCTGGTTGCAATTAGTGATCGCCAGGGTACTTTCTTTGGCCATGGTGGTCAGTTTAGGTTTTCTGCTTTTAGTGTCGCTTGCGCTGGATGTGGTGCTGGGCGTGGTATACGATTACCTCCGCTCTACGTTAACCGGCTCGGCGGTGTATTTTGTCACAATCGGAAACATCCTGGTTTCCCTGCTGGTGAGTACATGCATCTTTGCGGCCGTTTTCAAAGTACTGCCAGATGCTAAGATCAAGTGGTATAATGTGTGGGTGGGAGCCACGGTTACAGCTGTCCTGTTTGTGATAGGCAAATACATACTTTCCCTATACTTTCAGCACGATCCGCTGGCTGACACCTATGGCGCTGCCGGTTCGCTGGTGCTCATACTGGTGTGGGTATACTATACATCCATCATCTTTCTGCTGGGTGCCGAGTTTACCCAGGTCTATTCCAGGGTAAGAGACCATGGCATACGCCCCGAGGAACATGCCGTAAAGGTAAAGGTGGAAGAAATTGAAGAGGAGGATACGGGACAATAGAGTCTTAAACCCCTTAAAGTTGCAGGAAAGTATGGAGTTGAGACCACCTAAAACACAGGAGGCGGAACTGATCAGTCCCGCCTCCTGTGTTTTAGGTAATTCAAGGTTTACACCTCTTTATACATCACTTTTTTCACGGCATCCATGGTGCGCTCCACGTTGGGCAACGAGGCCTCAATCAGGGTGGGGGCGTACGGAAGTGGCACGTCGCGGCAGGTAACGCGCTTCACCGGGGCATCCATGTAATCGAAGGCGTTGCTTTGGATATGATAGGCGAGTTCTGCGGAGATCGACGCCAAAGGCCAGGCTTCTTCCACCACCACCATCCGGTTCGTTTTCTTTACAGATTTGATCAGTGTTTTATAATCTATCGGGCGGACCGTGCGCAGGTCGATAACCTCGGCCTCAATACCATCTTTGGCAAGTTCATCAGCTGCGGCCAAGGCTACTTTCATCATCTTGCCAAACGACACGATCGTTACATCCGTACCTTCGCGCTTTACATCGGCAACACCGATCGGAATCAGGTACTCCTCCTCCGGAACCTCGCCCTTGTCGCCATACATTTGCTCAGACTCCATGAAAATAACCGGATCCCCGTCGCGAATAGCGGACTTCAGCAATCCTTTGGCATCGTACGGGTTAGAGGGTACTACCACTTTCAGTCCGGGGGTGTTGGCGTACCAGTTCTCAAAGTTCTGGGAGTGCTGCGACGACAGCATTCCGGCGCTACCGGTCGGGCCCCGGAAAACGATCGGGCAAGAGTACTGGCCACCTGACATGGACATCATCTTGGCTGCTGAGTTGATCACCTGGTCGATGGCAACCAGGGAGAAGTTAAACGTCATGAACTCTATAATAGGGCGAAGTCCGTTCATGGAAGCGCCAACGCCTATGCCCGCAAAACCAAGCTCTGCGATGGGGGTATCGATGATGCGCTCGGGGCCAAACTCCTCCAGCATGCCCTGGCTAACTTTGTAGGCTCCGTTATATTCGGCAACTTCTTCTCCCATCAAAAAAACGCTTTCATCACGGCGCATTTCCTCTGTCATTGCTTCGCGCAGGGCCTCTCTAAACTGTATACTTCGCATATAGATGTTTAATTCTCGGTTCAGGAGGTAAAATTAAGAGAACTCTGCCAATTTACAATGTACTTCTGGTTTTTATGGAGTAGAGCAGGCAAGGGCCGCGCACTATAATTCGTGACCAGGGCTTTATCGGACCTGTTACAGCATGTTATCGTTTGTACATCAAGGCAGATTGGTCAGGCATTGACCACTTTTGCCCTCCCCGGGGTATCCGCTACCCTGCTTTGATCGTAAAACAGGAAGTATAAGGGTGGGATTCTGCCATGTGTATATTTTTTATAGGGCCATACATTTGGACAGGAGCCAAAATTGAAATAAATTTAAGCATAACCTCTTTTAATTTGAAACGGCTACAGTATTTTATCGAATCGCAGGCTTTTGGTGTTTGTACCATGCTGGGTGAAAAACTTGGCTTTGCAACGGGCAGCATCCGCCTTACTTTTATTTATGTTTCTTTCCTCACCATGGGGTCACCTGTCTTGATTTACCTCATGCTGGCTTTCTGGATGAACGTACGGAAGCACCTGCGCCGGGAGCGCAGCACTGTCTGGGACCTGTAAGCCTAGAGCTCCCTGACCGTTCTTTTCTGACGCACAAAATACTCCCAGACAATACTGCCTTTAAACACGCCTGCCTGTTGCAGGAAATTGCCTTTGGCCTGCTGTTTTTTTCGCTGGCTGCTCCAATACCTTCGTTGGCGTAAAAGATCTGCATGGGCCTCCAGCACAGCTTTCGCATCGTTGGTCTGGCCTGCCAGGAGCATGCGCAGCGCCGCGATCCAGTCTAGCATTATCCGAAGCACCAGGGTAGGGATCAGCTCGTTGGCCGGCAGGTTTTTATAGAGGAGGGCAAAGCCGTTCCGGAAATTCAGAAACGTTTTACGGGGGTTAGATTTTGGCAGGGTGCCCCCCCCGACGTGGTAAACCTGGCTGTGGCCGTTATACATCACCTTAAACCCCAGGTTTTTTGCCCGCCAGCAAAAGTCGATCTCCTCCATGTGCGCAAAAAAAGCAGGTTCAAGCCCACCCAATCCATGGAAAACCTCCGCCCTGACAAACATGCAGGCCCCGGTAGCCCAGAAAACCTCCTGCACATCGTTGTACTGGCCATTATCCTCTTCCAGCGTCTCGAACAGGCGCCCCCGGCAGAACGGGTAGCCCAGGGTATCGATCATGCCGCCGCCGGCGCCGGCATACTCAAAGAAACCGGGGTGTTGGTGGGCGTTGATCTTGGGCTGGCAGACAGCGATGCTTTTGTCGGCCTCCATCAATTGAATGATAGGCTCTGTCCAGTGGTCCGGCACGGCTACATCGGAGTTTAGTAATACGTAGTAAGTGGCCTCCACCTCTTGTAGGGCCCTGTTATAGCCTTCGCAAAAACCATGGTTCTCCTTTAAAAGGATGAGGCGCACCTGTGGAAAATGCGTCTGCACAAAGGCGACAGAACCATCGGTAGAGGCATTGTCGGCCACTATTACTTCAGATTGGCCGCTATGCGCCACCACCGACGGCAGAAATTCCTGTAAATACCGCAATCCGTTCCAGTTTAGAATCACGACAGCGGTTTGCACCGGATTATAAGCCAAAGCTTCCGAGATCCAGGCCTGGAATGTTTGGCAATAACCCCTCCGTACTCTTTTTGATCTCTTCCTGGGCACGCTCTCCGGCTGTCAGCATAGCGTTGTTTACGGCGGCCACCACAAGGTCATTCACCATATCCTGGTCGTTGGCGTTCAGTATGGATTCGTCAATTTCAATTCGGATCAGCTTTCGCTGTCCGTCTACGGTGGCTTTTACAAGCCCAGCACCTGACTCAGCTGTCACGGTAATGTCCTTGAGTTTTTCCTGTGCTTCTTTCATTTTGGCCTGGACTTCCTTCATTTTGCCCATCATGCCGAACATATCAAACATAGTTTCTTTTTTTAGGTAAGGGTACACGCTGTAACAAAGCGTTTATTTGCAAATATACGAGCAAAACCGCAGGATGCTTTAAACTGTTGAAATTGACAGGAGCCCTTGCTACCGGATAAGCGTAACAGTTCCCGTGCGCCGTTTGGTAGCCCCAAAGCTGGTCTGCACGGTAATCTCGTAAGCATAGGCTCCGTCCGGAAGTTTTTGCCCTTTGTAAGTACCGTCCCAACCCGCTGCTGCGTCAGCAGACGTATAAACGACCTGGCCCAGCCGGTTGTATATTTTAATAGTGAACTTGCTGAATAGCTTGCCTTTTACCTGAAAGGTATCGTTTAGCCCATCGTCATTCGGTGAAAAAGCGCTTGGCACGTATAGCGCCACCTCCTGCTCAAGCGTTACCGTGTTTGAATAGGTGCTCTCGCTGCTGTTGTTTGAGGTAGCTTTAATGCGATAACGCAACACCTGTAGTTCGCTGCTAAGTGCATTATCAGTATAAGAAACGCCATTAACAGGGTACGTTTGCACAATATTGCCAGCATCGTCGAGCAACTCTACAGCATACTGTTGCACGCCTTTGGCAAAACCTACATACGCACTCCAGTTTAAAATAACCGCCGCATCTCCCTGTTTGGCGGCGCTCAACAACATCGGGCAGGAAGCATTGCTGTAATCCGAAGTATTGTCGCAAAGATCAGTGTAAGTTGCGCGGTAGCACACAGGTACAGGAGCCGGCAGAGCATCGGTAAAAGTATTTTGGCTGCCTGTCGCCAGTTGCTGGTAGGCTGCGCCGTTCACACTTTTCTGCACAATTATTCTCTGCGCCTGCACGCCCTGAGGTAAACTGATTGTAAGCACTACTTCGTTGGCAGCATTATACGTGGACAGCAGGTACGCTTGCGGTGGGGTTAAACCCGAGGTAATTGGTATTTTTTGGGCTGCTGATAGTGAGGAATTGCCATTGGTTGTCAGCCCTTTTACAGTGTACGCATAAGTTTGGCCACAGCGTAGTCCTTTGTCAGTATACCGCGAACTCAAATCGGGTAAGGTACCGATCAGAACGCCGTCTCTGTAAATCTCATACGCCCGAAAGATGTTTGGGGGGGTATCCCAGGTGAGCAGCGCTTCCTCATTGGCTGCCGTAACGCCCAGGGCTATGTTGCTGAGGCTGTTGGAGAAGGAAGCAATAATGGATTCGCAATCATCCTGGGGCCGAACCCGAAAACTTGTACCCGTTACAGTGTTGTAGTCGCTTAAAGTATAGGTTAGGGTTGTCTGGGAAATGTTAGTGAGAGTGGCTACCGGCTGATAGCCAAGCCTGTCATCGCCGGCTTCGAGCACATAGTTATACCCGGCCTGCAACTGTTGCAGCGCAAACTGCAGTTGCCCGGCAGGTGATTGCTGTAAAACGGTTATCGACTGAATAAGGGGGGTAGGCGGGGGAGAAAGCAGCGTGACCTCCTGTGTGCTGCTGCCACTACACGAGGCGCCGGCATAGGCTCCGCTAACGGTTATAGTATAGGTGGCTGTGCTTTTATAAGTATACTGGTTATCAGAACCCGGCCTGAGGGGCAGTATGGTTCCGTCGCCGTAATTTACGGTGTAACTGTCGTATTGCGTGTCGGTTAATGTGAGCGTTACCCGATTGCTGGCGCATGCCCTGGCAGTGAAGATAGGGGCTGGGGCATCTATCACTTCAAACTCACGCTCAAATGAGTCTGTATTGCCATTCAGGTTGCCTAACTGCGTGACGGTTACCTTGCCAGGTTTGGTGTAGGTATAATACTTTTGAGTGGCCTCGGGGGCGGTAAAATTCAGGCCGTCGCTTTTGTCGTAATCGTAGTATTCCTTGTCGGCATCTACGCCGCCGCAGTCCCGGAAGGTAATACGTTCCCCCACACAAAACTTGTCCACTGCCTTTCCCATGCTGTTAAATGCCTGAAAGCACCTGTCGCGGGCTACTGCCGCAAAACAGTTGATCAGCAAAAACAGGAGTATGAGAAAGCTTTTTTTCAATGCAAAACTGGTTTGTATGGATGCTTAACGAATTTACCTAAAAAAATAAAGTAAAGTATAAAACAAGAACGGCTATACTGTTAGCCAAGTATAGCCGCGCTGCAAAGTATACATCACGAATCGTTTAAACCTGCTCAAGGCTTCTCAAAAAAGCGATACTGGCCATGATATCCTTGTGCAGGATCCTGTCGGTGGAAACGAAAGGCACCACCTCACGGTATTTTATGACCAGTTCTTCCAGCACAGGGGAGGTTTTGGTGGGTTTCCTAAACTCGATTCCCTGTGCGGCATTCATCAGTTCTATGGCCAGCACCCGCTCCAGGTTATGCACTACCTGGTAGAGCTTGGTAGCGGCATTGGCACCCATACTTACGTGGTCCTCCTGGTTGTTGGAAGAAGGGATGGAGTCAATAGAAGCCGGGGTGCACAGCTGTTTGTTCTGACTGACGATGGAGGCCGCCGTATACTGGCTGATCATAAAGCCGGAGTTCAGGCCCGGTTCTGCCACCAGAAATTCGGGCAGGCCCCTAAGGCCGGAAATAAGCTGGTAGGTGCGGCGCTCGGATATACTGCCCAGCTCAGCCAGGGCAATGGCCAGAAAATCCAGCGCCAGCGCCAGCGGCTGCCCATGGAAGTTGCCCCCGGAGATGATCTCATCCTCGTCGGGGAAGATGTTCGGGTTATCGGTAACAGCGTTGATCTCGGTCAGAAATACCCGCTCGGCATATTTGATGGCATCTTTGGATGCCCCATGCACCTGCGGCATGCAACGGAAGGAATAGGGATCCTGCACATGCTGTTTCTCCTGCGCGATGAGCTCGCTGCCCACCAGCAGCCGGCGTATGGTGGCGGCGGTCTGCTGTTGCCCCTCGTGCGGACGGATGCGGTGGATGAGCTCGTTAAACGGCTCTAACCGGCCATCGAAGGCATCCAGGGAGAGGGCCCCGATCGTATCAGCGGCCATGGACAATTTACGGGCCTTTAAAAGTACAAAAGTGCCGTAGGCAGCCATAAACTGGGTGCCGTTTAGCAAAGCCAGGCCTTCTTTGGCCTTTAAAGCGATGGGGTCCCAACCGAACATCTCCAGCACATGCCGGCTTTCGAGTTTAAAGTCCTGGAAGTATACTTCACCCATTCCGATAAGGGGGAGGCAGAGGTGCGCCAGGGGAGCCAGGTCGCCGCTTGCGCCCAGCGAGCCCTGCTGGTACACCACCGGGTAAATACCGCGGTTAAAGAAATCAATCAGCCGCTTTACCGTTTGCAGCTGCACACCGCTGTGGCCATAAGCCAGCGACTGGATTTTAAGCAGCAGCATCAGCTTGACAACCTCAGCGGGCACCTCGGCACCCGTGCCACAGGCATGCGACATCATCAGGTTTGCCTGCAGCTGCTCCAGATCGGCGGGTGAGATCTTTTTGTTGCAAAGCGAGCCAAACCCGGTGTTAATGCCGTAAATGCTCCGGTCCGACTCCTTAGTTTTCTGCTGCAGGTAATCGAAGCAGCGCGTGATCCGGTCTACTGCCTCTTCAGACAGGGACAGGGTGTATTGCGCTGTAATTATTTTATCGATTGTCTCCAGGCTAAGGTGCTCGCCGGAGATATGGTGCACGTGGCTCATACAGCTTATCCTATGGTCTTAGTTGGGCGATAATATCATCAATGTATAGTTCATCCTGCTCACCTGTCTGCATATCGCGGAGCTTCAGCTTTCCGGTACTCATTTCCTCGGAGCCCACAAGCATCACAAACGGGATGTTTTTCTGGTCTGCGTAACTCATCTGTTTCTTCAGTTTGGCAGCCTCTGGATACAGCTCGGTGGCAATGCCGGCATCGCGCAGCTTCTGCAGCAGGGGCAGGGAGTACAGCTCTGATTGCTTATCGAACTGCACGATGAGCACCTTGGTGCCTACCTGGCTGCTGGTCGGGAACAGGTCAAGCTCCTCCAGTACATCATATATACGGTCCACGCCAAAAGAGAAGCCCACGCCCGAAACACCAGGCAGGCCAAACATGCCAGTGAGGTTGTCGTAACGGCCGCCGCCGCTAATGCTGCCCATGCCCACGTTGTTTACCTTCACCTCGAAAATGCAGCCGGTATAGTAGGAGAGGCCCCGTGCCAGCGTAACATCGAGGGCCAGCCGAGGCTGCCCCGATGGGTTTTCCGTTTGAAGGGCAAAACTTCCCAACTCGTTCAGGTACTGCCATACTTCGCGCAGGTCGTTCAGGCCGCGCTGGCCTTCGGCAGTCTGGCCAAGTATAGCTTGCAATTGCGCCAGCACCTGCTCGCTGGAGCCCTGCAAGGAGTAAAGTGGTTCCAGTTTAGCAATCGCCCCGGCGGCAATGCCGCGCTCCAGCAGCTCCTTGCGAACGCCTTCGGCCCCGATCTTATCCAGCTTATCAATGGCTACGCAGATATCGCCTTCGCGGCCTTTCTCGCCGATGGCCTCGGCAATGCCGGCCAGCACCCCCCGGTGATTTATTTTGAGGGTGAAGTCGGTCAGGCCCAGGGTGGTCAGCACCTCATCGATCATTTGCACGATCTCGGCCTCGCAAAGCAGTGAGTTAGTGCCCACCACATCCGCATCGCACTGATAAAACTCGCGGTAGCGCCCACGCTGCGGACGGTCGGCCCGCCAGACAGGCTGGATCTGGTATCGCTTGAAAGGAAAGGTGATCTCGTTGCGGTTCATTACCACGAAACGGGCAAACGGAACTGTAAGGTCGTAACGCAGGGCTTTCTCGGAGATCTTGCGTGTCAGGTGCTTCGCTCCCTGGGCAATGTCTTCCTCCCTGGTTTTGGCCAGGAAATCACCTGAGTTCAATACCTTAAAGATTAGCTGGTCGCCTTCATCGCCATACTTGCCCGTAAGCACCGAGAGTTGCTCCATGGCAGGCGTTTCTAAGGGCAGGTAGCCGAACTTCTCGAAGGTACGCTTAATGGTGTTGAATATGTAGTTGCGTTTGACCACCACAGCGGGGCCAAAATCGCGTGTTCCTTTGGGAATGGAGGGTTTCTCTTTGCTCATTCGAATGCCTGTTAGCCGGCGAAGTTACTAAAAGCAAAGGAAAGGAAGGAATATGGAGGGAAATCCTTTGGGAATTGCCTGTCAAAAATGCGCTGTGTGCTTTTTAGTAAGAGTTTACCAAGGAAGTAACCGCTTCTTCTGGCTGAAGCACTTTTTCTTTGTAAACATAAGTCTTCTTAAGGTAGGCCGCCTCGTTGATGCGGAGCCGCTCCGCATCGAACAACCATCCCCATTTATTGAAGTATTTTACCATCGAAATAGTATGCAAGGCAAACATCTTCAGGTCTTTAGAAGAGGCGCGCTGGTACAGGTGGTAAATTTTGCTCTTCCCGTAATACACAACTTTGTGGTGCCGCGCAATGCGCCTGCACAGATCCAGGTCTTCCATGTACACGAAATACCGCTCGTCGAAGCCGCCGATTTTTTCCAGCGTCTCCATTCTGGTGAACAGGAAGCAACCAAGTAAAAAAGGCACCTCCAAGGTTTGCTGGCTGTCCACATCCTCATACTGGCTGCTTTTAACCTGGTCGGAAAAGAGCGTTTTAGCATACGGAAAGCGGCGGATGAACAGGTCTACCGGGCTGGGCACCATGCGTCGGGACACCTGTACCTTACCGGATGGATATAGAACCCGGGGCGCAATAACACCGGTGTCGGCATGTGACTCCATATACTGGTATAGGCTTTCCAGCACCTCTCCCTCGAAGTATACATCAGGGTTAAGTACCAAAAAATAGCGGCATTTATTTCTGAAGTAGTTTATGCCCTGGTTGTGCGCTTTGCTAAACCCCTTGTTATGCGCGTTGAAAATATACGTTACCCTGCAGTCCTGGATTAAGCTGCTTTTAAGCTTATCCGTTTTGGAATTATCGATGACCAGCACATGCACATGAAGGCTGGTATTCAGAAAGCTCTCGATGGCTCTGTTTACCACTTCAGGCTTGTTATTAAATGCCACAATAGAAGCCGCTATGTCATAGGGTGGGTTAGGGGCGGATGTCATAAGCAGCTGGTTGTACTCAATTTAAGGGTAATATAGGACTAATACTTACAAATAACACATTCAATAAATTCAATGAAACTGTTATTAAAAGGCATGCTTGTCTCCAAAAATGATATTGTACACAGTATAGTAAATAATTTTTAAATCGAGCACAAAAGTCCAATTCTCAAGGTAAAAAATATCAAGTTTTACTCTGCCACGCACTTGAAAGTTCTCTGTCGTTTCACCGCGGTAGCCCCGGACTTGTGAAAGGCCTGTAACCCCTGGTTTAATTAAATGCCTGACACGGTATTTTTCTGCGATCAGAGCGTATTGCTTGTCTGCTTGTAACATATGGGGGCGTGGCCCGACAATTGACATTTGCCCCAGTAACACATTAAAAAACTGAGGAAGTTCATCCAGGCTGGTCTTGCGGAGGAAAGCACCAATGGGTGTGATCCTGGCATCGCCGCGTCGGGCAAACTGAGAATTGGCCTCGTTGTTAATATACATCGATCGAAGCTTCCAGCAACGGAATGTTTTATAATTGATTCCTGAACGTATCTGGCCGAACAAAACAGGTCCTCTAGAGTCGATTTTTATGATGACGGCCAGTATGGGCAGCAGCCACGATAAAAGGGAAGTTATAATTACCAGCGAGAAAAAAATATCGAAGGCACGTTTGATTATTTTGTTAATCACATCATCCAGAGGGATGGATCGTGAAACCAAAACAGGAAGCATATCATAAAAATCGATTTTAAGATTTTGATACGCGAAGCTAAACGGTTCAGGCAGAAATTTAATTCTTACTAAATTATTGTCTGAAAACTCCATCAGCGATATTACTTGTTCCTTTTTAAGCGTAGAGGGGCTACAGTAAATCTCATTAACTTCATTTTCCAGGACAAATTTTTCGATATCACTCAATTTTCCAACAACTTCGGGTTGATCCACTGCCTGATCATCAAAAAAACCTTCAAATACGTAGGCATATTCCGGATGACTTTTAAAGAAATTCCGGAGTTCAATACCGATTGCGCCATATCCTACGATAATGGCTTTTTTGGAATTGTATCCTCTCTTCCGCAGATACCGCATGGCGTAAGTTGCCATTACCCTCCAAAGAAGCACTAAAATAACAAATACCAGGTAATGATAAAACAGGAAATGTCTGGGAAAGGAGTTGTCTAAATTATTGACTACTGCCTCTAATAAAACAATATAAAGTAGAACAGCCTTAATAGCGTCCAGAAGGATTCTTCTTGTACGGGCAACTCTATAATACTTGTATGTACTTAATAAGAGCGTACAGGTAATCCATACAACGAAAGCATACAAAAGGAAATTGATGCTTTCGGAAAAAAGTAATACAGCTTCTTTCTGAGCCAAACTATAAGCAGCAAAAGTTGAAAGGAGAATGGCTGCTATGTCACCAGAAGAATGTATTAATCTTACAAATTTATTGTATAATCCTGGCATGTGTTTAAATATTAGCAAATATGACTAATATAGTATTAGGTTACAAACCATTGCTATTCGTATTTGGGTAAACTAGCAGGCAATATAACCGCAACAGGCTTGTTGGGGCAAATAATTTCTCATCTTCCGATCAGTACTGTACAATCAGTTTCAATTGGAGGGGAGGTGTTCTGAGTTTTTGTAACTGCAAGAAGTGAGATAAAGAAGGAGAAAAAAACAACCCCTTTCTGTGTACTCAAGTTACTTTCTGTAACTCCGCAAAAAGCAAAAAGAGCGATGAAAACTGCCAACAGCATATTTTTATGAACGTGGGATTGAATTAGATAATATATCATAATTGTGAGATACACTAATAGCCCAAATATGCCTAATGCCAACGCAGTTTGTATAAACTGATTATGAGGATCAAACCGACTTAAAACCCCTTCCTGGTAATTGCGCGCATTAAATGCGATCGTAAGCCTATCCTTTGTATCACCGATGCCAACCCCGCCCCATAAATTTTCAGAGATCAAACCAGCACTACTTTCCCAAATTTGCCTGCGTTGCTCTACTCCTTTCATTTCCTGCAATTTTAATTTGAGGTAAGGTACTTGTTCAACTGTTGCGTATGTGGCAGCAGAAATGGAGAGAACAGCAAAAATTGCGTAGACATACTTTTTTCTATTGATAAGATACACTAAAATTATAAGTGTACTTATGACTAAACCAGCTGCCAAGGCTGTTCTGGACGATAACAGCACTATAAAGACAATAAAGAAACCCAATAATGCCATGTAGGCCCATGTCCTGACTTGAAAGCCACTGGTGAAGTAATCTTTATGCAGGAAATATCCTACAATAAAACTCCCCATTACCAGGTACATGCTAAAGTATGGGGAAGGCAGGTTGATTTGTTTTGTTAAAAAGAAAGAAAAATAAACCCAGTCTACACCAAGGAATTGCCCTGTTGCTCTATGCATTTTATTAATTGCCACATCATAGACCAGTGAGAATAAACTATAGGAAGTTGCTAAAAAACAGGCTACAACAAATGATTGCAGTAAGATATGGGCTCTTTTTTTCCGCAGTTCGATTGTATGGAATAACAATGGTAGAACCAGGAGTGAAGCCTTCAGTTCCAGATCAGAAAGAGCAGCTGACTTGTTGTTGCTTATAAAAAAACTGATGACATGAATGGCCAAGAAAAGAAGTAGTAGTTGAATTCCGCGTATTTGTAAAGCTGCTGAAAGCCTTTGCCTGTATGCTTTATTTGACAACCAGAGAATACTGGATACGATTATAAAAACACTATTTACCTGAATTGAAAAAGGCATGGATAGTGTAAATCCGATTAGTGCAAGAAACAGTAAGTCGGGGAGCCGACTTTTAAAGGTTTCTAAAGTGATATTATACATTTTGCAGAGTAGTAGCTTGCATATGAGTTACCACAAAATCCTTAATATTTTCTTTGAATTTCGCTTCACTAAACCTTTCGGCATTTGCTCTGATTATAAGCGGATCAAAATTGATAGAATTTGATTCGAACAACTTGATTGCCTCTAGTAGTGAGGCAACGGTTTGCTCTTTGTATAAGATTCCAGTTGTTCCATGAATAATCGTTTCTTTGGCCCCACCTTTGCCTAAGGCAATAACTGGTGTTCCACATGCTTGGGCTTCAACCGGGGTGATCCCAAAGTCTTCTTCGGCTGCAAATAAAAATGCTTTAGCTTTTTGCATATGCGTTTTTAGTACTTCAAAAGATTGGGAACCCATAAATTTCACGTTTTCTGTTGATTTCGCTTTAATTTTGTCAAAATCCGGACCGTCACCGATCACTACCAGCTTTTTGTGCGGAAGCGAAGCAAACGCTGCCACAATCAGATCGATCTTCTTATAGGGCACCATGCGAGAGGCGGTTAAATAGAAGTCATCTTTTTGAGTAACCAACTCGAAACCATCCACATTTACAGGGGGATAGATTACAAAGGCCTCTTTGTTATAAATTTTGGCGATACGTCGGGATACATAATGGGAATTGGCAATAAAAAGATCAACTCTGTTTGCCGTCGTAAAATCCCAAATTCGCATGTAATGCAAGACGGCTTTTGCAAAAAAAGCCTTTATGCCTTTGGTTAACCCTGCTTCCCGAATATATTGGTGATACAGATCCCATGCATAACGTATGGGAGAGTGGCAATAGCAGATGTGCATTTGATTCGCATGCGTGATTACCCCTTTTGCAACAGCATGGCTACTGCTGATCACCAGGTCGAATGAAGAAACATCTAACTGCTCTATGGCCATAGGCATTAGTGCCAAATAATTTCTGTAATGTTTTTTTGCAAATGGCAGATTTTGAATAAAAGTTGTTTTCACCTCTTTATTTAAGATATGCTTCTTCAAATGCGGTGGCATAAATTCTATAACAGAGAACAACTCTGCCTCCGGGAAAATGTGCAACAGCTGTTCTACCACTTTCTCAGAACCAGCATAATCTACAAACCACTCGTGTACGATCGCTATTTTCAAAATATAATTATTTAAAATCTTCGGGAGAAATTTCTAACCAATGCTTTACAGAGTTTTGAAAGCTAAACCTGAACACAAATCCCAAGCGAATCAAATTGCCAGGAATAATATGCGTAGGCGTTGCAGCCTTCTTCACACGCTCTGGATGTATAGGGCTACTGTTACCCAGAATCAGACACAAGAACCTGGCTACTGGCACAAGCACCGCAAGTGGCAGTGCCACGAGGGGGAATTTACTACCAAACTCAGACTTAACAGCTCTTGCAATCTTATCTATGGTTTCTGTAGGCGTTTCAACATAATTATAGAGAAACTGCTTTTCTGTTTGCTGCATAACGAACAGGATGCTACTTAAAAAACCATAAATATAAGCATATGATTTATAGATGCTCTTTTCGGAAGGAAATGCAAAATAACCCTTCCTGATCGCACGGATCATGCGCATGATGTTGCCAGGGTCTCCGGGGCCATATAAAACACCTGGTCGGCTAACGATTAACCTGTTTTGGGAAGCCATATTACACCAGGCCTGATGAATCCGTTCGGCTTTTAATTTTGAATGACCGTAGGGTGTTGTCGGGTGTGTTGGTTTTGATTCGTCTGTAGGTGTGCAGGTTGGGCCGTAAACAGCTATGCTGCTTGTAAAGAAAATGTTTTTGCACCCTGTTGTTGTGGCATAATCGCATACATGATGGGCGCCTTGAACGTTTGTATCAAAATACTCAGAAGAAGTATGTCCCGGCTCTCGGTGAATAGCAGCCAAATTGTAGATCCAATTTGCTTTGCCGGCTATTAAATCAGAGGGGATGGGTTCTCTTACATCTGTAATAGATGTAGTGATGCAAGGAAGGTCGGTTAAAGGTGAGACTTTAAGATCAGCTATATGAACGTGCGTAAAGTGTTTAGTCTCTAGAAAATATTTAGCAAGGTGCGAACCTACAAAACCGGCACCTCCAAAAATGATACAGGTAGACATATTATCAGGTGAACAAATTATTAAAAATCGTGACATGCGTTTCTGCAGCACGCTTCCATGAGAAATGGGAAATGTGTTCAAGTCCTTTTTTAATCTGTAGCTCCCGTAACGCTCTATCACTCAATAATAACAACATCTGCTGCGCCAACTCCTGTGCATTAGTAGGGGAGAAATAGATCGCCGCTTCTTCACAAATTTCAGGAATACTAGCTGCATCAGATGCTACCACAGGACACCCACAGGCCATCGCTTCGAGTGGTGGCAACCCAAATCCTTCGTAAAGCGAGGGGAAAACAAACAATGAAGCGCCGTTATATAGGAGAGGCAAATCTTCAAAGGGTACAAAATCAGAAAAAAACACTTTGCTCTTCAAAAAGGTGTCCTCCTCGATCAATTTCAGTACGTGATCATCATTTGTAATGAAACCTGATTTCTTTCCAATAATTACCAAACCAAAATCCTGCTTTAACTTATTTTTTAGATGGGAGAATGCTTCTAATAGCGTCTTCAAGTTTTTGTGGGGCTTTACGTTCCCTACAAAAAGTATATATTTTGCTGGAAAGTTAGGGTATAAGGTAGCAATTCGTTCTTTCGCTTTAGTTTTGTCCTGTACTTTAAAATCAGCGCCAGCTACACCATTATAAACAGCAGTTACTACCTCCTCCTGTACATTAGTGTATTTAACGATTTCCTTTTTAGAAAACTCAGACACGGTTATAATTTTATCGGAATGCCTGGAGGCCGTTTTAAATAAAATTTTTGTGTAGACCTTTTGTGGCAATGTAAGGGTATTCCAGTGTGCCAGGTGGTAGGTGTCGTGAATGGTAACAACCCGCTTTAGAGTGTTTACAGGTAATACAGGGACATTAAAGTGCGGGGACCAAAAAATATCGCTTTTTGGTGTTTTAAGGGGTAACTCAAGTTGTTCTTTCAGTGAATAGACATTAGACAAAGCAGGAATGATAGTTACTTCTTTTGACCAGGAATTTGTTAGTAATTCTGCTTTGTTGCCAAGCAGGGTGATTTGGAACTGCCCGATAAGATGCGGTATTATATTTTGTAAATAGACACCGATTCCTGAGGCGTTCATCATCCTGGCATCAATTGTTAAGCTACGCATACAAGCCCCTTCTAATGTTCCAGTTCTGAGCAACTAGCAGGCCGAGCAACACCCAATAAACAATAAAATTGGTTCTGCCTATAAAAGCGGAATTGAGCACGCTGGCGGCAAAAAAATAACAGCTAAAGCATACAAATGCCATACTTAACTGTTTAAGTAAAATATTATTTGCTCTATAAAAAGTAGTGATCGCAAAAAACACACAGGCAATATAGAATAAGACATAGAATAACCCTACCAGAATACCGTTTTCAAGAAATAGTTGTAGCCAGTAGCCATCTGTAATTATCTTATTTTCCATGGAACCGCTCGGCCCCTGGGTACCTAATCCTGCTCCTGTAAATGGTTCTTTTATAATATATTTAACAGCATCGTTAATTTGTTGAAAATGCTCCTGGTTAGAACCCTGGGAATTAGGGTCTTTACCGGCGAGGCGGGTCAGAAAAAAAGAGTCCTGGTAGATGATAAGTACAGATAATACAAGTGCAACGCACAACAGCAGAGCACTTATAACCCTTAATATAAAAGTGTAAGTAAAACGGGCATACTTAAGCGTAAGGCTAATGACAGTAACTATAACTAAGCCCACTAAACTTGCACGAGTAAATGTTAAAAGGTTTGCCAGCGCAATCAGGGCTAACGCCATCAGGTATCGTGTGTTTGGAGTGTAAAGTTGCTTTGCCAGAAAAAGGCTAAAAAGTATGATTGTGAAACTGGAGTAAATGATGGTGTTACCAAGTAAAGCTGTTGGCCTAATAATGGAGTTTCCGTAAAAACCAAACCTGGACTCGCCTTTTAAAACAATAAGAGAGTCTGGAAGCTGGTTGCTAAATGCAAACTGTATGTATGAAAACAAGATTAGCAACAGCCCGCAAAACAAGAAAAGGGCCAGAGAGCGGTTAATTTTTTGCTCGGTTTTAAAGAACAGGGGAATGAAAAAAAGGGGGATAATATAGAGCAAGTTGTTCCTGAAGCCTAAAACCCTTTCGTTGATTGCATTGTGATCAAAAAAAACTGTTTTAAAGACTGTCGCTCCCACCAGGAAAAGCCAAAAAGAAAACAAGGAGATATATGTAATGTTTAAACTTACCTGACGGTTATAAATATAAACGTATGAGAATATTAGGTGCAGCGTAATACTAAGTATGAGCAAATCAATTAGTATGGTGCCTGTATTTGCGTTTGAAGAAAGCAGAAAAAAATTGGTGATAAACCCGTTGAACAGTAACACCCCAATAAGCGAATTTATCCAAATAGCTGATAAGGATGCTTTAAGTGGCAGGGTCATTATTTGGAAGGGTTAAGCATAAGCGATATAATAGCAACAGCTCTTTTAAACTGGAACCTGCACAAACGCAGTATAACGGATAAAAATAGCAGAAAATACAAGCGCACTATCTTGTTGGGGTAATGTTTTTTTACAAAGTTAATCTTGCTCCTGATCCCATGAAAGTCTGCTAAGATACTCTTTTTACTTCCTTGCGAACTCGAACCTATGGTCTGACCCTCTTTATGATAAACTTTGCTTGATCCAACAAATCCTAAAGCAAAGCCATTCCGTAATGCCCGGGTAGCCCAGTCAAGCTCCTCGAAGTATAAGAAATAGTTTTCATCCATCAGACCAACAACATCAACAAAGTTTTTACTTAAGAACATGGAAGCACCAACAACATAATCCTGACCATGTTTCAGGTAATTATATTCCTCACTATCCAATTTATTTTCTGCGATATGGCTGGTCGTAAATAGGGAATGATTAAGGGAACCACCTATCGCCTGTATCATTTCCGGCTTGTGGTAATAAAGTAATTTTGACCCCCAAATACCAGTTTTATTTTCAGTGGGCTGGTTTTTTGCAGCCATTACCAGTTCCGATAAACTATCAGGCGCTACGGTCGTGTCGTTGTTAAGTAACCACAGGAACTCAAATTCGTTCTGCAACAACGCATACCTTATTGCAATGTTATTACCTGCAGCAAATCCGCTGTTATTTTTGGCTTTGATAACTAGTATTTGTGCGTTCAGACAGCTATTGTCGGTGTTTAAAATCTCATCTTCATTTATAAAATGAGTTTGCCCAGGAAGCATTTTCTTTTCTGACCAGTTTTTAAGTTCTTCTAATGAATTATTAGGAGAATTGTTATCTACAACAAGAACTTGCCAATTGGAATACTGTAAGCAAAGTAAGCTTTCTATACATTCTATTGTATCACGCCAACCCTTATAGTTAACAATAATGATATACACTTTCTGATAGGGGTCACTATAGAGAGCTGTATTTTCCAAATTTGTTCTTTTTATAATCTTTATAACCTTTAATGATGCTTTTCACCTTTTCAATTTTATGCTCTTCAAAAAGGAGAATTTTAAAAAACTCCTTAATATTATTTAAGGTCTCAACTTTACAGTATTCAGGAAAGTGGTTTCTGTATTCCGCTATTAATTTTAACCTGTTTCTGGTAATATAATACCTTCTTACCGCATTATGATGTGTTACACTCACTGAGAAATTGAGGAGACTGTATGACCTGGTGTCTCCTAAGTTGTGAAACAGTAGCGCATCATATTTAATAAAGGTGAAATACCCTTTTAATTTCAATCGCAAACAATAATCATGATCCACGTAATCAATGAACAGATCTTCCCAAAATGGCCCTACCTCTGCATAAGCCTTCAAATTCAGGAGATTTCCTGACGTCATCACAACAGTAGTTTCCTCTATTTTTTCCTGTAGATTGACTTTCAAATGTTTTTGTAAATGCTGCGGGGCTAAAATCCCAATAGGCAATGTGTTTGATGCCTCACAAGCCAAAAATAGTTTGTCCATCATCCCTTCACAGGCCTTGCTGTCCTGATCCATTGTGAGCAGCCAATCGAATGATTGGCCTAATGCAATTTCAGCACCCTGGTTCAGCGCGTGGGCAATTCCTAAGTTAGCATCATTCGCGACATAGACAATACTTTCAATAGCTAAAAGCTGATCTACTAAATGCTGATTTTTGGTCTCAGAATTGTCAATTACAATCAGTGTCTTTACATCATGTACATATGAGCAGATGTTCTCCCATACACATGCATCAGGATTATAAAGCACAACGACTCCGGCTGTTTTATCTTTCAATGCTGAATTCATTTATCTATTAGATGCTAGGCCATGATTTTGCAAGCAGTAAGGAATTATCGTTTAACCATCTTAACTAACTCTGTAATCCTTAATAGCGGGTTTCTGTTCCCGAGTAAGTAATATAATCCTGATGTGATAAAAATTTCGGTAACCACAACAGCTATAGCAGTACCTATTGCAGAATAATAATAACTTAAAATCGAATTGATTAAAAGATTCAGGCAGGAGCCAAAAATAAGAATATAGCTGTACTTTTTATGGTCATTGTAAGCTAACAAAAGTTGATTGACTGGAATGTTCAGGGCCACGATAAAAGGAACGAAGCTTAACAGCCTGATCAAGAGTTCAATATCTTTATTCATCGTACCAGTAAAAAACAGTACAATTGGTTCGGCTAAAATAAAGATCAGACTACAAAGTGTTAAAATCAGAAAGAGAAAAGGCAAAAAAACTTTTCTTAGAAAAGAGTTTATCACTGCGTGGGTTTCATGAGCTATAAGGCACAAATGTGGGTAAATAACCTGGAAAAATACGCCTAGAATTTGCCTGATGGCATTCACAGACTTTTCTGCAACACTGTAGTACCCAACAACAATGGTGTTGGCAAATAAGCCCAGCACAATTATGTTTGAGGTCATGTAAATATTAACTGTAAAGTTGGAAATAAAAATGCGCCATCCGATACGGAGTTGATTGACTACACTTTTAACAGAAGCGAAGCGAAAGGAAATAGAATATTTGCTTTTTATGAAAAAGAAGCTTGCAAGTCCGGTGAGAATAGTAGCTCCACCATAGTATAAATTAATGTAAATAAACTGCTCCGGTTTACTAATTGTCAGTAAAATAAGAGAGGTGGAAATAATCTTGGTGAAAACGCTAGAATAGGTGATGTACTTCATGTCTTGCAAGCCCTGGAAGAACCATAGCGGCAAAAGCAGCTGACCGATGACAATAGAGTAGGAGAGTACATAAAGTTGTACCTGCACCCTATCATAAGACAATAGGAATAAGCCCGAAATTAATACCAGCATTCCGCCTGCTGCCAGAACAAGCTTTGTTGTGAGCACTTCCCTAAAAAGGGCCTGTAAAACTGGTTTGTTATCTTTATTAAATGCAACCTCTTTAGTAGCAGTTAAATTGAAGCCGTAGTCCGCTATAATGTTGAAAAACGAAATTACTGCCTGCGCAAGTGCAACCAGTCCGAAGTTATAAATACCGATTACCCTGATCAGGTAAGGGGTAAGCACTAGGGGTAACACAAAATTCATTGCCTGCAGAACTCCAAGCGAAACAAAGTTCTTTAAAATGCCATTCTCAAATTTAAGTAAGCCTTGCACCTGCTGTTTTGTAATCATAACTTTTTGGCTTTCTCTCTTAGAATGAACGGAAAATCTAGTTAAAATTGAACTTACCTGGAGCAAATGATACGTTAACTGCCACAATTTGACACTCCGCTAACGCTTGTTAAGTATTCGTTTGGGGTATATATTGGGTAAATCAGATTTAGGAAAATAGCCTTAAACCAGCTATTACATATTTAATATTCCTGCGTTTTTTTTTCGGTAGCTAACACTGAAAAAGTTACACAAATATTCTCAGCTGAGTAAATACATAAGCAGATTCTACTTTCTTAGAAGTATGGATTGATACATGTAGACTTACTAAAAATAAGATTTGATTCCCGCGGGTTACTTAACTTAGTAGATTATGCCCAGTCCGTTATAAAAAGGATAATTATAGAGTTGCTTCCCTGTTGCTTTTGCGATAGCAATAACTGCCTTACGGACCTCTATAAAGCTTTCGGTATCATGAAAGATAGTACACTTACTATGGTTAGCTGCCCATAATCCACAATCATAAGTGTGTTGATAGGTATGCACAATATCTACATGTGCTAAATCATAAAAGCTATTATCCTTCTTTATCCAATCCTGGTAGGTAGACTGAACAAGGCTAATATTCTTGAATTTTTCTAATGCCTCCTTTGTCTGCTCATAATGATTGCCTTTATAGTCTGTATGAATGTCTCCTTCAAACGTGTCAATCCCAACAACTTCCTGGAAGTAATTGGAGAAAGCGACAGAAGAAAAACCAAACTCAACGCCAAATTCAATGCATCGCTTATTGTTTAGTTCAAACCGCTCTATAATATCCGCTATGATTAGTTCTAAGCCCCTCCATGCAGTAATGATATCAAGCGTTTTAGGAGGCACTGTTTTTTTACCGGGATAATAGACAGGGATTGGGTAAAACTGGTTATGAATTTTATTGAGTATTGATTTCATATGATGGTAGACGCTTACATTATGACTGCCCGAAGCATTACGTATGATACTTTTGCAAAAGTTCACAGCGAGAAAAGTATAAAATACGATACTGTATTTTTATAAAGAATCTTGCTTAGAGGCTGCAAATATAACTGCTTTAAGATAAATTAACTACTGCAGCAATGATATAACTTAAGCCATAATACATATCAACCATAGCAGTGGATTAACGGGAGAAATAGCCACTTCTTTTGTGTAGCAAAGGTAAAAACAATACATTTGCTAAAAATTCCCTATTATGTATAATAACTTAGAGGAAACCACGGCTAAGCAAAAGGCCTATCGTTCTGATGAAATTGATTTGCGCGACGTTTTTAGAAGCATTGGAGTTGGTTTCTCGAAAATTGGGGATGCTTTTAAACATGCATTTCGTGTTATCAAAAGAAGGTTTTTATTCATATCTGTTTTTGTGGTTGTTGGCTTAGCCCTGAGCTTTACGCTTTATTATATAACCAAACCCTATTACACTTCCTCCATGACACTCGTGTTGTCTGACATACGAAATGAGTTTGTGGAGAACCAACTGGAGCGGTTATCGGAAATGGTGAAGGAAGATAACTTCGAAGCAGTAGCGAGCAATCTGGACATTGATGTGAGCTCCGCAGGGAAGATCAAGCAAATGACTTTCTTTAACCTGGATCAGGACAGAATTGCAGCTGACAGTATCCTGACAGGTTCTCCATTTAAAATTGAGCTTACGCTAACCGATAATAAATTATTTAATTCCATGGAGCCTGCTTTGGTAGACTACCTCGAAAACAATCGTTATTTCTCCAAGCAAAAGCGCATCCGGCAGCAAGAGGTTGAAAGTATGATTGCCAAACTAAAAGGCGAGATAGCGTCCATAGACAGTGTTAAAACGACGGTTACATCTCCTCGTGGCCCTGTGAATGGATTTGTGTACGGAGAACCCATTGATCCCACTAACCTATACAAGGAGAGTTTGGACATGTACCAAAAACAGGTGGCTCTAGAGGCGGAACTGGAAAGGCTGGATAATATACAAGTCGTGAATGGTTTTGCTCCGCGTAAGAAGCCAACCGGCCCCAAATTGCTGCTTTATTTAGCAATAGGCGGATTGGCCGCGTTTATTTTGGGGCTTGTTGTGGCTTTCCGCTTAGAGTCTAAAAAGAGTTCTTAAAATACAATATCAACTATTATACAAGCCAATATTTGTTAAAAGGAAGATTCAAGTATATCAGAATGGTGGATGTGTGACTATCAGCGCTAAGAAAAGTAAAAAATATTAGTACTCTAATAACTGATGTTGATCATCATTTTCAATGATGTTAGGCATAATGAAATGTTATTATTTGTTACTCTAGGTGCAACCTATGTAAGCCCAGTTATGCTATTAAGTTAAATTTTGAAGCGTATATTTACGGAACCTCCAATGGGTGTGATTATTTAAAAATAACAAACTTAATAATATTAAAGCTATTGATGCCTTTTTTACTAGAATTGATACTACTGGGCTTAATTTTCAATAACTTCTTAGCTAAATTAGAATCGAATTGATTTCTACAAAAAAATATTTAGATATTGTAATACTTATACCTTGTTACAATAATCTATCAGGGTTAATAGAATCTTTGAAAAGTATAAAGTACAATTCAGGTAGATTTGTTGTATTAATTGTAGATGATGGGAGCGAATCGCGTTTAAGTGAGGGCGAGTTATTTTTAAATATTGGAAAAGAATTACCATTACAAATTATTTGTAATGAAATGAATGAAGGCATAACTTTCTCTCTTAATAAGGGTCTAAACTGGATAAGGTCTAATTTAAAAGTTAAATATATTGCTCGACTTGATTGTGGGGATATTTGTCATCCTGACCGTTTCTATAAACAATTCGAATTTTTACAGTCTAATCTAGAAGTTGGTTTGCTTGGGAGTTGGTGTAAATTCCAATCACCTACTTCACCTATAAATTATACTTATACCGCACCTTTGGATCATCAAGATATAGTAAAAGAAATGCACATCAGAAATGTGTTTATACATCCAACGGTTATGATTAGAACTGAAATATTAGATAAAGTAGGTAATTATCCTAACAACTATGAATATGTTGAGGATTATGCTTTCTTTTGGACTATACTACGTGAATCTAAAGTTGCTATACTACAAGATTTTTTAGTTACCTGTGAAATCAATAACAGTGGAATTTCAATATCTAAACGGCGAAAACAAATTTTAGCACGACTCAACCTTGTTAATCAATTTTACTCTAGTAGCTTACTAAGAACCATTAATATGCTTAGGCTTTGTTGCTTGTTAATGATTCCATATAATTTAATACTAAAAATTAAATATTATAAAAGTAACAGAGGTTAAATCAGAGGACTTTAAAGCTTATAATTCATTTAAATACTTCTCTATATTATTTAGTGAAAAAATTTAAATCGATATGTACTATCATAATTATTAAGTTATAAATTTGTAGCTTAATACTAAGTGGGGTATAGCACGCCCTTTAAGATCGCTATTAACTAACAAACTTATGATCATTGTCCACGTCGTTGAACCTTTTGCTGCCGGAGTTTCGGTTTTCGTACGATCTCTTACGGAAACCATGCCGGAAGAGTTACATATTGTTATTCATGGTGAACGCAAGATGGTTATGTCGGCTAAAGATGTTAGAAAGACGTTTCCTAAAAATAACGTTAGATTTATCCGTTGGGAATCTGCTCAACGCTCAATTAACCCTCTAAAAGATTTTCTAGCATTAGCAGAGCTTTATAAAATTTTAAGAAGATTAAAACGTAAAAATTTAGTTGATGCTGTGCATCTTCATTCTTCAAAAAGTGGCTTGCTTGGCAGAGTAGCCTGCCGTATGGCAGGTATTGAAAAGTATATCTATACTCCTAATGGTGCCCCATTCCTGTCAGGAGGAAACTCATTAAGTAATTATCTATATCAACAGATTGAAAAGTTTGGAAATAAGATAGGAGGTGAAGTTGTCTGTTGTTCTGCTTCGGAAAAATTTGAGTATGAAAAGTTAGGGATCAGAGCTGTTTATGTCAATAATGGTATTTCAGTTTCAAATTTTGAAAGCCCTGTAACTTTAACCAAGAAAGGAAAATTTAAGGTTATAACAACAGGTAGAATAGAAAGCCAAAAGGGACCAGCATTATTTAATACAATTGCTTCGTATTTTGAAGAATTTGATCAGTTTGAATTCATATGGGCTGGTGATGGTAACGAGCGCTCATGCCTTACAGCAAATAATATTACAGTAACAGGTTGGGTAAGCTCCGAAAATATCAAGAGTCTTGTAGCACAGGCTGATATTTATATTTCTACTTCTGTTTTTGAAGGGTTGTCATTCGGTGTTCTGGAGGCATTAGCCCTAAGAAAACCCGTTTTATTAAGCGAATGTGTTGGTAATAGAGATGTCGTGAAACAAGGTATGAACGGCGATATTTTTACTAATAAAACTGAAGCGATCATTAAAATTCTAAGTTATTTCAATAATCGTGATATGATGGGCATCATGGGGCAACACTCTCATGATATATGCAATTCAGAGTTCGATATGCACCAGAATTTTAAGGGATATAGACGCATATATCTGAAGAGGAATTCAGCCTCTAAGCCTAATCTGTTAGAAAAATCATATTAATTGCCTTCTCAGCTAAGGTTATATGGGTGAAGCTATACTATTGCCAGCTAGCAACTTACAACAACATTCTTTAGATTCCATTCAACAGTCTTTAGACATTATCCATCAACAATTACTGTTCGAACTCAAAGTTAAACAAGAGGCTATGGTGCACCTTGTTGAAAAGATAACAGAACTTGAAAGAGTTGTAAGAGATAGGGAGCTAAAAATTAGTGAACTACAGTCTGAGCTAGAAACCAGCAGGCAATTATCAGATGGAAACAGGCAAATAGTTAATAAGCTCTTAAATGATATTGACCGGTTACAGCAAGATGTGTCTTGGTATAAGAGGACCTATGAAAGTAGGAGTTTGTTTGGGACTTTGAAGGAAAAGCTGTTCGGGGCTAAAACATTGAGATAATGATTCCAAAGATAATACATTACTGCTGGTTTGGTGGTGCTGAAATGCCCTCTGAATATCAACAGTATATTAAAGATTGGCAAGAATTACATCCAAATTGGGAAATTAAAAGGTGGGATGAGACTAATTTTCCTTTAGATAATGAATATATAAGTACTGCTTTAACCTTAAAGAACTGGGCAAATGCTAGTAATTATGCCAGGTTTAGAGTGCTGTTTGATAATGGGGGTGTTTATCTTGATACAGATGTAAAGCTTCTAAAACCTCTGGATAACTTTCTCCATGATCAATGCTTCTTAGGCTTCGAAGAAGGTAGTGAACAATCAGATACTTTCTGGGTGAACAATGCAGTTTTGGGGTCCGAAAAGAATCATCTATTCATCAAAGAGTGTATCGTAAGAATTAAGAATAATTTTGATGGCACTGAGTTGGCTAATGAGTCGGCACCCAAACTGGTTACATGCGTTCTTAAAGAGCAGTTTGGTTTGTTAAGCTATGGTTTGCAAAGTTTATCAGATGGTATAAAGTTATATAATAAAGAAGTATTTTATCCAATACCATGGAATCTTGCTAAGCATGTAACTAATTATCAAGAATATATCTTTGAAGATACTGTTGCTGTGCATATGTGGGGCAGAACTTGGTTTAGTAGAAAAATGATGCTTGAAATGATTGATGATTTACAGTCATGGTCATCTGAGCAAAATAAATATATTACAGAGTTAAAGAAAACGGTAGAAACTGAAAAGCTTCACATTAAAGGTATTGAGGAGAGTTATCATCAAAGCTTAATCCGCATAAAAGAACTTAATTTTCAGATATCTGATAGGCAAATTTTAATAGACGAAATCCAGTCTGGTTTTGCAGCCTCTTCGGAGGGGTTAGGGAACCTACAGGGCAGTGTCGATTCGTCGCGCGAGTCCCTTGAGGGCCGCTTTGAGCAAGTAGTCTCGAGCCTTGCTTCATCGGATAGCAACTTGAGGACTGGCATGGCTGAGGCTGGCAGGAGTTTAGAGTCGCTGCGCAGTAATGTATCTTCAGCGCGCGAGTCTTTGGAGGGCAGCCTCGAGCGCCTGGCCTCCGGGCTGGAGTCCGTCGAGTCGGGCATCCGTTCCAGGTTTGCTGAGTCTTCGGGAGGGCTTGAGACTCTTCGCGACAGCGTGGAGTCCGCTCATGATATCATTATTAATAATATTAATAAACACACGCAGTCCTTTAATAATATCTCAGATAAACTTGATCATATATCTAAAAGTCAAGAAGATACTAATCTGAACCTAACTAAGATTCTTTTAGAAAAGCAAGCAGAGATAGAACATTATAAGTCTCGAATAGACGCAATAGAAAAACAAAATTCTCAATTGCAAACGTCAATCTTGTGGTACCATCAAACTTATGAAAGCAGAAGTTTAATTGGTGTTTTAAAAGAAAAGCTTTTCAATAGTAAACTATCCCAATCATAATGAATTATTGGATTCTAACGACAGAATTTCCTCCATTCCATGGCGGCGGTATCAGTACTTATAACCTTCATACGGGTTTAATGCTGATTGAAAAAGGCCACACTGTATCTGTGTTTGTACCTGATCATAATCTTCAAAATATTTTAGAAAGAAGTGTTTTTGAAGGCATTAATGTAATTAGGTTTAAACCAGGGAATGAAAGCTATTACAATTATTTAGGTTATTCTTCAGCATTAAGTTTCCAATTTTCAGAATTGGTATTGTCAGAACTAGAGATAGGCGATAGACCCGATTATATCGAGACCCAAGACTATCATGGAATTGGCTATTATCTTATATTAAAGAAGAAACTTGGTGATAGTCAACTGACAAATATTCCAATTATTTTAACAGCTCATGCACCATCGTTCTACTACTTAGAATGTAATCAAGCACCGGTTTTTTCTTTGCCCGAGTTTTGGGTAGGTGAAATGGAAAAATGGACGATGCAGGCTGCAGACATATTAATTTCGCCAAGCCAATACTTAGTTGATAATGTAGAGGAGCATCTAAATGGTGCTGGAGTTAACTATCACGTTGTAAGAAATCCTTATAAGAATCTGGTTAAGAAAAACGCTACAATAACATTCAAAGATGAAGATATAGTATTTTTTGGGAAATTGACTTACCAAAAAGGATGTCTTCAGCTATTGAAGTATATGAGTGCTTTATGGGATAAAGGTTTGTCAAATAAGATTAGCTTTATTGGGGATGACCATTACTTCGAGCCTAAGCAATCTTCTATGCGTGAATACATAACCAAAAAGTATCAACGCTATTTCGACAAAGGCTTTTTCTCCTTTGAAGGTAAGATGAACTTAGAGCAGTTAGATCAGCGATTATCAAAAGCTTCTTTGATAATTGTCCCAAGTGTGGTTGATAACTTCCCTTATGCTGTTGTGGAAAGTATGCTTATGAAAAAAGTATTACTTATTTCTGACGGCGGTGGACAAAGAGAAATGATTGAGGATGGTAAATCAGGCTTTATTTATCAATCAGACAATTTAGATAGCTTTGTTAATAAGTTTAAAGAGATACTTAAGTTATCAGAAACAGAATTAAAACTAATAGGGGAGAATGCTTATACCAGAATTACAAGTCTATGTAATTACGAAGCTATTTATAAGAATAAAATGGGAATCCTAAGTGCTTATAAGCATTCAACGTCTTCTGTTTTCCCATTTGTACATGAACTCCCTAAAGCAGATTATAAATTAATTTCGCACGGTGACAGTGCGAAATTGTCTATTGTTGTTCCTTACTATAATACTGGAAAATATATTAAAGAGACTATCGAGAATATATTTGAAGTAAATTATGAGAACAAAGAAGTAATCATCATCAATGATGGTAGTGATGATGCAGAAAGCATTGAAGCGTTAGAGGATATTCAGCTCAATTTTCCAGTACGAATTGTTTTACAGTCCAATCAAGGGTTGGCCTCAGCTAGAAACACAGGAATTAGGGAAGCCAAAGGTGAATTCGTGGCTTTTCTAGATGCTGATGATAAGATTGACCCAAACTTTTACTCAAGAGCAATAGATATTTTAAATAATTACAACAATCTAAGCTTTGTTTCAAGTTGGGTAAACTATTTTGATGGCAGCCAAGGTATATGGCCGGCACAAAATCCTGAGCCTCCGTTCTACTTACTACAGAACATGGTAAATGCAGGATTTTTGTGTAGGAAAATAGATTATTTAAACTTTGCTATAAATGACTTAATGTTCGAGTATGGTATGGAAGATTATGATGCAAACCTTTCGCTTCTTGAGAACGGATGTAGAGGAGTTGTTATTCCTGAGCCTTTGTATCAGTATAGAATCCATGCCTCTTCTATGGCAAGAGGATTTAACAAATTCAACAGATTATATCTTTACAGATTACTATCTAAAAAGCACAAAGGCCTATATGAGAAATTCTCTTACGAGATTTTCAATCTATTAATGGCTAATGGGCCGTCGTATCTGTACGATAATCCAACTTGGAAGCCTGCAACAGATATTCATGAGTATAAGCAAAGGATTAAAGATCTTGAAGATGCAACCAGTTGGTATGACAGAACTTTAAAACATTATGAGCAAGTACTTAATGAGCAAAAGGTAGATGAAAAAATTACTACTCAAGTTCCAGAATTCGAAGTTGTTTCAACAGTTTTAGATAATAATTATCTAAATGAAAATTACCAAATTATTAAGGATTGGTATCATAAGGAATATGAAGTACTTCCTTTATGGTATAAGAGGTTTGGCCATGTTATAAAGGCATTTCAAGGTAAGCGCTCTTTTAAATCTTTATTAAAGAAAGAGCACCAAAACTAAAATGAATTATTGGCTATTAACTACTGAATATCCTCCGCTTTACGGCGGAGGTATAAGTACATACTGTGCTTACACTGCCAAAATGCTCGTCGAAAAAGGGCATAAAGTAACAGTGTTTGTTTCAGACAATACATTGAGTGGTGTTCAGGAAGAAAATAACGAAACATTAAGGGTGATAAGATTCTCCCCAACAAGAACAAATGCTGGAGGTTTCTTAGGCTATTTTGCCAAACTAAGCTATGAGTTTGCTGAACTTATAAAGGAGTATATCATTAATGAGGGTACTCCTGATATAGTTGAGGCACAGGAATACTGTGGCATTGCTTATTATTTGCAGCAGTTTAAACTTCTGCAGTATGCTTATTTTAAGGATTTAGACATAATAATTACATGTCATGCTCCTGCATTTTTGTACTTGGAACATAATCATGATCCGATTTACAAACTGCCGAATTATTGGGTTGGACAGATGGAGAAATCATGTGTAAGGTCTGCCGACTTATTGCTTTCCCCTAGTGCCTATCTTGTTGATAGAATAAAAGAAAAAATGTACTGGGAGCGCTTATCAGAGCATGTGGTTTTTAATCCGATGTACACAGATGCTAGTATAGATGACGTACCGGAATTCGAATCCAATTATATTGTCTGCTTTGGAAAGCTTTCACCGCTAAAAGGTACTTTTAAGCTATTAGAGTACTTTAAAGATCTATGGGAAAGTGGATTTGAGCATCCGCTTCTTATAATAGGCGGTACGCAACAGGTATTTCATCCTGAAGGCCGAACTATGGAAGAAGTAGTCAAACAGAAGTACCAAAAGTATTTCGATCAGCGTTTGATCATACTTAAAGGACAGTTAACCCCTGCAGAATCATATAAAGAGCTAAGAAAAGCGCATGTGGTTCTTGTACCAAGTATAATTGACAATTTTCCATATACTGTGCTGGAAGCAATGAGTAATGGTAAAATTGTGCTTGCTTCGGAGCAGGGCGGTCAGCGGGAGATCATTGACCATGGGATAAATGGGTATAAATTTGATCATAAAATTAAAGGTGACTTTAAGCAGAAGATCTTAAAAATCCTTGCTTTACCATCGCAACAAGTAAAAGAGATAGGGGAAAACGCAATCTCTACCATCTTAACCAAATGTAATCCAGATAAAATTTACGATCAGAAAATTAAACTGATTGAAAATTATTTGGCAGATAAGCTAACAGTTAAGCCTGTTTTCCCTTTCGGTGAGCAAATTGAAACTCAGGATACATCATCTAATGGTAGTAAGTTTGAGAAGGGATTACTTTCGGTTGTTATTCCATATTATAATATGGGAGCACACATAGAGGAAACCGTTATGTCTATTCTTGACTCAACTTACACTAATCGGCAAATAATCATTGTAGATGATGGGAGCTCAGATAATGAGAGCAAGCTTGAATTACAAAAAATTAAAGAGCTCTATCCTATTGAAGTACACTCAAAGGAAAACGAAGGCCTCTCTGCTGCCAGAAACTTTGGAGCAAGCCTGGCCAAAGGTGCTTTTATATGCTTCCTAGATGCAGATGATACAATTGCTCCTGACTATTTTGAAAAAGCGATAAAGGTTTTGGAGAAGTATGAGAACGTACATTTCGTTGGATGCTGGGTAAAATACTTTGAAGGGAGCACAGCCTGTTGGCCTGCTTTTAACCCAGAGCTGCCATTCTTGCTTGTACACAATATGATAAACAGTGGCTCTGTCTATAAAACTTCATCTTTCCTAGCAGGAGGACAAAACAATCCTGAAATGGAATATGGGATGGAAGATTGGGATAGTACCATTGGGATGGTTGAAAAGGGATTAAGAGGGGTAGTTTTGCCAGAACTTTTATACAATTACCGTGTCAGGAAGAACTCCATGGCTCGGAACTTTACACGAGTAAAGAAATTATACCTTCATAAGCTTATCGCCGAGAATCACGCTTCTTTATATCAGCGTTATGGGGTAGAAGTTGCCAACTTGCTAAATAGTAATGGAAGTGGCCTGAACTATGATAATCCAACTTTTGAGACAGCAGAGGGAAATACACTCTTCATATCCTCAAAGATCAAAGATAAAATCACAGAAAGAATTAAAAGAAACAAATTTACCAAGTCAGTAGCACTTAAAGCATATAGATACTTTTCAAAATAAATTTTATGTCAGTTAGTACAATTAAACAAAAGTTTAGCGCCACAAACACTCTGGAGAGGTTATGGCTTTTAGCAAAAATTGAATTTAAGCTAAGATATTATGAGAATAAGCTAGGGTTGTTTTGGGCTCTTCTTAAACCTATAATGGATATTGCTATTTATTACGTAGTATTCCAAATAATCCTAAAACAGGATATACCTTCCTTCGCATCATTTATTTTTATAGGCTTAATCCTCTGGAATTTTTTCCTTGAAAGTACCTCTGGAACTACACAGTTGCTTTACACAAAGAAATATTTATACGAGTACAGCAACATGAATAAACTTGAGATCTATATCTCCACATTATTCAGCAACATGATAGGCTTTTCCTTTAACCTTATAATGTTTGTAGTATTTTACAATTTTATTGAACCAGAATCTAACGGAGCTTCTATTCATAACTTTTGGATCTTACCTATTTTTTTAAATTTATTTATTCTTTCTTTAGCCATCTCTCTTATTCTGTCTAATATATATATATACGCAAAAGATATAAATCAAATTTGGCAGGTGTTTTCCACGTTGCTTTTCTTTCTATCTCCAATTTTTTATAAGTTGAGCTTGTTTAAACAAGCACTTCCAACTTTTGAATATCTAAATCCAATTGCAGGTATAGTTATTAACGCAAGAAGAGTAATGATGGATGGTACACAACCTGATTTTAATTTGATGATGTTCGACTTTGGCTATGCTTTATTTTTCTTACTTATAGGTCTTATTTTCTTAAACAAATTTGGTTCGAAAGCTGCTGAAAAGCTTTAATTTATATGGGAAATACAACAACAGTTGATCGTGCAATTGCTATTAAAGCAAGGAACATCAGTAAAACATTTCAGATATCAGAAGATAGTCATAATACGGTAAAACACCGTTTGTTTAACTTATTCAATCCTCCTAGAACCAAGTATGTGCCTGCACTTAAAAGCATGTCGATGGAGATTATGCAAGGCGAATGTATTGGTTTATTAGGTAGGAACGGTTGTGGTAAATCTACGTTGGTTAAGTTATTGGCTGGCGTTTACCCAACAGACAGTGGCTATGTAAACATTAGTGGCTCTACTATGCTAATGAACCTTGGTGTTGGTATGAGCCATGAACTGACTGCAAGAGAGAATATTTATGTTTCGGGATCGGTTCTTGGTCTAAAAATAAAGGAGGTAGATGCCATCTTTGATGAGATAATTGAGTTTGCCGAGTTGGAAGGATTTGTTGATACGAAGATAAAGTTCTTCTCATCTGGTATGGTGGCACGTTTGGGCTTCTCCATCGCCGTAAAAGCTGGAGCCGATATCATGTTCCTGGATGAAATATTTGCCGTAGGAGACGCTAAGTTTCAGGAGAAAGCTATAAAGGTGTTTGAGAGTTCATGGATTAGAGGTAGAACCGTAATTCTAGTAAGCCACTCAATGGAAGTAATCAGGCAGTACTGTAGCCGGGCTGCCTTTATGAAGCAAGGTGAACTGATTTACTTCGGGGATACAGAAGTTGCGATAAGTAAGTATATAGAGGACAACCAATAGGTTGTCCTCTATTTAATTCTCCTCTCTGTTACTTAGTAGCATTAACGGAACAAATAGTCCTGCCACCATTCCTCCTAAACTTCTGTCAAAGTGAATCTCCGTGATCCAGACGCAGGTAAGAGTTAATATGAAGAGCATTGCAAGCCAGTTCCTGTCTCTTAAAGCCTGTGTAACGGGTATAATAATCCAAATGATTAGAAATAAAGCAAAACCCAAAATGCCCAGACTGTAAAGTATATCAAGGTAATTGTTATGGACATTTTTGTTTGTTTCAATTGCAAAACGAAAATTCTTTTGTTCATACTTTGAAAAAAGAACATCTTTTTTGTCCCCCAACCCAACCCCAAATACTGGATTTTCTATGAATATTTCCCAGCCGCAGCGCCAGGCCGCTAGTCTGAAATTGGCCCCGTTCCATTGGTCTTCTGTAAGCTGCATGCCATAATGGCTTTCTACGCCCATCTGGCTGTACTCATATTCGTTATAGGAAAGCTCTCTAAATCTGTTCAGCATCTGTGGCTGAAACTTATAAACCATGACAGAAGCCATAACTAAACCTAGAGCCAAGGTGGCTGTTTCAAGCATTTTTTTCCTGCTTATTAGGTAGTAAAAACCGAAACCAACAGATACCATTCCGAGAATACCTAAATTAATGCGGCTGCCAAGCAAATATATTACTAAAATTAATAAAAGGCCACCAGCTGAAAGAAGGAACGGCTGAGTGGTTTTTTTATAAATTACCTGATAGGCGATAATAAAAATAGCAAAATTTACAAGGAGTGCTATGTAAACAGATTGTTGACCAAGTAAAGAAGTAAAGTTATCATTATAGATAGCATCTGTTTGATGATTCACTAAAAGGTTATACAGTCCATAAATCAAAGAAGTCAAGCAAATTAATACAGTTGTCAGAGCAAAGCTCAGTAAAATTCTATCCTTAAGTGATTCTCTTATTCTCAGCAAGCCAACACTTATTGGGAACACTAAAAGAGGAATACGCAACTTCAAGTAGTGTAATCCTTTTTCATCATTATTTGAAAGAGCAGCACTTATAATAAGTAATATAAAAAAGAGTATGGCACCCTGAACAAATCTACGCTGTTTTAAATATTTTAATTTTTCTTCAAAACTTGTCAATGACCACGTGTAAATAATTAAAAGACTAGTTATAAGAAGGTTTAGTGAATTAACTGATGAAAAATACAGTGTAATAAAAAACAGAGTAAATAAGCTTAATAAAATTTTTTCCTGCTTGTACATAGCTCTTTTGTTAAGCTACAAAAGTAACTATTATTTATAATTAACACATCCTGGAAGCGGATAGCAGAATAAATTATATATTTTTATTATAATACTATTATATATAAATATTAGTAATTATATAATTTTTTTGCAAACCATTACATCCTTGTTATTGATGAATCTGTATACATGATTTAATCAAGAATATGGAAGTGATGAGTAATATAATAAAAAAAGGATTGTTATTGCTGAGCTTATTAGTTGTAAATCAACTCAGTGCTCAGCATCTTGATCTTACTACATATAAATCGGCTTTATATAAAACAGTTTTTAAAAATCGAGTAGATAATTTTAAACTTTGGAATGAAGCTCCACCAGTAGTTCTCAATACGGGTGAAAACAGACTTTATATTTCCACAACTTTTTTCTCATCTGCATGGAATCATAGTCAAAATTTAGCCACACCAATCAATGATGAATTAATCATAAAAAATAAGGGAGGAATTCACTCTTATGTAACATCTTCTTCTCATTGGTGGCAAAAATTTTATGATCCTGTTTTCTTAGAAAGTAAGGATTATAATTACCACAACGAATGGCAAAACCATGACTGGAGGAGAAATTATAATGGTGTTTTTTCTGCTCATCTTTTAAAGATTGAAGATTTAAAGGAGGATATTATTTTTGCAATTAGCCATGGAGAAAATAAGAATGAAAGAATAGATGATTTTTTCTATCAAAATACTATTCGTCCCACGTTCGAAATAAATAAATATGATTCTAAAACCTACTCTGGAGGGGAACCATATGAAGACTGTTGGAGTGCCTATTTTGGTTTTATGAATGGTAATTGGGCATCAGTGAACCCGAAAGGTGTATTTAGACCTTCCTATTTTAACGATATCGGGCCAATAGCATGGCCGTCTGCTGGGTATGTGTCAAGAGATGGTAAACAGCTTTCACATGGTCTAAGACACCCCTCTTCTTTTGTATATGGTAGTTACCTCTACATTTATGTAATAGATACTTCTATGAACGGAACTGGGGGCGTAAAGCTGGTTCGAGTTAAATTTGAAGATGTCCTATCTCCTCATCGTTATCAGACATGGTCTAAAAGCGGCTGGATTGGTGCATTACCAACAGGTTTTTCATCTGAGCACATTAAACAGTTTTTATCAGTAGGGGGGCCAGACAATATATCAATCATTCCTAATGATAAAAAAATCATAAGGTTTTCTGTCGCTTCCTTCAAAAACTCAGAAAACGAATTTATAGGAATCGAGGAGTTTATAGACTCAGATAATCGTATATATTTAGCTTTTAGATTTTCCACTGATTTAATAAATTGGACGAAAAGATCAGTAATTTATAGTGCATCAGATTGGAATTCATCAGTATTAAAATATCCTGTATTTATGAACATTAATGGGTTTACTGATGGGTATATAGATAAAAATGAGTTTTATGTTTTGGGATCAAGAGGTGATGGTTCAATTACGAAACTCTATTTTAAGAAAATTTTAGAGAACACTGAAGGCGCAAACTTAAATCCAGTTACTAAAAATCTACAAGGAATTTTATTTGAGCAATCTGATAAAAAAATAGAGCAGGTTGTAGTTGCTCCTAACCTTACAGGAGCCTTGGTTAATTTGCTTATACAGGTAAAAAGAATCGCTAGAGTAAAAGCCAGTATTCATCGTGCAGATGGAGCTTTAGTTGAGGTGATCTTTGAAGAAACAATGCTACCTCAGATACACGAAAGAGATGTAGATATATCCAAATTCTATCCTGGAGTTTACTTCCTTATAATTACAGATGGCGATAATAAATTAGTTAGGAAAATTATCAAGATTTAATTTTATAACTTCAAATCATACAGAGGCCAACTTACCTTATATAGATTTGATACATCAAAATTCTTGTTTTTAATGTTGTGTAAATTAAAAAAGGGATTCTTCCAGGTATTTTAAGGTGGTGTCACAATTAAATGCCTTCATGGGATGAGCTCAGTACCAAAGGTGCTACTAGATTTAGGCTTTGACTTTAGGTACGACTTTAAAGCTTCCATACAACGTTGGCTTTAAGTAGCACCACAAGATTTTAATGCTAATCCTATCTCAGCGGATATTTCTCCTCTAGTATTGAAGAGTATTAATTTTAACTACTCTTCAATACTAGAGGAGAGTAATAGGATTATCTTAATCCTCTTTCCGCATCACCCAACTCAGGTTATACAAATCTTTCCTTCTGTCCTTCAGGTTTCGTACGCTGCCCGCCGTGTTCAGGTCTTTCAGCAAGTCCAGGTCCAGGTCGGCGATCAGGGTCATCTCCGTGTTCGGGGTAGCCTCGGCCACCACGGCATCGTGCGGGAAAGCGAAGTCGGAAGGGGAGAAAACGGCCGACTGCGAATACTGGATGTCCATGTTCTCGACGCGCGGCAGGTTGCCCACACTGCCCGTTATGGCCACATAGCACTCGTTCTCAATGGCCCGCGCCTGGGCGCAGCGGCGCACGCGCAGGTAAGCGTTCTTGGTGTCGGTCCAGTAAGGAACAAAGAGTATCTTCATGTCCATGTCGGAGAGCATGCGGGCCAGTTCCGGGAACTCTACGTCGTAACAGATCAGGATGCCGATCTTGCCAATGTCTGTGTCGAAGATCTTGAGTTTATGGCCGCCGCGCATACCCCAGTAATGCGACTCGTCCGGGGTTACGTGCAGTTTGTACTGGGCATCGTAGGTGCCGTCGCGACGACACAGGTAGCTGACGTTGTACAGCTTGTTGTCGTAGTACTCCGGCATGCTGCCTGCTATGATGTTTATGTTGTAAGAGAGAGCCAGCTGCACCATCCGTTCCCGAATCTCCTCTGTGTACTCGGCCATACTTCGTATCGCCTCAGAAGGAGACTCCTCGTTGGTGAGTGCCATCAAGGGGGCGTTGAAGAACTCCGGAAATACCACCATATCCGATTTGTAGGAACTGACAGTGTCCACGAAGAACTCGATCTGCTGCATCATGTCGTCCAGGTCTTTCACCGCGCGCATCTGCCACTGCACAATACCGATGCGCACCACGGTTTTCTTGCCTCCGATCAGCTTTTCCTTCTCCTCAAAGTAAACGTTTATCCATTCCAGCAGAGTGGCATAGGCGCGGGAGTCCTTGTCGTCGGGTAAATAGCCCTTCAGAATGCGGCGCACATGGAAACCGTTGCTGAGCTGGAAGGAGAGCACCGGGTCTGATAGTTCCTTGTTCCGAACCATCTCAATGTATTTAGCCGGGGTAAGTTTATCGGCATAATCTTTATAGCCTGGTATTCTGCCGCCGGCAATGATGCCGCGCAGGTTCAGTTTCTCACATATTTCCTTCCGGGCATCGTATAAGCGTCGGCCAAGGCGCAGGTTACGGTATTCAGGGTGCACAAAAACATCTATGCCGTACAGCGTGTCACCTTCAGGGTCATGCGATTTAAACGAACCTTTGTCAATGATCTGGTCATAGGTGTGCTTGTCGCCGTACTCGTCATAGTCGATGATCAGGCTCAAAGCCGATGCAACCACTTTACCGTTATCCTCAATACAAATCTGTCCGTCCGGGAATTTTTTCAATAGGTTAGAGAATTCTTTTCGTGTCCAGGCCCCGTCCATGTTGGAATACACCAGGTCCATGATCTCCTTCACCTCATTGTAATCTTTTAGCTCCAGTTGGCGGAGTAATAATCTATGCTCAAAGCTCGTCTCGTTTTTTTCGCTCATATTGGTTTGGGTGCTATTTATCTTCTCTGTGTATACGTGCAGCAAGTATAGTTTTGATATAATATAATCAAAGCTTGGTATTCTGCTGCCGCGATGGGTGCAAATTTAAACAAAAAAGCGCAGGGGGAAGGCTGCGCTTTTTATAGAGGTGATGGGCTGGAGGCTTAAACCTGTATTTCCGGGATGTCGCCCTCCACGAGCAGGGTGCCCGCTGTCGCGGCTTTGATATCGTCCACGGTTACACCGGGGGCACGCTCTAAAAGCTTAAAGCCTCCTGCTACCACCTCCAGCACAGCCAGATCGGTTACGATTTTCTTAACGCAGGCCACACCCGTAATTGGCAAACTGCATGCTTTCAGTAGTTTAGAGGATCCGTCGCGGGCCGTATGTTGCATGGCCACGATAATATTTTTCGCCGATGCCACCAGGTCCATGGCGCCGCCCATGCCTTTCACCATTTTACCAGGTATCTTCCAGTTGGCGATGTCGCCGTTTTCGGCTACCTCCATGGCCCCCAGAATCGTCAGGTCCACGTGTTCGCCCCGAATCATGCCGAAGCTCTCGGCAGAGCTGAAAATAGAGGAGCCGGGCAGCGTGGTGATCGTTTGCTTTCCGGCGTTGATCAGGTCTGCGTCCACCTGGTCTTCGGTAGGGAAGGGGCCCATGCCGAGCAGGCCGTTCTCTGACTGCAGCACCACCTCAATGCCCTGGGGCAGGTAGTTGGCCACCAGGGTGGGAATGCCGATACCCAGGTTCACATACATGCCGTTCTTTACTTCTTTTGCGATCCGTTTCGCTATTTGGTTTTTATCTAAAGCCATGTCAAGTGATTTTAAGCTGTTCTTACGGTGCGCTGTTCAATGCGCTTTTCATACTTGTCGCCCTGGAAAATGCGCTGCACATAAATGCCCGGGGTATGGATCATGTTCGGGTCCAACTCGCCGGCGGGTACAAGTTCCTCTACCTCCGCCACCGTGATCTTACCGGCGGCAGCCATCATCGGGTTAAAGTTGCGGGCCGTGCCTTTGTAGATCAGGTTACCGGCGGTATCGCCTTTCCAGGCTTTCACAAACGAGAAGTCGGCGCGCAGCCACGCTTCCATTAAGTACATTTTTCCGTTAAACTCCCTGCTTTCCTTGCCTTCGCCTACCTCGGTGCCGTACCCGGCGGGCGTGAAAAAAGCCGGGATTCCGGCTCCACCGGCACGGATGCGCTCGGCCAGGGTGCCCTGTGGGGTCAGTTCTACCTCCAGTTCTCCGGAAAGCAGCTGGCGTTCAAACTCGGCGTTCTCGCCCACATAGCTGGAGATCATTTTCTTTACCTGGCGCTTTTGCAGCAGCAGGCCAATGCCAAAGTCGTCGACACCGGCATTGTTAGAGATGCAGGTCAGTTCTTTCACGCCCAGGCGCAATAACTCCTGAATGGCGTTTTCAGGGATGCCACACAAGCCGAAGCCGCCCAGCATCAGTGTCATGCCATTTTGCACGCCCTGCAGGGCCTCTTGTGTGTTTTTTACAGTTTTATTGATCATAGTTATAACAGTGCTACAGGTTTAGGGGTCGTAAGTTAAGCGTACTTTAAACTACACAGTTTGTACGACGAACCGGTTTTACGAACATCATTAGGTGTAGGTAATTTATATATAAAAAAAGCCATATGAAAGTATGGCTTTGCGTTTTTGGCTGAAACTGTATTTTAATCAGGTGAAAAAAAAAGCCTAGACACCAAGTATGCGTGCCGCCTCCTGCTTGTCTTTCCCCAACTGGGCTTTTAGCTCTTCCAGGTCTTTGAACAGGCGCTCGTGCCGCAGGTGCTCCACAAATTCCACTGTCAGGGTTTGCCCGTAAATGTCGCGCTTAAAGTCAAGCAGGTGCACTTCCAGCCTGAGCTCTTTCCCCTCTACGGTGGGGCGCAGGCCTATGTTCATCATGCCGGCAAAGCGCTCGCCTGCCACGGTTGCCCACACGGCATACACGCCGTTTGCCGGTATCAGTTTATGGGGGGCGGGCAAAGCCAGGTTAGCGGTCTGGAACCCCATGGTACGCCCGATCCTGTCGCCTTCCACTACCTCAGAGGTCATGCTGTAATAACGGCCCAGGTAATTGTGGGCGGTTTCCACGTCGCCGCTTTCAAGTGCCTTTCGGATCTTGGTGGAGCTAACCCCCACTTCATCTATGTCCTGGCGGGGAATCTCCTCCACCTCAAAACCATACTGCTGCGAGCGGGCCTTCAAGTGCTCAAAGCTGCCTTCCCGGTTCTTGCCAAAACGATGGTCGTAGCCAATTACCAGTAGCCGGGTATTGATGGCCTTTACCAGGATATCGGAAATAAAGCTGCGGGAACTGGTACGCGAGAATTCTTTGGTAAAAGGAATAATGAGCAAGTAATCGATGCCAAAGCTTTGCAATTGCTCAATGCGCTCCTCAATGGTAGAGAGTAGCCTTAGTTTGTTATCGTCAGGGAAGAGCACCAGGCGCGGGTGTGGCCAGAAGGTGAGTACCACGCTCTGACCATTCTTTTGCTTCGCCCGCTTAATTACCCGCTTCAGAATTTTCTGATGACCGATGTGCACGCCATCGAAGGTGCCGCTGGTTACAACAGGGTAGCTTAAGCGCGGAAAGTCTGCGAGGTCACGAATTACTTCCATCCGCATCCATTTGTTTTCTCCTGATCTCCTGTATGTCCTCTATGGTCAGGGCGTCTTCTAGCATATACTCTCCAATGCGGGTGCGTACCAGCGAGGACAAATGCGCCCCGCAACCCAAGAGCTGGCCCAAATCGTGCGCCAGGCTGCGGATGTAGGTACCCTTCGTACAGATGACCTTAAAGTGCACTTCTGGACCCGCAATATTGGTAATGTCAAAGGCCTTGATGGTGATGGTACGTGCCTTCAGTTCAGCTGATTTCCCTTTGCGGGCCAGGTCGTAGGCGCGCTTGCCATCTACCATCACCGCCGAATAGATAGGTGGAACCTGCTCAACGGTGCCCACAAAAGTATGGGCCGCCGCTTCTATCGCTTCCCGGGTAAGGTGGCTAATATCGCAGGACTCAGTTACTTCAGTTTCCCGGTCATATGACGGGGTTACCTCCCCCAAGCGGATAGTGCCGGTATACTCTTTCTCCTGCGCCTGTATGGTATCGATGGTTTTGGTAAACTTGCCGGTGCAAAGTATAAGCAAGCCAGTGGCCAGCGGATCTAACGTGCCGGCGTGGCCTATTTTTTTTACCCGCAAAGTGTTGCGCACTTTCTTTACCACGTCAAACGAGGTCCAGTCCAGTGGTTTGTCCAGAAGGAGTATTTCCCCTGCGGCAAAATCGTATTGCATCATTATACTCTTAAGTCTACACCCATAGCCAGGAGTGCCAGCAGCACAACGCCCAGGGCAATTCTATAATAACCAAAAAGCTTAAAGCCATACTTGGTTAGGAAGTTGATAAAGAACTGTATGGCCAGCATGGCTACGATAAAGGCCACAAAGTTACCGATCAGTAGCAGCTTCAGGTCATCAGAAGTGATCACTTCAAAGCTGTTCTGGATTTTCACGAGGTCAAATTTCACGAGGTCTGCTATTTCCAGGTGCAACAGGTCTTTCACCAATTTGTAGCCGGCTGCTGCCAGCATGGTAGGCACGGCCAGGAAAAAGGAGAACTCCGCTGCGGCTTTCCTGTTCACGCCCTGCACCAGGCCCCCGATAATGGTGGCCGCCGACCGGGAAACCCCCGGAATCATGGCGATGCACTGAAACAGGCCAATGAGAAAAGCGTTTTTATAGGTGATCTTTTCTTTGTTGGCATGCGCAAACCACTTGTCGATAAAAAGAAGCACGATTCCACCCGCCAGCAGCATGATGGCCGTTACGAGCACACTCTCCAGCATGGCATCGATGATATCGTTGAGGGCAAGGCCCAGCACGGCAGCCGGAATAAAGGCCAGCAGCAGTTTGGCGTAGAAGTTTACACCCTGCAAAAAGCGGCGCCAGTACAGCACCACCACCGATAGGATGGCCCCGAACTGGATGTTCACTTCAAAGATCTTCGTGATCGGCAGCTCGTTTATACCCATCAGGCTGGAGGCGATGATCATATGGCCCGTAGACGAAACAGGCAGGAACTCGGTGAGTCCTTCCACAATGGCTAAGATGATAGCCTGCCAGATGCTCATTTATACTTCCGTTTTATCCTTAACCAAAATGGCGAACACCTCCACAATAAAGCCAGCCATTACAATGATGGGGCCCAGGGTGATGCCCAGAAAGCCCAGGCCATAGGGTTCGGTATCGAGTGTCATGATAAAGAAGCCGATGGCCAGCAAGGCAATGCCGAGCAGCATGAGCACGTAATTCCGTTTACCAAAGGCAAGTCTGTTCTTGTTTTCCTCCATGTTAGTATAATTCGTCTAAGGACAGGCGCAGGTATTTGCGCACTGCGCGGTATGAGCTTAAGAAACCGATGATCAGGCCGATCACCAAAAGGGCGGCCATCAGGATGTAGGTTTGCTCGTCGTTACGGAGCAACTGCAGTTCGGGCACCTCGTGATAGGCATACTGGGTGAGGGCATAGATCAGGATAGAGGCTACAATGCCGCTCATGATGCCCTGCCAGGCTGCCCTGTTCAGGAAAGGCCGCTGGATAAAAAAGGACGTAGCCCCCACCAACTGCATGCTTCTGATCAGAAATCGCTGTGAGTATAAGGCCAGTTTAACCGTGTTGTTGATGAGAATGATCACCACCAGTGTCAGGATGGCGGCAAACCCGAGCAGCAGGATGCTTATTTTCTGGATGTTACTGTTGATCGATTCGATCAGGCTTTCCACGTACTGTACCTCGTGCACCCCGTCGGTATCCTGCAGGTCCAGCTTGATGCTTTTCAGCTCAGGTGAACTGGAGTGATCGGCATCGATCTTCATCACATACGCGTCGCGCAGGGGGTTATCGCCTAAAAACTCCATGAAGTCTTCGCCGGTTTCATCCAGAAACGCTTTTGCGCCCTCTTCCTTGGAAACGAACCGAACCTGTGCCGTGTCGTTTTTGCTGGCGACATACGCTTTGGAGGCTAATATTTTCTGCAGGCGCGCCAGCTGCACCTCCGTCAGGTTGCGGTCCAGGTAAACCTGCATTTCGATGCTTTCTTTTACTTTCTCGGATAGCTTGCCGGCATGGATCAGGAGCATTCCGAAAAGGCCGATCACAAACAGCGCGAGGGAAATGCTGAAAACTACCATCAGGTGCGGGTAGTTGCCGAGTTTCTTTTTCTTGATGTGTCTGATGTTTTTTGCCATACGATGTGCTTCCCCGCAAAAATAGAAATATAATTTAAATATACAGTGAGCGAAAGCCCATAAAGCAAAATGGCCCGGCAAGAAATGCCAGGCCCGGTTTATTCCAGGTTCAGCCTGGGGTCGGAGTCCAGGATGATGCGCTCGCGCTCCAGCTCCTGCTCCAGCAGCCTGCGTTCGCGTTTTTTGCTGCTAAAGAGCTCGCCCAGACTATCGAAGCGCTTGGTATGCAACAGGCTAATACTTTGCCTGGCCGTTACACCCGTGGCCCGGGTGGCGTAGTAATACTCGGGCGTGGTGCTGTACTCCAGCCTAAGCCGCAGTTCCCCTGTCTGCGAGATGTAATACTCCAGAAACCAGTCGCCTATGTAGTTATTACCGGGCAGGTCGGTCTGGTTGCCGAAACCCGTTTGGTTGGTGACACGCAGGCGGCCCTGGAAAAAAGTATAGCTCAAGCGCAACTGTAACGTGGACAAGGCCTCCTGGTTAATGCCACCCAGGCCAATATCCACCTCCAGGTTACTATCGATGCTGTTGAAAAAGTTGTTGAGCTGGCTGGAGAGCAAACTACCCAGGCTGCCACCTACCGCCGATACGCCCACATTGCTGTCGAAGGCGAGGCTGCCGGGCGGGGAGAGCCGCTGCAGCACCAGCAGGCTGAACACCTGCCGGTTTAGCTCGGTTTCATCGTTATTAATCGTGTTTAAAACGTTTTGCACCTCTATCGGGGCAGACTGGCGGATATCTTCAATGTTCAGGCCCAGATCCACCTGCGGGGTCAGGAGCGGACCGGTCAGGTTGATGACCGCGGTGACCGGGAACCTGCCCTGAATGCCGCTGGAACCCAGGAAAGCGTCCAGCGACGCCATTTGGGTATACTTGGCCGTGATGGCCATGATGCCGCTTACCGGGTCACCGTTCCAGGTGATGGTACTTCCGGGCACCACGTCAAACTCTTTGGTCACAAGTCCCTCCAGCAACTTCAGGTTATAGGCCCCTTTCGTTATCTCGAACGTGCCGTACATGTTAAACTCGCCACGCGTGTCGATGGTCATGCGTATGTCCCCGTTGCCCGAGCCCCTGATAACGTCGCCTGTCGTCCGGTCGATAATGATTTCAAAGTAGGCATCGTCTGTCACATCCAGGTTAAAGTCAAGGTTAATGCCGGAGAGGTCCACGCGTTCGTTTTCGATGTTTACCCCTAGGCCGGTGGTGTCGGTTGTATTCTTGTTCACAAACCTGATAAAGTCTTTGCGGGCTACCTTGGTCTGGTAATCCAGAGGCAGCACAATACGGGTGTTCTCATCGCTACGAGCATTCACCTTTACCTGCAGGTTTTCGGTTGGGCCGAACACGGTGGCCGTTCCGGAGGCGAAGGCCGTGCCGTAAAAGAGTTCGTTCTGCGCCTCGGTGGTGTTCAGCACCATGAAGTTGCGGTACCGGGCCTCCATATCCAACACCATGTTCTGGAAGCCATCATGGGCGATACCCCCCGAAACCGTGGCCTTGTTCCCGAAAATATCCCGCAGCTGCGCATTTCGGAAACTGATGTTGTTGGGCCCCAGGTAAATCCTGTCGGAGAAGTAGTACTTGGTATTAAGGTAGTCGAACTTAAACTGCCCGTTGCTCACCATCACAGATCCCTTTAAAACCGGGGAACTTAAGTTGCCCAGCACCCGCACCCGGCCCTCCATACTTCCCCCCAGGTCCGACAGGATGCCTTTGAGCACCGGCTCCACCAGTTTCAGGTTGGCCTCATCCATCACGGCCAGCAGGTCTAGCTGATCTTCGGTGGCTTTCGGGTTGTAATTGCCCGTAACGGTCAGTACTTTTTTCGCGTTCCGCTCAATTCCCAGGTCTACCACAGCTTGCTGCAGCCTGTTGTTCCAGTTGGTTCTGCCTACTATATGGCCGATAAAAACCTCATCCAGGTAAAAAGAGTCTACCCGGGTAGCCGCGTTAAACTTGGTGTCATCGTAAACGTCCTGGGCCACAACCTCACCGGTCAGCTTACCGGCTATTTTCATGCTGATCAGCGGGTTCAGGTTGGTCAGATCGAAGTTATCCACGTTCAGAACGAGCCTGCTGTCCGGGGCCTCCGAGATTTCCCCTTCGGCGCGTATCACCTGGTTCTTATTGGTGAGTGAAAAATTCTCGAAGACCAGCTTTTTGCCGGCATTGCTGATGTATAAGGTGTTGCCCGGGTTAAACGCCCAGGAGTTTTGCTGTAGCGTAATGTTAGACTCATCGAACACGATCTGGATCTGATCCTGCAGGAAGTTGAGGTCGCCGGTGATCATGGCGCGGTTATCCTGTTCGGGTTGCCGGATGCTGGTGGCGAAGTTAATGGTGCGCTCACTCCAGATGCCCTCCACATAAAAATCCTGGGTTTGGCCGGCACTCGGCAGTTCCTGTTTCGCCGAAGTAAAAAGAAGCGCTGCCAGCACATCCGGATTGTCCTGCAGTTTCGAGGAGTTCAGTTCCAGGTTGTTGCCGTAAAATTTATACTCCTGGTACAGCATGGTGTCTATGTCGGCGTACAGTTGCAGGATAACGGTGTTGCCGTGCCGGAAGGTGCCCTCCATGGCCGTGGAGTCGGAGAGGGTGAGGTCGGGGAGGAAAAGCTGCAGCAGGGGTGCTGGTTGCTTCAGCTTTATTTTATATGCCAGGGCGTACTCCTGCGCCGGTGCGTTTGATTTTCGGTTATAATAGGCAGCCGTGGCGGCTTCGTTGCTTTCAAAGTTCAGCTTATACTCCTCCACCAAAGTGGTGAGGTCTTTTACAAGTGTCGTGTAATCGAAGTTGCCGTCAATCTGCGCGCTTATCAGATCGGAGTCCAGGTCCAGGGTGCGGCTGCCTGCCATTATCTGTGAATTGATCGCGATGGTGTCCAGGGCCAGTTCCTGCCCTTTATAACTTATAAAAGCGCTGTCGAGCAGGGCGGTTCCCTCAAAGGCGTCTAATTTCAAGCCTTTAAAGTTCAGGTTGGCGTTAGCACGGATCAGAAACGGTTCCTCTGAAAGGTTTAGGGCCTGCAGGTCTACACGCTTCAACTGTGCCACTAAGTTAAAGGCCTGCTGCTCTTTGGCCAGGTCTACCTCTCCGTTGGCCGTAAAAACCAGGTTCGGGTCATTTATGGCCACCTTCCCCCTGAATACCTGGTTTTGCAGCGTGCCGTCGGCTGTAATGTTCTGGTAATTATAATCCTGCAGCTGCACCTGGTTTACCGTGGCGTCCACTTTTACATTGGCGTCCTGTAGGGTAAAGCCCGACCCCTCTAGGCGGCCCCGCATGGAGATGGTCCTGATCTGATCCTCGAGGTTGAGCAGGCGGCCCAGGTTAAAACTGCTGGTTTGCACAAAACCACTGTAAGCGGACCGGCGGGTGTTGTCGTCAATTTTCAGGTTGATGTCTGATTGCACGTTGCCCAGGGCAGTTACAAAGTCTCCGTTGGCTACAAAGTCGTTGTAAAAACCCAGAAACCGGCCATCGAGCTTCACGGTTCCCAGCCGCGCAGCTATATCATAGGCATCCTTGGGCAGGAACTGGCGGATATCGCCGGCGTTGATCGTGGAGGGCTTCAGGCGCAGGTTGGCAAAGGTCTCTTTAAAGTTTGGCAAACCGTCAGCATTGATACTCCCGACGATGTGGGTGTTACGGCCATACTCCAGGTCCACGTTGGTGGCCGCAAAATCTTTTACCTTGCCCTTGAAATCAAGTGAATTGGCGATCAGGCGCTCGTCGTATTCCCTTAAAGCGGGGGCGAATGTGGCAATGTCCTTTGAGTACACCGTGGCGTTTTCAAGGTGCGCAGTCATGGTTACGCTGTCTATGAAGGAGGAGAAGTCCCCAAACCGGGCATAATCGAAGCGCAGGTAATTTTGCAGGTTGCTCTTGTTCACCTGCAGGTCCAGCTCATCCCATTCCCAGAACGTGGGCGCAAAACGCATGCGGGTATCCAGGTTCTTCAGCAGGGTGTTAGAGCGCGTCTCGATGGCATTCAGGTCACTTATACGTACCTGCAACGTGTCTTTGAGGCTGATCTCACTGAAACCACCATTTATCCTGTCGAAGGTCATGTGGGCGTAATCCATGCCGTAGTCGGCGCGCGTTTTCCGGAAATCGTCGTAGTTGAAACGCCCTTGCTGCAACACCAGCTTATCCAGCGTAAAATAAAAAGGCTGTGCGGGTTTGGTGGTGTCTTTTACAAACAGGTCGCCTACCGCCGCTATAAATTTGGTGATGTTTAGCGAATCGGTCTTCTCGTATACCACCAGGTTGGCACGGGGTTGCTCGAGGGTGAGCGTGTTGAGGTGTAAGGTATTGGGGTTGAAGATGGAAAAGTTACCGATATCGGCAACGGCCGTTCCAATGTAGAACAGCTCGTTGTTTCTGTAGTCCTTCACCGACACATCGTTAAGGACCACGCTGCTGAAGAATTCGATATCGACGCTCCCGATGGTGACCTGGTGGTGCAGGCGCTCCGAGAAATAAGCGGCAACCCGCTGCACGATCCTGGTTTGCACCCCCGGGAAGCGGATCGCCACGAAAACCCCGGCAAATAGCAGCAAAAGGAACAGGATAAGCCCTAAAACTATTTTTAGAATAGCTTTTCCTATAACTTTGGGGTAATTTGTTGACTGTTCCTTTTCCAAAAGATGTTTGAACCTACGATTTTAGCGATCGAATCTTCCTGCGACGATACCTCTGCCGCCGTTATACGGGGGGGGAGGGTGCTGTCTAATATAGTAACTACGCAGGCAGTGCACGAGCAATACGGCGGCGTGGTGCCGGAACTGGCCTCCAGGGCCCACCAGCAAAACGTCATCCCTGTGGTGCACCAGGCCTTGCTTACGGCAAATGTAAGTAAAAGTGAGTTAAATGCAGTCGCTTTTACCCGTGGCCCGGGCCTTTTGGGTGCCCTGCTGGTTGGGTGCTCTTTTGCCAAGTCGTTTGCACTGGGCCTGCGCCTCCCGCTGATAGAGGTAAACCACATGCAGGCGCATATCCTGGCGCACTTTATAGAAGAACCCAGACCGCAATTTCCGTTCCTTTGTTTAACGGTAAGTGGGGGGCACACGCAAATTGTGGTGGTCAAAAGCCACCTCGACATGGAGGTGATTGGCCAGACCACGGACGATGCGGTAGGAGAGGCCTTCGATAAGACAGCCAAGATGCTGGGCCTGCCCTACCCGGGCGGTCCGATGCTGGATAGAACTGCTGCTACGGGCAACCCCAATGCTTTTGCGTTTCCGGTGGGCAACATGCCGGCCTACAACTTTTCGTTCAGTGGCATAAAAACAGCCGTACTATACTTCCTGCGCGACCAGGTAAAGGCAAACCCGAATTTTGTGGCGGAGAACCTGGCCGACATCTGCGCCAGCGTGCAGCAAACCCTGATCCGGACCCTGATGAAAAAGCTGGCGCTGGCCGCAAAGGACCTGGGCATACGGGAGATTGCCATTGCAGGGGGCGTGTCGGCGAACACCGGCCTCCGTAAAACCCTGCAGGATGCTGCCGAAAAGTATAACTGGAACGTATACATTCCGGCTTTCCAGTACTGCACCGACAATGCCGGCATGATTGCCATGGCGGCCCATTACCAATACCTGGCCGGCGATTTCGCCACGCAGTACGTAAGTCCGGAGCCCAGGCTCAAAATTTGAGCGTGATTGGTCGGATTGCAGTATAAACAAGTTTGCAGCATAACCTGATCTGCTGTTTATAAATAGCGCTTCAGACAATACCTGTTTCTATTTGTTAAAGATGTAAAGCCAGCGGCCTGAAACCCGTTTGAAACACCCGATACCATGCATGTGAAAACCGGTGATACCCGTACCTATACCAAGTATGTAACAGAAGCTGATTTCGCGCGTTTCCAGGACGGGCTGGTGCATGCGGTATGCTCCACCTTTGCCCTGGCACAAGCGGCTGAGTGGGCGGGCAGGTTGTTTGTGCTCGATATGAAAGCAGAAGATGAGGAGGGAATAGGTACCAGCCTGACCATCAATCATAAATCGCCGGCTTTTGAGGGGGATGCGGTTGAGTTTGTGGCAACCCTGGAGCGGCATGATGGTAATGAGGTAATCTGCCGTTTTACGGCCTGTGTGGGAGAACGCGTGGTGGCAGATGGGGAAACCGGGCAGAAAATTTTGAAAAAGGATAAATTAGCCAAAATTTTGGCGCCGAAGAAAGGATAATGGCAAAAGAGAAAGACAGAATAAAGAAACATGTGAACATTGTGAACAGGAAAGCCTCGTTCGAATTCCAGTTTCTGGATAAGTATGTGGCTGGGGTCATGTTGAAGGGTACCGAGATCAAATCCATCCGGGAGGGAAAGGCCAATATGCAGGAGGGCTATTGCGTGTTTCAGCGCGAGGAACTATGGCTGCATAACGTGCACATTTCCACCTACACCGAAGGCACGCATTTTAACCATGAGCCAACCCGCGCACGAAAATTACTCCTTAACAAGAAGGAACTGCGTAAATTAGAGTCAGGCACACAGGAACAGGGCGTTACGATAATCCCCACGCGCATCTTTGTAAACGACCGGGGTTTTGCTAAAGTAGAGATTGCACTGGCACGCGGTAAGAAACTGTACGACAAGCGGCAGGACATCAAGGAAAAGGATGTGAAACGCGAAATGGATCGATCGGGATATTAGTGGAAATTTGATCAAATGATTGCGCGGTGTTTAGGCGTCCATCATTTAATCATCATGGAGTTTTTCAGTCATTCAAAATTAAGCAAAGGTGGAATACGGAATTTGTATGCTAAGCGTGGTGCCCATGCGCGCCGAAACATCTGACAGGGCGGAAATGGTGACCCAGATGCTCTTTGGCGAGTGTTACGAGGTGTTGAGCCGCGAGGAAAACTGGATGCAGGTGCAACTGGCAACAGACGACTACCGCGGCTGGATAGACCATAAGCAGCATTACCCTGTGTCGGATGCTTACTACAAATTATGGCGCGATACCTCGCACCCCAGGGCAATGGACCTGGTGCAGGTGGTGAGCAACGAGGAGAGCCGTATTCCGATCGGCATTGGCAGCTACCTGCCGTTCTTTGATGGCATGAGCATACGGGTGAATGAGGAAGGTTTAGTCTACAGCGGTCGCGCCTCAAACAGCTCGTTGCCAGCTACTACCACTCAGCTCGTTAAAGTAGCGGCTAGCTTCCTGAAAGCGCCATACCAATGGGGCGGTAAATCTGTTTTTGGCATCGACTGCTCCGGTTTTACGCAGCAGGTATACGGTATCTGTGGCTATCAGCTGCCCCGCGACGCCTACCAACAGGTTAACCACGGTGAGGAAGTGCACTTTGCCACCCAGACCCGGGCAGGAGACCTGGCGTATTTCTCTAACGAAGAAGGGCGCATTATCCATGTGGGCATCATGCTGGAGGGTAACCGCATCATACATGCCCATGGCGAGGTGCGCATTGATACCCTGGACCACAACGGCATTTACAACGCTTCCCGCAAGCGTTATTCCCATAAACTCCGTATTATCAAGCGCATTTACATGTAATCAGCTGTTTTTCGTGAACATACGCTATATCTGGCCGGTTTTTTCCGTACAAGTGTAGCAATAGCTCCCGAAAAATCCATGAAAGAAAAAGTGCTGATCTTAAACCAAGACTTTAGTGCCATCGCTGTGTGCACCATCCACAAGGCTTTTCTGTTGGTTTACCTCGATAAGGCCGAAATGATCAACAAGTCAGAGGATGCCTTCCTGCGCACCATCGACAAGTCATACCCCGTTCCCTCCGTGATCCGGCTGCAACGCTATGTGCGGGTGCCTTACAGCGGCATTTCCCTGAGCCGCCACAATGTGCTGCGCCGCGACAACTACTGCTGCCAGTACTGTGGCGCCGTGAAGAACCTGACACTGGACCACCTGCTGCCGCGTTCCAGGGGAGGGGAGACCAACTGGCTGAACCTGGTTACAGCCTGCATGCGCTGCAACACCCGAAAGGGCAATCGCACCCCCGACGAAGCCGGACTGAAACTTTCACGGAAACCGGTAAAGCCAACACTTCAATCTTTCCTGCAACTGCACCTGAACACGCATAACCAGGACTGGGGAGTATACTTGGGCAAGCCACTGGAGTTGGATTAAAGCCATACTAAAATATTTAGTTGTTGTTTTATAAAGCATTATTAATCAGGTATACATCAGACATCGTTTAAAGTATAGCATGCTGTTCTGAATTAAATAATGCCTTCCGGCGCTTCCTGTCCCGCCTGGGCCTGAGAGCAGCTTATTATCTCCTTTGCCGCCTCCCTTCCTCACGTTGTTTCAACCGTTCACTATATTTCGTGCTTACATATAGGGTATACTTTAGTTTTTTATAGCAGATTTTATTACTTTTGCCCCTCATTCAAGTGAATGGGCCTGAAGCGATTCAGGGAAATGTATAACTCAAACCAAATCAGCTGATTGCTCTGGGCTGGTGGCTTATGTAGGGCAGTAAAACAATATGAGTAATTCTCCAGAAAATTTCGATTGGGACAAATTTGAGACCCAAGGTTTCGGTGCTGGTTACAGCAAGGATGAAAAAGCCGAAATGGAACAAATGTATGGCGACACCCTGACTACCGTACAGGAGCAGGAGGTTGTTAAAGGAGTTGTTGTGGGCATCACCGATCGTGACGTGATCCTGAACATCGGCTTCAAATCTGATGGCCTGGTGCCTATTTCAGAATTCAGGGACCTGCCTGACCTGAAAGCCGGTGACGAGGTAGAAGTATTTATCGAAGACCAGGAAGACCCGAACGGTCAGCTTATCTTGTCGCGCAAGAAAGCGAAGATCGTGAGCGCCTGGGCCCGTATCTACGATGCACTTGAGAACGACAACGTGTTGGAAGGTGTTGTGAAGAGAAGAACAAAAGGTGGTCTTATCATGGATATCCATGGTGTGGAGGCTTTCTTACCAGGTTCTCAGATCGACGTGAAGCCAATCCGTGACTTCGATGTATTCGTAGGCAAAAAGATGGAAGTGAAAGTTGTGAAAATCAACGCCGCTTTCGACAACGTGGTTGTATCGCACAAGGTACTTATCGAGAAAGACCTGGAGCAGCAGCGTGCCGCTATCCTGAACAACCTGGAAAAAGGTCAGGTATTGGAAGGCGTGATCAAGAACATGACAAACTTCGGTGTGTTCATCGACCTTGGTGGCGTAGACGGTCTGCTACATATTACAGATATTTCATGGGGACGTATCAACCACCCGGAAGAAGTATTGCAGCTTGACCAGAAGTTGAACGTAGTAGTTCTGGACTTCGATGAGGACAAGAAGCGTATTTCTTTGGGCATGAAGCAGCTGACACCGCACCCTTGGGATGCATTGCCAGCTGAGATCGAGGTTGGTTCTAAAGTGAAAGGCAGAATAGTGAACGTGGCTGATTACGGCGCATTCCTGGAGTTAATGCCAGGTGTGGAAGGTTTGATCCACGTTTCTGAAATGAGCTGGTCGCAGCACCTGCGCAACCCGCAGGACTTCATCAAGCAAAACGACGAGGTTGAGGCTGTTGTGTTGACCCTGGACAGAGAAGAGCGCAAGATGTCGCTTGGTATTAAGCAGCTTACCGAAGACCCATGGACGAAAGAAAATGTGTTAACGAAGTATGCAGTAGGTACTAAGCACACAGGCATTGTGCGTAACCTGACTAATTTTGGTTTGTTCTTAGAGCTTGAAGAAGGTGTTGACGGTCTGGTACACGTATCTGACCTGAGCTGGACCAAGAAGATCAAGCACCCATCTGAGTTTGTGAAGGTAAACGAAAACCTGGATGTGGTTGTGTTGGAGCTTGATGTTCCGAACAGAAGACTTGCGCTTGGCCATAAGCAGCTGGAGGAGAACCCTTGGGATACATTTGAGTCTGTATTCAATGTGGGTTCTGTGCACAAGGCTTCCGTTCTTGAGAAATCAGAAAGAGGCGCTGTGCTTGAGTTACCTTACGGTATCGAAGGTTTCTCATTCCCTAAAGGACTGACAAAAGCGGATGGCTCTCAGGTAGAGGCTGGCGACAGCTTAGACTTCAGAGTAACTGAATTCTCTAAGGAAGATCGTAAGATCATACTTTCTCACACGGCTACGCATTCTGAAGTAGAGTCTCCGCGCGTTGCGAAGGCTACCAAGAAGGCACAGCCTGCAGGCGAGAAGAAAGAAGCGAAAGCCCCTAAAGTTCAGAAAGAAGCTGACAAGTCTACATTAGGCGACCTGGATGCACTTTCTGCTCTGAAAGAGCAAATGCTTTCTAACGAGAAAGAAGCTGGCGTTAAGAAGTTAGAAGCGGCCGCGGCTAAGAAGTCGAAAGACACCCCGGACGAAGAAACTTCTGCTGACGAAGCATCAGAAGAAGAAAGCAACGCTTAAGCTTTAAGCTTGTTGCATATTGAAAGGCCCCGGAGCAATCCGGGGCCTTTTTTTTGTTAATTTGTCTCCATGAAAGGCTGGCAGTTTACGATGAGCACCTTCTCCTCGGGCAGCAATAGATAGCCGTAGTTGTAGCAGATGGGGTAGAGGTTGCCCTGTTTGTCTTTTACATCAGGCACACACTTTTGTTCAGTGCTTTCCGGCAGCGGCCCGACAATGCGCTGAACAATAGCGTTTGTCAATCCTGCCGCTAAGCCTTTGCCGCACTGTGGGCACTGTTGTTTCGGCCTCATGTGTTATATGTGTTTTGAAACGTTTAGTTGCGTTTGTAAACGTAGCTATACGTTTGATAAAACGGATACCACTTTTTAGCTTTTGGGAAATAAAACGCCCCATATACCAGCAAGCTAGTTCCGCCCCAATTATATACCTCAACGCTTTAGAGCACGAGGGCAGAACCTTCACCCGTCGCTTGCACAAGCCCAATCCCTTCATCCGTAAACAGTTATATGAGGTCGGCTAGGTCACAGTAGCAGCAAGACCACCGAAATTTATCCCCATGTTACCAGCTACGCCTTGGATAAAATTGTGAGTCCGCTTGATAATTTATAGAAAGGTGCTATATTCGGGTTGCACTATGAAAGTGGTAGGTTTAAGAAACAGCTGTTGCGAAAATGATCTTAAAAAGTTGGCAATCCTACTCCGTACATAATGCAGATAGTAGGAGTAGGTACTCCTGCTAGCCAGTAGTTGGGCGTCATATAAAAAGAACTGAAATCTTAACAAAAAACTGAATTATGAAAAAAGTATGGATTTATTTAGTAGCGTTTTCGCTAATTACTTTTGGTTGTGAGCAATCTACAAAGAAAGATGGGTTAAAAGAATCGACTGAAAAACCTTTGAAAAAAAACAATGGATTAAAGGCGATAGATATTGAAACCTTAATATCGGAACTTGGGATGGAAGGAAAGGAAGAAAATGGACAATTTAAAGTTACTGTTCCGCAAAACGACTTAAATGTAACAGTCGATGGATTTAAAATTATTCCCCCTATGGGATTAGGCAGTTGGGTAGCATTTGCACCAACTTCTGAACTACCTATGATTATGGGCGATATAGTTGTTACAGAAAAAGACCTTAAACCAGTACAGCAAGAAGTAATCAAACAAGGATTAACTATTACAGCTATTCACAATCATTTTGTAAGGAATGAACCTGATGTAATGTATATGCATATTGGGGGTATGGGTAGTGAAAAAAAATTAGCTAAAAGTGTAAAAGCTATTTTTGATAAAGTAACGGAAATTAGGGGAACAAATCCGTCCACTGCAGAAATGTTAGCAGTAGAAAACAGCCTTGACACAAATTTGATTGACAGCATAGTTGGGCATAGCGGGATGATGAATAAGGGAGTATATAAAATCACTATTGGCCGACCTGATGTGAAGTTAACAGAACACGGTGCACAGGTAAGCACATTTATGGGTTTCAACACTTGGGCAAGTTGGCAGGGAACGCCTGAAAAAGCAGCAGTAGCAGGTGATTTTACGATGCTTGCAGATGAAGTAGCACCGGTAATAAAGGCTTTGGTTGAAAATGACATTGAAGTGGTTGCGGTTCATAATCATATGGTACACGAAAATCCAAGAATTTTCTTCCTTCATTATTGGGGGGTTGGACCAGCAGAAAAATTAGCAAAAGGATTAAGAGCAGCTTTAGACAAAACAGGAGTGAAAAATGATAAATAACGTAGGATAAAAAATACGAACGCCCAACAATGGCTATAAGTAATTGCTTGTTTTCGTCTACTCTGAAAATTTCTGCGGTTTTTTCAGTTTGGTGCGTACTTGCAAAATTAAGTGCTAACCCACGCAACTACTCATAGCCGAGACGTTGACCGTGCTTGTGAATTTACAAATTTACTCAACCCATTATTGTCTGTTAAGAATTGCAGATTACCCTTTTTAATAAACAACATGAACAGTAATTAATAAACTTTACTGTGTTCTAAGGCATTAATACGAACTACCGTGCAGCCATAAAGGGCACCTATCCATTTATATAACTTTATAAGTACATCAAATTAACCAACAATGAGGGGCAACCAAGGTTCATCGGCAGAACAACAGCAGGAGTTGCTCAGTACACTAAAAAAACGCTTTGAGGAAAACATGAACCGCCATAAAGGCATTGAGTGGGCAAGCGTGCAAACAAGGCTGGAAGCTGCTGCTGAAAAAATGTGGTCGCTGCATGAAATGGAAAGAACTGGCGGCGAGCCTGATGTTGTCGGTTTTGATGAAGAGGCAGGCGCTTACATTTTTTATGATTGTGCAGCGGAAAGTCCTGAAGGCCGCAGAAGTATATGTTACGACCGTGCAGGACTGGAGTCAAGGAAGGAGCATAAACCACAAAATAACGCCATAGATATGGCTGCTGCCATGGGTATTGAGCTCTTAACTGAACAGCAGTACCGGGATTTGCAGCAACTTGGCAGGTTTGATACAAAAACGTCGAGTTGGGTGAAAACACCAGCCGCTATCCGAGAACTCGGTGGCGCCCTTTTTGCTGATTTCCGCTACGGTACTGTTTTCATTTATCACAACGGCGCACAATCTTATTATGCCGGAAGGGCGTTTCGGGGAATGCTGAAAGTATAAAAACCATTTGCGATTTACCCACCCCTAACCCCTCCGAGGAGGGGAATTCTGCAAAGAGTGAGTGATTCCCCTCCTCGGAGGGGTTAGGGGTGGGTTTAAACCTTCAAAGGATATTATATCGCAACTTGAGATATCAAAGTAGTAGTGTGAAGCTAAATTTAGCCGCTAAAAATATGACTAAATATATCATTCTGATACTGAGCCTTATTACAACCGGTTGTTTTGGGCAGGAAACGCTTCACTACGCCGACTCAATCAGAAAAGCCAATCATATTCCTGAGTTAAGTTATGCCGTGGTTACTGCTACATCAACACTGGAAGTTGGGGCGCTTGGGCGACATTCGGTGGCATTACCCGACACAGCAACCCTGCAAGACAGGTTTCATTTGGGCTCTAACACAAAAGCCATGACTGCTTTTTTAATTGCCAAATATGTTGAAAAGGGCAAGTTAACTTGGGGTACGAAATTCTTTGCTATCTTCCCTGAATGGAAGGATAACTCTAAAGCAGCCTACTCTAACATCACCTTACAGGACTTGCTTTCGCACAGGTCAAGGGTGCAACCTTTTCAGGGAGAAAACGACCCTGAGATTCCGGATTTTAAAGGTACAAACCAAGAAAAGCGTAAAGCGTTCGGACAATTTGTACTTACCCTTGCGCCTGTAGAAGAAGATACGGTTCAGCAGTTCACCTATTCCAATGCTGATTATACCCTGGCAGCCTTAATGCTTGAAAAAGTTACCCATAAAAGTTGGGAGCAATTGGTAGATAAAGTTTTTAACAAGGATCTAAAGCTACACGTGCAATTAGCGTGGCCGGAAAATCAAAAAGCAAAAGATACCTGGGGACATGTATACGAAAATAATACCCTCACACCCGTTCCCTCAACCGCCGATTTCCACTTAGATTATACAGAACCGGCTGGAGATATCAACATGACGCTGCCGGATTACATCAAATTCATCCAGTTAAACCTAATGGGCCTGGAAGGGAAAGATAACTACCTGAAGGCCACTACCTATAAGTTTATGCATAACGGGATAGAAAACTACGCCTTGGGTTGGTTTAATATATCCGAGAATGGAAAGGAATGGTCGACGCACTCAGGAACTGTGATGACCTATTATACAAATGTGCAGATCGACAGGACTCAAAAAGTCGCCTACATCGTTTTTACAAATTCGTTTAACGAGGAGACAGTGAATGGCGTAAAACTGCTGATGAGGCAACTCAAGAAAAACTACGGTAATTAAACCGGAATAAGTTTTAAGGGTCAGATTGCAGACCAGGAACCTGCATGAAGGAAACCAATCAGATTACCACCCTAAATTTACGTGCAGTCGAATGTTAAGGCTGCTTTGTTTTACGCAGGTTTAGCAAGAGAAACACCTCTCGCGAGGTTCGCAGGTAAATGGCCTCAACACAATCCGGGTTAATACTGTTATCTTGTAGCGTTCATAGAAACGAAGAAGAAGCACCGTATTTTATATGCATTTTTTAGAGGTATCTAACATCTCTGTAAACGGAGAGAAATCACCTGTCCTACAAAATATAAGTTTCTCGCAGCAGGAGTTCCAGAAGATAGCCATTGCAGGGGAGACCGGCTCCGGGAAAAGCACTTTATTAAAGGTGATCGCTGGCCTGGCACAAGCAGATACCGGGCAGGTGTTTTTTGAGGGGGAGCGTGTAATGGGCCCGAATGAAAAGCTGGTGGCAGGGCATGCGGGCTTTGCTTACCTGTCGCAGCACTTCGAGCTGCCCCATTCCTTGCGTGTAGAGCAGGTGTTAAAGTATGTCAATACGCTGGAAAGGGAAGATGCCGGAAAACTTTACGAGATCTGTAAGATCACGCATCTGCTGAAACGCAAAACAAATCAACTGTCCGGTGGCGAGCGGCAACGTATCGCGCTGGCTCGCTTGCTGTCTTCTTCGCCCAGGCTGTTGCTACTCGATGAGCCTTTTTCTAACCTGGACATAGAGCACAAGCAGACCCTGAAGGAAGTGATACAGGCCCTTGGCGAGGAACTGGATATTAGCTGCATCCTTGTATCGCACGATCCGAAAGACACCCTGTCGTGGGCTGACAGAATTCTTGTACTGAAAGATGGCAAATGCTTGCAGCAGGGCACGCCGGAGCAAATTTACCGGCAGCCTGTCAACGCGTATGTGGCTGGCCTGTTTGGTAAGTATAACCTGCTGCCTCCCGCAGTTTTGCCTTACACAGGTACTGCTGCTGTGCAAAGTATTATACGTCCTGAAGATCTTATACTTACCGAGGCCCATAAGGGGGGAGTGGCCGGAACCATACAAAACATACTGTATTATGGCAGTTACTATGAACTGGAAATCAGACTTCCTGGAGCCATGGTGACGGTGCAAGTCGTGCAGCATGCCTGCCGGACAGGCGATTTAGTTTATGTAGCCAGGGCCCCGGAAACAAAAAAATCTGCCCTCGGAGTTTGATGAATATACTTTTCTGCGTATGTTTGCACTCCAATCACCTGGTAACGTGGCCGAGTGGCTAGGCTCAGCTCTGCAAAAGCTGCTACAGCGGTTCGAATCCGCTCGTTACCTCTCAAAGCTCCCTTAGGTTTTCCTAAGGGAGCTTTTTGTTTAGATTCCCCCTGAAATGTCCTGCCTAACCAATCTTTTAGTGCAAATCGCCGTAATCATCTTTAAAAAAAGCAATTGAATACCTTCACTTAAAGCTGATATCTTCCGTATCCAAAGCAGAATAAAAACTTCTTCTGGCTGGTAAAGCCAGACTTCTGAAAAGATGTTTGTAGCATTTTAACCTGCCCTGAGAGCAGGAGCTGATGTTTACGCAACTGTGGCAGAGAAATAAGTAATGCACTAGCAGAGTAACCTACAAATGAAAATCATAGATTTGCGCGTTATGCGCGGACCAAACTACTGGTCAGTAAAGCATCCAAAAGTTATCATGATCAACCTGGCTCTGGAAGACTACAGCCAGAAGCTCACAAACGAGATTCCCCATTTTCTCCAGCGACTTAAAAAGACGTTTCCGGGCCTGCAGCGCCACCGTGCTTCAGAAGGCAGCGAGGGCGGTTTTTTTAAGAGCGTGGAAGAGGGCACCTCGCTGGCGCATGTGGTACAACATGTGGCGCTGGAGTTACAGACCATGGCCGGCATGGAGTCGGGGTATGGGCGTTGCTACCCGGCCCATGATGAAGGGCAGATGTTTGTGGTGTTCTCGTACCAAGAGGAACGTGCAGGCGAATATGCGGCCTACACGGCTGTGCGCATGACGGAGGCTTTGGCCCGCGGCGAGAAGGTACGGCTTTTCGACGATATCACGCGCCTGCATCAGATCCGGGAGGATGAGTATTTCGGGCCCAGCACCTATTCTATTATTTCAGAAGCTGTTAGCCGGGGTATACCCTACATCCGGCTCAACAGCAACTCCCTGATCCAATTGGGGTATGGTGTCTATCAAAAGCGTATACAGGCCACCATGACCTGTAAAACCGCCTTCTTCGCCGTAGAGATGGCCGGTGATAAGAATGCGACCAAAGACATACTGCAGGAGGCCGGCATCCCGGTGCCACGCGGCACAACCGTTGCCTCGCAAGAGGAACTGAAAAAAGCGGTTGGCTGGCTCGGATTCCCGCTGGTGATCAAGCCACTGGATGGCAACCACGGCAAAGGGGCCTCCATCAACATCGATAACCTGAAGGACGCACAGAAGGGTTTTACAGAGGCCCGTAAATTCTCTTCGGAAGTGATAGTGGAACAGTTTATCCAGGGTTTCGATTTCAGGATACTCGTGATCAACGGCAAATTCGTAGCAGCCGCCAAGCGTACCCCGGCCATGGTGGCCGGCGATGGCAGTTCTACCATCAAACAGTTGATCGATAAAGAGAACCGGGACCCACGGCGGGGTATTGGCCACGAAAAGGTGCTCACCAAGATCAAGATCGACAAGCATACCCGAAACATCCTGAAAGCCAGGAACCTTACCTCTAAATCGGTGTTGCCAGCCGGCGAGGTGCTCTACCTGAAAAGTACAGCCAACATCAGCACCGGCGGAACCGCAACCGATGTAACCGACCTCGTGGACCCTTACAACATTCTGATGGCAGAGCGCATTGCCGGCCTGATAGGGTTAGATGTATGCGGCATTGACGTAATGGCCACCGATATTGCCATTCCTCTCAATGAAGGCCGCGGTGCGGTGCTGGAGGTAAATGCTGCTCCAGGTTTCCGGATGCATATTTCACCTACCTACGGTTTGGCGCGCAATGTGGCAGAGCCTGTGGTGGACATGCTGTTCCCCCACGGAAAGTCTACCCGAATCCCGATCATTGCGGTAACCGGTACGAATGGTAAAACCACTACCACACGCCTGATCGCGCACATGGTCAAATCAAAAGGCTTTCAGGTAGGCTACACCACCACCGATGGCATCTATATTCAGGATAAGCTGCTTGAGAAAGGAGATACCACCGGTTCATACAGTGCAGAGTTTGTTTTAAAGGACCCTACCGTTAATTTTGCGGTGCTGGAGTGCGCCCGTGGTGGCTTGTTGCGGTCCGGTTTGGGCTTTCAGCAGTGCGACATAGGCATCGTAACCAATGTAAGCTCTGATCATCTGGGCCTGCGCGATATCCATACCCTGGAAGAACTGGCTCAGGTAAAAGCGGTGATTCCAAAAAGTGTGAGCAAGGATGGCTTTGCGGTTCTGAATGCCGACGACGACCTGGTGTACGCCATGGCAGAGGAAGTGGACTGCAAGGTTGCTTTTTTTAGCCTGGACGAGAACAACCCGCGTATTCTGAAGCACATTGCCAAAGGTGGCCTGGCTGCCGTGTTTGAGAACGGCTATATTTCCATTTTCAAAAACAGTTACAAGATCAGGATAGACCGGGTGGCCGATGTGCCCCTCTCATTTGGCGGAAAGGCCAAATTTAATATCCAGAATATATTGGCGGCAGCGCTGGCAGGGTATATTTCGCATTTTGAGATCGAGGATATTAAAACCTCCTTGCGCACTTTTCTGCCTTCACCAAGTAAAACGCCAGGCCGCATGAACCTCTTTAAGTTTCCAAATTTTGAGGTGCTGATCGATTACGCGCACAATGCGGGGGGATTGAGGGCAATTGGGGATTTTATGAGCGAACTGGATGCTACCCGAAAAATAGGCATCATAGCAGGGGTAGGAGACAGGCGCCCGGAGGATTTCTATGAGATGGGCCGCATTTCCGGGGAAATATTCGATGAGATCATCATACGGCTGGATGCAGACCTGCGCGGGAAGACTGCCGATGAGATTGTAGGTCCGCTGATGCAGGGAATTGAAGACGTAGCCCCGGACAAACCTGTGAAAGTGATTCCTGAGGAAATGCGCGCCATTGCCTACGCCCTGGAGCATGGCACACCGGGCTGCTTTATCGCTATTTTTGCAGAGGATGTACAGGAAGCCGTTAAAATGGTGGAAAGTTTTAAAGTAATTCAGGACAGAAAAATACTGGTTGATTAAACCTATCGTTAGCAACCTGTATCCTATTATATGTGAACGATGGACTAAAACCCCTTTCAGAGAAAGGGGTTTTTTTATGGCATAAATAAAGCCTCTGCATTTTTGCAGAGGCTTTATCAACCTGTTATTAAAAGGTTTTAGCGTTTATTTTAGTATAAAATTCGCCTTGCCGATCATGAACCCGTCGGTGTACAGCTCTATGGTGTGCTGTCCTTTTTTATAAGCGGCATTTTTATCGTACAGGAAACTAAGCTGCTGCTGTGTGTTGTCGAATACAAAATCGCGCTTGGCCGTGTAATACATGTCTCCGCCGTCTACCTGGAACGTACCGGAGCCCATTGCCAGGTTGTAAAGCGCGGCACCGTCGGGCTCTATCAGGCGCATGTAAACAGTTTTCGGCTCCTGGGCGGCCACATCGTTCTTGGCGAGCTTAAACACCACCCGGATCTTATCTACCCGCTTGGCCTTGTACTCGTTGTCATCATCGTCCTTCTCTTTGCCCCGCTGGTTAATGATGTGCACCTGTATGTTTTGCGCTTCAAGTTTAGAGGCCACTTTTACCTTCTCAGTAAGATCCACGTTCGTGGTCTTTAGGGTGGTCAGGCTGTCGGAAAGGCGAGTTTTGGAGGTTTTAAGGTCCGTGTTTTCGGTGTGTAGCACTTCATTGTCCTCTTTTAAGCGGGCGATTTCGGTATCCTTCTCCTTCAGCTGTTTCTCAAACGCTGCTGCGCGGTCACGGAAACGGCGCTGGTCGGCCAGGCTGTAACTGCTGCTTCTAAACCCTTTCAATTGGCTCAGATCAGCGTTTATGGCTGTAATCTTGGCTTCCAGCGAGTCGTTCTCCAGGCCCATGGCCTGTAGTTCCTGGCTCTGTCGCTCAAAATCAGCTTTAAGGGCTTCATATACGTTTATCTGATTCTCCAGCTCACTGTTCTTTACCCGGATCACCTCAGCCTGCTCTTCGGTTTTTTCTTTTTTCTGATAGTTCATGTAGATCAGAATACCGTTTATACTTAACAGGACAATAAGAAGGCCCCCGATTAACAGTTTGCGGTTGCTTCTATTTTCAGGAGTGTTCACTGACATATGGTTTCGGTTTAGTTTATAATGTTTGTTGTTAATTTTAATCGCTAAATAGAACTTGTTCGCATCAGATACTGGTGTAATTTCAAATATAAAACTTTTATGCTATAATAATTACCTATGCAGCCACATTCTACTTCTGATTACTGGCAAACACGCTATCTCAATGGCCAAACCGGTTGGGATACCGGGTCTATAACGCCTCCGTTAAAACAATATTTCGATCAGTTGCAAGGAAGTAACGAGGCCCATATCCTCATTCCAGGCTGTGGCCATGCCTACGAAGCCGAATACCTATACCTGAAAGGCTTTGAAAATGTTACCGTAGCCGATGTGGCAGCGGCCCCGCTTCAGCATTTTGCCCAGCGCGTGCCTGGCTTTCCCAAGGCAAACCTGTTACAGTCTGATTTCTTTCATTTAACTGGCGCCTACGACCTATTGGTAGAGCAGACCTTTTTCTGCGCCCTGGACCCCAAACTGCGCCCTGCGTATGCCCGTAAGTGCGCTGACCTGCTAAAGCCGGGGGGCAAAGTAGTAGGCTTGCTCTTCGATACCGAATTTAACAAACCAGGGCCTCCCTTTGGCGGCAGCCGTAACGAATACGTAAACTATTTTGCGCCATACTTTAACTTCCTGTATTTCGAGACGGCATTTAACTCCATTGCGCCCCGACAGGGTACCGAACTGTTTATGTTACTCCAGAAAAAGCCCTGAATGATGGGGGATTGCACCGCAATAGCTACCTTTGTGCAGCACTGGTGCAAGAGGCTTCTTTTTTAAAAGCGTTAAAACGTACGCTGGCAAACCTAATTCTTAGTTGAAACACATGTTCGAAATTCCAAAATTAAAGCATACAGGCAGCGGTAATTTTTTCCTGATGGCCGGCCCTTGCGCCATTGAGGGAGAAGAGATGGCCATGCAGATTGCGGAGCGCCTGACCACAATTTCAGATAAACTCCAAATACCACTGATCTTTAAAGGCTCCTACCGTAAGGCGAACCGCTCACGCCTCGATTCGTTTACGGGCATCGGCGATGAGAAAGCGCTGCGCATCCTGCAGAAAGTAAGCGAGCAGTTTGGCGTGCCCACCGTTACCGATATTCATGAATCTGCGGAGGCCGCGATGGCCGCCGCTTATGTGGATGTGCTGCAGATACCGGCTTTCCTTTGCCGCCAGACAGACCTGTTAGTGGCTGCTGCCAACACCGGCAAGGTGGTGAACATTAAAAAGGGGCAGTTTTTATCGGGAGAGGCTATGCGTTTTGCCGTAAACAAAGTAAGGGAGTCTGGTAACGAGCAGGTGATCCTGACGGACAGGGGCAACAGTTTCGGGTACTCTGATATGGTGGTTGATTTCAGGAACATACCGGAGATGCAAGCCACAGGTGCGCCGGTTGTGATGGATGTAACCCACTCCCTGCAGCAGCCGAACCAAAGCTCGGGGGTTACCGGCGGCAAGCCTGCCCTGATCGAAACGATAGCGAAAGCCGCCATTGCCGTGGGTGCCGATGGCTTGTTCATCGAAACACACCCGCAGCCCGGCATCGCAAAATCGGATGGGGCCAACATGCTGCCTCTTGACCAACTGGAAGATCTGATGGTGAAACTGATCCGGATCCGGGAAGCCATTCGTTAAAGTTCGATAAAAGGTATGGCTGTTGCCAATCAGCAGCAATCATGGATTAAAGCGCGAAAGACGATGCAAAGCGAATATGAACAGGATTGGGATGTCTATTTTTGTTACCTGGAAGATACGCCTGCTTTTATAAGCGTGGACCTGGGCTTTTTTGAAGTGGCGCCTTTGTCCGGAAAGCCCTACATGATAGAGGTGGCGGCAGGATTATTGACCATCAACGCTGACGGCTTCCCGGAAAATGAGGAATGGGATAAGCTGGAGGAGATCGAGGATGTGCTTGTGAGCAGCTTCGAGGCAAATCTGGAGGCCTCCTTTGTCGGTAAGACATTGAACAGCGGCCGCAGGGGCTTGTTCTTCTACAGCGGCGATACCCTGCTGGTAGAGCAGATGATGGCGGAACTGCGCGAGCACTTTCCGGACTATACTTTTGAACATCAGATTCAGGAAGACCCGAACTGGGAAGTATACTTTGAGTACCTCTACCCGGATGATGAGAGCATGCTCCGGATTCAGAACAACAGAATGCTGCGCCTGTTGGAGGAGCAAGGCGACCAGTCGTTCATTCCGCGTCAGATTCTGTATACGCTCCTTTTCAGAACCACCCAGGACCGGGCAACCGTACTGAAGGAACTCACAGGTCATGGTTTTGTATTGGAGGAAGAATCTGAGGAGCAGGACCCGGATACCACCGTTCCGTTTAAGCTATTGATCAGCAAAGAGAGCAAGGCCGACGAGGAAACAATTTACCTGGTGACTGAAATGCTTCAGCAACTGGCCTTTACGCACGATGGGGAACTGGAGGGATGGGAAACGCAGGTGGTACAGGAAAACGCCTGATTTAAAACCGGATCGTAAAGTTTTCCTTTGGCTGGGTAGTTCTGAAAAACACGAGGCCCACATAAAACAGATCAACTGTCTGGCGTACCTGCGGGTGCGCCTTTATTTCTTCCCAGGCCTTTTTCATCTCTGCAGACCAGTACAGGTCATCGATCACAAACACACTGTCTGGGTGGTGCTTTTGCAGGCACTGGTTAAAGTAGCGCATGGTGGGGGCATAGCGGTGGTTGCCATCAAAGAACACATAGTCCAGCTGCTGCACACGCTCCACCTGGTCCGGCAGGGTCTCATCCAGGTTGCCAACCACCACTTCTATCTGCTTTAAACCCAGTTTCTCAAAATTTTCGCGGGCTATCCGGGCAATGTTGGGGCAGCCCTCAAAGGTATACACCCGGGCTCCGGGGCTTGCTTCGGCCTGGTAGCTGGTGGTAACGCCCAGCGAGGTGCCCAGGTCAAATATGGTTTTGGGCTGAAAGTGCTTGACCACCCGGAAAAGCAGCTGCCCATACTTGGCCGGTTTTGCCGATGTGCGTGCCAGTTCCTTTACCTGCCGGCTCTTTTTGCTCCCGGCCAGAGGCCCTGCCCCAAAATCCGTTACCTGCAGCGTGCGCTTATCAAGTAGCAGCGCGCGGCGTAAATTCTCTACTTTTTTGTAAGCCGCATGCTGCCCGCTGGGCTGGATCACCTCCTTGTTTAAGTTAAACACGAAAGGGGAGTGTACCCCGTGTAGTTTAAACGCTCTGAACTGATAAAGCAGGTAATGGGATGCCAGGTGAAAGGGAAGCACAGAAAGAAGGATTGGGGTGGATTAATTTAGTTTATAAGGCACGATCAGGATAAACTCCGGAATGGTGACGTCGAACTGTTTGCCATCTACCATGCGCTCCATCAGATAGGTGCCGCGCATCTTGCCCAGGCTGGTCTTCAGGTTACAACCCGACACGTACTCATGCGACTCGCCTGGCTCCAGAACAGGCTGCTGTCCTACCACACCTTCGCCTTCCACTTCGCGCATCACGCCTGTGGCATCGTGAATGTACCAGTGGCGGCGCAAGAGCTTCACTGTAAACTCAGAATTGTTTTCTATGCTTATCTTGTATGCGAATACATAATGCTGCTGCACAGGACTGGAATAGTCTGGAAGGTAATTGGTTGTAACCGAAACTTTTACTCCTTCTGTAGTTTTTGTATCCATGTTACAGAGTTTTTTGTATACTTAGAAACCATGTTGGCGCCAGAGGTAGCTGCCTTATACACAGGTTCTCATTTTTCACCAAAACCACGGGTCCTAACTGCTTATGAATGTAAAGATAGAAGAAAGCTGGCAAAATGTGCTGCAAGATGAATTTGAAAAGTCATATTTCAAAAATCTTATCTCCTTTGTTAAAGACGAGTACTCATCCCAAAAAGTTTACCCGGCTGGTAGCCAGATTTTTAACGCTTTTCAGATGTGCCCCTTCGATGCGGTGAAGGTGGTCATTCTGGGCCAGGACCCTTACCACGGCCCTAACCAGGCGAACGGACTGGCTTTTTCTGTGAGTGACCAGGTACGCACGCCCCCGTCGTTGCTGAACATTTTTAAAGAGATTAAAAACGATCTTGGTAAAGATATGCCCCAAACCGGCAACCTGGAGCGCTGGGCAAAGCAGGGCGTGCTTCTCCTGAATGCCACCCTCACCGTAAGAGCCGGAGACGCAGGCTCGCACCAGAAAAAAGGCTGGGAAACGTTTACTGACGCCGTGGTGCAGCAAGTGAATGACCGCAAAGAGCATGTGGTGTTCATGCTTTGGGGCGCGTATGCCCAGAAAAAAGGGGCTATCATTGATACGCAAAAGCACCTGGTGCTGAAAGCCGCACACCCCTCGCCGTTTGCCGCCGACAGGGGCTTTTTCGGAACGCACCATTTTAGCAAAGCCAACGAATACCTGATAGCGCACGGCAAAGAGCCGATAGACTGGTAGCTTAAAAAGTATAAAATAAGCCAATGCGCTTTAGGCAAGGAAGTTCCTAAACATTTACCTCACATGATACAGATTTACCATAACCCCAGGTGCAGTAAAAGCCGGCAAACACTGGAGTTGCTTCAGAACGCCGGGCAACAGCCCCAGATAATAGACTACCTGAAAAATCCGCTTACTGCGCCTGAAATAGCCGGGGTGCTGCAAAAGCTACAGCTAAAACCCGAGCAACTGGTGCGGAAAGGGGAGCAGCTGTATAAAGACAAGTATAAAGGCCACCACCTGACTGACGAAGAATGGATAACAGCCCTGGTGGAGCATCCTGTTCTAATGGAGCGGCCCATTGTGGTAAACGGCAATAAAGCGGCACTGGGCCGCCCACCCGAACATGCCTTAACTATTCTTTAAGCATGTTCAATCGCTTTTAGCCTTTTCTGCCTGCCACGGATACCTGCCCTCCAGCTCTACCTGCAGCGATATACTCAGAAAGGTTCTGATAATGACGATGACACCCAGGGTGAGTACCCGGTTCATGGTGGGTTCGGTTACCACGGTGCCGATGATGTCGGCGGCAACCAGTATTTCCAGGCCCAGGAGGATGGCCTTTCCCAGGTCGAGGCGTAGTTGCTTGTAGGAACGGGTTTGGGACTGCAGCCCCGGAAAGATAAACTTGAACAAGGCAATCGCGGCGCCAACCGATATGATGATAACACCGATGGCCTCTATTATCCGGGCAATGTATTCTATGTAAATCCTGATGCTGTCCATGTAAAGCCGTGTTTTAGATTGCCTGCACCGGGGTTTAGGGAGCCCGGGCACTGGCATGCCTTCTAACGACCTATTCGAAGTATGGGTTATCGGGGCAGGGCAGGCTTACACAATTTCTATGTTATACTTACCTAACAGGCCAATAACTTCGGGTATCGAAAATCTCGCTTTCCTGAGTTTGTTTTTCTCCGGATCGATGGCATAATTGCGGGCACTACGAAGATCAGCTCCCTCCAAAAGCGTGTTTTCAAATACAGCGCCTGCCAGGTCACAGTCTGCGAGACAGGCCCCGCTCAGATCAGCTTCTGCAAAGTCCACCTCGTGCAGGCTGGTGTTCTGAAACAAAGTCTTTTTGAGTTTCACCTTGTAGAAGGAGGACAGGTTGAGGGTACAACCCGCAAAAGCCACCGCAAACAAAAACTCATTACAGTCGCCGAAGTGCAGGCCCAGCATTTTACAGGAAATAAACCGGACATCTCTAAACGCCGTTTGCGCCAGATTTGCGGTGCTCAAATTACACGCCTTGAACTCGCATTCTGAGAAATTACTGTAAGCGAGCGTTGAACCTGAGAAGTTGCAGTTTATAAAGGTGCAGTTCTCATAATCGCCTGCCGGCAAGGGTTCTACGGTAAAATCTACTTTCTCGAAAGTCTTGTCTACGGTATAGGCTTTTTCCATAATGGCTTTATGCTACCAGGACTTTACATGAAGACAGCCAGGCTTTAGGACCTGGCTGTCTTCATGTAAAAGAAGTATAGACTTAATGAATGATGTTAAAAATACGGTTCCAGCGGATCTTGTTCAGGAAAGTGCCGTTCGGGTCCGTTGACATCCAGATCATAACTGCCTTGCCTACAATATGGTCTGCGGGCACAAAACCCCAGTAGCGCGAGTCGAGGGAGTTGTGCCGGTTATCACCCATCATGAAATAATAGTCCTGCTTAAACGTATAGCTGTTTACCACTTTACCGTCAATATACAGTTTTCCGTCGCGTACCTCTGCCTCGTCGTTGTGCTCATACTTTAGTATAACGCGTTCATAAAGGGGCAAGGTCCGCTCGTTTATAGCAATGGTTACCCCCTCCTTAGGGATGTAGAGCGGGCCAAAGTTGTCTTTGTTCCAGTCGTAGAGGCTAGGCACACTCGGGAAAACTTCGGGATCTGCTTTACCGGGTATCTCTTTCAGCAGCATGGCTTCCTTCACAAAGTCCAGCGCGGCCAGGGCCTTTGCTTTTTCCGGCGATGTGTCGACGATGTAACCTCCCTGCCAGCGGATAACATCTGTGATATCGCGGTCCAGGAAGAACTTTTCGTTCAGCATGTTATCCGTAGAAATAAAGTATTTGTACTGGATGCCCTCGGGGTTCTCCATCGCTTTCCCGTTGATGTACACCTGCATATCGCGGATGCTCAGCGAGTCGCCGGGCAAACCGATGGCCCGCTTGATGTAATTGGTGCGCAGGTCGGCGGGATGCTGTACTTCGGGTGGGAAGTTAAACACGACCACATCGCCCCGCTTTACCTCCGAAAAGCCCGGCAACCGGTACGAGGGCAGCTGGATGGCATCAGAATAGGAGGGAATGTTGGTCCCCCAGATGGTCTGGTGCGTGAGCGGCACCTGCAAGGGCGTCATGGGGGTGCGCGGACCGTAATGCAGCTTGCTTACGAACAGAAAATCCCCAACCAGCAGCGACTTCTCCATGGAGGGCGTCGGAATGGTATAGGCTTCAAACGTGGCCCAGCGGATAAGGCTTGCAGCGATCACGGCGAACAAAATGGCATCGCCCCATTCGCGGGCAAAGCTTTTCTTCTTTTTAGGTTCTGTGGTTACTGGCTTTGTTTCCCAGAATTTAACTTTCATCTGCAAATACTATGGTTACAGGTTTAGCATGTCTTTCATGCCGTATACGCCTTGGCGGCCAATCAGCCACGAGGCAGCCATCAGGGCGCCCTCGGCAAACCCGGTGCGGCTGTGGGCAATATGGGCCAACTCTATCTGATCTACCTCAGAGCTGTAGGTTACGATATGGGTTCCTACCACATCCGGCTCCCGCTCAGAAGCAATGTTTAACTTAGTTTTTTCTTCCGGGTTATCCGCTACCCAGCCCTCCAGGTTTTTGTAACTGCCTAATATTCCCTCGGCTGTGGTAATACCCGTGCCACTTGGCTTGTCTACTTTTTGCAGGTGGTGCACCTCCCGGATAGCCACCTCATAGGCTTTATAAGCCTGCATTTTACTGGCAATGTACGCGTTAAAATGGAAGAAAAGGTTAACGCCCACGCTATAGTTGGAGGCATAGAAAAAGGCGCCCTGCTGCTGCAGGCACAAGGCAACAGCCGCGTCATACTTCTCCAGCCAGCCCGTAGAGCCGGATACGACAGGAATGCCATGGGAGAGGCAGTAGGACACGTTTTCGAAGGCGGCATCCGGGTGCGTGAACTCAATGGCAACATCGGTGTTCTCTGATGTATAGTCTTGTAGGTTTTCCGCGTTGGTGTGGTCCAGGGTGCCCACAATTTCATGGCCTTTCGCCAGGGCTAACTGCGCAATGGTTTTTCCCATCTTGCCATAGCCGATCAGCAGGATTCTCATTTGGATTTGGTATATAAAATAAGGGTAAGGCCGGGCGTAAGGGTAGCCCGATGGGCCATAGCCGGCAAAAGATCTGGTTGGATGCGCAGGGAAAGGTCGTCGCTCACGTCAAACTCCTTTAAATGCGCGTGCACGTAGGCTTCTGCCACGTTCAGGCCGTAGGCCAGCACCGAGAGCAGTATGGTCAGGTCGCGGTTACGGCGGTAAAAATCACGGCTGTAGCGCAGGTTCTGGGTGCCGTTGGCGCGCTGCAAGCCATAAATCGGGTCGTCCACATATACATCCGTAGAGTCACGGTTGCGTTGGATCAGTGCCTCCCTGAAGTTCTGGTATTTGTTGTTGTTATCGATCAGGAAGTAGCCCAGCACACCGCCAGTGGCATAAATAATGGGTACTTTCCAGTAGGATTTGTTGTAGATCTGGCCTGCCCCCGGTATAACAGCTGACCACAAGGCGGCCTTGGCAGGCTTATCCCATTTGCTCAGGAAAAAGCCCTTTGGCGCCTTCAGGGTATCCGCCAACAGCACGCGTACAGAATCCGGTCCCTGCGTTACCACTTGCGCATGCGAGGCAGCAGGTGCAAAGTATAAGAGCATTGCCAGCAACAAGGCCGGAGCGCCGAATCTGAGCTTCATGGACTTTAGTAGTTTAGTATTTCTAAAATACGGTTCAGTTCATCAACCGATACAAAAGGGATCTTGATCTCGCCCTTGCCCTCGTTGTTGGCTTTCACCTGTATCTTCGTGCCGAACTGGGAGGTAAGCTTGGTCTCAACGGATTTAAGCTCACTGTCATACTTTCCAAACTGCAGCTGGTGCTGCGCATCCGGCTTCTTTTTAGCGTTCTGCAGGTTGCGCACCAGTTCCTCCACCTTGCGCACCGACAATTCCTTGGCCACTACCTCTTTATACACATCCAGCTGCTGCTCAATGGTATCGATGTTGATCAGGGCGCGGGCATGGCCCATGCTGATCAGGTTATCGCGCAGTGCGATCTGGATATCCGGGGGGAGCTTTAACAGGCGCAGGTAATTGGTGACGGTGGTACGTTTCTTACCCACGCGCTCTCCCAGTTCCTCCTGTTTCAGGCTACACTCGGTTAAAAGGCGCTGATAGGACAGGGCTATCTCGATGGCGTTCAGGTTTTCACGCTGAATGTTCTCGATCAGGGCCATTTCCAGCATCTGCTGGTCATCAGCCTTACGGATGTAGGCCGGAATAACCGTTAAGCCGGCAATTTTGGAGGCCTGGTAGCGGCGCTCTCCCGATATCAGTTGGTAGGTATGCTGGTCGAGTTGCCGTACCGTGATAGGCTGAATGATGCCTTGTATCTTTATCGACTCCGCCAATTCTTCCAGCGCAGCCTGATCAAAGTGGGTGCGGGGCTGAAATGGGTTGGTCTGAATCTGCTCAATAGCTATATCTGCGATGGTATTGACTTCGTTAAGGTTGTTTGACTCTGTTTTGCCGGTGTATTTATTGCCCTCCAAAAGAGAGCCCAGCCCTCTGCCCAGGCCGCCTTTACGCTTCGCTGCTGAATTTTTGTTCTCGGACATGTAATCTGTTTATTTCTCCAGCACTACGCTGTTCTTCTCTGCAATTTCACGCGCCAGGTTCAGGTAGCTTAACGCTCCCTTGCTCTCTGCATCATGCAGCAGGGCCGGTATCCCAAAGCTTGGCGACTCACTCAACTTTACGTTTCTAGGGATGATGGTATCGAAAACCATTTGCTGGAAGTGTGTTTTCACCTCTTCCACAACCTGGTTGGAAAGGCGAAGGCGCACATCGTACATCGTTAACAGAATGCCTTCAATGGCCAGCTCCGGGTTCAACCGCGACTGGATAATTTTGATGGTGTTGAGCAATTTGCCCAGGCCCTCGAGGGCAAAATACTCGCACTGCACCGGTATCACCACCGAGTCGGCGGCAGTAAGGGAGTTTACCGTGATCAGACCGAGGGAAGGGGAGCAGTCGATGATGATGAAATCATACTTGTCCTTGAGCGGCTTGAGGGCCTCCCGCATTTTCTCCTCCCGGTTCGGGATGTTGATCATCTCCACTTCGGCTCCCACCAGGTCTATATGCGATGGGATCAGGTCGAGGTACGCAATATTGGATGACTGCATAATGATCTCTTCCACATTCACATCCTCTACCATACACTCATAAATGCTGGTGGTGATCGTAGCCGGGTCGAAACCAAGGCCAGAAGTGGCATTAGCCTGCGGGTCTGCGTCCACTAAAAGTGTTTTATATTCTAAAGCTGCTAAACTGGCGGCCAGGTTAATAGCTGTCGTTGTTTTACCAACACCGCCCTTCTGGTTCGCAACTGCGATAATTTTTCCCATTCTTCGTTTATAGGTTATTCGTACGACCTATCTCCTGCAAAACTCGTCCGTGTACTTCTTTGTCCTGTAAAAGACCATTTTGATGATCTTCCCACCGTAAAAAATCTCAGGCCCAAGCCGGTTTCTAAAAATTAAAACCATAAGCTGTTCACCTAAGCTTCATAGTGGAACTTTCACAAAGATACAATTTTTTCACCATTAAGATGAGCGCCCAACAGATCCGGAAGCCTTTATTTATCCACGGATTTTGGGCTTTATCAACATTTCTGATTGGCTCAACCCTATATAGGCAAATCAAGTTTCAGGTACCCCAAAACCTTAAAGCAAGATTTAACTGCGGATTAGTTCATTGAGGAGGAGGGGAATGTCGGATCCGATAGCTAATGCAAGAGTAAACAACTGAGCTTTTTCAGATAATTAATTCAGAGAGAAAATAGATGATTTGATTATTTAACTTAAACGAAGATACAGCTTGATTTTAAGAGTTTTAAAAAAAAGTGGGCGAAACTGTTGCCAGCTCCGCCCACTTTCCAAGTAATTAGATTCCTACAGGTTATTTCCTGTCATTGTCTCTTCTGTCACCCTTAGGATTCAGTTTATCAATTTCTACATCGGTTTTACGCTCTGTGCCTCGAATGGTCTCTTGGTGTTGTTCCACATCCTTGCTTAGTTTCACTTCTTCAACCACACGTGCTTCCTTGTTAACCAAAGGTACTTCAGCATGCTCGGTCATGGTTGTTTCACTGCCTTTAAAGTTCGCCATGTCTTTTTCGCTGGCCGGTCTGTTTACCGGTTTGCGCTCCACGTGCACGTGCTCTTCACGCAGTCTCAGTTTCTCCTCTACCGGGCGCTCAATTATGCGGCTTCTCATGCGCAGTCCGCCAGTCTCTACTTCACGCTTGCCTACTTCCATGTGCTCTTCCACAATCGGAATAGAGTTACTAGAGTTCGTCCATTTGCCCTTGTCTGAGCCGGCCATATTACGTCTTTCTGCAGAGCGCTTGTCCACGTCAATGGCACCGCACTTATCCAGAACTTCTGCTGCCTTTTTTGCCTGGTCTTTAGAATCGGTATGCACCGTTACAATTGAGCCATGCTGCGATGCCTCGTAATACTTGCTGGACTCATTACGGTCATCAAACAACGAGTTAAAGAAATCATTGTCTTTTTTATTCTCAGGAGTGCCTGCCGTTGTATTAGTCGGGCCTCCCATGTTTGGATTCGATGGGTTTGGCTGTCCGGTACGGGCAGTATCTGATTTATCCTTAGCGCCTCTTACGGCAATATCTATTTTGTTATTAGGAATTCCACTCTTCTCTAATTCCTGTGCTGCCATCTGGGCATCTACTCCATAATCGAAAATTCCTATTACTGTCTGATTCATAGTCTGTATAGTTTTGGTTTATGTAAAAAATCATACATGATTGTCATGCAGATATTGGGTATTAATTATATATTATTCTCTGTTCTGTTAATGTGTACTTCTTCTTTTTTTAAAGTCACTTTTTCCTGCCAGTTCTCTTCCTGCTTCTTTTTAACAATGTGCAGTTCTTCCACCAACACCAGTTGTTTTTGTATAATGATTTCCTCCTTTATAACAGGAATGATCATTGTATCGCCTTCGTAACGCACTTCAGGAACCTTATCAATCGAAATGTTTTTTGCAACCCTGTTCACTTCAACCTCCTCATGTATCACAGGCACATCCACGGTTACTTCCTCTTCGTGCACCTCTTTAGCGATATGTACCTTTGCTTTTTCTACTACTTTGGTTGTAGCATGAATGGTCTCTTCTATGACAGGTATCGTTTGTTCCGATTTCTCCTGTTTATCGGCGGAGTTAATGTGTTGGCTCTGCTGCAATTTCTCTTCGAATTCATTTTTTTGCACTTTATTATTATCGTGTTTCATTTTCATAGCTTATGTGCAACATGAGATAGGGCATTTACAAGACTTGTTCTCCGCATTCCTACTAATTTTTACGGGCATTTTGCTAAGAGAGTTAGAAAGTGATGCAAACCATTACTATGATTAATGCCATTTAAATTGCTTTATTTGGCAACCCTAACCTCAGCACTGGTGAATGGCCTTTATTTTCTAGAGAAGAAAGGCATTAAGCGGCATTAGAATTAATTCTGTAATTTAGCGCGCTACCGCGTTTCTGGTTACTGTAGGCATAGACTGGGACTTAGGTGCCTCTTTCTCTTTCTGAAATAGCACTGATTTCTCCCAGTTCTCAAACCTGACAAATGTATTCTGTAATTTTTCGTTAGACGTATGGATGGTACCCGTGGCGTTCAGATAAATATTCCTTTTCTTTTTGCTACCTGCCAGCCGCGCAAAGAATGCCCTGAATACCTCGCCAACACCGAGGCTCATTGGCACCTTGACTACACTTGTGCCCATTGGGATGTCATAAGCCCTGTTAACAGTGCCTGATAAATCCAGGAGATTCTCCACACACCCGCTGTAAGTGATATCCCATATCCGTAAAGCTTCGGTATTTGCGTTTTGCACCTGCACAAGCCCGTTTACCAGCACACCTTTGGTTAAGCTAAAGCCACGCAGCTTAACCTTTTTCAATTCTGTAACAGGTATTTTTGGCGTAGGAATGTGGAATTCATTCGCAAACGATACTTCCTGTTCTGCCAGGTCGGCTATACGGTACACCAGCGTAATGTCCTCCACTAAATGGATGCTGTCCTGCTCCTGGTGGTGTTGTAAATGATCGCGCCACAGACCATAGTCGACTGCCAGGGTTACCCAAGCCGAGGCGGAACCTTCAGCCGGGAGTGTTTTGTCAACTCGATCCTGAATGATGGCAAAAGTATCCTGCCCGTGGCTTAACTGTAACCCGAGTTTGTTTACCTGAATGTCAACCGGCAGTGGATTCTTTACCTGTATGTGAAGTTTCACCCAGGCTGTGTCGTAATGGATCGTTACATCGAGGGAGTCGATGCTTGTGATCCTGGGCATCATACTGCTGCCCCCCATTCCTTTTGCCAACTCCAGTTCCCCCTCAAATTCCAGGTCCACGTTAGTGGGGCCGAGCATTTTGTTTTCGCTAAGGAGTGTGGCAGTTGCCTGAAGGTGGTACTTCCAATCCTTGTTGCCCGATATCGCGCGGCGCATCAGGCTATTCAGGTCATCGGCTGAGAGGTGTATCGGGATCTCTACTTCAGCATTCGCGCCTTTAACAGTAATTGGCTCCGTTGTTTCGCCTGTCAAAGTGATGCCTTTGCTAAGCTGCAGGGTATACGCAAGGTTGCTAACCTTTAGATCAGGCAAATTGGAGCTGTTCACTTTCAGCTTTAGGCCCAACGATGCGCCTTTGGCCGGGTCAAGCTCCTTCACTTCCAAACCGGCGACCTTTACGCCAGCCTGCCCGGGCACGGGCACCTGTACCTGCCGCTGCAGGGTTATTTTCTGTTTTTTTGACTGGGGCAAATTATAGAGCAGGTTCAGTTCCATATCCAGGGGTACCTTTTCCTGACCCTGCACATTCCGCATGAACTGCTGGTAGGCGCGTTCGTTTACAAGCAACTGTAAATTAAGTTTCTGGTCTCCTTCTTTGGGCAATACCTTTTCAATGTTCTCTTTGCCTTGTGCGATCAGTTTGCCCTGGTGGCGAATAAAGTAGGCCACACTGTCGATGTAAAACGGGAGGGGAGCGGGGTTGTGTACTACAATGGTTGCTTCGAGCCTTGTTTGCTTTTCATCAGAGTTGATTTGCAGGCGCCTGACCTGTTTTACCGAAGGCATATAGGCTTTCCCGGAGCCTACCTTGTCCAGGTTGAGTACCCCTTCTTTCGCAACGACAAGCATAAAAGAGTCAAACAAGGGGTTGTCACTCTGTATCTGCGCCTGCACGCTGGCATCGTAGCTCCACGACTTATCCCCTGAGAGCAGCTTCTTAACGAGGGCCACGGCATCTGCTGTTCGCAGTTGCAAGGGAATCTCCAGTAGCTTGTCACCTTTCTGAAGCTGGAAAGTGGTATCTACCGTGCCGGAGATAGCCATAGAATCTCCCAGGTCAAGGTTATACTGAAACTGCTTTACCGCCAGTCCGGGAAGGTTGCGGTTTGTTGCCTTTATTTTTAGCAACAGCGAATAGCCTTCCTCCACACTAAAGCTACGCACCCGCACATCCTGCAAAGCCAGGGCGGGAGCCTTTGCTACGGGCACGGTTAACGCTCTGTTCAGGGTGATGTTCTGCTGGCTCAAAAGCGGAAGGTCAAAAAAAACATCCATGGCAACAGACAGGTTTATACTATCCTTTCCCTGCTGGGTTTGCAGATGCTTTTTATACTTTTCAAAGTATAACAGTAAGCCGAAGTTTAGTACCTGGCTGCCTAAAGCAGGAAGCGTGCTCACATCTTCCATTTGGCCTTTTCCCAGCGTGTCGCCTTCGTTGGTGATGGTATAGTACACGCTATCGATGTAAATGGGTAGCGGAATCCTGTTGTGTACCTTTATCCCAGCTTTGATTTGAGCCGTGTCCTGTGCCAGTTCCAGTTTGAGGTATTCCACACCCGCTACTTTGGGGTAGTATTTTTTAGTAATGATAAAATAGGCGGCCCCAATCGCCAGCAACAGCAGCCCTGCCGCGAAAATAAGCCAACCTGTTTTCTTCTTAGTCATAGCGTAGTTTTAATGCATAGTCGTTTTAGCAAAATTATATTTCGGTGTGTACGTTCATTTGGCCTGTGCCTGACCCCATTTGATCAGGGCTGCTTCATTTTCTGATTCACCAGGCTGAGAATTTTGGCATCCAGCCAGTTCTGAAACGCTGACAGTTCCGCTGGGCCGCCTTCCTGGTGCTTGATGCGCTTCACCTCTTTGCCGTGCTCGTAAAATGTGAGGTACGTACTTGGCGTATCCGACCATTTAGAAAGGTAGGAGCTGGCAAGGGCAGTATAGTTTAAGCTGGTGATTTTTGATTTTAGCTCCTGCAGCTCCTGCTTGTTCAGGTATACTTCCAGCGTATCTTTTACAGGTACATTTTCCCACCCAACATACACAACGCTGCCATCCTGCCTGATGGTGGCCTCATATGCAGGGCAGGTTCCGTAACAGGGCGTTTTCTGGAAGAGCAGGAGGGGGAGTGCATCTGCTGCGAGCATGTTACTTTGCATCTTGCCGGCAGCACAACCCAGCAGCAACAGCAACATTAACGGCAGGCTCATTTTTAGGCCCGGTTGGATTATTATGTTCAGCCATTCTCTCAAGAACATGTTTATCTAGAATTGCCCTTCAGCTGTTTGAACTTCCCGTTTTCAAATACATACCCCTGTGGGGCGCAGCTGGTGCAGGCGGCGTAATCTACATCGGGGTGGGGGGGATTAAGTATAAACAGGCGGCTGTCGGCGCTAAACTTAGCCCCGGTTTTGCTCTGCAGCTTATCCAGTATTTTACCGTTCTCACGGTTCACCACATAGTGCATCTGGCAAAGGGTACCACATTCCACAGAAACCACCGTATATTTTCCGGCAAAGTTTACGCCCCCTTTCATGCCCTTTTGCAGGGCCGTGCGGTAAGTGCGCGCATCCTGATGGCTGTTCTCATCCAAAGGAGCCAGGCGGCCCCGGTACATATTGCCTACCTCATAATCTCCACTGCGCTCGTAATCCTCCAGGGTAATCTGGTAGCGCTGGTACAATTCCGGATTCTCACGGTTAGTGATCGGCATTTCAACCGAGTCCCTGGCCAGCTGCTTTTCCAGTTTTGGGTGCGTAGCGGCGATGGACTCATCCTTTTCACGGTCGGGCTGGCAGCTTAGGAGCGCCAGGGGCAACAGCAGCAGAATTGGTCTTAAAAACAGGTGCTTCATAGTTTTATGCATGTTTCCCTATATACGGGTTATGGGAAAGTATAGTCATAAAAAAAGCCTTTCCTGGTTAGGAAAGGCTTTTTAACAGGTAGCAAATGCTTATTTTTTTGCTTTCGGTTTTTGCTGTTTTTTATCCTGGGCCTGGCGCATGGCTTCCTGCATACGCTCTGTAAAGGTGGGCCCTCCGGTTTTCTTCTTCTCTTTTATCTTCAGCTTGTTACTCTCCAGCTTTGCTCGCACCTTGCCTTCATCCACAAATTTGCGGATGGCTGCCTGCTGGCCGAACGTGACAATGTTGGACATAAAGTAGTAAAAGGAAAGACCCGCCGGGAACGAGTTCAGCACGAACATGAAAATAACAGGCATCAGGTAGCTGTAATATTTCATCGGCCCCTGCATGGTGTTCACCTGGTTATTCGACCAGGTATAAAGTATGGTCGAAGCCGTCATCAACAACGTGAACATACTCACATGGTTGCCATAGAAAGGGATGGTGAACGGCAGCTTGGCAAACACATCGTAAGTAGAAAGGTCCGTCGCCCACAGGAACGCTTCCTGCCGCAGCTCGATGGAGTTCGGGAAGAAGTTGAACATGGCAAAGAGGATCGGGATCTGCAGCACCATCGGAATACAGCCGCTCATCGGGTTTACGCCCATTTCCTGGTACAGCTTCATGGTTTCCATCTGCGTTTTCTGCATGTCGCCCTCGTTGCGCTCCTTTATCGCGTCAATCTCAGGCTTCAGCACCTTCATCTTCGCCATCGACACATACGACTTGTAGGTTAGCGGGAAGAGGATGGTTTTGATGTACAGCACCAGCAGCATGATGATGATACCGTAACTGGCAATGTAGTTCTCCAGGAAATCGAAGGCCGGGATGATCAGCCACTTGTTCACATAAGAGAAAATGCCCCAGCCCAGATCTAGGTTGCGGTCAAAATCATCTCCAATGTGCTTCAGTATCTTATAATCGTTGGGGCCGAAGTAAAACATGAACTCGCCTTTACCGGCTAGCACATCCTGCGTCGGGATAAGGATCTGGGAGGAAAAGGATTTTACCACAGTGGAATCTGCCAGGTCAACAGACGACTCCAGCTTGGCACCGGCAAACTGGTTGCCCGCGATGATACCCGCCGTAAAGAAGTTTTGCTTGTTAGCCACCCACTTCAGCGGCTCCTCCACAGTTACGGTTTCTGTTTTATCAGAAATAGACATCTTCTCGTAGCCATCCTCAACCGTGGCATAGTTGATGGTGGACTTGGCGCGGTTTTGTTTCAGGTCACGCTCCAGCTGCTTTAGCTTATCGTTCCAGGTAAAGGTGATCGTGTTGCCACTCACTTCCTTGTCCAGGCCCTCGAAGTCAAGCTGATACCCCATCATGAAATTCTCATCATACAGGGTATACACTTGCTCAATGTACTGCCCCTGGCCCAAGCTGGCCCTGAATGAGATCGTTTTGCCTGCCTTGCCATCGGCCGCAACATCGCGCACCTCCGAAGGAGTGAAGAAAAGGTCAGACAATTGCACTGTTTTGCCATCTCTGGTTGTAAACGTCACATCTGTACGGCTACTTTCACGGTCGAACAACACCAGCGGCTCGCCCTGGTAGGTTTTATAATTCTTTAACAGTACTTCCTGAACCTGTCCGCCCTTTGAGCTGAAAGAAACGCGCATGTTCTGATTCTCTACGGTGGTAGTGCTGGCCTCTCCGGTTGCGGCAGCGCCAAAAGCGCCCAGAGCAGTTGCTCTGCGAACCTGTGCCACCGAGTCGTCTTCCACAACAGCGGGGGCAACCTGAACTTGCTCTACCTTAGCTTTTTCCTGTATTGCCAGTGTTTGATCAGGCTGTTCCTTACCCGCAAAGAAGAACGAGTAAACCAGTAACAGTACGGCAATCAATCCAAAGCCAATTGCTTGATTTCTATCCATTTACTAAAATTTGAATTGGTTTAATATGCTTATTTAGATTTTTTGTAGTTAATCGCCGCTTTGACAAATTTTACAAACAGCGGGTGAGGGGTCAGCACGGTGCTTTTCAACTCCGGATGGTATTGCGCGGCCACAAACCACGGGTGGTTCTGCAGTTCGATGATCTCTACCAGCCCTGTGTCCGGATTGATGCCGGTTGCGTGCATGCCTGCTTCCTCGAAAGCAGCTAAGTACTTGTTGTTGAACTCATAACGGTGCCTGTGGCGCTCTGTGATCTTAGACTTCCCGTAAATAGAATAAGCCTTAGAACCCTTTTTAAGTTCACAAGTATAGGCACCTAATCGCATAGTTCCACCCATTTGCTTGATTTGTTTTTGATCTTCCATCATATCAATGATCGGGTAGGGGGTGTCGGCATCCATTTCGGTGGAGGCAGCGCCCTCTAAACCAAGCACATTGCGGGCAAACTCCACTGCGGCACACTGCATGCCCAGGCAAATGCCCATAAACGGAATATTGTTCTCGCGCACAAACCGGATGGCCTCCAGCTTGCCCTTGAATCCACGCTCTCCAAAGCCGGGTGCAACCAGCACGCCGTCCATGTCCTGCAGCGTTTGCGCCACATTCTCGTCCGTGATGTTCTCTGACTGAAACCACCGGATGTTTACCTTGCACTCGTTGGCAGCACCTGCGTGAATAAACGACTCCACAATGGATTTGTAGGCGTCGGGCAGTTCCACGTACTTACCCACCAAGGCAATGTTCACCTCAGAGGTAGGGTTCTTCAGTTTCCCTAAAAAATCCTTCCAGCTGTTCAGGTTAGGCTCCTCCCGGTGTGGCAGTTTCAATTTATTGATCACGCGCTCATCCAGCTTCTCCTTGCGCATCAGCAAGGGCACATCGTAAATGGTCACCGCGTCTAACGACTCTATAACCGAGTTTATCTTTACGTTACAGAACAATGCGATTTTCTTGCGCAGATCGGCCGGTATCGGGTACTCCGAGCGGCAAACCAGGATATCCGGCTGCACGCCAGCCTCCGATAGGTCGCGAACGGAGTGCTGCGTCGGCTTGGTTTTTAACTCGCCGGCTGCCTTTAAGTATGGCACCAGCGTTAAATGGATCACGCAGGTTTCGTTCACGCCGAGCTCCCAGCGCAGCTGGCGAACGGCTTCAATAAAAGGGAGCGACTCAATGTCACCCACACAGCCCCCGATCTCCGTTATCACAATGTCGAACTCCCCCGACTCGCCAAGCAGCAGCATGCGCCGCTTTATCTCATCGGTTATGTGCGGTATCACCTGCACAGTTTTGCCCAGGTAGGCACCCGCGCGCTCCTGCATGATCACATGGTTGTAAATGCGGCCCGTGGTCACGTTGTTGGCCTGGGAGGTAGGCGTGTTTAAAAAACGTTCGTAGTGGCCCAGGTCGAGGTCTGTTTCTGCGCCGTCCTCGGTTACAAAGCACTCGCCGTGTTCGTAGGGGTTCAGGGTACCCGGGTCGATATTGATGTAGGGGTCAAATTTCTGAATAGTTACAGAGAACCCTCTTGCCTGCAGCAACTTAGCAAGAGATGCGGAGATGATTCCTTTACCGAGGGAGGACGTTACGCCGCCTGTAACAAATATATATTTAGTAGCCATAAGTTTGGGTTGAGCTTATGGGCTACAAAGGTACTGTAATTATTTAACTTTCCTGAAAACAATGCATTTGTTGTTCCAGTTTGTCGGGGTTTAGCAGGAGCAGGCCATAAAATAAAACCGCCCCAACCAAAATGGCTGGGGCGGTTTTTAAGGTTTAAAGCAAGTATAAAAACTTAGCTCTTCGGATTCAGAATGTTATCGATGCGCACCAGTGCATCCTGCAGGTGATAGCGCGTCATGGTATCCTTCGCTTTCGGGAGCGAGGTTTTGATCTGGCTTTGCAATGCGATCAGCTCACCACGCACCACCGGCCGAATATCCGACTGCGATACATCCACCTGGGTGCCGCCTCTGCCTGAACGGCCGGATGCACTGGCATTTTTCTCCTGATCCGTCATCAGGAAGGCCATGCGCTCCAGGTAGCCACGCTGCAGGTTCCTGCGGTAAGTGTCTATCGAGCGGCCGGCACTCACCTCAGACCAGATACCGCCACGCAGATCAGACATCATCTCGATAAGGGTATAGGTTTTTGTGCCCGCTGTCGCCTGCGCTTCGATCAGGCGCGCCATGCGGCCCGCATCCAGCACGTTGTTCAGGATGTTCACCTGTGCGTTGCGCAAACGCTCAACCGTTCCAGCCGATTCGATCTTGTGCAGGATATTGTCATCAAGCATCCAGGTAGGCGTAGTGAAACCCTGCTCGTTCAGGAACTGAACCGCACGCTTCTGCTTCTCTTTCGGCACATAAGAATACACATCGCCTTTCTGGTCGTATGTTTTATAGTTCTCGTACACGCCGCCGATATTTGCCGTTACATGACCCATGTAGCGATTCCACTGGCCTAACACCTGGCCATACATTTCCTGCAGGTCATCGTAATCCTTGTTGTCCTCCTTAGTCCACTCGATCAGGTTAGGCATCACGCGCTTCAGGTTGGCAATACCATAGGTGCTTGCCAGCATGGCATCGTCTCCTAAGTCCTCTGTCTGCGACGATGGATCGATCGGGTTGCCTTGCTGGCGGCCAAAGCGGTACATCGGGTCGTTTTCATGGGTCCGTATCCAGCTGGCTAACTTGGCGACGTTGTCGTGGCCATTCTTCTCCGGAAAGTAAGTATAGCCCCATTTTACGGCATGCTTGTCATACACGCCTATGCCTGGCATCAGTGCCACGCCTTTGTCTCCGGGCTGCGCCACGTAGTTAAAGCGGGCATAGTCCATGATGGAAGGGGCAGTGCCCATGGTTTTCGTGAACTCCGCGTTACGCAGTTTCTCTACCGGGTAAGCAGCGCTGGAACCCATGTTGTGAGGCAAGCCAAGGGTGTGGCCCACTTCATGCGAGGATACGAATCGGATCAGTTCGCCCATTACCTCATCTTTGAACTGAATGCCACGGGCATCCGGGTTCACAGCGGCTGTCTGGATAAAGTACCAGTTGTGCAATAGGTTCATCACGTTGTGGTACCAGCCGATGTGGCTTTCCAGGATCTCGCCGGAGCGTGGGTCGTGTACGTTGGGTCCGTAGGCGTTTTGCGTTTCAGAAGAGAAGTACCGGATAACGGAGTACCGGGCATCTTCGGTGCTGAACTCAGGGTCTTCCTCAAAGGAAGGCGGGTCTTTGGCCACGATGGCATTTTTGAAACCAGCGGCCTCAAATGCTTTGTTCCAGTCTTCCACACCTTGCTTTAGATAAGGGCGCCACTTCATAGGCGTAGCTGGGTCTATGTAATACACAATTTGCTTTTTCGGCTCTACCAGTTCGCCGCGGGCGTAGGCAGCCTCATCTTTGGGCTCCAGCCTCCAGCGAACAATGTAGCTGCGCTTGGCGGCGCGCTGTTCATCTGTGCCATAGTCCGTTTGGTTGATGGTAAAGAAACCCACCCGCTGATCGAATGTTCTTCGGGGCATCGGTTTCTTGGGCAGGAGCAGCATAGAGTGGTTCAGCTCCAGGGTAATGGTGCCCGTGCTGGAGTTAGCAGGCGCATCAGTTGCCTCATAGGTCATCAGCGAACGTGCTTCCAGGTTCAGCGGGAAACTCTTGATGCCTTCGATGAAGGTTCTTTTATCGTCGAGGCGCTTTACTTTATACTGCTCGCGTCTTCGTTTGTCAAGCCCCAGCGAGGCTACGTCCTTCGAGAATAGGTCGGTTACCTCCACCACTTGCGTTCCCGGGCCAAAGGCTTTAATATCGAAGGCCTGGATAACGGGGGCCAGGTTAGAGTTCTGAACAGAGTTATAGATCTCCAGGGTGTCGGCAGCTACATTCTCATAAGAGATCACGCGCAGCAGGATGTTGTTCCCTTTCCTTTCCCAGCGAAGCATTTGCGTGTTCAGCTCCTCGCCGCCATACCCGATGTTGCTGGCAGTTTTGGCGATACGGCTCACCATCAGCATGTCACGGTTCAGGAGCGTGTCCGGAATCTCGTAATAATACTTCTCATCAATTTTGTGAACCTTGAAAAGACCGTCATCCGTTATGGCGCGGGCTGTGATCACATCGCTGTAAGGCTTAGGCTTGCCATCGTCCTTTTTGGCAGGCGGTGTGGCGGCCACTTCCTGCTTGGCGTTTTTCTTTTTCTTGCTCTTCTGGGCAAATGCCGGGGGTGCGATAGTCGCACCAGCCAACAGCAAAGCCATGAAAGGGGCAAAACGTAGTTTTTTACTCATAATAAGGTAGTAGGTGATTTAGGTTAGATGGAATAATTAGTTTTTGTTAAATATAAGCATGAATGTGACAACATCAAGATGTGCTGCAGCTTTTGTTAAGACTATGAAAAAAGGCGATGGTTTAACCGGGTTCAGGATTTACCAGATTTTATGCTGATAATGATATCTACTAAGATGAGAAAGTAGAACAGTAGAGCTTGTCTTTAAAGGGCCATTTTATTGATAACAAAACCTACCCAAAAGACCTCACAGTGTCTTTCAGACCTGTGAGAGTCTGTGCCAGTAACCATTGCTTAGAAGCAACCAGTAAAACACCCCCTGGTTAGCACATCCTCCCTAAGTATAATCCAGCTCAAAGTTCCAGGGTCAGTTGATAGCCTTCCTGCAGCCTGTCGTGCTGGTAGAGCAGACTGCTGGCCGAAACACCTAACAGGCGCACCGGGTGGAGGGGGAGTTGGGGGCTGCGCAACAGGTCGCGGGCAATCGTGTAGAGGGCATCGGCATTGCTGAACTCACTTAAAAAGGTCTTGCTGCGCGTGTTCTGGGTAAAGTCGGAGTACTTTATCTTCAGGGTGATGGTTTTAGCGGTGGCCTTTAAGCGCTCCATGTCCTGGGCTACCTCCAGGCAAAGCCTGTCGAGTTGCAGCAGCATGTCATGTTCCTCCACCAGGTCTACATCGAAGGTGCGCTCCGAGCCGATGGATTTACGGATGCGGTGCGGCTGCACCTCCCTGAAATCCTGGGCGCGGGAAATACGGTAATAGTAGCTGCCAACTTTGCCAAAGATCCGCACCAGGGCCTCCTCACTGTGTTGCCGAAGATCTGCCCCGGTCAGGATGCCCATTCCCTGCATTTTAGCGGCTGTCACTTTCCCGATGCCATGGAACTTCTCAATGGCAAGGCTGGCGACCAAAGCTTCCGCCTTATCCGGGGTGATCAGGGTCAGACCATTGGGCTTGTTCATGTCCGAGGCGATCTTGGCCAGGAACTTGTTAAACGACACGCCAGCCGATGCCGTAAGTCCGGTTTCCTCAAAGATGCGTTTCCTGATCTCCTGCGCGATAAGCGTGGCGGAAGGCATGCCGATCTTGTTTTGGGTCACATCCAGGTAGGCCTCATCCAGCGACAGGGGTTCCACCAGATCCGTATACGACTGAAAGATCTCCCGAATTTGCCTCGACACGGCGCTGTACACCTCAAAGCGGGCCTTTACAAAGATCAGGTGCGGACACCGCTGCGAAGCAATTTTAGAAGCCAGGGCGGAATGCACGCCATACTTTCGGGCTTCGTAGCTGGCTGCGGCCACCACCCCTCTTGCCCTGGATCCGCCAACAGCCACAGGCTTTCCGCGCAGCTCTGGGTTGTCGCGCTGCTCCACCGACGCAAAGAAGGCGTCCATGTCCACGTGGATGATTTTTCGGATGGGAAGGGTCAAGATGGAATTGTTTCTTGTAGCTTAACTACAAAGCACAAAGATACAAAGCTGTCGGTAAAGTGATGCACTTTCTGGTTTATAAAGAACCTTCAAAATCTGAGATCAGGTAGCAAAGTATAAAGTGGAAACTTTTGATGTAACCGGTCTCCTGATTTAAAACAATCATGCGTGTTTCCTTTTCAGGCGGTAGGGCAGGTACTGGTTTCGAAAAAAAACGTTAACTTTGCCCTAATGAAACACCTGGTGGCCTTTTGGGGAATACTGATCTTTGCTTTAGCCTGCATCCCCTGCACGGACAATAGCCTGGTATTAGCACAGGGCAGCCCCACTACGGTTCAGGTCAATGATCTACACTCAAACGAGTATCCGGGCACTGACCTTTGTACGCCCCTTTGCGATTGTAACTGTTGCGGCAACATGACCGTGGCGGTACCAGCTTCACGAAAAGCCGACCTGGTTTTTTGGCAGCTAAGCAAGCAGGTCAACGTGTATCAACAGACACCTTTTATTACCCCGTCTTTCCCCTTCTGGCATCCGCCAAAAGCATAAGCTCTGTTCTTCAGGTATTCTATACTTTCTGCATTTCAGCTTGAGATGCAGAAATGTGCGCGCATACAGCTTTGTATGCCATTTCTGAATTTTAAAAGCAAAGCAGTGTTAGATAGAATTATTTATTTTTCCATACATAACAAGCTCATTATCGGCCTGTTCACGCTGGCGCTTGTTATCTGGGGCGGCTACTCGCTCACGCAGCTGCCCATCGATGCCGTACCCGACATTACCAACAACCAGGTGCAGGTCATCACTTCCAGCCCCTCGCTGGCAGCACAGGAGGTGGAGCGGCTCATCAGTTTTCCGGTGGAGCAAACCATGGCTACCATCCCCGATGTGGAGGAGATTCGCTCCTTCTCCCGCTTTGGGCTCTCTGTCGTCACCATTGTTTTTGGCGATAAAGTGGACGAGTACTGGGCCCGCCAGCAGGTGAACGAGCGCCTGGGCGAGGCCAAGCAGCGCATCCCGTTAGGCGTTGGGTCTCCCGAACTGGGCCCCCTCACCACGGGGCTGGGCGAGATTTACCAGTACGTGCTTACCACTGCACCCGGCTACGAACACAAGTACACCGCGGTGGAGCTGCGCACTATCCAGGACTGGATGGTGAAGCGCCAGCTGCTGGGTACACCGGGCGTGGCCGATGTGAGCAGCTTCGGGGGCAAGGTGAAACAATACGAGGTGGCCATCGACCCGGCGCGCCTGCAAAGCATGCGCGTGAGTGTGGCCGAGATCGTAACGGCACTGGAGCAGAACAACCAGAACGCTGGCGGCGCTTACATCGATAAAAACCCGAACGCCTACTTTATCCGGACCGAGGGCCTGCTGGGCGGTCTGGAAGACATTGGCAAGGTGGTGGTGCGCACCGGCGAAAACGGCATGCCCATCCTTATCCGGGATGTGGCCAAGGTGCAATTCGGACATGCCGTGCGCTACGGCGCCCTCACCCGCAACACCGATGGCGAGAAAGTGGGCGGTATCGTGATGATGCTCAAAGGGGCCAATTCCTCCAAAGTGATCTCGGCGGTAAAGGACCGGATGGCGCAGATAGAAAAAAGCCTGCCCGAGGGGGTGATCGTGGACCCCTTCCTGGACCGCACCAAGCTGGTGGACAAGGCCATCGGCACTGTGACCAAGAACCTGGCGGAGGGGGCGCTGATCGTTATCTTCGTGCTGGTGCTGCTGTTGGGCAACCTGCGCGCCGGCCTGGTGGTGGCCTCGGTCATACCGCTGGCCATGCTGTTTGCCGTTTCCATGATGAACTTCTTCGGCGTGTCGGGTAACCTGATGAGCCTGGGTGCCATCGATTTCGGACTCATCGTGGATGGGGCCGTGATCATTGTGGAGGCCACCATGCACCACCTGGGGTTGCGTCGCAGTGGCCAACTGACGCAGGAAGAAATGAACCAGGAAGTATATGAGTCGGCACGTAAGATTCGTTCTGCCGCCGCTTTCGGCGAGATCATCATCCTGATCGTTTACCTGCCCATACTTGCTTTGGTAGGTACTGAAGGAAGAATGTTCGGGCCCATGGCCCAGGTGGTTTCCTTCGCTATTCTGGGGGCCTTCATCCTCTCGCTTACCTACGTGCCCATGGTGAGCGCCCTGTTCCTGAGCAAAAAGATAAACCACAAGAAAACTGTTTCGGATAAGATCATGGGCTTCTTTCAGCGGCTCTACGATCCGGTGATCCGCTTTGCCCTGCGCCGGAAACTGGCGGTGGTGGCAACGTCCTTCATGCTTTTTGCCGTTAGTGTGCTGCTGTTTCTGAACATGGGGGGCGAGTTTATACCTACCCTGGAGGAGGGCGACTTTGCCGTGGAGACACGCGTGATGACCGGGAGCTCGGTAAGCCACACCATCGAGATGACGCAGAAAGCCTCTAAAATCATAATCGACAGCTTCCCGGAAGTAAAGGAGGTGGTGGCCAAGATCGGCTCTGGCGAGATTCCCACAGACCCCATGCCCATTGAGGCTGCCGACCTTATGATCATCCTCAAAGACCGGGACGAATGGGTGTCGGCCGCAAACCGCGAGGAACTGGCCTCCAAAATGAAGGAGTCCCTGGAGGTGCTCCCCGGCGTGACGTTCGGCTTTCAGCAGCCCATCCAGATGCGCTTTAACGAGCTGATGACCGGCGCGCGGCAGGACGTGGTGCTGAAAGTGTACGGTGAAGACCTGGATGAGCTCTCCCGCTACGCCGCCCGCATCGGCAAATTAGCACAAACCGTGGAGGGGGCACAAGACGTGTATGTGGAGGAGGTGACGGGACTACCGCAGATCGTGGTTACCTACAACCGGGAGCAGCTCGCCAAGTTCGGCCTGAGCGTAGATGCGGTGAACCAGGTGATCCAGACAGGTTTTGCCGGCCAGAGCGCAGGAGTGGTGTATGAGGGGGAACGCCGGTTCAACCTGGTTGTGCGCCTGAATGCCGAGAACAGGGAAAACATGGAGGACATGCGCCGTCTTTTTGTGACTTCCGCCAAAGGAGAAATGATACCGATAGGCCAGGTGGCTGATATCCGGCTTAAAACAGGCCCGAACCAGATACAGCGCGACGACGCGAAGCGGCGCATCATGGTGGGCTTTAACGTGCGCGGCCGCGATGTAGAAAGCATCGTGGCGGAGATCAGGCAGAAAATTGACGCGCAGGTTGACTTTGCGCCGGGATATTTCGTGACTTACGGTGGCCAGTTCGAGAACCTGCAGGAGGCTCAAAAGCGCCTTTCCATTGCGGTGCCGTTAGCTTTGCTGCTCATCTTTGTGCTGCTCTTCTTTACCTTCGGTTCCATCAAGTATGGCCTGCTCATTTTCACGGCCATTCCGCTCTCCGCCATCGGCGGGGTGCTGGCCCTTTCCCTGCGCGACATGCCGTTCAGTATATCAGCTGGGGTGGGCTTTATCGCTCTGTTTGGGGTGGCGGTGCTCAACGGCATCGTGCTGGTGAGTGAGTTCAACAGCCTCAAAAAGGAAGGACTGACGGACCTGCGGGAGATCGTGCTGCGCGGTACCCGGATTCGCCTACGCCCCGTGATCATGACCGCCACGGTGGCATCGCTTGGCTTTTTGCCCATGGCCCTCTCGCAGGGCGCCGGGGCGGAAGTACAGCGGCCCCTGGCCACAGTGGTAATTGGCGGACTGGTAACGGCAACGCTCCTCACATTAGTCGTGCTACCTGTGCTGTATATCATTGTAGAAGGCTATGCAGCTCGGAACAAGCAAAAACCTGCAGGTAAACAGAACGCTTCGGTGCAAACAGTACTGTTGCTTATTTGTGCAACTACCATGTTTTTTTCCTCGGCACAGCCGGCACAGTCGCAACAGCCGGAAAAGGTTTTTTCACTGCCGGAGGCAGTGGACAGGGCTTTAAAGCAGAACCCTATGGTTGAAGCCGCCCGGCTGGATGTGAAAAAAAACCGTGCCCTGACAGGCGCCTCTGCCTGGAACATCGATAAAACGCAGGTACAGTATTCCACGGGCAAGCTGCATACGGGAGAATACGATAAGGAGGTAACTGTATCCCAGACGCTTGCTTTCCCGGTAGTATACAGCAAACAGGCGAAGGTAGCCGATGCGCAGGTAGTGCTAAGCAGTTTGCAACTGAGCCAGCGGGAGAAGGAATTGGTGCGGGATGTGCGGATGAATTATTACGGCCTGGTGTACACCTTGTCGCGGTTAAAGCTGCTTGCCTACCAGGATAGCCTTTACACCGCTTTTCTGCGGGCCGCGACGGTAAAGTTAAGAACCGGGGAAACGAACCTGCTGGAGAAAGTGACCGCGGAGTCACAGGTTTTTGAAGTGCGCAACAGCGTTTTTCAGGCAACAGCCGACAGGGCAGTGTTTCAAAGAAGGCTGCAGGCGCTGCTGGCCACCGACAGCCTTATCGCGCCAGCCGACTCAGTGCTGAGCCGCCTGCCCTTGCCTGCGCTTTCGGAACAACTTTTAGGGCAGAACCCGCAGCTGCGGCTGGCGGAGCAGCAAGTAGCGGTGCAGCAGGCCGAGACTGAACTGGAGAAAGCCAGGCTGCTGCCTGACCTGAAGCTAGGTTACACAAATCGAGCCATCGGAGGAGGGCAGGGCTTGCCGGGTGCGGCGGAGTTTGAGCCAGAGCAGGAAATACAGTTTGGCGTGGCGGTGCCGCTCTGGGCAAAACCACAGAAAAGCAGGATCGCGGCGGCAAAACTACAGGAGCAGGTGGAAACGCAAAACCTGCGACAAACCCGAAATGCGCTGGAAGCCGACCTGGAGGCTGCCTACCAGGAGTCAGTGAAGCTAGAGGGCAGCTTAAATTACTATGAGCGTACTGCCCTGCCGCAGGCAAATCTCATTGTTAGCCAGGCAACGAAAGCCTATCGAGCCGGGGAGATCAACTACCAGGATTACAACCTGAGTCTGACCCGTGCCCTTACCATCCGTGCAAACTACCTGGAGGCGCTTTTTGCCTACGATAAGGCTGTCATTGAATTCCATTACATCATTGAAAAACAACCCTGAAACAATTACGACTGAATACATCCGACATGAAAAGGATCCTATATAAACACATTATTTACCTGCTTGGCATTGTCTTAACAGTTGCCTTTGTGCCGGGATGCGGCACCGATGTAGAACAGGTGCAGGAAGAGGCACTGGAAGAAAGCGATCCCGGCCAGGTGGTGCTGACAGCGGCGCAATATCAGATGGCGGGCATCGCGCTTGGCAAACCGGCTATGCGTAGCCTGGGCAACGTACTGCACGTGACAGGCCAGCTGGACCTACCCCCACAGAACATGGCTTCTGTCAGCGCGCCGCTGGGCGGGTTTGTGAAAAGCACCGAGCTGCTCGAAGGCATGCACGTGAAGAAAGGGCAACTGATCGCGAATATTGAAAACCCCGATTTCGTGCGCCTGCAGCAGGAATACCTGGAGGCGAAAAGTCGCCTTAGCTACCTGGAGCTGGATTACAAGCGCCAGCAGGAACTGTCAGAAGAGCAGGTGACATCAGCGAAAGCATTTCAGCAAACCGCAGCAGACTACAGCGTGGTGAAGGCGCAGGTGGAGGCGCTGGCAGAGCGTCTTCGCATCATTGGCATGAATCCGAATACACTCCGCAACGGCAGGATCAGTCGCATTCTGCCCCTTTACGCTCCAATAGATGGCTTCGTAACATACATCAACGCGAACATCGGCCAGTACGTGAACCCTACCGATGTGCTCTTCCGGATTGCTGACACCGAGCACCTGCACGTAGAACTCACGGTATTCGAGAAAGACGTGGCGGCGCTCCGTAAAGGGCAGCTGGTGCGCTACGCTTTACCCGGCGAGGGCGAGGCACAGCATGAGGCGCGCATTTATTTGATCGGGAAAGAGATAAGTGCCGATCGCACCGTACAGGTACATGCCCACATGGAAGAAGAGGACAAAGACCTGGTTCCAGGCATGTATGTGCAGGCAATGGTACAAATGGAGGGCCAGCAAGTGCTGGCCTTGCCCGAGGCGGCGGTGGTGCAGGATGACGGCCACGATGTGATCTTCCTGTACCTGGGGGAGGAACGGGAAGGACAGCGCCTTCTGAAAAAATTTCAGGAGGTACCCGTTGAGCGCGGTGTTGCTGCAGGGGGCTATGTGCAGGTGGTGCTTCCTGAGGGTGTAGAGGCCTCTGAACCGAACTTTGTGTTGGAAGGTGCTTACGCACTGCTCTCCAAACTACGTAATGCTGAAGAGGAAGAGTAACGCCCTCACTATGCCTTGTGCCAAGGCGAAAGGCAAAAAAGCTCTGAAGATATTTATGCTGCTGGAGTGCAGACCAACCCGAACGTGGGAGAGGGGCTGCTTATAAACTGCCTTTTGCTTTCATTTGAAAAGTAGCTAATATTTTGGTTCAGGCAAAGGCAAGCGGCTTGATGTTCTGATTTACCCTGAAGAGGTTTTCGGGGTCGTACTCGTATTTAATGTGCGCCAATCTGTCGTAGTTGTCACGGTAAGTAGCCCTGATTCTTTCCTCGCCTTCTTCCATCATGAAATTAACGTAAGCCCCACCGGCGGAATAAGGGTGGAGGGCATCAAAGTAGCTTTTTGTCCAATCCGTTATTTTCTGTTTATTCCCCGGGTCAGGGTCCACGCCCACGATCACCTGAGAAAAATTAGCGTCTCTGAAACTCCAGGCTGTCGCGTCAGCGGGTACGTTGTGGGCGGCCCCATTTATCGGGTACAGGTGCATCGATGACTGTGGGGTTGGAAGCTTTTGGGCAAACTCCATGTGGCGGTCAATCGCCGCATCACTTAGCTCATTCACAAAATCTGCCCGCCAGTACCACTGGTGCCCCGTTGGGTACAAGGGATCAAACATGCTTTGCAAGGCAGGGTGCGGCAAAGGACCTACCAGATCAATAATGGGTTGTGGCTGTATAGCTCTGATCGGTTTAAAAACCTCTTCTGCTTTTTCCATCGGCCCGGTATAGCACCACACTACGCCTCCCACAAGCTTGTTATGGTGAATAACCGGGAAATGGTCTACCGGCGGCACCTGTAAAAAAGCGAAAAAGCCGTTGATGTCGTGGGGTGCGTTCGAAATGAACTGGCGGTACCATTGCATCACGGGCTTTACCTGGTCAAGTTCCCAGAGCATCGGGCCGGCGTAATCGATGTTAACAGGGTGTAGTTTGAACAAAAAGGAAGTGATGACCCCAAAGTTACCGCCTCCGCCGCGTATGGCCCAAAACAGGTCTTCGTGTTCTGCTTCGTTTACCGTTACCATGCGGCCATCCGCCAGCACCATGTCTGCTTCCAGCAGGTTGTCGATGGTCAGGCCGTACTGGCGGGTCAGGTACCCGATGCCTCCACCAAGCGTAAGCCCGCCAACGCCTGTGGTGGAAATGATCCCACTAGGTGTCGCCAGTCCGAAGGCGTGCGTGGCATGATCTACTTTGCCCCAGGTACAGCCGCCCTCCACGCGCACTGTCCGCTTTTCCTCATCTACACGCACGCCATTCAGAAGCGAGAGGTCGATCACCAGGCCATCGTTGCAGATGCCCAGCCCACCGCCATTATGGCCGCCCCCCCGAATGGCCAACAGCAGGCGCTGTTCCCTGGCTAAGTTCACAGCCTGTATCACGTCGGCCACATCTGCACACTGTACCATATAACGCGGGTGTTTGTCGATCATGGCATTGTACACCTTGCGCATATTTTCGTATGCATCATCCCCACGCTGAACAAAATTGCCCCTGAGGCCGGACTTAAATTTTTTAATGATGGCTTCTTCTATCATGATCGTATCCCTTAAGAGGTAGGATTGCACGTGTAAGATGTGTAGTGCAGAGGAAATGATGAAGAATAGCAGAACAGGTCTCCAGTTTGCAATCAATAAAAGCGTGTGCTACTTCTTCTTTGTTACGTTAAATTATTGCTTTGGAAAAGACTATCATTAAAAAGTTAGTAATTATACTGCTATTAAGGATGAAAGCAGCATGCTGCTAAGTGAAATGATGCAAGCAAGCCTGAAATCATATCACGGGCTAAGGCAAGGGAGAGTCGATGGACAGGATAAGGCCCTGGATCAGCTGCATCAGCCCCGTTGGGTACACGCCGATGTATACCAGCAGCAGTGCCAGCAAGGCCAAGGTAGCGCCACTCACCATATAGGCCGAAGGGTGCAACGCCTGCCGTTCCCTGCCTGCATTGGTCTGCATGAACATCACAGCCACAATCTTGATGTAATAGTACAAGCCGATCACACTGTTCAGGGCCAGCATAAGCACCAGTAACCAAAGCTCGGTTCGGACCCCTGCGGCCAGCAAATAAAATTTACCTACAAAGCCCGCCGTAAGCGGAATACCGGCCAGCGACAAAAGCATGGCCGTGAAGATGGCCGCAGACCAGGGACGGCGCCAGAAGAGCCCCCGGTAATCATCGAGCAGCTCGGCATCCCGCTCTTCATCCGAGAGTAGAGTGATGACACCGAAGGCACCCAGGCTGGTGATAAAATAGGCTACCAGGTAAAACGTAACCGCTTCCACCCCCAGAGCATTGCCGGCCAGGAAAGCCACCAGCAGGTAACCCAGGTGAGCAATGGAGGAATAGGCCAGGATGCGCTTCACGTTGTTTTGCAGCAGGGCAAGTATGTTGCCGGCAAACATGGAGGCAATGGCAATGACCGTGAGAATAAGTACGAGGGAGGGGTAGCCAAAGCCGTTTGTCTGCATGAAAAAACGGATGAGTACGGCCATCATGCCGCCTTTCGACACAGTGGCGATAAAAGCCGTAACCGGAGCCGGGGCACCCTCATACACATCCGGGGTCCACATATGGAACGGCACCACGCCCAGCTTAAACCCCACCCCGACAATCATCAGCCCAAATCCGGTGAGCAGCAGAAGCGGCATGCCGGGCGAATGGACTACCGATAAGTATAAACCGATCTCATAAAAACCCATTGAGCCCACCATGGCGTAAACCAGCGCCATGCCAAAGAGCAAAAAAGCAGATGACATGGCCGCCAGGATCAGGTATTTAATACCCGCCTCATCAGAGCGTTCGCGGGTACGCAGGTAGGCAATAAGTCCGTACAAGGCCACGCTTAGCACTTCCAGCCCCAAAAACAAACCGGCAAAATGCTTGCTGATCACCAGCACGCAGGCACCCAGTGTGGCCAGGATGTGCAGGATGTAATATTCTTCCTTTTGCTCCTCCCGCTGCTCGAAGTAGGCGTAGGACAACATACTGACCACCAGGGAGGCAAGCAGGATCATACCGATGTAAAGCAGGGCAAATCCATCTATCACGAACAAGGGACTGATGTGGTAAGCCCCGGCATCGCGTAGTTCAAAGAGAGAAATAAAAGCAGCGATCAGCGAGAGAAGCGTGATGGTATAGATCAGTTTGTGGTTCCGCTGCACCGAGATCACCAGCATAATAATCAGCGAGGCCACGACCAGGATGAGCAGAGGCATCAGGTGTAAAAAGTCATCTAAGATCATAAGCACCTCCTATGTTTTTTTGTAAAGCGATAGAATCAGTCGCCAGCACCTGTAGTGCCGCTGGAGCCTGGGCAGTTGTGGGCGCCGTTGCGCCTGCTTTGTAGGCCTGCAACTGCTCGTCCAGGGTTGGTTTTACGATGTCCATAACAGGTTGCGGATAGAGGCCCAGCCAGAGCAGCAGGAGTACCATGGGCGCCAGGATGAGCATCTCGCGCCAGGTAAGGTCAGGCACCATGGCTGCCGAATGATGCGGGCCATAAAATACTTTCTTAAGAATGCGCAGCGAGTAGGCCGTGGCCATAACCAGGCCGATGGTAGCGAAGACGGTCAGCCAGTTATTCGCTTGCCAGCTACCGAGCAAAGTGAGGAACTCCGCAATAAAATTGCCCAGGCCGGGCAATCCCAAAGACCCCATGACGAACACCATCGCGATCACGCCCATTTTAGGAGCCGCAGCCCAAAAGCCGCCCATTTTTTCGATGTCGCGGGTATGGATGCGGTCGTACAGCAGGCCGGCAAGTATAAACAGAGCACCTGTGCTGAGGCCGTGCGTGATCATTTGCATCACTACTCCCTGCAGCGCCAGTTCGTTAAAGGCAAACACACCCAGTATCACGAAGCCCATGTGGCTCACGCTGGTGTAGGCCACCAGGCGTTTCAAATCGGTTTGCGAATAGGCCACCACGGCACCGTAAATGATTCCGATCACGCCCAGCAACATGGCCCAGGGCGCAAAGGCCTGCGCTGCCTCCGGAAACAGGGGCAGCACAAAGCGAAGCAAACCGTAGGCCCCGGTTTTCAGCAGCAGGCCTGCCAGGATCACGCTTCCCGCCGTCGGGGCCTGGGAGTGCGCGTCTGGGAGCCACGAGTGGAACGGCACCACAGGTAGTTTTACCAGGAAGGCCGCCAGAAAACCCAGCATCAGCCACATGCCCACAGCGGGGGAGAAGGTAGTGCCTAGCAAGGCGAAGTAGCTAAACGTATATTCCCCGCTCTGGCTGCCATGGATAAAGTATAAACTTAGGATGGCCAGCAGCATGAGCAGGCCACTTGCCTGCGTGAAAATGAAAAACTTGTAGGCTGCGTAAGTCCTGTTCTCGTGTCCCCAGATCCCGATCAAAAAATACATCGGGATCAGCATCACCTCCCAGAAAAAGTAGAACAGGAAAAGATCCATGGTCAGGAATACGCCGGTGATACCGGCCAGCACCCATAGCAGGTTAAAATGGAAAAAGCCCACGCGGGTGTGAATCTCGTTCCAGGAAACCAGTATAGCCAACGCCCCCAGCAGGAAAGTAAGCAGCAGCAGCAGCAGGCTAAGGCCATCCAGGGCCAGGTCGAAGCCGATGCCCCACTGTGGCACCCAGCTCACGTTCAGCTGCGTGATCCAGGGGGAGGGAAGCCCGATATTCGCGGACTTTCCCCACCAGAGGTAAAGCGCTATGCCTAGGTCAGTGAGCGTGACTGCCAGGGCTACCCAGCGGGATAGGTTTTTGCCCCATGTTTCGGAGACCCAGGCCAGCACACCGCCGGCCATCAAGAGCACAAGCATCCAAAGTAAGATCATAGCAGCAGGCTTATGGTTATCACCACTAAAGTACCCACCAGCACGCCCATCATGTAGGTGCGCAGCATGCCGGTTTGCGTGCGGGCAAAAACATGGTGCAGCCACTGCGTGAAGGAAGTGGTGGAAGTATAAATTTTATCAATGGCATCGCCCTTGTTCAGCTTGGCGAAGTAAACGTAGGGCCTTACGAACAGCGTGTGGTACAACGCATCGAAGCCCCAGCCCGAATACCAAAAGCGGTGCAGTGCCATAGTAGGTTTTGAGCGCGCCATGCTTTGCACCAGATGCGGGCTTTTAAGGTAATACAGGTAAGCAATGTAAATACCGGTTAAGGATACCAGGGCCGCCAGCAGCTGGAACATCCACTCGCTGGGTGCGAGCCCCTCGTTGATCTGTACTACTGGCAGTACCGGAGCCAGATAATCGGTAAAAAGTGTGAGGTGGGTGAAGTTATGGGGCAACTCTATAAACCCACCCACCAGCGAAAGTATGGCCAGCACCACCAACGGCAGCTTCATCCAAAACCCCGGAGGGTGACTGATGTCCGTCTTGCTCTCGCCGAAAAAGGTGATGAACACCATCCGGAAAGTATAAACCGAGGTGACAAAAGCGCCCAGTAAGGCGGCCAGGTAAAACCAGATGCTGCCATGCGTACCGGCCAGCCCGAGCCACAGGATCTGGTCTTTGCTATAGAAACCGGCCGTGACGAGTGGCAGCGCGGCCAGGGAGGCTGAACCGATCAGGAAGGTCCAGAACACCAGCGGCATCTTCTGGCGCAGCCCACCCATCAAGGTCATGTCGTGTTCGTGGTGCAGGGCCATGATCACGGCACCGGCACCCAGGAAAAGCAGGGCCTTGAAAAAGGCGTGGATCATGAAATGGAAAACAGCCGCTGACCACGCCCCAACACCCAGTGCCAGAAACATATACCCGATCTGACTGATAGTGGAGTAAGCCAGCACCCGTTTCAGGTCGTTTTGAGTAAGCGCCGTAAAACCCGCGATCAACAGCGTAGCGGCCCCAATGATGGCGACCACTGTTTGTGCCGTTGGAGCCAGTTCGAACAGCACATAGGTGCGTGAGATCAGGTAAACCCCTGCCGTTACCATGGTAGCGGCATGTATCAGCGCACTAACCGGTGAGGGGCCCGCCATGGCATCAGGTAACCAGGTTTGCAAAGGAAGCTGCGCCGATTTACCGACTGCGCCCCCCACTAACAGCAAGGCCACCAGCACCGCAGTCTGTGAACCCACCGCCCAGGTTTGTGGGGCTGCTATGAGGATCTCCTGAATATTTAGCGTGCCAAAATGCTGGAACAGCAGGAACAGCCCGATGGCCATGGCCGTATCGCCAACGCGGGTAATGATGAAGGCTTTGCGGGCAGCATAGCCGTTAGCGGGTTCCTGGTACCAAAAGCCGATCAGGAGGTAGGAGCAAAGCCCTACACCTTCCCAGCCCAGGTATAGAAGCAGCAGGTTGTCGGCCAGCACCAGCACCAGCATGGCCCCCACGAACAGGTTCATACTGGCAAAAAAGCGGGAATAGTCTGCATCGTCGTGCATAAACTCGGCGGAGTAGAGGTGTATCAGAAAACCGACGAAAGTGATCACGAAGATGAAGACCAGCGAGAGGGCATCCAGGTGAAACGCGATTCCCGGATGAAAGCCCGCCACCTCGAACCACTGCCATGCCTGCTGGTGATAGAATTCCGCTCCTGAACCAATGAACTGCACGCCCAGCAAAATGGTCAGGAGGGCCGCCAGGCCCACACTGCCGGCCCCGATCACGGGCACAAGCGACTTGGGCAGCTTCAGGCCGAACAGGATCAGAAGCAGGGCACCTGCAAAAGGCAGGGCGGGAATTAACCAGATCAGATTTTCCATAGTTTTAGCCTTTCATGATACTTGCCGCATCGCTATCAAGGGTTTTCAGGTTATGATACAACTGCAGGATCAGCGCCAGCCCCACCGATACTTCGGCCGCGGCCATGGTCAAAATAAAGATGAACATCACCTGCCCATCCGGCTGCGCCCAGCGCATGCCCGCCACGATAAAGGCGAGTCCGGCGGCGTTCAGCATGATCTCCACCGACACCAGCATGAAAATGATGTTGCGACGGATCAGTACACCGATCAGCCCAAGTATGAATAGGATGCCGGCCAGCAGCAGCCCTGCTTCGAGTGATACACTGTCCGACATCATGCCTTGGCGCTCCTTTCCAGAAATCGGTGCATGACTTTCCTTTTCTGCCGACCAAGGTGGTAGGCCCCCACTATGCCCGCCATCAGTAGCATGCCGCATAACTGCACCCCCAGCACATAAGGCCCGAAGAGCGCCAGCCCTACCAGTCTGGCATCAACCGGAACGGTGGCGGAAGCCGGTACTTGTATCCCGGTAAAAATAAAGACCAGTTCGGCCAGCAGCACTGCCGAAAGTATGGCCGGGCCAATCCAAACGGAGGGTTTCAACCACTCCTTTTCCTGTTGTGTGGCGTCTTCGCTTAAGTTAAGCATCATGATTACAAAGATGATGAGCACCACAATGGCACCCGCATAAATGATGATCTCGAGCGCGGCCATAAACGGCGCGCCCAGCGTGAAAAACACGACGGCAATGGCCAGAAAGGAAACCACCAGGTAGAGCAGGGCGTGAATCATGTTGTACCGGGTGATCACCATGATGGTGGCAAGTATGGCTACTGCGCCGGCTATGTAAAATGTTAGTTCCATGGGGCTAAGGCATTAAAGTTTTGATATCTACAGGAGGCGACTCGTTCTCTGCCTCCCCTTTGTCTTTTCCGCCGATGGCCATGCCGGCCACTTTGTAGTAGTTGTAGCCAGGGTACTTGCCCTGCCCGTTTATCAGCAGATCTTCTTTCTCGTAAACAAGGTTCTGGCGGTTGTATTCCCCCATCTCAAAATCCGGGGTAAGTTGGATGGCATAGGTCGGGCAGGCCTCCTCGCAATACCCACAAAAAATGCAGCGCGAGAAATTGATCCGGAAAAAAGCCGGGTAGCGCCTGCCGGTCTCATCCTCGGTGGCCTGCAACGAGATGCAGTCCACGGGGCAGGCTACGGCGCAGAGGTTGCAGGCCACGCAGCGCTCCCCACCGTCCGGGTCGCGCGACAACACGATACGGCCCCGCCAGCGGGTGGGCAGTATGACTTTTTGCTCGGGGTAAAGTATGGTGTCACGCTTGTGAAAAGCATGTAAAAACGTGAGCCACATGGTACGCAGTAAACTAAACATATTTCTGCTCCTTTCTTTTTATGTTGTTACAACTGTCCCTTTGCGGGAACTGCAGCGTTAATTTTTGCTAAGACAGTACCGGTTTCAGCCACCCCTTTACTCCCTCCTTATTTAAGGCGGGGAATCTGCTGCTGCTCTCGCCGAACTATAAGTTTCATAGTTATGGCCACTGCTCGGACAAATCGCGACTTGTCCCTACAAGTATTACCCTATCCTGAATCCTTCATGGGAAGGAACTACAGCTGCGAATGTTCCCCACCTTGGACAAGTAAGGGTTAGGGGTGGTTGGATAACTCGTCCACTCACTCACTCACTCACTCACTCACTCAAAGCCTGCTCCGCCAGCCACAACAGCACCCCGGCGGTTACCAGCAGGTTCAGCAGCGTGAGGGGCAGCAGAATCTTCCAGCCATACGACATCAACTGATCGTAGCGTGGCCGTGGGAGCGAGGCGCGCAGCAGGATGAAGATGCAGATGAAGCCGAAGGTTTTCAGGATGAACCAGACAATGGGCGGCAGAAAAGCCGGACCCAGCCAGCCTCCAAAGTATAGCGTCACCATCATGCTGGAGATCAGCGTGATGCCCAGGTATTCTCCGATGAAAAACATGCCGAACTTCATACCCGAGTATTCGGAATGGAAGCCCGCGCTCAGCTCGCTTTCCGCCTCTGGAATATCCAGCGGCAGGCGATGCGTTTCGGCGATGCCGGCAACAAAGAAGATCAGGAAGCCCAGAAGCTGCGGCACCACAAACCATAGTTCCTGCTGGGCCACCACAATCTGTGTCAGGTTAAAGCTGCCGCTCAGCAACACAACCCCCATCAAGGCGAGCCCCATAAAAACCTCATAGGAGATCATCTGGGCCGCCCCGCGCATGGAACCTAACAGGGCGTATTTGTTATTGGAGGCCCAGCCACCCAAAATAATGCTATAAGCACCCATCGACGACATTGCCAGGAAGAAGAGCAGGCCAATGTTCAGATCGGCCACAACAATACCGGGCGCAAACGGAACCACGGCAAAGCCCATCAGCACCGAGATCAGAACAACAGTCGGAGCCACCACGAACACCTTTTTATCTGCGAAGGGAGGGATCCAGTCTTGTTTGAAAAACAGCTTCAGGGAGTCGGCCAGAATGATCAGGAGCCCGAACGGACCGGCCCTGTTTGGGCCATAGCGGTCCTGCCAAAGCGCCAGCATGCGGCGTTCTAACCAAATAAGGCCTGCTGCCACGTTCAGTAGCACGAACAGCACCCCACCAATGATCAGGAGATGGTTTGTGGTTGCTTCTTCCATACAAGTTCTTTGTTTAATACTGCCCACCCGGGCAGGTCAGCATAGGGCATGCCCGCCAATCCGACAGGCAAGCCGGCAGAGCCGCTGCAGATCACGGTGCTGGTTTTTATGGGTAACTGGTAAATTTCATCTCCAATTTTAAAGGTGAGGAGCTGCCCTTGCTCTAGTTGTAGTTTCTGCGCATCGTCGGCATTGACCGCCACATAGGGCTCAGGACTTAGTTGGGTAATGGCCGGCGCGTGGTTACTGAGTTCCTCGGAGCCAAAAGTATGGTAGAGCGGCACCATGAACAGGTGGCCGTTCAGGGGCTGGAAATGCTCCGGAGCCTCGGTAAAGCGAGTACCCATACTTTCGGAGGAGGGCTTGATCAGCCGGATGCCTGGGTCCCCTCCCTGCAAAGGGCCGCCCACTTCTACCTGGTATTTGTTAATAGCCTGCTGCGAGTTCCAGCCCGGCGACCAGAAAAAAGGGATGATCGACGAGGGGGCCTGCCCTCGGTAGCCTTCCATGGTGAAGGAAAGAGGCGAATCCGGGTCTTCCTGCGGTTTAGGCTCGCTAACGTGCAGCCCGGCGTTCATGCTGGTGCGCCCGCTGAAGCGGTGCGATTCTCTGGGTATCTTTTGCCCCACCATGCGGAAATCCGCTGAAGGCGTTACTTTCTGGATGCCATGCAATGCCGGTTTAGCTGCTACTACAGCAGGCAACAGGTCGTCGAAAGTGGTCCAGCTGCGCATGTTCTCCTGCTGCACCGCGCCGCCCAGTTGCATGAGCCAGCGCCAGCTTTCCTGTATGTCTACCGGATTAGGGTAAACCTGGTAAAACCGCTGCGCCCGCCCCTCGTTGTTCACCAGGGTGCCGTCAGACTCGGCAAAGGTGCCTGCGGCGAGCAGCACATTGGCCCTTTCGGTGGTGGGCGTGTGCAAATGGTCCAGCACGATCACTTGTTTGCACTGATCGAAGAATTTCGATACTGCATCAGAGCAGGCCCTCCGGTACAAGTCATTTTCCAGGATAATGGCTGTGTCGGCATCGCCATTATCGATGGTAGCAAAAGCTGATTCCAGTTTGTGGCCCTCCAGCATCTCCAGGCCCAGGCTGTTGCACTCCGGGAGGGCCAGCATGATGCCAGTTTGCTTACCCTTTTCCTGTAAGGCATTGGCAATGTTGGCGGCGGCTTTGATAATGCTTTCCCGTCCTCCCGAGGTACCCGATATGATCGCCGGCCGCTTCGCCGACAGCAAGGCATCTGCGATCTGTTGGGCGAGTGCGGCCTCTGTTTCCCCCAGGTCATTCACCACTGCTTGTGCTCCGCTGATGGCGTTGGCCACGGCAAAGCCTAGGCGGGCTATCTCGGCGGGGGTTGCGTGAAAAGTGTCGGTGGCTAGCTCATCCAGCTTGGTGGTATCGTATGTGGCAATGAAGAGCGGCCCTTTTTTGTCCTGAATCAACTCACGCGCGGCTGCATCCTGCCAAAGGGGCAGCTTGGCAGCGGCTACATCCTCCAGGGGCTGCTGCCGCACGGACTGGCGTACCGACAGGGCCAGCATCGGGGCGGTGTTGGTCAGGTCCTCGCCAAGTATAAAAACAGCATCGCATTTTTCCACCTCGCCAAGCGCCAGCACATGGGCTTTTGTTTCGCGCAGTACCCGCAATGAAAAAGCCACCAGGTCATGGTCGGGCTCAGAAACCCCGAGGTAAAAATTATCCTCCCCAACCAGTGTCTTTAAAGCAAAGTTAGACTCGATGGAGGCGCGGGGCGAGCCTATCCCGATCACTTTACCGCTGCTGATCATTTTGGCGGCTTCCTGCAGTGCATTTTCCGGGGTAGTGGCTTCGGGCAGGTGGTTGCGGACCAATGATTTGCGGATTCTGGCGGCACTGTTCACGAATTCGTAGCCAAAGCGCCCCCGGTCACAAAGGAAATAGCCGTTCACCTCGCCGTTGTACCGTGTGGTGATGTTGCGCAGGGTGCCGTAGCGCTCCCCGGCGATGATGTTACAGCCGAGGCTGCAATGGTGGCAGACAGAGGGCGCAGTGGTCAGGTCCCATTTACGGGTGTAATGCTGCTTCAGGGTTTTATCAGTAAACACGCCAGTGGGGCAAACCTCTGCCAGGTTTCCGCTGAACTCACTTTCCAGCACACCATCTTCGTGCCGGCCAAAGTATAAATGGTTATGGGCCGCAAAAACATCCAAGTCTTTCCCGCCGGCATAGTCCTTATAGTAACGCACGCAGCGGTAGCACTGTATGCAGCGGTTCATTTCGTGGTTCAGGAACGGGCCCAGGTCCTGGTTGCGGTAGGTGCGTTTCTCGAAGTGGTATTTCCGGTAGTTATGGCCCGTCATCACGGTCATGTCCTGCAGGTGGCAGGAGCCTCCCTCGTCGCACACGGCGCAGTCGTGGGGGTGGTTGGTCATGAGCCAGCCGATCACATTGTTTCTGAACTCCTTGGCAGTGGGGTCCTGGATGGAGAGGCGCATGCCATCGCGCACCGACTCCATGCACGACATCATCAGCTTTCCGGTGGTATCGTGCTCATCTTTAAAGATGCTGACGGCACACTGCCGGCAGGCACCCACAGAACCCATGGCCGGATGCCAGCAAAAATAGGGCAGGTCCAGTTTCAGACTCAGGCAGGTTTCGAGCAGGTTCTTGCCTGCCGTTACCTCATAGGGTTTGTTATCGATGTATATTGTGGCCATACCTTACCTCCAGGGACATTTTTTTTCGGTGATGTGTCGTTCAAAATCAGCTCTGAAATATTTTAAAGCGCTTTGCAGCGGCTCCATCGCACCGGGTGCCAAGGCACAGAAGGTGTTGCCAGGGCCTAAAAACTTGGTGTGGAAGTCCAGCACGTTCATGTCTTCGGGCCTTCCTTCCCCGCGCTCCATGGCCAGCAGGATTTTCTCTACCCAAGGCAGGCCTTCGCGGCAGGGCGTGCAGAAACCACACGATTCCTGGGCAAAGAAGTGCTGCAGGTTCAGTACAAAGCCAACGGGGCAGGTCTTGTCGTCGAGCACGATCATGGTGCCTGTGCCCATCCTGCTGCCCGCTTTGGCAATGGAGCCGTAGTCCATTTTAACATCGAGGTGTTCCTCCACCAGAAAATCTGTAGAGGCGCCCCCCGGCAAAAGGCCCCGGAACTGCAGGCCATCCTTCATTCCGCCGGCGTGTTCCTCGAGCAGCTCCCGCACCGTAACCCCCATGGGCAATTCCCAGGCACCCGGCCGCTTCACCTTACCGCTTACACCATAAATTTTGGTGCCTGCATCCTCGCCTTTGCTTAACCCTTTAAACCACTCCGGCCCCTGGTTAACAATGTGGGGCAGGCAGCAAAGCGTTTCCACGTTGTTAACAATGGTGGGCCTGCCGTACAGTCCGCTTACCTGCGGGAAAGGAGGCTTTGCCCTGGGGTTGGCTCTTTTCCCTTCCAAGGCGTTGAGCAAGGCCGTTTCTTCTCCGCACATGTAGCGCCCCACGCCGGTATGCAGGTGCATGTCCAGGTTAAAGCCGGTGCCCAGTATGTTTTCGCCCAGGTAACCGGCCTCGTAGGCTTCCTGTATGGCTTTGGTTATTTCGTGGGCGGCCTGTTTATAGGCCCAACGCAAGAAAACGTAAGAAATATTTGCCTGGATGGCGTAGGAGGCCACGATCATGCCTTCTATCAGTTGGTGCGGATTCCCTTCCAGCAACACCCTGTCCTTAAAGGTTCCGGGTTCCATTTCATCGGCGTTGGCCACCAGGTATTTCGGGCCGGGCACATCCATGGGCACAAAGCTCCATTTCATGCCCGTGCCAAACCCGGCCCCGCCGCGCCCTTTCAGGTTCGATGCCTTTACCAGTTCGGTTACTTGGGCGGGAGCCATTTGCTTGAGCGCTTTTTTCACAGACTGGTAGCCACCCACCTGCTCATACTCCTTCAAGCTGAGGGGTTGTCTGCCGGCTACAATATGTTGGGTCAGGGGCGTTTCCATGGGGCAGTTGTTTTGTCAGGCGTATTTTTCAAGTATCGTATCGAGCTGTTCTGCCGTCAGGTCCTGGTACAGGTCGTTGTCTATCATCAGAGCGGGAGCATGGTCGCAGCAGCCGAGGCATACGTTCGGGAGCATCGTGAATCGGCCGTCGGGTGTGGTTTGGCCGTGCTGAATGCCCAGTTTTTGTGACAGCAGGTCTTTGATGTTCTCGTAGCCCATCACCCAGCAGCTGATGCTGTCACAAACCAGGATCACATGCCGGCCCACAGGCTGCCGGAAAATGAGGTTGTAGAACGTGGCGACAGAGTCTAGTTCTGCAGGCGACATTTCCATCAGCTCGGCCACAGCTTTTAAAGTATCATCCGATACCCAACCCCGCTGTTGCTGCACTACCTTCAGGGCCTCAATGCAAGCCGCTTTCCGTACGGGCACCAGCGATACCTCATGTTCAATTTTCTGTATTTCCTCGGTTGTCAGCATATTTAAGGCATCAGTATCAAAACGTCAGACACAAGAACTTCGAATTAATTTTAAGGCAATTGCAACTCCTAACGGCTGCTTCGGATTTGTAATCCGCATTTTGCTTATAGCAACAGCCTTTGTGTTTGCGGATTAAAAATCCAAGGCTACTATACTTTCGGATTGCAAATCCAAAGGAGCTGTGTTTTAAGGCTTTTGAAACTCACACAGCTTATTTTTGGCGGTACAAGCGGCGCGTACTTAAATACTGCGCCGCCATGTACCAGATTATTTCTTTCTTCAACTACTCAAAATCCAAACATTAAAACCTTACCTATCGATATCTGCCAGCACATAATCCATGGCCCCAAGTATAGAAAGCATATCGGCTACGGTGTAGCCCTTGCTGATATAAGGCAGCATTTGCATGTGCGGAAAAGAGGGCGTCCGTATCCGTACCCGGTAAGGTGAGGTGTTCCCATCACTGATCAGGTAGTAGCCGTTAGCTCCTTTGGTGGCTTCTATGCAACTCATAGCTTCCCCGGGTGGTAGCACAGGGCCCCAACTCACGCCTAAAAAGTGCGTGATCAGGGTCTCGATGTCGTGCATGGTATTCTTCTTAATAGGAGGGGTGGTGAGCGGGTGGTCGGCTTTGTAGGGCCCTGCCGGCATGTTTTTCAGGCATTGCTCAATGATCCGCAGGCTCTGGCGCATTTCCTCTACCCGCACCACGGCGCGGTCGTAGCAGTCGCCGTTGGAGGCTGTCGGAACATCGAAGTCAAACATTTCATAGCCTGAGTAAGGGCGTTTTTTTCGGAAGTCCCATTCCATGCCGCACGCTCTCAGGCCCGGACCGGTAACACCCCATTCAATGGCCTCATCCAAGGTAAATATGCCAATGCCCACGGTGCGCGCCTTAAACAGGCTGTTCTTCATCACCATGCCGTCGTATTCTCTCAGTCGCTTCGGGAAATAGTCGATGAAATCCTGCACCAGTTTTTCCCAGCCAAGCGGCAGGTCCTGCGCCACGCCCCCGATCCGGAACCAGTTCGGGTGCATGCGTCCGCCACACACCGCCTCGATCACGTTGAACACGCGCTCCCGGTCCGAAAACATGTAGAAGACAGGGGAGAGTTGGCCCAGGTCTTGGGCAAAGGTGCCGTACCAAACCAGGTGGCTGGCGATCCGGAAAAACTCACAGAGCATCACCCGGATTACTTTCACGCGTTCCGGCACTTCGATACCCGCCAGTTTCTCCACCGACAGCAGGTAAGCCAGGTTGTTCATTACGCCACCTAGGTAATCCACTCTATCGGTGTAAGGGATGTAGGTGTGCCAGGTCTGGCGTTCCCCCATTTTCTCGGCACCCCGGTGGTGAAAGCCAATATCGGGGATGGCATCCACAATGTCCTCGCCGTCCAGTTGCAGGATAATGCGCAGCACGCCATGCGTGCCGGGGTGCTGTGGCCCGATGTTCAGGAACATGAAATCACTGTCCTCGCTCTGGCTTTGCAGCCCCCATTCTTCAGGCTTAAACTGCAGGGCCGATTGCTCCAGGTCTATTTTATCGTTGTAGAGTTGGAATGGCCCCATTTCGGTAGCGCGTGCCGGGTGCTCCTTGCGGAGTGGATGGCCTACCCAGGTGCGCGGCATGAGGATGCGCGAAAGATGCGGGTGCCCGTCGAATTTGATGCCGAACATGTCGTAGATCTCCCGCTCGTACCAGTTTGCGTTTACCCAAATGGGCGTAATACTGGGTGCGGTAGGGAATTCGCCTGTTAGCGCTACTTTTAGCCGGATAAATGCATTGCGGTCAAAGGAGAACAGGTGATAGACCAGTGTGAATTCTTTGGAAGGATAGCCGTTTTCAAATTTACGCGTTCTTTCATCTATGGCGGCCAGGTCGTAGAGCAAACGGAATGGCTTCGGGACGGCTGTTTTCAGAAAGCTGAGCACTTCCTTCAGTTTATCGCATGGCAGCCAGAGGGTGAGCATCTCATCCTTGGTTTCCTGTTGCGTAAATGTGTCCTCACCGAAACGCGCTTGCAGTTCGATCAGTGTGCCGCTGTTATTTTCCATGGGTAGGAATGAAAAATCAAAACTGTGCTTAACTCATTCTGAACCTTATACTTTCGCTTAATTTAAGTTGATCGTAGCCTATACTTCGTCCGGTGATCGGAACTCGGTCATGGTGTCCCATCTTTCCCGTTTGCGGGCCTTTACCTCAATTTTCTCAGGTCTGATAACCCCCTGCTCCCCAATTGCCCAGCTCAATGGTCTCTTTTCTTTTCCTACCCCTTCCGCGAGTAGCATTAAGCCCTCCATAAACGCGTCCGGTCGGGGTGGGCAACCAGGCACATACACATCCACCGGTAAAAACTTGTCCACGCCCTGCACCACACTATAGATGTCGTACATGCCGCCGGAGTTGGCGCAAGAGCCCATGGAAATGACCCACTTCGGCTCCATCATCTGTTCGTGCAGTCGTTTAATTATCGGGGCCATTTTAATGAAAACCGTACCCGCAATGATCATCACATCGGCCTCGCGCGGGGTTCCGCGTATTACCTCCGCGCCGAAGCGGGCCACATCATACTTGGGCGTCATGCTGGTGGCCATTTCTACAAAGCAGCAGGACAGGCCAAAGTGAAACGGCCACATCGAGTTCCTGCGCCCCCAAGCAAGCAGATCCTGCACCGTGCTGAGCATGATGCTCTGCTGTACCGCTTCCTCGTACGATCCGGTTCCCTGCACAGTGTTTGCGGGCGCATCGGGTTTGCTTAGCCACCATTTCATAGGCTTATGTTTTTTTGTTTGTCCGGATTTGGCAGCCATCCCCTGGCTGTTGTTTTTCTGTTAATGATGCTTTTATTATATTTTAGGGCGCTTTTTCAGGCCCTGGCTTTCGTAACATGGCTTGATATGCCTGCAGTATTTTCTTGCCGTCCGGACCGAAGTCTAGGGCACCGTTGCGCCATTCATACACCAGGACCACTACCAGCAGCACGATAAAAACCAGCACCCCCACATAACCGTACCAACCGAGCTGCCGAAAAGCGATGGCCCAGGAAAGTATGAAAACAGTCTCCACATCGAAAATAACGAACAGCATGGCCACCAGATAAAACTGTGAGGAGAAACGCAGGCGGGCAGAGCCAGCACTAACGATGCCGCCCTCGTAAGGCTGGTTTGTGGCGCGATCGAATTTGCGCTGTCCCAGCACATGAGACAGGCCCAGTATGACTAATACAAGACTGATCACGATGGCCCCATACACGAAAAGAGGCCATAAAAGCGTATCGTTTTCTTGTGGTGCATACATAGGCAGTCCGCCTCCAGGCGAAAATCAATTGGTGAAAGAATAAAATTAACTGGTAATGCCTTTCCGGTACGGTCAGCTTCATGAGCCATCAGGTGCCGGTAATGTAATGCTCGAGGTTCTCGATAATGAATTTTTGCTCGTCGATGATATATTTTACAATGTCGCCGATGGAAATCAGGCCGACAAGTTGGGTTCCGTCGAATACAGGTAGATGGCGTATATATTTGGTAGTCATAAGCGCCATGCATTCTTCCATGGTGTTGTCCGGCGTTACCGTTACGGGGCGCTCGGTCATAATTTCTTTGATCTGGGTTTCTTTAGAGGCCTTGCCTTTGAGGATTACTTTCCGGGCATAGTCCCTTTCTGTGAAAATACCGACGAACTTACCGCCATCAACTACCAGCAAGGCACCTATGTTTTTCTCTACCATTTTTTCAAGGGCGCTAAAAACGGTGTCGTTGGGGTTGACGGAGATGATCATTTTCTCCTTTTGCTGAAGTATGTTTCGTACTGTTCCCATTTCAACCTCCTGTAAATGAGTGAATAAAGTAATTTGAATATTTGGTTTTGTATACGGGGTTTTTTTAAAAAGGTCAAAAAAATAGTAGAAATATCCTTTTATTAAGTAAAATAGTAAATTTAAGCGGTATAAGCACCTTGTCTGTTGACTAACAATTATTTACAGATGCTCTCTGAGTCAATTTATGGAGAAGGTTTTTGTTCATAGTTTTTAATAATGCATAGGATTTTGCTGGTAATAATTTAAACAAATTTAAAATACCCCAGTACAATTAAGAGTACGAAAGACGTGTGCTAATGCCAGTTCATTCTATTCCGGAAGGTTTTAAAGACATGCTGAATTTCAGCTTGGTGGAGGCTCTGTTAGGGCGCAGGTCCCGGCGGTTCTTAATGGGTGCTGAAATTCCGGATGGGGTGCTGGCCTATAAATCCCAACACGACCCCATGCCTCTCTCTGAGTTGGAGAAGCTGCTGGTGGTTACTGCCTGTGCCGGGAATACTGGCTGGCATAACATGATCTATAGAGCACAACGGTACGCGCCGCACCTTTCAAATTATGCAGGTGCCGCCGGGGGACGTACTTTCCCGTCGGCAGCAGGTTTTCATACCAGCAACACTTTTTTTACGGATGATGAAGGAGTTTATATCGTCGATAACCGCGATTCGCCGGCAGTGGCAGAGAGAAGCCCGGATGGCTCCCTTCATCTGGATGATATTGTAACTGGCTTAAAAAGCAATGTTAGGAAGCTAAAGGACGGACGCCTGCACTTGCCCGCCGAGGTGCCATATGTGGAGGCACACAATACGTGGGTTGCCAACAAGCCCGGTTCCTTGCTGGTGATACCTGTGGCAGATCTTGCCCAACATTTGCTTTTGGGCATCTGCTATATGCTCCAAAACGGCATGGTGCTGACCGATGACATCCATAAGAGAGCCATACCAGGCCTTGAAAAGTACAGCGACCTGGCTGACCTGAACAGTACCTGGCCCATTACTTTTGGTGAACAGTTATGCCTGGCCGAAGTGACAGCCGAATTATCCACGAGTTGCTATGCAGGGACTTTAATGCTGCAGGCCATGGGCCTCGGTGGTTGGATGTATGATGGACTGGATTTGTTCAGCGTGCTGGGAGCCAGCGGTAATCCTGAGGTGCCCGGACTCGGTTTCAGGTACGATATGGAGGAGCGGTGGCCTTACCCAAACCCAACGGGGCTCGAGGGAGTAATGGAAGGGTTCTGCCCGCCTCACTACCCAGATATGCGCGCTGCAGTGGAAGCTGTGTGTGAGCGAAAGTTTGGTGCCGGTGGGCCATTTAATACCGGCACGCCGGGCCCCTGGAAAGCAACGCCCGAAGTAAGGGGCGCTGCCCTGGTGCATAGCGAAAGATTCAAGGATTGCGTGGCGCTTCAGGCGCAATACATATTTGATACCTTTGGGAAGTTTCCGGGCACGGTGCCTTCCATTTTTTTGCTTACCTACCTGCAGGCACACCACCTGGACCTGGACTTTTATGACAAGTTCTTTAAACCGGGCGCCTACTTGCACACGCATGCAACCCATCAAGCGAAGTGGCACAATTGAGCAGAACAGGATGAAAAATAGTCCTTAACCAAAACTGCAGCTTTGTTTACTCGCTCTAAAGTATGAGCCAGTCAAAATTAAATTAAAAAAGTTTAGCAGAGCCGGGGTGGCGTACTTTCATTTGATGATCTTTATACTTTTCAGCTTATTATTACTATCAAGTATGCTCAGAAAATAGATTCCACTTTTGAGCACCTCATCCAGCACCATGTGATATGTTCCGTTTTCTAGGTTGAGCCCAGTGTTCTTTTCAACAATTTTCCTTCCGGTCAGGTCGTAGAGTACAATGCTTTTCAGCACGGTTTGGGGAGGTAGGCCGAGGGTGATCTCCCGGATGAAAGGGTTCGGGTATGCCGCTATTTCATCGGCCTGGCTTGATTCTGAGAATTGATCCGTGGCTATCGCCTGAACTGCTGCACCCTGCAAAATGGGTGAAAGCCTGTTGCCTGGAATTGGCCTTTCAAGTATTCCGTCAGGTAATTGCCAACCCACAGCCAGGTGGTCACTCTTATTCTGTTCTTTCATCAGCGCTTCGATGTAATAGCGCTTGCCCTGCTCCAGCATCACTTTTACCGATTGCTGAGAGGGGTATCTCGTCCACTCGCGTGCATTGGTCGGGTTATAGGTATAAGCCAGTTTTACTTTTTTGACTGGGTCATCGGAGGTGCTCAACCACAACTCTAAGGCATGGTCTCCTGCAATCCAGAAGGTATATTCGCCGCTCTGTGGAGCAGTTACGTACCCTTTTACCCGTTGCCCGTAGTTATCGCCAACATTAGAGGGCGCCTCGAATAAGGTAAGTTCTGTGCTAGCGGTAGGAGTTTTTGTTAGCGGAATCTTGGAGATACTGGTGCCTGGCACCCCCGCCCAGTATTCCCTGGTGATCTTGCCTGCCGGGGTAGAGGGCGGAGGTGGAATAGATAGGTTTGGACCCAGCACAATGCCATTTTGCTGTAATTTCTGGTTCCACTGGCTATATTCTGCATCCTCTGTCTGAACCGAGATCGCACCGCCAGGCAGGAAAACATTGTTCGTGTAAGTAGCTTTTTCTGCCACCGATATGTCGTTGCGGTTATTTGGGTACCCCCAGGCAGTAACCCCAACCGTGTTGTTATCCAAAGAGTTTGAGAAGGTGGCGCTCATGTTGTAATAGTCCTTGCTCCACAAACCTGACGTATACATGGCGAACCTGGTGCCATCGCGAAAGGTAGCCGAGTTCACGGCTCTGTTATGATGGTAGCGGATGTTATTGCCTCCGGCTATGCCCATGCTATAATTCCCCATGTTTATGAGTTGATTCTCAAAGGCTTCTACATAAGCGGTACAGGAATTCGCATCGCCATCCCCATCTGTAATAATGCCGCCCCCTGAAAAGGTGGAGCTTGTATGCGGTACAGGGTAGGCGCCGTAAAAATAATTATCGTGAATGCTTATGGGGGAACTGGGCGTTCCTCTGGAATTGTAGATACTGATCATGTCTTCTACTGCTGAGTTTCCGGCTTCATTGATTACCTGGTTCCAGGCCACTTCTATATTCGGGGTAGCGGCGCGGAAGTTGAACTGCACAAACTGGGCGAAGGTTTTTCCGCCGTACACCCGTCCGTCAATATTTTTGGCGTTGTTAAACCGGATTTTTACTGTATTAGCTGAAGTGTTGTTGCCCTCGTAACGTTGGCCGATGTAAATGCCGGCAGTGTTCTCCATGTAGCAGTTTTCCACCACAATGTTACGGAACACATCCACACCCAGAAACCGCCGGGCTTTCATGTAATCCTTCCAGGGAGTGGGGGTGAGGCCATAGCCACGGGTATGGCGGATGGTAACATCGGCGGAGTTTCCGATGGAGCGGACCAAGGGGCCGGCTCCGCGTATGTTGGCGTCTATAATAACCACGGCCTCGCTGGTGCGGATCTCCACGGCTGCCACCTCCGAGTCCCTGGATTCCCAGTTACCCGTATAGGTTCCTCCTTTAGTGATAACCAGGGGGCCATTGTACGTTTGAGCCCGCAAAGCACGTGAACTGAATGCAAAGAGGAACAAAACAACCAGCAGTAGGTACAACAACAGCGATACCCTGGCGCTTGCCTGCGGTAAGAGGAAAACCGGTTGTGTTTTAAGTTTGTACATGCGCTTGGGATAGGTCGGTTGAAGTATTTATCGTGTCAGGTGATGGAGCCTTTACTATTGACATTTATTTTAAAGCCTTTCAGGTATGAAAAGGAAAAAATGCTGAAAGTAAGAGAGTAACCTTAATTATTGTATAGCGAGAGAACTAAAGGGAATGAAAATTATTTAGTGTGCCAGCGAATGGCAATGTATAGTAAAGCAATCATTTTAAGACGCCTTCATCATAAGCATAGCAGGTCAAAAGCTGCACGAACAGTATTTCATACAGATGGAGCATAATTCGCTTGCACCAGGCTAGAAATTAACATCTGCATCGTGATTTATACAAACTGGTTAACAAGGCATACCACAGTTATAATTGTATAGTTTTATTAACCTCACATTATATTAAAAAAGTGCATATTTTATTAGTAAATGTATTAAAATAAAGGGTGATTAGGAGTTTTTAATGAATTATATCAATATTATAATATAATATAATTATATTTAATAATATTTAAGGGATGGATAAAAAACAAATAAATATTATACTGGGCGAGTATACTGACCAAAAGGGTTACTTAAAAAACTACAGCAGCCTTTATTCGTAAGGCAGGAGCAAAGAAAACATATGCGAAGGATTACCCAAGGGTTGGAGTCGTTAACAGGAATCAGTGCGGAGTTCTATCAACACCTACTGGTTACGCTGGCCGTTTTGCTCGGGCTTTGGCTGCTGAGTACCCTCGTATTGGCCATCGCCTTCAAGCGTGAAAAGGATATCCGGAAACGTTATCAGTGGCGAAAGTTCACAAACTATATTATTACCGGCTTAGGCATCATACTACTGCTCAATGTATGGTTTGGAGGCCTGAGGTCCATCGCTACCTTTCTGGGCCTGCTGTCCGCTGGTTTGGTGCTAGCCTTGCGGGAGCCCTTGCTTAACATGGCGGCCTGGCTGTTCATCATCTGGAAGCGCCCTTTCCGGATTGGCGACAGAATTCAGGTGGGTGAGTTTTCCGGTGATGTCATTGATATCCGGCTCTTCCAGTTCTCGGTAAATGAGATCAGGGGGTGGGTACATGCCGACCAGGCAACGGGGAGGGTGGTTAATATTCCGAATGGCCGCTTGTTTACCGAGCCACAGGCAAACTATAACTACGGTTTTCCTTTTATATGGAATGAGGTATCGGTGATGGTAACCTTTGAAAGCAACTGGCATCGGGCAAAGGCCATTCTTACAGAAATTGTTGAAAGGCACAGTGAGAAGCTCTCAGATCAGGCCAAGCTGCAGGTGAAGCGGCAATCGCAGCGGCACCTTATCTTTTATGACGATTTTAGCCCCAGCCTTTTTACCGATGTAAGGGAAAACGGCATCCGGCTGAACATGCGCTACATGTGCAGTGTGCCGCGGCGCAGGCAAAGCACCCACGATATATGGGAAGATGTGCTCACGGCATTTGCCAACACCTCCGATATAAGGTTCGCTTACCCGACCACGCGCTTTTACCAGGCCAACGAGGGGCAGGACATGCAGCGGCCAGCGGCTCCTTAACTATTCTTGCTTGTAAATTTTTCCGTCCTTCATCACCAATTTCACTTTTCTCACCTGTGCGATATGCTCTGTGGGGTTACCTTCCACGGCTACCAGGTCTGCCAGTAAACCGGACTTTATACGCCCCACCTTGTCCGAAACTTTAAACACATCAGCGTTTACGGAAGTGGCTGCGCGCAAAACCTGTAGCGGTTTCATGCCATACTCCACCATCATCTCCATTTCACGGGCATTGTCGCCGTGCGGGAAAACGCCCACGTCGCCGCCCATACAAATGGTTACGCCGGCATCCCGGGCAGCGGCAAAGCTTTTTCGTTTTTCACGGATGCGCTCCGGCTCTGGCTGGCTGCCTTTCTTCCAGCCGTTATACTGCATTATGGCATCGCCAGCTGCCAGGGTGGGGCAGAGGGCTACGTTATTCTTTTTCATGAGGCGGTATATTTCCGGGGTGGCGTAGTCGCCGTGCTCAATCGTGGAAACACCTGCCAGTATAGCCCTGCGCATGCCTTCTTCCGTTGCTGCATGGGCCACTACCGGCCTGCCGCTGCTGCCGGCTACTTCCACTACGCGCTTCAGTTCTTCCATCGTAAAAGTAGGCTGCGCGGCACCATTCAATCCCCAGCGGTAGTCCGCGTATACTTTGATCACATCAGCCCCTTTCCCTATTTGTGTCCGAACTTCGCGCGTGAGCCCCTCCAGCCCGTCGGCCTCAGCCGCCCCAACCGGGGACTCCATATCATAGCGCAGCACCTTGGGACCATAGCTGCCGGATGCCACAATGGCCCGGGTAGCGATGATCATGCGCGGACCCGGAATTACTCCTTTTTCAATGGCCTGTTTTAATCCGACATCATCATAACCGGCGCCTTCCGTGCCGAGGTCGCGCACGGTGGTGAAGCCGGCCAGCAGTGTTTCGCGGGCATGGTTGGTTGCACGGGCTACGCGTTCAGCCCCCGACTCTTTCAAAACCTGGTCGTTCCATGGCGTTTCATTGTAAGGGTGAAGCAGCAGGTGGCTGTGCCCCTCTATCATCCCGGGCATAAGCGTAGTACCTTTGAGCTCCATTACCTTTGCGCCGGCAGGCACGTTTTTCAGGTCGCCTACACTTTCTATCTTGTTGTTATGCACCAGAACCTGCCATCCTTCATGCATGGTCTCGCCATCGAATACCCTGTCCGGTCTCAGGAGGTAGTAAGTTTCCGGATTAGTAGTTTGGGCCATACTCTGCTGCGTGACAAACAGGTAAACAAGTAACGGTATAATCAGGAAGCTGCGCATGTTAAAAGGTCAGGAATAGAGATGAATGAAAGATAATGGCAATGTAAAAAAATTATTGCTTATATGTCATGTACAGCCATCCTTTAAACGGAGCAAACCTGCTGCTTAAGGCTCCTCCGCTTATAGACGTAGAAGACCAAACCGACCCTTTTTTTCAGAAAATTAAAAAGCGCATTTTGCTTCAGTAGTTACCTAAATCGAAAGCAAGATTGAGCAAGGCTACTGCGGGCCGGTGCCTTGCTAGGATGTGCTAAAACCTAAAGGTAATTGAAAGTGTAAAGCATAATTCAACAAATAAAGCAATCACAACTATGGACGAGTTTCTACAAGCAGCCCTGGACGAGGCCAAAAAAGGTTACGCAGAAGGAGGCATACCCATCGGTTCTGTACTGGTGCATAAGGGTAAGATCATTGGCCGGGGACATAACAAGCGGGTGCAGGAGGGCAGCGTGGTGTTGCACGGGGAGATGGATGCCCTGGAAAACGCAGGTCGGCAGCCTGCCGCTGTTTACCGCGAATGCACGCTCTACACAACACTTTCGCCCTGTACGATGTGCTCCGGCACTATCCTGTTGTATGGCATCCCGGAAGTAGTGATAGGGGAGAACCGTACCTTTATGGGTGAAGAGGAACTGCTCCGTTCAAGAGGGGTGACGGTAACTGTAGCGGACAACGAGGAATGTTACCAGCTGATGCAAGACTTTATCAAAGAAAAGCCAGCGTTATGGCAGGAGGATATTGGGGTATAAATTAAGGTAGTCCCGCTTGTTGCTAAAAGTGGAGCTACAAATTATAGTAATCAGACCAGCACAGAAAAGGCCGCTGTATTGTACAGCGGCCTTTTCTGTGCTCAACTGAGTGTCATTATTTCCGTTCTACAACCTTGATTAGCGTTCCCTGCGTGACACGATCCTGCAGGTTCATACCGTTCAGGATAGCGTGTTCTTCCAGTCTGTCATTTTTTACGTTATACGCCTGCAAAGCATTGGCAAGCGTGTTGGTTTGTTTTACCGGCTTCACCTGCAGGCGCTCCGGCTGGCGGTTAAGCTTCTCAGGGTCGGTTAAAGCACTGAAGCTTTGCATGGAGTTTGTAAACAGTTGGGCATAGCTGTTAAAATTGGCTGTGGTGCTGATACCCATCATGCTGTAGATATTGCCGCCGTACTGTATCAGGTAGGTGAGAGTGCGGACAGGTGCCTGTTGCTGCTGCTGGGCTTGCTGCTGGTCTGCCACAATAGCCAGGGCTGGCAAGCCGTTTACCGTTACGCTGTTCGATTCCAGGGGCTGAAGTTTATACTTCTGCATCACCTGCTGCGCTGCCTCCTGTAGGTTAGCTCCCGGTGCGATTGTAAAGGTCATCATGGCTTTACCTTGCTTATCGGCCATGCTTACCTGCTGCGGGGTGTTCTGGAAAGCCCAGTTGGTGGGTGTCTGAAACTTGAACTTCAGTACCGGGTGGTAGAAGACATTGTTCTCCAGGAAACCCTGCTTCGGATCTTCCCCGAAGATCATCCCGTCCACCATTTTCAAATAGGCGTTGCGGCCAACCTCCGGATTGGTGAGGCTCAGCTTCTGCTTCCACTCCTGGGCAAGCTGTGCAACCACTACCTGCCGGTCTTCGGGGGAGGGGTGCGTGGAAAGGAATGTTGGAACGGGTTCTGCCCCTGCCTCTGCACTGGTGCGTTGCAAGGTTTGGAAAAACTCGGCCATTTCGGTAGCGTCGTACCCGATCTTAGACGAATACTCTACCCCCAGTCTATCAGACTCGCGCTCGGCATCGCGCCCAAACTTCAGGAACAGCAAACCGACACCTTGCTGTGCCACATCGGCGAACTGTGCGAACTCCGGTGATACCACCATGCCTACGATCAACCCAAGTTGTGCCAGCATCGCCTTGCTTTGTTGCTGTGCAGAATGGCGTGCCGCAATGTGTCCGATCTCGTGCCCCAGTACCCCCGCAAACTCGGCCTCGTTATTAAAGTAGGCCATAATGCCACGGGTAAAATACACATAGCCGCCTGGTACGGCAAAGGCATTGATCACCGGCGAATCCACCACCCGAAAAGTATAATTCAATTTACTGCGATGTGATATGGCAGCCATTTTCTGGCCCTTGGCATCAATGAACTTCTGCAGGGCAGGATCCTCGTAGAGACCAAAATGCGCTACAATCTCAGGGTCTGACTGAGCCCCTAACGCTATCTCTTGATCTTCAGACATGAGAATAACCTGGTTCTTACCGGTTACCGGATTTTTAGCGCACGAATTGAACAGCGCCATTGTTCCTGCCAACAGGCAGATGATACTATATCTTCTCATAGTTTGTGTTGCTTCATGTGTGAGCGCTTCTTTTGAAAAGTTCTATCTAAAAAAAGCTATATATCCTAGCAACGGAGGAACCAGGTATAAGTTGCAACCCCAACCCCCGGAGAAAGCTTTTTGAGAAGACTGCCTTTCCCTAATAGCTACATGCACCCGAAAAGATGAGGTTAGGAAATACCTTGGGAATGAATATGCCCCTTGCCTCCGTGCTTAAAGCAAATCCCTTATTTTGGACAAGGCATCGTCTTCCAGCGGTTTTTGTAAGAAGCCAGCCACCATTCTATACCTTTCAGCCCGCTGCAGTTCCACCTTATCCACTGAGGAGGTGAGAATGAAGATACGGCACCTTTCCAAAAGGTCTGCTTCGTAAGGCAGCAGCATATCCAGCAAGTCCCAGCCACTCATAAAGGGCATGTTTAGGTCCAGAAACAGGATGTCCGGCAGATTTTGATACAGCTCTCCTTCCAGATTGGAGATTAGTTCTTCCAAGGCTTCGCGGGCGCAAAGAAAACCTTTAAACTGTTTGGCAAAATTCTCTACTTCCAGCAACGTCTCGGTCAGAAAGATGCTGATCTCATCATCATCAATGATATATACTTTATTAAACATGCTTTGCGCCAAACAATAGTTTAAAAGTTGTGCCTTTGTCAGGTGCACTTTCCACTTCAATTTTACCCCCTAAGGCTTCTACCTGAGTTTTTACCAGAAAAAGTCCAACGCCTTTGCCATGCGTATTCGGGTGGAAACGTTTATAGAGTTTAAACAATTGGTTCTGAACCAGGTGCATATCCATCCCCATGCCATTATCGCATACAGTTAAAACGTAGCCCCGGTGGTCCTGGCTGATAGCAACTGTAAGTTTTAAAGGCCGGTCAGGTGCTTTGTATTTGATAGCATTGGATAACAGGTTATAAAAAATGCTATACAAATATGCCCTGTTTGACAGGAACTCATAAGTGGCGTCGATGGCAATGGAAACCTCGGCCTGCTCCTGCTGCAATTCATCGCTGAACGTGGAGAGGACCTCCTGGGTGATTTGCCTTAGGTTAACTCGTTCGCGAGGCAGGGTTTTGTCTGCATCCCGCACGCTCAAAATCTCATTGATGTCTTTGATCACTCCGTCGAGCTGTGCGAGAGAGGTATGCAGTTTTTCGGAGGCGGCTTTGTACTGCGGGCTGCTTTGATCCAGTTTTTTGATCAGGCCGGACAAGCCAAGGGCGTTAGCAACCGGTGCCCGCAGGTTATGCGATACCATGTAGGTGAACTGCTGCAGGTTCAGGTTCTGCTTGTACAAGTCGTCGGTTAGCTTCAGTTGCTCCGCTTCTGCTTTCTTCTGTTCCGTGATGTCCGTCTGGATCGCAATATAATTCACATGGCTGCCATGGCTGTCCCAGGTAGGGGTCACGTCCAGTTTCACCCAGTATTGTTCGCCATTTTTACGGTAATTGATCACTTCATCCGTAAAGTACTGCAAGGATTTATACCCGGCCCTTATACGTTGGGAAGTAGCCGGGTCGGTGTCTTTGCCCTGGAGAAAAGTACTGGGTACTTTACCAAGCACCTCTTCTTTCTCAAAGCCCGTTAAACGGACAAAGCCGTCGTTTACCCATTCTATCCGGCAGGCGGTGTCCATAATCACAACGCCGTTGATTGTCTTACTGGCAACCAGGGAGAGTTTCTCAAGTTCACGCTGTAAGGTTATCTGAGCGGTGGAGTCGTAGAAATGCACGGAAATACCGCCATCTGAAGGGAAAACGCTGAAGCTTAAAGTAAGGTCTTTGTTAAGAATATAGCCCTCTTCAAAGTACTTCGTAACTTTAGTGTCGGCCACCTGGTGGCATTTGGCATAAAACCGCGAGGACTCTATGCCTGGGAAAAACCCCCATATCTTCTGGCCGATAAAGGAGGCACGTTCCTTTCCGATAAAATTGCAAAAAGCTGCATTAACAAACGTGAAGTTCCAGTCTCCATCTAAGGCGAAAAATGGATCGGCAATACTCTCAATCAGGCTATTGAGCTGTTTTGCCTGTTCCTTAATCAGCCTCTGAGACTTTTTGAAGGCGGTGATGTCCTTGGCGATGCCCTGTAACGCTTCCACTACCCCATTTATATAAACCGGCATCAGGGAGATGTGTAGGATTCTTTTATTTCCGGAAGCATCCAGTATTCTGATCTCATCGGAAAATGGCTCGCCGGAGAGGGTAAGATCGACAGCCGCTTTTGCCAAAGCTGCTTCCTCGGTTTGAATAAATTTAAGGAAGTGCTGGTTGATTACTTCTTCAGAGGGGTAAGCGGTAATAGTTATGAAATTTCGGTTAATGGAACGGAAAAATCCATTTCGGTCCAGGGAGAATACGGCATCGGAGTGCTCCTGAAACAAGGACTTGTAATATGCCTGGTGAAGCTCCTTTTCTATTTCGGCCTCCACTGTTTCGGTTATATCACGTGAGTTAGTGATTATGCCGCAGATGTTGGGTTCATCCAACAGGTTAGTTCCTGTACAGTCGAGCCATCGCCAGGCATCGTATTTATTACGGAAGCGCAATCGCGGCACATGAAGCCGCTCCTTCGAGTAAATCTCCTGGAGCGCACCGATAGCTATAGTGACATCATCCGGGTGAATGAACTCGAAAATACTTTTACCAACCAGTTCTTCCGTTTCATACCCAAGAATTGGTTTCACAGAATCCCCTAAAAATTTAAACACGCCATTGTGGTCGAGCACAGAAAGCAGATCCGTACTATTGCTTAACAGGTGTTTGTAAAATGTAGATGACAAAAGTGTCATAAAGAAAATTATATAAATCGCGCAGAACCTTCAAGTAAATTGACCGGAGCAGAACAGTTTTTAAAAAAAATACATTCCATTCTATGCAACTTATGATAAGCAAACTGGTTAAAAATGTTTGAATTTACACATTGTTGAAGATATTTTTACCACCACACGATAATTTAACATTTATTTTTTTTCTGTATCAGTTGCAAGCAAGTAAGATAGAAGAATAATGCAATAAAATGCGCCTCGACGGGGGCGTCTCTGACCGGGAACGGCTTATTTTGTTCCAGTGCTCCGTAATACGGGCTCATACCCCAACAGGGCTCTTTTTGCCTTTTTTCGAAATAAAGCATTATTTAGTATCAAAAATTAATAGGGGCCGATGGCAACAACCAAATTATACATCAAGAACATGGTATGCGACCGTTGCAAGCGGGTGGTGGCTGAAGAGCTGGCTGCCATGGGATACCAGGTGCTGCACGTGGGGCTGGGGGAAGCGGAAATAGCGGCAACAGCACAGGAAGTTGACCTGGCTAAGATAAAAAAGGTGATGACCGACAACGGTTTCGATTTACTGGATGACCAGAAAACGAAGTTAATAGAGCAAATTAAGCTTTCCATCATAGCGTTGGTGCACCAGCAAGGCGAGGCCGAACTGCATGTGAACATGTCTCACTTTCTGGCCGAAAAGCTGGGAAAGGACTACCAATACCTGAGCGCTCTGTTCTCTTCTTTTGAGGGGATCACACTGGAGAAATACCTGATTCTGCAGCGCATCGAACGGGTAAAAGAACTGTTGGTTTACAATGAGCTCAGCCTGAAAGAAATCGCCTTTAAACTCGGGTATAGCAGCGTAGCGCATCTTTCAGGCCAGTTTAAGAAAGTAACCGGACTCACACCCACGCATTTTAAGCAGGTGAAGCAAGAGAAACGGAAAACCATTGATAAGCTGCACTAGGGGCTACCTTCGTCATTTATAAGATGTATACCAAAGAGCAAGCCTCGCAATTAAGACAAGCCTTCTGGACCACCTTTGGACAGTATCTGGCACCTCATCCCTCATCCGACGGGTTAAAGATAAACTGGGTCAATTATAAGACCGGGCTCAAAGACGTTTATTTCAGGTTGCGTGCCGAAAAAAACGCAGCCTCCATTGCCATTGAGCTCACACACCCCGACCCAGAGATACAGGAGCTCTACTTTGAGCAGTTCCTGGAATTAAAGAACCTATTGCAGCAGTACATGGGAGAAACCTGGAACTGGGACATGCACACGACTGATGCCTATGGAAAGACCGTGAGCCGGATCTACACTGAGATAAAAGGGGTAAATGTTTTTGTTAAAGACGACTGGCCGGCACTCATTTCCTTTTTTAAGCCCCGCCTGATTGCTCTGGACGATTTCTGGAGCGGGGCCCAGTATAGTTTTGATGCCCTGCGCTAAATTTACCCAAACAAGGCCGGCAGTTGCTTAACAAGGGTATAACCGCCCAGCCAGGCCATTACAAGCACGACAACCGCCCCAAAGATTGTAAGCAGCCACGGGTGCCTGTAGTCGCCCACTATCTTTTTATCATGGGCCGCTACCAGCATGGTACCAAGGGTGATGGGCAGTATAAGTCCGTTCAGGGCGCCTGCCAGGATGAGCAGGTGCACCGGCCGGCCAATGGTTACAAAAATGGCAGTAGAAATAAATATAAAGAGGATGATGGCCCAGTTCTCATACTTTTCTACATCTCTGTGAAACGATTTGAGAAACGAGACAGAGGTATAGGCCGAACCGATGATGGAGGTGACTGCCGCCGAGAGCATCACGATGCCGAATAGCTTGTAGCCTACCTCCCCGGCGGCCAGTTGAAAAACAGAGGCCGGCGGATTTGCCTCATCGAGCAGGAGGCCCTTGCTCACCACACCCAGGGCAGCCAGAAACAGGAAGATACGGATAACGGAGGCGATGGTGATACCGGATACGGCACTTCGGGTAACCTGCGGCAGGGCGTCTTTGCCTTTTATGCCGGCATCCAGCAAGCGATGACCACCCGCAAAGGTGATATAGCCGCCTACTGTCCCGCCAACCAGCGTGATGATGGCGGTAATGTCGATGTTATCGGGAAGTATGGTTCTGGCGGCTGCCTCGGCAAGGGGAGGGGCAGAGGTATAAGCCACGTACACGATCAAAACGATCATCAAAAAGCCCATGGCCTGGGCAAACCTGTCCATTACTTTTTTAGCTTCGCGCACCAGAAAAACAGCGATGGAAATAGCGGCAGCCGCCATGGCGCCTGTTTCGGGGGTAATGCCGAACAACACGTTGAAGCCAAGCCCTGCACCGCCCACATTACCGATGTTGAATGCAAAGCCTCCCAGTACGATCAGCAGGGAAATGAAAAAGCCCAGGCCGGGCAGCAGCCTGTTGGCAATGTCCTGGGCACGGTTCTCCGAAACCGCAATAACGCGCCACACATTGAGCTGCGCCCCGATGTCCAACAAAATGGAACACAGGATCACGAAGCCGAAGCTGGCCCCCAGTACCTGTGTATATACCGTGGTTTGGGTCAGGAAGCCGGGCCCCACGGCGGAGGTGGCCATTAAAAAAGCGGCTCCTAAAAGCACGCCCCAGTTTCTTTGGTTTCGCATGGTTAAAGCGGCTGAATGCTGATGTTCTCTTTATGTAAGGTTTCGGAAATGTAACGGGCAAACTCCAGCGCGTGGGCACCATCGCCGTGTATACAGATCGTGTCGGCCTGCAGCGCCACATGCCCCCCCTGCACCGTGTTTACTTTCCCTTCTTTTACCATGTTCAGCACCTGCTGTGCGGCCTGGTGCCTGTCTGTGATCAGGGCGTTTGGCAGGCTTCGGGGGGTAAGCGTGCCATCCTGCTGATACGAACGGTCTGCGAACACCTCCTGCGCCGTGCGCAGGCCCGCTTCCTGGCCTGCTGCTATCAATTCGCTTCCGGCAAGCCCGTACAGCACCGCCTCTGGGCAAACCTGCTGCATCGCTTTGGCAATAGCGGCGGCCAGCACAGCATCCGTAGCAGCCATGTTGTAAAGCGCCCCGTGTGGTTTTACATGATGCAGGTCGGCTCCGGCGGCTTTTACAAACGCCTGCAGCGCACCTACCTGGTACACCACCATGGCATAAACCTCAGCGGCGGAAACGGCCATTGCGCGCCGGCCAAAGCCCACTAGGTCCGGCAGACCCGGGTGGGCACCGATGGCTACCTGCTTGCTCCTGGCCAGCTGCACGGTGCGCTGCATCACCAGGGGGTCACCGGCATGAAAGCCGCAGGCAATATTGGCGGAGCTAATATAGTCGAGCAAGGCAGCATCGTTCCCTAGGCTGAATGCGCCGAAACTTTCTCCCATATCGCAGTTCAGGTCTACGTGGTGTTGGTACATATCAATGGTTTTTGAAGCGAATGGCACTTTCCAGTTGTTGCATGTTTAATTCCTGCTGCAGGTAGAGCTCCTGGGCTTCCTTCAGGGACACTTCCTGAAAACGAATATTCTTGCCAGGCTGTACCTGGGCCAATTTAGGAAGATCTGCCGAGATTACCTGCGCTATGCGCGGGTAGCCGCCTGTTGTCTGGTGGTCTGCCATGAGTATGATGGGGTTGCCCTGTGGCGGAACCTGTATAGTACCAAAAGTTACCGCGCTGGATAACAGTTCAGCAGGCGTTCGCAGGCGCAGCGGAGAGCCGAGCAGCTGAAAGCCCATCCGGTCGGAGTTAGGGCTCACCTGGTATTTATCGCTCAGGAAATAGGCATGACTCTGTGGCGTGAACAAGTCGTACTCCAGGCCGCGCAGCACCCGTATGTCTACCTCGGGCTCATAAAGCGAGTGTTGCTGCGGATCCATAAACCAGCTGGCCTGGCTGAACCATTGCCCCACCGCTGCGCGCTGCAAGTTAGCAATGTGAAGTTGCGGATTCGCTCCCAATCCGTGGCATGGGATCAGGTCGTCGGCCCGCAGGGCCCTGCCCTTGAAGCCACCGATGCCTGCCGCCAGGTAAGTCGATCTACTCCCCATCACCAACGGCAGATCAAACCCGCCGGCAACCGAAATATAGGTGCGGCTACCCATCTGGGCATGTCCGAATTCTAGTGTGCTGCCTGCCCTTACCAGTACGGGGCGCCACATTTTAACGGGCACCTGGTTAATCCTGGGCGTCATCAAGGCACCCGTCATCGCTATCACCTGCTCGGTTTCAAAGTATAAGACGGGGCCGTGTAGCGTTGCCTCTAAAGCAGCCTCCTGTGGTGAGTTGCCTACCAATAGGTTGGCCGCGCGCAGCGAGAAACTGTCCATGGCCCCACTCACAAGCACGCCTTCGTTCTGATGCCCGAACCTGCCCAAATCCTGTACCGAAGTAAGCAGGCCAGGCTTCATAACTTTAATGCCCATCGCTTTCCAATTTTTCAAACATTTCCGCTGTGATGGGCACAAACCGGACCTTGTCGCCGGCCTGCAGCAAACTTGGTTTTTCCCGTGCAGGGTCGAACAGGGTGCAGGGAGTACGCCCGATCAGTTGCCAGCCACCGGGCGTCTCGAGGGGGTAAACACCTGTCTGGCTTCCGCCGATGCCCACGGATCCCGCTGGTATTCTGGCCCGGGGCTCTTGTTTACGCGGGGTTGCCAGCTTTTTTGGTAAACCGCCTAAATAAGGGAAGCCAGGGGCAAATCCGATCATGTGCACCAGGTAGGTCGCCTTAGAGTGCAGCCGGATCACTTCTTCAGGTTGTAAAGCGGCGTGTTGGGCAACAAAGGGCAGATCCGGGCCAAAGGCGTCGCCATAGCATACGGGAATTTCATATACAGCCGCCTTCGAGGGTTTTTCAATCCGGACCTGCCGGAGTACCTGCTGTAGCCGCTCCACAATCTTATCATAAGGGTTTAGCTTTCCCTTTTCGCTTAATACCCAGGGGTCGTAAAAAAACGTGATGGTGGTGTAGGCTGGTACATAGGCCGTAATGCCCGGCACTTCATGCGCATCGAAGTACCTGCTAATGGCCTTGATCCGGTTATGTGTTTCCGGCGATATCCTCTCCTCAAACTGCAGCACCATGGCGCTGTCTCCGAGTGGGCAAAGCTGAAATGGGAGCAGTTCCTTTTGATTCATGCGTTTTATACGTTTCCCTTAGCTTCAGTTGGTTTCAGGTCTGAATTTTACTACTATTTTTACTTGCTGCGGAACAGGGCTTCCATTTTTCAGGGCAGCAGACCAGCCGGGGCCCTCCTTCACCAGTCGTAGTGCTTCCTGGTCGCAGGGTGGGCAAAGGCTTTTCAGAACCCGAACGTTTTCTAAAGCACCTTTGGCAGAAACCGAGACCCCTACAATAACCCGCCCCCTTTTAGAGGATGGCGTGTAGCGGATGTTTTCCTGCAGGTACCTTTTGTAGGCCTGCATGCCCATGTCTGGGTGGGCGGCCACAGTTCCGAAGGTGGTGTCTTTCTCAAGCCCCTGTGTTTGCGTTACCACAACTTCGCTCAGCGACTGCGTGTTCTCCTCCAAATGTATATGAAGGTTCTTCGTGCCGGGCTCCACGAGCTTTTCGGTGCTCATGAAACCGACGGACGCAAACCGCAGCGTTGTTTTGCGCTGGGGCAGGCGTAGCGTAAAGTTTCCGTTGGCATCGGAAATGCTGCCCTGGTTAGTGCCTTTCACAAGCACCGTTACGCCCGGGAGCGGTTGTCCGTCTGGGGTAGTAACTTTCCCCTGCACCTCCTGCAGTTTCAGCGTATTCACTCCGCTGATACTGACACCTGCCGCCTTGCCTGCCAGCATCGAACGGACGTGTGTGGATTCCGGTACGAAGGCGTTTTTATTTTGAAAGGCCAAGAGTGGGGTAGAAGCTGCCTCAGCCGTTTTATTTGCTGCTGCCACTTTCGGGGCTGCCGCATCCACCGTGTCAGTGAAGTTAAAAGCAGCGGGACTGGCTACAGCAGTAACTCCGGCCGCTTCTTCTGCCAGCGCGGTTTTTCGGTCATCCGCATTTTTTTTATGTGGCAGCGCTGCACTGGCCAGCTGGGGAGGTTTTTCTGCCCGGGCGCGGTTGAGCTGAGTTTCTTGCGGCGCAATTGGGTTGAGGTCGGTCAGATTATCCGGTAGCGTAGTGGCGCTGCTTACACCCAAATCCTTTTCCCGGACCGTGCTTGGTGTTGATGTTTTTAAGAGCGTTGCCTTTTCCTGGGTTAGCGATCTGTAATTATAATAAAACACAAGCAGGGAGGTGCAGAAAACCAGGAACAGCGTGGCAGCCACGCGCCAGTCCGTTAGGTATACCGGCAACGGTTTGCGTTTCTTTTTACGTGTTTTCGACTGCACAAACTGGTGCACATGCCGTAAGGCCGCCTTTGTCTGCGCGGCATTTGCCAGGGCCATGCCTTCCAGTACATCAGCGCACAGGGCGCAACCGAGCAGATGCTGTTCCAGGGGCTGATGCAGCGCATCGGGCAGGGTGTCTTGCTGGTACTGGCGCAGCAGTTCCACAGCAGGATGGTCTTCCGGTTCCCAAAGTATCGGGTGTTTAGCTGGCTGCATGGTGTTTCTCCAGGTATAGTTTCAGGTTGCGCTTGCCGTTCTGAATGTAACTTTTCACTTTGTTCAACGCACACCCGGTCAGGGCGCTTATTTCTTTATAGCTTTTTTGCTGCAAGTAAAAGAGCTCAATGCACCTGCGTTGCTCCGCAGGCAATTCGTTTAAGGCAAACAGCAAAGCCTGTTCCAAGTTTTGCTGCTGTTCAGCTTCTGTAAGATGCATGGGGTGCTGGCTTTCCATAACAGGTTCCGCGGCTTCGTCCAATGCCTGGTGCTGCAGCTTACGATTTGCCCGAAGTTGCATTAGGCAATGGTTTTTTACCGTGACATGGAGCCAGCCTTTAAAGTTGGTGATCTCATACTTTAACACGGCCTCGGTCAGGTACTCGAAAAGCTGCATGGTGGCATCCTTGCTGTCGTCCTCATCCCGCAGGTATTTCAGGCACACCAGGTACACCATCTCAGAATGCCGCTGGAACAGATCTCCCAAATAGGTTAAATCCCGGCTCTCCCTGTACAGGCGCAACAACTCCAGGTCGTCGGGGGGCGACTGCGCATGAGAGAACAGCTTCAGGAAGAAGGGGAGCATGGGCTTTCAACTTGTCAATCCAAGATAAGGGAAAAATTTTGAGATGCTGTTATGGAATCAGAAGGAAAAGCGCATCCTGTAGAAAACCAAACGCAAACAGCCATGAAAAAAACGATCTGCATTCTGCTAACCCTCTTACTGATCGGGTTACAGGCCAACGCACAGGGAAGAATGATTTCCGGAAAAGTGACCGACGCAACTGACGGCAAAGGTCTGCCCGGTGTCAGCGTGCTGCTAAGAGGCACCCTGGCGGGCACCAGTACCGACCAGTACGGGAAGTATACGATCAGCGTGCCGGATAACAAGTCCATACTAGTATTTCAGTTTATTGGCTACGAAACCAAAGCCGTGAAAGTGGGCAAAAAAAGGCAGGTGGATGTGGCGCTTGAGGCCAGTACCCAAACCCTGCAGGAAGTAGTGGTAGCACGGGGCCTGGCCGGAAAGGCAACGGGCATTCAGATACGCAGTCAGAATGCCATGACCTACACCCACATGGAGGTGTACGCCCCGCCCCATAACACCGAGAACTACAGTTACATCAAAGAAAGCACGTTTCTGAATCCGGAAAAAACACCGCTCTCTACCTTCTCGATTGATGTTGACAATGCCTCTTACAGCAACGTGCGCCGTTTCCTGAGCCAGGGACAGAAGCCCCCGGTAGATGCCGTGCGCATTGAGGAGATGCTCAACTATTTCACCTACGATTATCAGCAACCAACAGGAGAGGCGCCTTTTTCTGTTACCACCGAGCTTTCCGAATGCCCCTGGAACAAAGACAATCAGCTGCTGCACATTGGGCTGCAAGGTGAAGATATTCCAACGGGTAATCTGCCGCCGGCTAACCTGGTGTTTCTGATCGATGTCTCAGGATCGATGGGATCACCTGATAAATTGCCTTTGCTGAAGGCGGGATTCAAGTTGTTGGTAGATCAGTTGCGGCCCTAGGACAAGGTGGCCATCGTGGTGTATGCCGGGGCAGCAGGGCTGGTGCTTCCCGCTACGCCGGGTAACGACAGAGCAACCATTCTGCAGGCCATCGAAAACCTGGAAGCGGGTGGCTCTACGGCAGGAGGAGAAGGGATTAACCTGGCATACAAAGTGGCAGCCGACAATTTTATGAAAGCGGGCAATAACCGGGTAATACTGGCTTCGGATGGCGACTTTAACGTGGGTGTGAGCAGCGACGGTGCCTTGCAGCGCCTGATTGAAAACAAACGTGCGTCAGGCATCGCCTTAACCGTGCTTGGTTTTGGAACCGGCAACCTGAAAGACTCCCGCATGGAGCAGCTGGCAGATAAAGGGAACGGCAACTATGCCTTCATCGATACAATTCTGGAGGCGAAGAAGGTATTTGTGAATGAGTTTGGGGGCACACTGTTTACCATCGCCAAAGACGTGAAACTGCAACTGGAGTTTAACCCAGCCAAAGTGAAAGCCTATCGCCTGATCGGCTACGAGAACCGCGCCCTGGCCGACGAGGATTTCAAGGATGATAAAAAAGATGCAGGTGACCTGGGAGCGGGGCACACCGTAACGGCACTTTATGAGATCGTACCTGCAACATCCAGCGCGGGCCCTACAGCAGGCGGGGTGGATGAACTGAAATATCAGCGCAAAGCAATAGACCCTAAAGCCACTGCGACAAATGAAGTCCTAACCCTGAAGCTGCGCTACAAAGATCCTGAAGGGATGGTGAGCAAACTGATCACCAGTACAGTAGCTGACAAAGTGGTTCCTGCCAACAAGACCTCCGATAATTTCCGGTTCTCTGCTGCCGTTGCGGCATTTGGTATGCTGCTACGCGATTCCGAATTCAAAGGCACTGCAACGTACCCGATGGTGCTGGAAATGGCGGAAGGTGCCAGGGGCAAGGATAAGGAAGGGTACAGGGTTGAGTTCATTAACCTTGTGAAGTCTATGAGTTTTTTGAGTGATAGGAGGTGATAGCGAAGGAGCCCTGTGATTTTAATGCGGGGCAGGGCACAGTTTTCGGACTGCAGGTCGTATCTTTGCTGTTTAAACAGCGGCTAACGCCAATGCTTAACCGAAATCAAAAAACGCATGGAATATACTTACACAGGCAAAGTAATGTGGTCGCACCTGGATGCGAACATGCACATGCGCCACTCTGCTTATGCCGATTTTGCCGCGCAGGCGCGTATTGAAGTGCTCGATAAACTGGGGCTGGACCTCCAGGTTTTCCAAAGGTTGCACCTGGGACCTATCCTTTTCAGAGAAGAAACGATGTACCTCCGCGAGGTGGGCATCAACGAGAACCTGACTGTAACCACGGTGCTTGTTAAAAGTCGACCCGATGGCTCCCGCTGGTCCATTCAGCACGAGATTTTTAAGGAGAACGGCGTTAAGGCGGCTCTGATAAATGTGGAAGGCGCGTGGATCGATACCCTGAAACGGAAGCTGACCAGTTTACCCGAAGAGCTGGCAGGCCAGTTCAACCAGATACCCAAGAGCGCAGAGTATGAGGAAGTGGCTGGCTAACCGGCCTTAAGCAAATAACGCAGCAGCATAGGTGGGTAATAAAACAAGCGTCCCTGGCAGGCCTTTCGGTTTGCCAGGGACGCTTGTTTTATAGTAGCTTATACTTTGTTAAAACTGAGTAACAGCCCTGAAAGCGTTGATGCGTCCGTAACCGTACAGCGGGTCGCGGCCGGGCTTACCCAAGTCATCTGCAGAACTGCGCAGTACCGCCAGCACCCTGGCCGGATCCATGTCTCCACCGTTCTTCCCGATGATCAGGGCGGCAACACCTGCCGCGTGCGGCGCGGCCATACTTGTGCCCGCCGACCAGGTATAGCTTCCGCCGTTGGCCAGGCTCAGCACCATGTCCATAGCCCAAACGTACTGTCTTACACCAGCTACTGTGCCGATATCATTTGCAGGATACATGAAGTCACCCCCCGGGGCGGCAAGCGTTACATCCGGGGTGCCGTAGTTTGTGTAAGAGGCGATTCTGTCGAGGTTGGTGTGCAGCACATCATTGGCCCAGCCTAGTGGTGCTGTGGCAGAAATAGAGATCACTCCCGGAGCACCAGCAGGAATATGCACAACCGACTTATCGGCGTTGCCATTGTTTGCGTCGTTGCCAGCTGAAGCAATCACGGTTACCCCATTTCGGATGGCATATTTTGTAACTTTCGCGATAGCCACCAATAATTCCTGCACTGCTTTGGTATCGTTTATGATCCTGTCATCAGAGGTATCTTCCGGTGTGCCGTTATCGTCCAGGAACTTGCCGTTACGGGGCAGTGCCGCGCCAAGGCTTAGGCTGATCACGTCGGCGCCTTGCTGTGTTGCAAACACCATTCCGCTCAGCATCCAGGAGAACGAACCGGAGCCGCCATCACGCAGTACCTTAATCAAAAGCAGCTTTGCTTCCGGGGCAATGCCAATCACGCCGATGTTGTTGTCTACGGCGGCAATGGTACCGGCAGTATGGGTGCCATGGCTGAAGGTTTTGCCGGGTACTGCTTTAAACTGCAATGCCTCTCCAGGTACAAAGTTTCTGCTCGATGCCAGGTCAATGTTAGCCGCCAGGTCTGGGTGCGTCAAATCGAAGCCACTGTCCAGTACTGCAACACGTACTCCTTTGCCTCTTGCCCCTGTATTCCAGGCGTCTGGCGCCTGAATGGCTATTGCACCCCACTGCAGCGGAAAGTAGCGGTTGGAGTTTCCGGTGCTTAGGGGAGCAGAGTTATCCGCATTCACTTCCACTGTTCGCTGATCAGGGTTTATCCATTGCGCCTCGAAATCATGGATGACGGAGCGCACACCGGCAATTTTGCCCGCTTTTGAGGCAAAATCAGGGTCTGAGGAAGTGACGGATGCAACGCCAGCCTCAGCCAGCAAATTGGTTACCTGGCCATTGGCAGCAATCAGCTTGCTTTCGATGCCTGCCGGTAGCTTGTCTCCTGTGGCTATGACAATGTAATTTTTGCCACGCAAAGTGGCCATGGGTGTGCCTGCGGTCGCCGCGTTTGTTCTCAAAGTAGCCATGCTCGCTTCCGGAGCAACGTCTTTATCCTGACTGCAACTAAACAAGCCAGCCAAAGCAAAGGCCATCGGGTAAACTAGTTTGGGCATAATGGTAGTGTTCGCCATAAAAAGAGTGGTTAAGAGAAAGGTGATTAAATTTACATAAGTCTGTTTACATGGATAATGGCAGCAGGAGCGTATCCCGCCTTTCCGAACACAGGTGTGAAAGGTTTAAGCAATTACGGCAATAATTAAGTTTGGATGTTTAAACAAATATAACTTTTCTAGCAATTGGGTGTGGAAGGCTGTTTATTGGTGGCGAACAGACCAAATTATTAAGTCAATGGTTATGATATGAGAATAATTAGTATAAATACTGTAATTTTAGTATACTAAGTTGCTTATATATAAGCATTTTAGGGTATATAGGTATTGAATTAATAAAAAAACAGGAATTCAGGTGGGAGTATAGCCTATGTTATATTTTAGTGAAACTTACTCATTTTGAAAAATCAAAAAGAAAATTTTATAAATACCTGTAAACTTAAGCAGGGCTTAAAATGGGTAAGTAGGATTTTTTAAATAAAAAGCCTGCCGAGGTGAGCACATTTTTAGTAACATGCTGTTTTGCTTTTTGAGAACCAGTTTGTAACGGAAGGTGTGAGTAGCTACTAAATTGACCCACCCCTAACCCCTCCAAGGAGGGGAATATAGAGCATGAGTATTTTTTTAGCGTAACATCATGCAATAGTGAATGTTTTCTGCCAAAGTAGTTAATGTGCAGGAAAAGAATATGCATTAAAAGGTGTGACTTGCGTGAAAGTGACTCCCATGATCTCTTAAAGTAGTAATACGCATGGTGAGAATTCCCCTCCTCGGAGGGGAATCGTTCCTGGTATTTAAAATAAAGATGCTGGTATGGGAGTTCGTCTGCTGATGAATCCACAGTTGGTATTTAGTGCTTATCAACGTAAAATGACAGTGTCATCAAAGTATAAGGGCAGCATGATTCCCCTCCTCGGAGGGGTTAGGGGTGGGTTTACATCTTCAATTCATCGTGTAAATCGCAACTTGAGCTCATCATCTTTATTTACGGATAGGCATAAGTTCCTGTACGGCTTTGAGTATTACTGCCCAGGCCGGGGAAAGGGGAGACACCAGGTCGAAGTGACCGGCGTCCGGCACGAGCAGTACCTGCGCTTCGTCACCTTTGGCCTGTGCGGCTGCGGCAAAAGACAGGGGCTGGCTACGGGGCACGATAGGGTCTAGTTGGCCCTGCACCAGCTTTTGCGGTACGCGCAGCGGCAACAACTGCGAAGGGGAGGCCAGGGCATAGCGCGCAGGCACATCGGTGGGCATGCCACCCATGAGTTGCGGAACAGCGGTGTTGCAGCTTCCTTTCTCTACACTATAGGCAGCCAAGTCGGGGATGCCGGCTAAGGATACAACTCCTTTCAGCTTCAGTGGTTTGCGGGTATAAAGTATGCTTCTGCGCGGCAGGTTTTTACGGGCGGCCAGCCATAAAGCCAGGTGCCCCCCGGCAGAGTGCCCCAGCACGAGCACTTCTTTGGCATTGACCGGGTATTTTTTCGCAAGTGTCTTCACAAAGTCCGTTCCTTTTGCCACATCCTGAAAAGTACCCGGAAAACCACCACCGGCATCGCCAACGCGCCTGAATTCCAGGTTCCAGGTGGCATAGCCCGCTTTGGTCAGGGCTTCGCTCACATGTTTCATGTACTCCATGTTATAAGCCGACAGCCAGCAACCCCCATGCAGGATCACCACAACCGGAAAAGGTCCTTTGCCTGCAGGCAAACGAAGTTCCCCGTATTGCAATGAGTCAGGACCGTAAGCCAGCTTGTACCCCGGAGCAGGCAAGGGCATTTCCGTTATTTGTTGCCAGGTAATAAGCTTGGGTTTCGTGGTTTGGGCCAACAACGAAGTATAGCATAAACAGCAAACAAGCAAAGTTAGTACTCCTGATCTCATAAAGTTGGCTTGATGGTTGAATTGAGAACAAAGATAGCGATATACTTTGCATGTGCTAACGCTACCCCCTCTCCCCAGCCCTCTCCCCGATGGGGCGAGGGAGCTCTTTTTACTCCTCCTCCCACTGGGAGGAGGCAGGGAGGCGGGTTTTTCTACCCGCGAATCTGAAGGTTTCCCCTCTCCCCAGAGGGGTGAGGGAGCTTTTTTACTCCTCCTCCCGCTGGGAGGAGGTTGGGAGGAGGGTTTTTCTGCGAGCGCATCTGTACGGATTGTTTCCTCTAACTAACCTTACATGTATACAAGATTTATCTTAATACAAGTCGCTTTACCTTTGAACTATACCTGTATCAGTCGGGTTTCAGTCCAAATCAGAAATTATGAATCGCTTATTTTTAAGGAGGGAGCTTCGACGGAACGCCACAGCAGCGGAGGTTATAATTTGGCAGGCACTGCGCAATAAACAGTTAGGCGGCCGTAATTTCAGAAGGCAGCACAGTCTGGGTAAGTATATCGTGGACTTTTGCTGTCTGACTGAGCGCCTTGTAATTGAGATTGATGGTGCTAGCCACCATAATATAGGTGCCATACTTGCCGATGAGGACCGTGATCTTTGGCTGACTCAGCAGGGTTTTAAAGTGCTGCGTTTTGAGAATGAAGAGGTCTATCAGCACACTGAACGTGTGGTGTGGGCCATTGAGGATGCTTTTGGGTGGTATTTGGAGGATTTGTAGGTTCAGGAATTTGTCCGGTTTGCAGAGTAGTCCCCCCCCTCACCCCAGCCCTCTCCCCGAGGGGGCGAGGGAGCTTTTTTACTTCTCCTCCCACTGGGAGGAGGTTGGGAGGAGGGGTTTACCGAGAGGCTCTTACAACCGCTTATTTCTCAATGGCCATGAGTTTATCCAGCATCTCGTTAAGTTCTTCTTCTGATTTTACCAGGTGGCAGTCGCGGAGGGTGCCCCTTTTGTAGATGGCCACGAAGGGGGTGCCGCTTAACTTAACCGATGAACTCGAAACCGGGTTTTCAGCAGCGTCTATCAACAGAAACAATACATCTTTATAAGCAGGGTCTTTTGATTTTCTGTCAAATACGGGTTCCAGTTCTATGCAAACAGGGCAATCGGGAGCCACAAACTCCGCAATAACATATTCATACTTGTAGGTCAGGAAACGCAGGTCTTTGTCGTTGGCTATTTGCATGTGTTCTATTTGAGCGTTCAATCTCCAGTTTATGAAAAGCAAAAAAGCTTTGCCGGAAAAGTCCGGAAGCTCCTCACCAATGCGTACAAAGAATTCTACTTAATAATTCCAAATTCCTGTTTAACTTGCTGTAGAAAACAAACGACACCCCACATGCAGCACCACATCCTGCGCCCGCGCCAGGCTCTTAACAAGGCCTACCTCCGGCTTAAAACATCCCGATCTGAGATGGAGCATTTTAAAGGGACGCTTAAAACCCTGCTCGACAGCATCGACCTGAACGAAACCGAGGAACACGCCAAGAACCACCTGCGCGATTTTCTGAAAGCGGCCTTTTACGGTGCCTATGGCCTGAACACCAAAGGCAAAACCGACCTGGTGATCCATACCGGAGCCGGCACCAAGAGCAATGCCGCCGTGCTGCTGGAAGTGAAGCGGCCTTCTAATAAAGGCGACATGCCCACGCCCGAAAACCTGAACGCCAAGGCCACCCACGAGCTGCTGCTGTATTACCTGCGCGAGCGCATCGAGCACAAGAACCACGACCTGCGCCACCTGGTGGTAACCAGCGTGCACGAGTGGTTTGTGTTTGACGCCCTGGAGTTCGACCGTTTGTTTTTCCGGAACACCCAGCTCAAAAAAGATTTTACGGATTGGGCCGCGGGGCGCAAAGCAAGCGCCAGCACCGATTTTTTCTACAAAGAAATTGCTGCGCCCTTGCTTGCTTCCCTCCCCGAAGGTATCAGCTTTACGCACTTTAACCTGAAAGACTACGAGAAGCCACTGCGCAACACCGACCCCCAGGACGATGTGAAACTGGTGGCCCTCTACAAACTGCTCTCGCCGGCGCACCTGCTCAAAGAGCCCTTCGCCAACGATGCCAACTCCTTGGACAAAGGCTTTTACCAGGAGCTGCTGCACATTATCGGGCTGGAGGAAGTGAAGGAGGGAGGCCGCAAACTGATCCGCCGCCAACAAAAGCCGAACCACGGCTCGCTGCTGGAGGCTGCCTACCAGAAGCTGCGCTCCGAAGACCTGGTGAGCGGACTCGATAAGCCCTCCAGTTATGGCAGCACCCGCGAAGAGCAGCTGTTTAACGTGGCCCTGGAGCTGTGCATCACCTGGATGAACCGCATCCTGTTCCTGAAGCTGCTGGAGGCGCAGCTCATCAGCTACCACCACGGCGACACGCGGTACGCGTTTATGAGCACGGCCAACCTGCGCGAGTTCGACGACCTGAACGAACTGTTTTTCGATGTGCTGGCCGAGCGGCCCGAAAAGCGCGCGGCCAATGTAAAACAAAAGTATAGCCACATCCCGTACCTGAACTCCTCGCTCTTCGAGACCACGGCGCTGGAGAAACACACGCTGCGCATCTCGAACCTGAAAGACCGCAGCCTGCTGCCCCTCTCGCCTCAAACGGTGCTGCGCGATGGCCAGGGCCGGAACCTGAGTAAGAGCCAGCCGGAGCTGCACACACTGGAGTACCTGCTGCGCTTTTTGGGCAGTTATGATTTTGGGGCTGAGGGCAAAGAGGCGATACAGGAGGAAAACAAAACCCTGATCACGGCCTCGGTGCTGGGCCTGATCTTTGAAAAGATTAACGGCTACCGCGACGGCTCTTTCTACACCCCCGGCTTTATTACCATGTACATGAGCCGCGAGGCCATACGCCGTGCGGTGGTGCAGCGCTTCTCAGAAAAGTATGGCTGGCACATCGATCCCGGTGCTGCCGGATCCGGGTTCGAATCCCTGCAGCTCCACGTACACAGGAACTATACTTTGGATAAACTGCAGGAGTACAACGCGCTGCTCAACAGCCTGCGCATCTGCGACCCTGCCGTGGGTTCGGGGCATTACCTGGTAAGCGCCCTCAACGAACTGATCGTGATCAAGGCGGAGCTGCGCCTGCTGCTGAACCGGCAAGGCAAACCGCTGCATTATGGCAGCATGGAGGTGCAGAACGATGAACTGATCGTGACAGATTATTACGGTGAGCTGTTTGCCTACACCGTGCTGCAGCACCCCAACGGCCACCGAAGTATAAACCCGCAGGTGCAGGAGCTGCAGGAGGCGCTGTTTCATGAAAAGCAGACCATTATAGAGAACTGCCTCTTCGGCGTGGACATCAACCCGAACTCCGTAAAGATATGCCGCCTGCGCCTTTGGATAGAACTGCTCAAAAACGCCTATTATTTGCAGCAAGATGCCAGTTTAACCAGCCCCGTGTGCTACGCCAATGCCAGCGACCTGCGCGAGGGTTTTAGCACTGCAAGCGAAACCGGGAATTACACCCAGCTGCAAACGCTGCCCAACATCGACATCAACATCAGGCAGGGCAACTCGCTGTTGAGCCGTTATCCTTTGTCGGCTGATTTGCAGGAGGCCTTTGGCAAAAAAGGACACAGCCTGCAGGCTTACCGCGATGCTGTGTTAAAGTATAAGCACACCAATTCTAAAGCTGATAAAAAGCAACTGGTTCAGTTTCTGGATGAGATCAGGCAGGGATTTAAAACCACGCTGGCCAACAACGACCCGCTCCGTAAAAAGCTGTCGGAGTTGCGCGGCCAGATAGCGGTGATGCAGAACCCCGACCTGTTCGGGGCCAAAAAAGGAAACAAGAAAGAGCTGCAGCAAAAACAAAAGCAACTGCAGCAACTGGAAGAAGAGCGCGAGTCCATAGAAACCAACAAAGTATACGAAGGGGCCTTTGAATGGCGCTTCGAGTTTCCGGAAGTGTTGGATGAGGAAGGCAAGTATAAAGGCTTCGATGTGGTGATCGGGAACCCGCCGTATATCCGGCAGGAGGAGCTTGGCAACTTTAAAGTATACCTTCAGAAAGCATTTAGCACGTATGCCGGCACCGCCGACCTATACGTATACTTTGTGGAGCGCGGCATAGCCTTGCTGCGCGCCGGCGGCCAGTTCAGCTACATTATACCCAACAAATGGATGCGGGCCGGTTATGGTCAGGCACTGCGGCAGTGGCTGCAAAACCATACGCTGGTGCAGCTACTCGACTTCGGCGATCTTCCCGTTTTTGAAGAAGCCACCACGTACCCGCTCATTATTGCCGCCGCCAAGTATGATCCTGAAGAATGTTATACTTTTGAAGCCGCAAGTATAAACACGCTGCAATTTGAGAAAGGATTAGCCGCTTATGTGCAGCAACACAAGTATAAAGTTAAGGCCGAACTTCTGCCCGCATCAGGCTGGACACTCTCTGACAGCACCTCACAGCAACTGCTGGAGAAACTAAAAAATACAGGCACGCCGCTGGGTGAGTATGTGGAGGGTAAAATATACTACGGCATCAAAACAGGTTACAACGAGGCTTTTGTAATTGATGAAGCTACCAAAGAACGGCTCATTTCCGAAGACCCACGCAGCGCCGAAATCATCAAGCCCTTTCTGGCTGGCCGCGATGTGAAGCGATATGGATACCTAAAAGATATAGGGTTTTTGATATTTTTTCCAAAAGGGTGGACCACAGAAAGGTATGGGGAACTCCCTGAAAACGAAGCCTTTGAAAGGTTGACATCTGATTATACTTCATTGGCACGGCAGCTTTTACCCTTCAAAACAAAAGCCAAAGCAAGAACTGATAAAGGAGATTATTGGTGGGAAGTTAGAGCCTGCGGCTATTACAAATCTTTTGAGGAACCTAAAATAATTTACCAAAGGTTTCAGGTTAAACCGGTTTTTTCTTATGTGAATGAGCCGGCATTTTTCAATGATGCAATATATTTTATTGCAAAAGACGACGTCGCGTTATCAGCTTTACTTAATTCCAAAGTTGGATGGTTTTTGATTTCAAACTATTGTACACAAATACAAAATGGATTTCAACTTTTAACAAAATACATAGAAAATATCCCCATCGCCACCCCAGACGAAGAAACGAAAGCAAGTATAACTTCCTTGGTCGAGCAGATCCTAAGTATAAAACAGGCCGATGCTGCTGCCGATACAACTGCGCTGGAGGCCGAGATAGATGTGCTGGTGTATCGCCTCTACAACTTAACCTACGACGAAGTGCTGCTGGTGGAGCCGGGGTTTGCCATGCCACAGCAGGCCTACGAAGAAAGGGTAGGGGTGGCCCTATAATTAATCTTTGCCGTTGCCTTTTGTAGCCGGAAGAAAAACCCTCCAACCAACCTCCTGCCAGCGGGAGGAGGAGAAAAAAAGCAACTCGACCCTAGTAAAAAAGCTCCCTCGCCCCTTTAGGGGAGAGGGATGGGGAGAGGGGCCAACTACTCCTGCTGCTTCCGCCACACTATATTTCAGCATACACCAGCAACTTAAAGATGCAGGGCAAACTGCATTTAAACTGCGCTGAGGTCCATTTACTAACTACTTTCTGCTTTAGGCCGTAGATAAGGGTATGTTTAACTAAATGATTGACAATGAAATACACTTTATACAAAACACTGGCACCTGCTTTCATGGTATTGTTTTTAGCAGCAACTACCAGTTGCTCTGTACTATCGGGAGGAGGCAATGTATCGAACGACCCACAGGTGATGGCGCAGCAGGAGCGCGTAGATGACTTAAAGCGCGACCTGAAAGAAGCGGAACGGATTGCTGAAGAAGCCAAGCAACGCGAGAAAGCAGCGCAGAACAGGCTGAAAGCGGCAGAACACGAATTAAAGGCCCTGGAAGAGCAGGCCAAACGCAGAAACAGTTACTAGAAGTAACAATTACCAATAGCCATAAAAAAACAGAAGGACCCCCGCCAAGGAGCCCTTCTGATATGTGAAAAGTATAATAGAACGTTTATGTAGAATTTACTTTTCAACTTTTAGCCATGTGTATTTACGGCGTTGGCAAAGGTAGGGTTTCTGAAAACCTGAAAATAAGTGCAATTATTTTTCAAAGGCCTTAAAGCTGGATAAATACCCTAAATAGTTGGCTAAAAGCATGATAAATTGATATTTTGCAGCTGTTTATGAAAGCTGTACTTGTTAAAACCGAAACACTAGAACACAAAAAAGCCCTGCACATGGTGCAAGGCTTTTCTGGTGAATGACTTTATAGTTAAAACTAAGCGCGCTTAACGTTAACCGCGTTCAGTCCTCTTCTGCCTTCCTGAAGCTCAAAAGTAACCTCGTCATTTTCTCTGATCTCATCTACTAGTCCAGATACGTGTACGAAATACTCCTGATCTGAATCTGCCTCTTTAATGAATCCGAATCCTTTAGAATCATTGAAGAATTTTACTGTTCCTTTGTTCATCTTGATATAATTGTTTTGCACTTATGACACTTGTCGATGTAAAAGTGTTCATTTTATTTTAATAAAAAAATTTATTTTCGGATATCTTCTGCAAATGCTGAAATAATCCTGAAAAGTGCTGTCTCAAGTTCTATCGGCGCAGGAAGTCGAGCAGTTCGCTGTTAAGCTGTTCCTTGTGCGTCACAAACAATCCGTGCGGCCCGCCTTTGATCACTACGTATTTATTTTCCCGTATCTTTTTAGATGATTGCGCACTACTTGTTTCGATGGGTACGATCTGGTCGGCGTCGCCGTGCACGATGAGCGTGGGTACGCGCACCTTGGGCAGTTCGGGCCTGAAATCGGTGTTGGCCCAGGCCTTGGCTGTTTCGATGGTGGCCCTCGGCGAGGCATTTGCGGCAATGCTCCAGTCGTAGTGCAAAGCTTTTTCGCTTACTTTATCCTTGTTATCGGAGTAGCTGTAGAACAGTTTGCCAAACTCGCCCAGAAACGTTACGCGCTCTGTTTGAAGGGAATTCATAATGTCGTTCAGTTTCTCTTTGGGCACACCGTCGGGGTTATCCTCTGTTTTTTTCACGATCGGGATAACCGAGCTGATCAGCACTGCCTTTGCGATCCGTTCGTCGCCATACGTGGAGAGGTAGCGCACCACCTCGCCGCCGCCCATCGAAAAGCCCACCAGCACGCAGTCCCAGAGGTCCAGTTGCCTGATAAGCGCCTGCAGGTCGCGGGCCAGTGAGTTGTAGTCATAATTGTTCCAGGGCCTTGATGAGTCGCCGAAACCACGTCTGTCGTAGGTAATGCACCTAAAGCCTGCCTCTACCAAAGTGGCAACCTGGTGCTCCCACATTTTATGGCTCAGCGGCCAGCCGTGTATCAGGATCACCGGTTGGCCCGTTCCATAATCCTGGTAGTTGAGGTAAATGTTTTCTCCTTTCTGCAAGTCGTCTGTTTTAATAAATGGCATGTTTATAAGTTTGTTTTGTTTAAATTTTATAGTGTACGTAATCCGGGTGCATGCCTGTTGCCAGATTATTGTAAAGGAAGCGTGAAACGAAAAGGGCAGAGCACTGCTTGTTAGCGAAAAACAGGAAAAGGGGAGGGGTTTGCAAAATCAGGCTGGCCCTAAAAGCAGAAAAGCCTTGCACTGGGTGCAAAGCTTTTCTGGTGAATGACTTTATAGTTAAACCTAACCGCGCTTTACATTAACCGCGTTCAGTCCTCTTCTGCCTTCCTGAAGCTCAAAAGTAACCTCGTCGTTCTCTCTGATCTCATGTACTAGTCCAGATACGTGTACGAAATACTCCTGATCTGAATCTGCCTCTTTAATGAATCCGAATCCTTTGGTGTCATTGAAGAATTTTACTGTTCCTTTGTTCATCTTACTATAATTGTTATGCCATTATGACGTTTGTGGCTGCAAAATTGTTCATTTTAATCGACTTTCAACGCTTTAATTAACGCAATTATTTCTTCCAGCCCATAAAAGTGGCCCTGTTGGCCTGTAGGTCGCTTTATGCTGCTGCTTTTTTTTAAGTTACCCTGTCAAAGACCAGTTTAATTTTCAATAGTGGCTTTATCCGGCCTTTCAGGCAGCTATCGGAACGATATCGGGTTATTTTAAGCCTTTTTATGTTGTTTGTACAGGCGGTTAAAAAATCTTTATAAAAAAAATGGAGTATAGTAAAAACATATATAATTATTGTATGTTTAAATAGTAACAATGCTAAATTAAAACAGTATAATTACGTATAAATACTTATATTATAAGTATAAAATCTCATTATTCTGCCTGCTTTATTTACTCACGTTCCATTTCACCTCTTGTCGGCAACTTGTTCGCGCACTATTTACCCCTTAATTTTTGAACCCATATTACTAAGATGAATGATGTAGGAAGCATGGAGAAGTATCGCGATTACATGAAAATTGAGATAGAGCCCGCTTGCAAAATGGTTTGCTCGGAGTGGCTACGAAAATTAGAGACGGAAGAATACCAGGAGAGTTTGCTTTATTTGCAGCAGCTGATAGAACAGCAGAACCTGGAGCGTTGGCTGATACATGCCGTAACGTTTACACAGCCTGATATGAGCAGCCAGAAGTGGGCGATTGACGATCTGTTGGTGGTACTGCAAAAAACACAGCTACGCAAAATTGCCGTTGTGCTCACGGGCGATCATTTCCTGCACATGCTAAGCGACAGCATGATTAAAAAAATATACCGCAAGTATGGCACCAAGATCCTGCTGGAATGTTTTACCAGGATAGAGCATGCCCGCCACTGGTTACTCGAGAACGATGAGGTGCCACAGGAGTTGTGCGAATAGGCATGCGCCTTGGTTGCATAAAAGGCAAAAACAGAGAAGCCCGGCACTTGTGCCGGGCTTCTCTGTTTTTGGAGAGCGTATGGATAAATTAAGCGCGCTTCACGTTAATCGCGTTTAACCCCTTTTTTCCTTCCTGTAGTTCAAATGTAACCCTGTCGTTCTCTCTGATCTCATCGATCAGGCCTGAAGCGTGCACAAAGTATTCCTGATTTGAATTGTCGTCTTTAATGAACCCGAATCCTTTGGTCTCATTATAGAATTTTACTGTTCCGTTATTCATAATGGTTATTTTGTTTTGTACTGAAGACGTAAAAAAGGGAAAAATTGTTCGTGTAACATTTCAAATATAATGATTTTTATAAAAAAACTGCCAAAAAAATCATGAAAAAGATGTGATCATGTCGTTAAGCAACAGGTGCATTACTTCCCTTTTACACCCGGGTAAGTTGTTCTACGTAATAAGTAAACTGATTTGGCCTTACCTGATGAAAACACATGGAGCAAGATACCAGCTATTTAACGACGAAGGTGCTGAAATCGCACAAGCTGATTTACAGTAAGATTCTGCGTCCGGTAAGCCACGAGGAATACAAGGCAGCCATGCTTGCTATCTTTGATCAGATACAGCGCCTACACCTCGAAAATTGGGTAATGGACTCCACCGCCAGTATTTTTACGATGCAGGATCAGAAATGGTCTGTTGAGCAATTGGGACTGCTGTTGCAAGCCACGCCAATAAAAAAGGTGGCCATGGTTCGGCAAGAAGATGCGATGCTGCAAGTGGTGGCCGAAGCGATGCGGACTAAAATTTACCGCATTTTCGGAGATAACAAGGTGCTGGAGCATTTTAAAACCCTGGAAGAAGCCCTCCGGTTTTTAGTGCCTGCCGGTAAAGCAGATGCGCTGGTGCACAGCATCTGCGCCGGAGAAAGCAAAAATTAGGTAAGTGAATAAAGCGGAATGACTTAAAAGCCATATATTTAGCTCAAGTTGCGATTAACCCACGCCTGATGCCTCCGTGTAGGGGAATGACTAGCACGAATAAAATTCTGCTCCACGGAGGGGTTAGGGGTGGGTACACACATGCAAAATATATGATATCGCGCAATTTGAGATATTCAAGCAAAATTTGCTCAACATGCACCAACCGGAAAATCCTTCTACAGTAAAACTGCCGCCATCGGACATCGCGCAGCAGATACAGCAAAAAATAACCGAGATAGCCGCAGTGGCTGATAGCCTGCCTGGCGTGGTCATCATCCACAACCTGCAGGAAGAGCTTTCTGTAATGTATCTATCGCCGAGGGGGGCGCGGTTACTGGGTGTGTCGCTGGATGAGATCAAAGCCCTGGGAAGCGAATACAACTACAGATTCTTTAACCAGGAGGATGCAAAAGACTACGTGCCCAAGGTATTCGACCTGATCAGGCGCAACGACAGCAACGAGGTGATCTCCTTTTTCCAGCAGGTGCGCACCCTGGAGAACCCCGTGTACACCTGGTATTTCAGTACCATGAAGATACTGCTGCGCGATGATGCCGGCTTACCCCTGCTTAGTGTTACCATGGCCTCACCAGTCGACCCCTTGCACCACGTGACAAATAAAGTGGCCAGGTTGCTGGAGGAGAATAATTTTCTGCGTCAGAATTTTCAGAAGTTCAGAAAGCTTTCCGAGAGGGAACAGGAGATACTCCGCCAGTTGGCTTTGGGGAAAAGCGCCGCGGAAACAGCCGACGAACTCTTTATCTCAGACGCCACCGTAGAGACACATCGTCGGAATATAAAGAAGAAACTCGGCACCAGCTCTTATTTTGAGCTGACACAGTATGCACGGGCATTCGACCTGGTTTAAATCAAACGCGCCACAAACTGCTATTTATCCGGATTACTATCTGATTTGCTCACCATGGCCATCAGACTGGACAGTAACATGGATGAGTGTACCAAAGGGGAAACAGCATCTAGTAATTTCTTCATAAGGGGGTAAAGCATTAATTTCATAAGGCTGAATTTAGGTGCGGTACGGGCAGTTTCTTAAACCAGGACTCCTTTCAAATAAGCCCAGCTGATCAATTCGAAAACATGGTTCACTTCCAGTTTTCGCTGTAAACAGTCCAGCGTAGTTTCTACAGATTCTTCACTAACGTGTAATTTCTCTCCAATTTGCCGCGAGGTGTATCCATCGGCCATGAAGGCAATTACCTTACATTCAATTCTTTTCAGGGTGTGTAATTTTGTAACCATGGTCAAAATTTAGTTGTGAAAAGGTACAAGGAATGCTTTCAATATTTATAGTTACGAAACTATAAGCAGAAGTGCAAGCAAGCAATACCCACTTTTGGTTATTTTTTGTGTATAGGGTGTTTATTTACACAGGGGTTTGTGTAGGGAAAGCGGTTACTGCGGTGTTTAGCTTAATTTTAGGGTTCTGTGCGCAGACAGAGTTTCTCTGTAAAAAGGCTTATACAATCTAATAAATAAATTCGGGGCCCTTGTTACGGAATGAGTTTTCAAATGATATGCTCCTTAAAAAAGGGAATCCGGCTTCTATAAATATGCGTCAGAAACTGGCTGACAGGTGCAATTTCTTTCAAACAAAAATTGCACATTAACGATGCTATCCAAGTGCTGTACTGCCCGTTATACTTTGTTCTGATTCAGCCTGGTTAGTAATCTGGCTTTTGGTTCAGGTAAATATTTTGTACTTTTGCATTTCGGTACAAAAATTATACTTGATGGCAGTGTACCTTCATCGCCACAAGATCTACTATTAATCAATCGCATGCATACAGATAACGTCGCTATCCTGGGCGCAGGAAACCTGGGTAAAGCCATAGCAGAAGGACTTTTGAGCAACGGACAGTACGAGCCGGAAAACTTATACGTGACCAGAAGAAACACCAAGTCTTTACAAAGCCTTAAAGACAGGGGCTTACAGGTAACCAGCGACAACAGCCTGGCTGTAAAAAACTGCCGTTACATTATGCTGTGCGTACAGCCGGCGCAACTGGAGAATGTTCTGAAAGGCATTCTTCCTTACCTTGAGCCGGAAAAGCATGTGCTTTTGAGCGTGATCGCTGGTATCACCATCCAGAACATCCAGGACCTGGCAGGCGATTTCGCCATTGTGCGGAGTATGCCGAACACTGCCATCGCAGTACATCAATCCATGGCGTGCCTGGCCTTTAATGAGAAGGCCGCCAGCGTGGAAGAGCAGGTGAAGGAGATATTCAACTGCCTGGGCGAAACGCTTGTGATAGAGGAGGAACTGATGGCGGGTGCCACTGTACTTTGCTCCAGCGGCATAGCTTTTAACATGCGCTTTATCCGGGCCGTGACACAAGGAGGCATACAGCTCGGCCTGGATGCCGAGGACGCCCAGAAAATTGCGGTGCAGGTAAGCAAAGGAGCCTCTACCTTGCTCACCATCAATAAGTCGCATCCGGAGCAGGAGATTGATAAGGTGACCACCCCGGAAGGCTGCACCATTACCGGACTGAACGAGATGGAACACCAGGGCCTGAGTTCTGCCGTCATCAAAGGATTGGTCGAATCTTACAAACGCATCCTGGACCTGAAGGCGCAACGTGAAAAAGAAGCGGTGTAAGTCCACTGCTAATACAGTAGATAACTTACCCACTTCTGTGTAACTTGTGTGCCGTGCTAGCGTGGTTTTCTTTTAATTCCGCGGGTGGGCGGTGCCGTTAAGGGGTCTTCGGGCCAATGGTGCTTTGGGTAGCGCCCCCGCAGGTCTTTGCGCACCGCAAAATACCCGGCATTCCAGAAGCTGCGCAGGTCGCGGGTAACCTGTACCGGGCGCGAGGCGGGGGAGAGCAGATGCAGGAGCAAAGGCGTTTTTCCTCCTCCTATCCGCGGCGTATCCAGTAAACCGAACACCTCCTGCAGGCGCACGGCGAGTACCGGTACCATGGGGTCTGTATAATCCAGGGCGATTCGGGATCCGCTGGGCACCTCGAAATGGGTGGGGGCTAGCCGGTCCATTTCCTGTCGCTTTTCCCAGCTCAGGTTCGCCAGTAACATTTCTTTCCAGTCCAGTTTGGCCACCTGCTCCAGGGAGCGCAAGCCCTGCAGAAAGGGGCCCAACCAACTTGCCATATTTTCACTCAGGGCCGCATCCGAAACATCTGGCCAGGTGTCGGGGTCCAGGGCGTGCAGGTAGGCGAGTCGCTGGCGGGTGCGTACCGCATCCTCTGACCAGGGCAGGCGTGCAATGCCTTTTTCCTGCAGCACCTGCAGGAGCACGGTTGCCATTTGTGCAGGGTCGGGGTCAGGGAGCATTTTCTCTTCCAGCAAAAGGGCGCCTATACTTGTAAACTTCCGGGCAACGATGCGCGCTGTGGCAGCATCCCAGTACACTTCCTGTTTTTCCTCAAGCTGCTCCGAAAAGTACTCCAGCAGCTCTGTTTTCGAGATGGGGGCAGCCAACAGCACTCGCGGTTGCTTGCCCAGGTCGAGGTGGGCGATGCCGTAAAAAGCCGCCTCCCCGAAAAGCTCGGTGGGCAGGCTGGCTTTACGGCCTGTAACCAGGCGCACGCGCCCGGAATGCTCCCGCTGCGCCAGGCGGTCGGGGTAGGCCAGTGCCGTTAAAATGCCTGCGTGTTCCGGTGCCAGCTGCGTGCCCTTTTCCCGTATGCGCTGGCGCAGGTGCTGCGCTTGCTCCCGCACCCTTCGCAAGGTGTTTTCATCAACAGTATAGCCCGGTACAGCGGGTCTTTTCCCAGCCAGCAGTTCCAGGCGCACCTGCAGGTCAGGTTGTTCGTTTCCCCAAGTGGCTTGCAGGGGTTTTAAAATGTCTTTTTCGGAGAGCAGGGCAGCCAGCGCGCAAGCCGTTGCCCCCTGGCCCATGCGCTGCCCGCAGAGCACGAGGTGACCCAGGCGCGGGGGCAGGCCAAGGGGAGCCAGTGCTTTCCCGTGCGCCGTGGGCTTGCCTTGGGCATCCAGTGCCTGCAGGCGCATCAGCAGGTCGTTGGCCAGACTAAGGGCGGCGGCAGGAGGCGTATCCAGCCAGGCCAGGTCACTTACCTGTTTCACACCCCAGAGGGCTAGCTCCAGCGCCAGTCCTGTGAGGTCGGCCTCGCAGATCTCGGGTGTCTGGCGCTCCGGCAGCTGCAGCTGGTCGGCAGCAGACCACAATCGGTAGCAGGTGCCCGGCGCAAGCCGGCCGGCACGGCCACGCCGCTGGTCGGCGGCGGCTTTTGAAACGGGCACGGTGGCGAGGGTGGTGAGGCCGGTGCGGGGAATGAATTCCGGAACACGCGCATAGCCGCCATCAATCACCAGCGTTACACCCTCAATGGTTAAGCTGGTTTCGGCAATGCTGGTGGCCAGCACGATCTTGCGCCGCCCGGCAGGGGCCGGTTGGATAGCGGCAATTTGTTTGGCCAGAGGCAGGTCGCCGTGCAGCAGGTGAAGATCGGTGGTCGGGGCAAGGTGCCCCTCCAGTTTTTGCGCTACCCGCCGCATCTCGCCCATGCCTGGCAAAAAGACCAGCATATCGCCGGTGGGGTGCAGTTGCAGTGCCTGCCGGATGGCTTTTGGTACCAGGTTATCCAGGCGCTGGCTTGGCCACTTTCCGGCTGCGGCCACTTCTGAGGCACTGCTATAATGTGTATCGACAGGGTATTGCCGGCCGGCGCTGCGCACCACCGGGGCCTGCAGCCATTGCCCGACTGAAGTGGCATCGAGGGTGGCGCTCATCACCAGCAGGCGCAGGTCCGGGCGCAGTACTGCCTGCGCGTCCAACGCCAGCGCAAGCCCGACATCAGCCTGCAGGCTGCGCTCATGAAACTCATCGAAGATAACGGCAGCTATGCCTTCCAGGGTGGGGTCTTCCTGCAGCAAACGGGTCAGGATGCCTTCGGTGACCACCTCTATCCGGGTTTTGGCAGAAACCACATGCTCCATCCGGATCCAATAGCCCACTGTCTGGCCGAGCGGCTCCCCCAGTAGGTCGGCCATGCGCTGTGCGGCTGCCCGGGTTGCGAGCCTGCGGGGTTCCAGCACCAGTATCTTTCCGTCATGCCGCCAATCGGCTTGCAGCAAGGCTAACGGCACCAGGGTGGTTTTACCGGCACCAGGTGGCGCCTCCAGCACCGCGCGGGTATGGGTTTGGAGCGCTGCCAACAGTTCGGGCAGCGCCTCGGTTACCGGCAGCAGGGGTAACGCAGGAACAAGAGGAGTAGGGGAGGACATCGGACCAAAGTTCCGCATTCTGTTTGAGATTTCAGAACAAGTACCAGTACTGAATTTTACTGGCTTCGCTTACACAGGCCGGAGAGAATCTCATAAGAGCGCACCCGTGCCTGGTGGTCGTAAATATGTGAGGTCACCATCAGCTCATCCACCTGTGTCTCGTCAACAAACGCCTGCAGCCCTGTTTGTACCGTTTCCGGACTGCCAATGTAAGCGTAGCGCAGCATCTGGTGCACGGCATATTTTTCAGAAGCATCCCATGAACTGTCCAGGTCATCGGTTGGGGGTTGCATCTGCCTGGCTGTCCCCCGAATCACATTCAGAAAGGAAGTATAAAGGGTGGAAGAGAGTTTTTGAGCGGCGGCATCCGTATCGGCGGCCACCACGTTTACCCCTGCCATGGCGTAAGGTGCCTGCAGGAACTCGGATGGCTTGAATGTTTCGCGGTATAATTTTAAGGCCAAATGCAGGCTGTGCGGCGCAAAGTGGCTGGCGAAGGCAAAAGGCAGGCCCAGCATACCGGCCAACTGGGCGCTGTAGGTGCTCGAGCCCAGGAGCCAGACAGGGATGTTGAGCCCTTCGCCGGGCACGGCCCTCACTTTTGTCTTTTCTTTGGGCGCCAGGTAATGCAGCAGCTCCGCCAGGTTCTCCGGGAAGTCGTTACCTGCCCCCAGCGCGTCGCGTCGGAGGGCCTGGGCTGTTACCTGGTCGGTACCAGGCGCGCGGCCCAGGCCCAGGTCAATGCGGTTGGGGTATAGCGAGGCCAGCGTGCCAAATTGCTCTGCCACCACCAGCGGGGCATGGTTAGGCAGCATCACGCCACCGGAGCCCACCCTGATCCGGGAGGTGCCGCCGGCAATGTAACCGATCAAAACGGAGGTGGCTGAGCTGGCAATGCCGGCCATGTTGTGGTGCTCGGCCATCCAGTACCGGTTGTAGCCGAAACGCTCCGTGCTGCGGGCCAGATCCAGGCTGTTTTTAAAGGCCTCTGCCGCGGTTTTGCCCTCCAGAATAGGCACCAGATCCAGCACGGAGATGGGCGTGTTCCTCAGATTTTTTCCTGTGGCAGCGGTATTATTATGTAGATTTTCCATGTGGTTTGTAATGGGTGTCACACTATACGCAAACCGGGAACAGCTTGTGAAAACTGTTCCCGGTACTTGGTTTAACGCAGGCGTAAAGGATTAACAGCAGCCGTCAGGGCCGCAGCTGGCACCCTCGGTCTGAATTTGCTGTAGGGCCGGGGCCACTTCCTGGAACACGTTCAGGAAGGTGTCGGCTGGTTGTGCGCCACTAACCAGGAACTTATCGTTGATGACAAAAGCGGGTACGCCTGTAATGCCCGCCGAATGGGCGAAATTCTCCATATCGCGCACTTCGGAGCGGCCTTCCTCACCTTCGAAAAACCCTTCCAGCCGCTCAGCCGGAATACCGTTCGCCACGCCAATGCGGGTCAGCACAGCCGGGTCGTTCATGTTCAGGCCATCTTTAAAATAACTGCTGAAAAGCGCATTGGCCACTGCCAGCTGTACGCCGCATTCCCCGGCCAGCCAGATGAGCCTGTGTCCGTTAAAAGTATTGTTCACGGTCATGTTGGGCGAGAAGTTGAACTGGAGCCCTTCGGCAGCGCCGTTTTCAGCCATGTTCCGGTCCATCTCCCCAATCTTAGGAAGTATGGCCTCGCCGTAGTTCTTCTTAAAGTATTCCTCGCGGGTGAGCCCGTTCTCCGGAATGCTTGCGTTCAGTTCGAATGGTTTGAATGCGATGTCAAAATCATACTTACTGTCTGCGGCCGCCATGGCTTTTTTTAACCGGCTCTCACCGATCCAGCACCAGGGGCAGTTGATATCTGAGATGATGTCTATTTTTATTCTTTGCTTTTTCATGTTTATCAGTTAAAGGGTTCTATTGTACCAGGAACAGTTTTTCTTTTGTGCGCCGAACCTTTGGCAAGCTGGCCAGCCAGTCGCTTTCCGCATCGCGGTAGCCCAGTGGCATCAGCGTGACGCTGCGCAGGCCTTTTTCCTTCAGGTTCAAAAGCTCGTCCAAAGCGGCGCTGTCAAATCCCTCCATGGGGGTGGCATCCACCTTTTCGGAGGCTGCGGCTAACAGTCCTGTGCCAAAGGCGATATACGCCTGTCGGGCTGCCCAGTTAAAGTTCTGCTCCTGCGTATTGTTTTCGGCGATCTTTAACAGGGTGTTCTTAAAGTCGACGAGGCTGGCTTCGGGAGTGCCTCTAACAGCGGCTGTATGCTGGATGTATTCTTCAATATGGGCCGGGGTAATGTCATCCCAGGCGGCAAACACCAGCAGGTGTGAACTTTCGGCTATCTGTGGCTGGTTCATCGCAATAGGCCTGATCTTTTTCTTCAGTTCCTCATCCGCTATCACCAAAACAGTATAAGGCTGCAGGCCCATAGAGGAAGGGGCCAGGCGAATGGCTTCCAGTATGATGTTTAGTTTATCGGCGGGCACTTTCTGGCCGTTCATTCTTTTGGAGGCGTAGCGCCATTCCAGTGACTGTAGTACGTTCATGGTAGGTAAACATGTTTTTGGTTAGTAACGTTTCATTACTAGGTTACTTTTAGTAACTCAAAATTATTTATTATCTTTGACACTGGCAAGGGGGCACCCCATAAGTACTTAGGCACATGAGCGTAACTAAAGCTGAAAACCAACGCATTGCGATCAGGAAAAAAATTGAGCAGGTGCTCATCGCGTCTCCTGCAGTGGACCAGTGCTGCCCGGTGAAGGACATCCTTGCCCGCTTCGGGGATAAGTGGTCCATTTACGCCATCCTGACCCTGGGGAAGGAGGAAAAACTGCGCTTCAACGAGTTGAAGGGGCTGATAACCGGCATATCGCAGCGCATGCTAACCGTTACGCTACGGGCCCTGGAGGAAGATGGGTTGGTGAGCAGAACGCTGTATCCGGAAATTCCGCCCCGGGTGGAGTACACGCTGACGCCCCTGGGGCAGAGCCTTTTGCTGCAGTTGCTAGAACTGGCAGACTGGGCGAAGCTGAACATCGGTCATATTCTGAAGGCGCGTGAGCGTTACACTAAAAAAGAAGTGAATAGCTGACAGCTTCGGTAAAAAAGCTTTTACTTTGCAACACATGCACCTAAACATCGCCTCAATAAATTCAGGGAGTAACGGCAACTGCTACTATGTGGGCAACCACAGGGAGGCCGTGCTAGTGGATGTGGGGATCTCCTGCCGCGAAACGGAGCGGCGCATGTTGCGTTTAGGCCTTTCGATGCAAATGGTGAAGGCGATTTTTATCTCGCACGAACACTCCGACCATATTCGCGGCCTGCAGGTGCTGGCTAAAAAGTATAGGCTGCCCGTGTATATTACGGCGGGCACCCGGCACAACTCCCGCTTAGATCTGAGCGGGGTGCGCACGATACCATTCCTGGCAGAGGAAGCCATACAGATCGGCGCGCTTTCCGTGTTACCCTTTTCAAAACTGCACGACGCCTGTGACCCGCACAGTTTCAGTATCACGGGTAACGGGCTAACCGTGGGCGTATTTACCGATATAGGCGCGCCCTGCCAGAACCTCGTCCGCCACTTCAGCCGCTGCCACGCTGCTTTTCTAGAGGCTAACTACGACGATGACCTGCTGGAGCGCGGGCGTTACCCATACCACCTGAAAAACCGCATCAGGGGAGGCAGAGGCCATTTGTCGAACCGGCAGGCGCTGGCACTTTTCACGGCCTGCAAGCCACCCTTTATGAGCCACCTGCTCCTGTCGCATCTATCCAAAGATAATAATTGCCCTGAGCTGGTAAATGCCCTTTTCACGGCCCATGCCGATGCCACACAGGTTGTGGTGGCTTCGCGTTACCAGGAGTCGGCAGTGTACCGGATAACTGCTGGTAATCAGGTTGGCCCGCATAGCATACCTGCACCCAACCTGGAGAAGTATAAGCTTGTTTATGAGGAGCAAGTCAATCCGCCCTTAAAATCCGGCACGCAGCTCCAGTTGTTTTAAGCCGTTGCCAGCTGTTAAGTGGCAACAGGTTACAACTGGCATTCTTAAATCCCCTTAACCTTTCCTTTTTTGCATTCCGGTGCTTCCTGATCCCTTTCCTGCCTGGTAAGGGAGGAAAAAGCTGTGTGGTTTTGCATCCGTGTAAACCATTACGAGTGGTTAAAGTATAAAGGTGATGTTATAAATGGAGCTATCCTTTTCGTAAACAACAAACATCACATGGAAATAAAAACATCCCCTGGCAGTCCTTTTCCCCTCGGGGCTACCTGGGACGGTAAAGGGACAAATTTTGCATTGACTGCCGGCCATGCCACTGGTGTGGAACTATGTCTTTTTTCTGATGAGGCGCAGGATAAAGCCGCTGCCAGCATTAAATTAACAGAGCGTTCGCACCAGGTATGGCACATCTACCTGCATAATGTTAAACCCGGACAGCTGTACGGTTATAGGGTGGACGGCCCTTTTGATCCGAAGAACGGGCATCGCTTTAACCGCCATAAGCTTCTGATCGATCCTTACGCCAAAGCGATATCAGGAACCATTCGCTGGCACGACGCTCTGTTTGGCTATAAAGTAGGGGACCCGGAGCAGGACCTGAGCTTTAGCAAGCTGGATAGCGCGCCTTATATCCCCAAATCTGTGGTGATCGATACCTCCTTTGACTGGGAGGATGACCAAAAGCCTTCCATACCTTATTATAAGTCTATTATTTACGAGGCACATGTAAAAGGCTTTACCATGCTGCACCCCGAGATACCCGAGGAAATTCGGGGCAGTTATGCCGCCCTGGGGCACCCGGTCACGCTGAAATACTTAAAGAACCTGGGCATCACGGCCATTGAGCTCATGCCTGTGCATCACTTTGTAACGGATCGGTACCTGGAAGAAAAGGGCCTGACCAATTACTGGGGCTACAACACCATCGGCTTTTTCGCGCCGGATGTGCGCTTCTCAAGCAGCGGGGTGATGGGCGAGCAGGTAGTGGAGTTTAAGCAGATGGTAAAAGCGCTGCACAAAGCCGGGATCGAGGTGATTCTGGATGTGGTCTACAACCATACCGCCGAGGGCAACCACATGGGGCCCACGCTCTCTTTCCGGGGGGTGGACAATGCCTCTTATTACAGGCTGACGGATGAATGCCGGTATTACATGGACTACACCGGAACCGGTAACACCCTGAACACCATGCAACCCATGGTACTCCGGCTTATCATGGACAGCTTGCGCTATTGGATACTGGAAATGCACGTGGACGGGTTTCGGTTTGACCTGGCCTCCGCATTGGCCAGAGAGCTGCATGCCGTGGATAAACTGAGCGCGTTTTTCGATATTATTTACCAGGACCCGGTTATCTCGCAAGTAAAGCTGATAGCGGAGCCCTGGGATGTGGGGGAAGGCGGCTACCAGGTGGGGGGCTTCCCGCCCGGATGGACGGAGTGGAACGGCAAGTACCGGGATTGCATCCGGGATTACTGGCGGGGTTCAGACAGTATGCTGGCAGAGTTTGCCGAGCGCTTCACGGGCAGTTCAGACCTGTACCAGGATAACTTCCGGAGGCCGACGGCCAGTATCAATTTTGTAACCGCCCATGATGGCTTTACCCTAAACGACCTGGTTTCTTATAATGAGAAACATAACATGGAGAACGGGGAGGATAACCAAGATGGGGATAACCACAACCGCTCCTGGAACTGTGGGGTGGAAGGCATCACGGATGACCCTGAGGTTATACAGTTGCGCAACAAGCAAAAGCGGAATCTTCTGACGACCTTGTTTCTTTCGCAGGGCGTCCCTATGCTGGTGGCCGGCGATGAGCTTGGACGCACACAGCTGGGCAATAACAATGCCTATTGCCAGGACAACGAGATTTCCTGGATCAACTGGGGAAACGTGGATAAGGACCTGCTGGCTTTCACCCGCAAACTCATTCACCTGGCAAAAAAACATCCTGTCTTCAGTCGCAAACGCTGGTTCCAGGGCTTACCCATTAAAGGAGCAACCGTAGAGGACATTGCCTGGTTTTTGCCGGAAGGAACTGAAATGACAGAAGAAAACTGGGATCATGACTTTGCAAAATCGCTGGGTGTGTTTTTGAACGGGCACGGCATTCATGCACAAGGCTCTGGTGAGATTGTGGCCGATGATAGTTTTTATGTGATTTTCAATGCGCATTATGAGCCACTCAATTATAAGCTGCCGCCTAAAAAGTATGGCACCACATGGACCAAAATACTGGATACCGCCGAAGAGAATGCTATCGGGGAGCAGGGAACCTTTAGCGCGGGAGCCTCTATCCTGGTTGACAGCAGGTCGGTTGTGCTGTTACAGCATCCCGGAATCTCTAAAAGAACCTCGTAAATAAAAAATAATTTGCGAGGCGATTGATTTGTAAGTTTCTGTTTTTCAATAAGGTATAGTTGATATTTATTTTTTGGCCACGGACTGAGCACTTCATTCAAGCATGATTTATCAGAAGATGGCACGGATTTGGAATACCAGCCAGTATAACAAACAATATCTTTTGAATTAAAGAAAAATATTATGAAAAAGGTAACTAACATTCTGACATTGATCTTGGTAATGGCCTTTGCGTTCAGCTTCTCTGCCCAGGCGCAGAAAAAATGGAGCCCGCAGGCAAAAGGCGCTGTAATAGGAACGGCCACAGGTGCCGCCGCTGGTGCTGTAATACACAAGCGTAACCGCGTGGTGGGTGGCGTTGTAGGTGGTGTAGTTGGCGGTGGAGCCGGTTATGCGATCGGAAAGCACATCGACAACAAACAAAAAGAAAAAGAAGCAGAGCGAATTGCCGCCATTAATAGAGCGGAAGCCAACCGCGCAGCCAGTGAGAGAGCTGCCGCCGGTAAATCGGCCACGCACAGACACGATACCGGAGCGCAGTCGACTAACAAAACGGCATTACCAGTGCAGAGCAGACAGGTAGCTGAAACCAATTACCCTACTGCCGCTGCCTATGCCTACACCAGCGCGCAGGACCCTATCATGAGTATAGCACTGCTGCCGAACAACGATTACGGTGACCCAACCAAACCATACTATACTTCAGAATACCGAAGAAAAAGCTGGTAACTATCTTTACCTGTACCATAAAAAGCCCCGGGTACATGTATCCGGGGCTTTTAAATTTGTTAACCTGCCGCATAGGCGCTAGAAGTATGTTTTAATTAACACATATGATTATGAGAGCTTTACTAGTATTACTTGCATTTGCGTTGGTCTTAACCTCTTGTGTAAATAACAGCGAGGGCGAGACGGTTCAGGAGTTGAACCAGCAGTTTATCAGTGCCTGGAATTCAAAGAATGGCGACAAAGTTATTTCATACCTGGCTGATGATGTACATTTCCTGCAGGGAGAGATCCATTTTCAGGGAAAGTCTGAAGTAGCCGATAAATGGGTACGCGAGACGATGGGCACGATCACGGATCTAAAGACAAACGTAGTGAGTTCGGGTTCCAGCGAAGGCATTGCCTACGAAGCGGGCACATTCTCTGTGGATGTGTTGCCAGCCGGACCAGACCAACCCGGCGGAATGGGCGAGGGCAACTTTGTGCTGCTCTGGAAAAAAGCGGCGGATGGTACCTGGAAGCTCCATTACGCACAACTGGAGGACTTGCCGGTTCAGGCCAGAAATATGTAAGATAAGTTTTTGAATTAAATGGTTGAAAGCCGCCCTGAATAAGGGCGGCTTTTTGCATATCAGCTATTTTCAGCATAGCATCAATGTTAGCTTAAAAAAAGGATTTTATAAGAGCGGCAACATAAAAGTTGCCTTATTTAATCATTATACTCTAACTAATAAGCATTAGAGAAGCAAGGCATCAATGCGATGGGCTTGAACCAGTTGCTCGCAAGTAGACCAGGAGAAAATGGTAAAACGCCCATCCTGGGAGGCAACCAGGGCGGTAGCATTTTGCTGGTCGTGTACAAACTGTGCCGCCGACAAGTGTCGGGTGCCTCCTGTCCGGGTCGGATGGCTTACCGTCGCCTTAGTTCCTGCTATAGGTTCCGAAGACCGGATGGAGGTTATTGGCGGCATGCCTTCACGGCGCCCTATTTTTGCGCCAAACGCCAGCAAGTGATAAGTGTCTGTGATAATGGTGGCCCCATCGATGGCCGTGAGCCCGGCCAGGCTATCAATCTCGCGCTGCAACTGATTCTGCCATTGAAGCTGGTCCGTTTCCGCACTGTCTCTTTTCAAGATAATGGCCAGCCCGGAAAAGGCGGGCTGAATGGGGTAGGAAACAGGTTGTAGAATAGACTCCTGCCAGTCATTTGTGAGGGTGGGCACTACCAGCAAGGTACCGCCATGCCCATGGGCGCGCATCGAAACTGCCATTTGCACCAGTGGGTTCAATGGTTCTTTATCAGGGCTTGAGTTGGCATTACCAAGCAGGCTGTTCAGGAGATGCGGGCAATCAGGGAGACGCATATTTCTTTCATCCACTACTTTCACCTCGTCCCCTTTCAGCACAGCCACATTCACGAATTTGCCAAAACCTTCGATCCTGCGGTGCTTGATAACCAATAAGCCCGGCTCCGGCACATCAATCACAAAACAAAAGCTTGGAATCGTTCGGGTCGTTCCCCAAACATATAGCGCGTCATCCTGGTACCAAACACCTACATGAATGCCCGGCCTCTCTACGCCAGGGCCTATCTTGGTGAGTATCTGTGCGGTGAAAGGTAAAGGATGTTCAAATAACATAGGCTGTTGCGCATGGTCTGGTGGGAGCAGGGCTAACGAGATCTTTGGCGAGCGACCTTCTTCATGCCGCAGACTCGTCCAGAATGCAGTATCTATTACAGCCTCTATGAGTGCAGCCTCAGGTGCCGTAGAAAGTGTGTTGATACCCGCGTTTTTTGCCTCTTGGATGTGGTGAGCAAAGTGTTGCTCTAGTACATGCGACACTGTCTTTGCAGCCTGGTACGTAACGTTACGGTTGAATTTCATGTAGAAGCTATCTGTTTCAGAACTAGTTCTTGCTACTTCATCAAAACGCCTGGACACCTAAAATTGTTTGTGATGTGGCCAAGAGGCTGTTCCGCAGCTCGGTCTGCTTGTTAGGCACCTATTGCGTAAAAGGCATGGGGCGGAAAATTTCACGCATGTATTTTATTAAAGATGTAACCCCGGAAGTGGCACACCCCTGCAAATCGGATGAAGAGGGCCTATTGCGCAATAAATAATGTGGCGGGTCTGGTTAAAAAATGGTCTAGATGATTTTTATTCTTAATTTAAGGGTTTACAGGAAGATTAGAGGCAAGGGGGCTGTTTTCCTGAATAGCTTTTAGTGGACTGTAAACCAAAATACAACATTAGCTTTTCCGTTATGAGAAAAATTTACGCTTTCATTAATTTGTACCTGCTGTTTTTCCTCAGTGCTACAGCAGTAGGGCAAGTGGTTACCACCATCCCCGAGTTCCCGACGGCAAACAAGGAAGTCACGATCATTTTCGACGTATCCAAGGCAAAGGACTCCAGGGCTGCCGGCTTACTGGGCAAAACTGCGGATGTTTACCTGTGGTCGGGCGCGGGCACAACGCCCGCAAGCAACGCCTTTGAGTACCAGCCCACCGGCCAGACTGATTTCTCGAAGCCTTTTGAACCGGGCAAAATGACCTCGCTGGGCAATAACAGGTGGCAGATAAAAATCACGCCCCGGCAATATTTCAATGTTCCGGCAAACAAGAACATCGTGAAGTTAGGCGTATTGCTTAAAAGCGGAAACGGGCAGGCACAAACAGAGGATATTATCCTGACGATCTACAGTGACGCCCTGAACGCCTCGTTTAAGAACCCTGTAGAGCAAAGTTTTTTTGTAAATGCCAACACCAGCATAGCGGTGGAGGGCAGTGCTTCGGCGCCTGCCAACCTGACCCTTCGCCAGGGTGCCACCGTGCTGGCCACAGAACAGAACAGCACGACACTTACCTACAGCCTGAATGCCGGAGCAGAAGCCGGGGTTCGGAAAATGGTTGTTTTCGAGGCTCAAACCACTTCGGAAGCTGCTGCCGATACTTTTTATTATACTGTAAAACCAACTCCAACGGTAGCGGCGCTCCCGGCTGGTATAAAAGATGGCGTGAACTATACAAGCGCCACCAGTGCCACGCTTTCGTTGTTTGCCCCTTATAAAGAGTTTGTGTATGTGATCGGGGAGTTCAACAACTGGCAACCCACTGCCGCTTATCTGATGAAGCGCACCCCCGATGGCACGCGCTACTGGCTGGAACTTAATAATTTGCCGGCAGGGCAGGAGGTGGCCTATCAGTACCTTGTGAACGGTACGCTTCCGGTGGCAGACCCCTACACGCACAAAATTCTGGACCCAAATAACGACAAATTCCTGACTGCCGCTAATTACCCGGATCTGAAACCTTATCCGACCGGGGCGAGTGGCATTGTGTCGCTGTTGCAAACCAACCAGCAGGCGTATACCTGGCAGGTGCCCGATTTTAACAGACCGGACCCCAAGCGGCTTGTGGTGTATGAATTGCTGGTGCGCGACTTTGTGGCTACCCGAAACTATAAAACCTTAACAGACACGCTTTCCTACTTTAAGCGGCTCGGGATAAATGCCATTGAGTTAATGCCGGTTATGGAGTTCTCTGGAAACGACTCCTGGGGCTACAATCCCATCTTTTACTTCGCTCCGGATAAGGCCTACGGAACGGCCCGCGACCTGAAGATTTTCATCGACGCCTGCCACCGGAACGGGATCGCCGTAATACTGGACATCGTGCTGAACCAGGCCGATTACGAGTTTCCGTATGTGAAAATGTACTGGGATGGCTCTAAACCCTCTGCTGACAATCCTTTTTTCAATCAGCAGGCCACCCATCCGTTCAGTGTTTTCTTCGATTTTAACCACGAAAGTGCAGCAACAGAAAAGTTTGTGCAGCGCGTGACCAGTTTCTGGTTGCAGGAATACAATGTGGATGGTTTCCGTTTTGACCTCTCCAAAGGATTTACACAAAAAAATACCGGCAACGACGTAGGGGCATTTGGCGCCTACGATGCCAGCCGAATCGAGAACCTGAAGCGGATTTATGATGAGGTAAAGACCATTGAGCCTACTGCCTATGTCATTATGGAGCATTTTGCCGATAACAGCGAAGAAAAAGAGCTTTCGGATTATGGCATGCTGCTTTGGGGAAACTCAAATTTTGACTATCGGAAGGCGGCAAAAGGGGAGTCAGCAAACCTAGACTGGATTTCTTACAAGAAAAGGGGTTGGCAGCAACCGCATGTGCTGGGTTATATTGAGAGCCATGATGAAGAGCGCCTGGTGTACGATGTGATGCAGAATGGCTTGTCGTCGGGTTCGTACAACACGCGCACCTTGCCCACCGCACTCAACAGGGCTAAGTTGGCAGCTGCTTTTTCGCTTTTGGTGCCGGGTCCTAAAATGATATGGCAGTTTGGCGAGCTGGGCTACGATGTGCCGATTGATTTTAACGGCAGGACAGGCGCTAAACCCTTACATTGGGAATACCAGAACGACGCTGAACGAAAAAAACTATTCAGTGTCTATGCAGAGCTTATCAAACTGAAAACCTCGAGGCCCGTTTTTGTTACCTCCGATTATAGCCTTGCATTTGACGGCATGGTGAAGCGTATGATTTTATCGGATGCGGGCAATACGGTGTTTATGATTGGCAACTTTGATGTGCGCAAACTGACCCAGGAAGCCAAATTTCCTTTCGTGGGGAAGTGGTACGACTACTTTACCGGAGAGGCTGTAACGGTGACAGACCCATTGGAGCAAATAGTGCTGCAACCGGGTGAGTTCCGCCTGTTCACTACCCTACAGCTTCCTACGCCCCAGCCGGGATTACTGCCCTGGCAAAATGTCGCCTTGTCAGCTGAAGATGATTTAGCGGCGGTGTCCACCTTTGTTTATCCAAACCCTTCGGATGGCATTTCCCGCCTGGAGATCAAGAACAACTATAGGGGCAAGGTAACCCTTAAACTGACTGACCTGGCCGGACGCAACCTGCGCACCGATGTGATCACAAAGCAGGATGAGCTGCTGGAACATACGCTGGATTACCGTACTTTAAAGGCTGGTCTTTATTTGTTACAGGTTGAAATAGGGCAGGGTAAAACCGTTAAGCGACTTTTAAAGGCAGATTAACATGCTCAGTTTTGTCCGCCACTGTTCGGGCAGAAGTATACTGGGAGAGGGCCATGCTATAAATATATGCTGGTTAGCCTAATAAAAATATGCTTTAGAGCTTGATTGATTTGAAAATAGGGTTTTTCTGATGCGAATGATAGCGGCTCATCTCTAAATTGAAATTGATGATTAAAAGCATACCCATTCTCCTTTGTTTATGTATCGGGCTTGCGCAACCCTTTCATGGCCTGGCCCAACAGCAAAAGAGCAAGGAAACAGCGCCAGTGTATGTTGACAAGCAAGGCGTGCTGCGCTGGGAAAAAGATAACCACGAGGCCGCTTTTTTCGGTGTCAATTATACGGTGCCCTTTGCTTATGGCAACCGCTCTCACAAAGCACTGGGGGTTGATCTTGAAAAAGCCATTGACCAGGACGTGTATCACCTGGCCAGGTTAGGCTTTGATGCTTTCCGGGTGCACGTTTGGGATACGGAGATATCCGATTCGGTGGGTAACCTGCTAAACAACGAGCACCTGCGCCTTTTCGATTACCTGGTATACAAACTGAAGCAGCGTCATATAAAGGTGTTGGTTACACCCATAGCTTTCTGGGGGAATGGCTACCCGGAGCCAGACGAAAAGACACTGGGTTTCTCCAGCGTGTACAACAAACAGCAAGCTGTTACGCAAGAGGCTGCCTTTCTGGCGCAGGAGCGTTATCTGGATCAATTTTTCAGGCATGTAAACCCTTATACCAAACTGACCTACCAGGACGACCCGGATGTAATTGCTGCGGAGATCAACAACGAACCAAAGCACACGGGCACCAAAGCACGCGCCACTGAGTATGTTAACCGCATGGTAACGGCAGTGCGCAGCACCGGCTGGACCAAGCCCCTGTTTTATAATATCAGCGAATCCCCGGCTTATGCCGATGCAGTGGCTAAAGCAAATATTGACGGTGTGAGTTTCCAATGGTACCCCACGGGGCTGGTTGCCAACCGGACGCTAAAAGGAAACTACCTGCCGCATGTAGACCAGTACAGCATCCCGTTTGATACCATTCCGGCCTATGCAAACAAAGCCCGGATGGTGTATGAGTTTGATGCCGGCGATATCCTTCAATCGGTGATATACCCTGCCATGGCGAGGAGTTTCAGAGAGGCGGGTTTTCAGTGGGCAACCCAGTTCGCCTACGACCCCATGGCAACAGCCTATGCCAATACCGAGTACCAGACCCATTACCTTAACCTGGCTTATACCCCTTCTAAAGCCATCAGCGCACTTATCGCCTCCAAGGCCTTCCACCAGCTGCCCCGCTTAAAATCTTATGGCACTTACCCAACAGACAGCATATTTGGGGCGTTCCGGATAAGTTACAAAGAGAATCTAAGCGAGATGAATACGGAGCAGGCGTTTTACTACTCAAACACCACCCGTACTAAACCAGCTAATGCGGCCAGGTTAGTGCATATTGCTGGCGTCGGCAGTTCGCCGGTGGTAAAGTACCAGGGGCTGGGCGCTTATTTTCTGGACAAATTGGACAACGGGACCTGGCGCCTCGAAGTCATGCCCGACGCCATTCACATCCGCGACCCGTTTGCGAAAGCGTCTCCTGAAAAAGAGGTGACACGCATCCAATGGCGTGCGCACGAGATGCACATCAGTTTGCCGGATCTGGGAAACGACTTTAGCCTGAAAGGGCTGAACACCGGCAATGTCCACACAGGCAAGACAGACAAAGGCACCGTCCGCGTTACACCGGGCACCTACCTGCTGTTGAAAAAGGGCAGGCACTTTGACCCGAAAAAGGCTGGTAAGATAGCAGGGGAAATAACGTTGGATGAGTTTGTGGCGCCGCAGGCAAAAGATATGGAGCCCTTTGTAAGGCTAGAACCATTAGCGGAGATTTCGTCTGGCAAGCCCTTTGCCTTAAAGGCGACCATCGTGGGCCTGGAGGCAGCAGCTCAGGTAAAGCTAGCAATCAATAACTTATCAGGTGAGTACAAGGTGCTGCCCATGCAACCGACAACGCCATATACCTACGAAGTCGAGGTTCCGGTTGCGCTTACTACGCCGGGTATGCTCCAATACCGCGTGATGATCGAGCAACCAAATGGCAGCTTCCTGACCTTTCCGGGGGCGCATAAGGGAAATCCGTGGGCCTGGGACTATTACCAGGGTGAAAGCTGGCAGACGTTCGTGGCAACACCGCAGGGTGCGCTAGCACTTTTTGATGCCGGCAAGAACAGGGAGATTATGGTTTACCCCAACCTGTGGAGAAGCGATGAGCGCCAACTAATTGCCTCAGAAAAGCCGGGGCAGCTGGTGCTTCGCCTTGCTTCCCAAGAAGTGCCCGAAGAAGGAGTAATCGGGTTTCAGTGTTATATTGGAGACAAGCTTCAGGGTAGAGCGTCAGAGCTTACTTCGTTTACCAAACTCGTGGTCCGGGCCCGCACGGCGCTAAAAGTACCCGTGCAAGTTAGGGTAGCGCTGATTACAGACGATGCAACCGCCCATGTGGCTTATTTTACTGTAAACCAGGATTTGCGCACTATTGAGATTCCGTTAAACAGTCTACAGCCTGCCGAATCTATACTTTTGCCAAGGCCATACCCTGGGTTTCATCCCTTTTGGTTTAAGCCGGCCAAGTCGGCGGCCTTCCGGTTGGGCAACACCGAAAAGCTGGAGATCCTGCTTGGCAAAGATGCCCCTGTTGGCAATAAGAACAAGGCAATGAGCCTGGATATTGAATCGGTGCAGCTACAAAAATAGCCAGGTGCTCTTTTAATTAAATAGCCAACAATTAAACTATTTAACCAAGTATAAACTATGCGCAAGAGCAGGAAAGGCAGTTTATCCCATCATTCACTTTTAACCTATTTTGCGCTTTTTACGCTGTCTGTGTGCATAGCAACTGGTTGCCAGTCACAAAGATCCGGCGCGTCTTTATCTCCGGAAACCCCAGCAGCATCTGTTGTGAAGTTTAACGAGGGATGGGAATTTGCAAGGGATGTGGATACAACCGGAGCCGGTGCCCGGCTCTCGGATAGGGAAAACAGGCAGGAAGGCTGGCAACAGGTTTCGCTGCCCCACACCGCACGCCTGGAGCCCATAGAAAAGGTTACGCAACAATGGCAGGGGGATGCCTTTTACCGGAAAACATTCACGGTTCCCGTCTCCGAAAAAGGGAGGCACCTTGCCGTTCAGTTTGAGGCGGCCATGCAGGTGGCTGATGTTTACCTTAACGGCAAACATGTTTTTAAACACCAGGGGGGATACCTGCCATTTTATGTAGACTTGTCGGATAAGGTTTTATTCGGACAGGAAAACGTGCTTTTGGTGAAGCTTGATAACCGTGATAATCCGGAGGTAGCCCCGGGTAAGCCCCTGGCCGACCTGGACTTTAACTACTACAGTGGCCTGTATCGGAACGTATTCCTGATCAAAAAAGACAAGCTGCACATTTCAGACCCCATTGCCGCCAACCGTGTGGCCGGAGGGGGCATCCTGCTGCATTACGATACGGTATGCAAGGCTTCTGCCACCCTGCTGCTGCAGACAGAGGTGAAGAATGATCACAACGCGTCTCGCAGTGCCCGGATCCGAGCCACTTTAAAAGACAGACAGGGGGAAGTTGTAGCCGAAACCTTATCGGAGCCGCAGGAAATACCAGCAGGTACCTTTGGCCGATTCGATCAAAAGTTAACGCTGCCAAATCCGGAATTGTGGTCTCCGGATTCGCCATACTTATACGCGCTTTCAGTTGCCCTGGTGCAGGACGGTGATGTGCTGGAGGAGCAAGTGGTTAAAACGGGGGTGCGAACGTTCCGCTTCACCCCGGGAGCCTTTTATCTGAATGGCGAGAAGCTTTTTCTGCGCGGCACCAACCGCCACCAGGAGTATCCTTACGTGGGCTATGCCCTGTCAGACAATGCCCGGTACCGCGATGCCTGGAAAATAAAACAGGCCGGGTTCAATTTCGTCCGGACGTCGCACTACCCGCAGTCCCCCGCTTTTTTAAGCGCCTGCGATGAACTGGGTATCCTGGTAATGGATGCTATACCCGGCTGGCAGTTTTTTGGTAAGGAGCAGTTTCAGAAAAACACGGTCCAGAATGTCCGGGAAATGGTGCGCCGCGACAGAAACCACCCCTCAATTGTGCTATGGGAAGCCTCGCTAAACGAGTCGGGCATGTCGGAGGAATTCATGCAGCGAACGCATGCTGCCGTGCACCAGGAACTGCCCTTTAAACAAGTATATACCTGCGGGTGGATGGATGCGGTGTATGACGTGTTTATCCCGGCCCGGCAGCATGGCAAAGCACCGGACTATTGGAACAAATACACTAAACAGAAGCCGCTGTTTATCGCAGAGTATGGCGATTGGGAATACTATGCACAGAATGCAGGCTTTAACCAGAAACAGTACGGCGACCTGAAAGAGGGGGAACGCACCTCCCGGCAGTTACGCGGCTTTGGTCAGAAGCGGATGTTGCAGCAGGCCCTCAATTACCAGGAAGCCCATAACAGCAACCTTCAGGGCCCCGCAGTAGGGGATGCCAACTGGCTGATATTCGATTACAAGCGCGGGTACGCGGCAGACATTGAAGCCTCGGGCATCATGGACCTGGTGCGGTTGCCTAAGTTTGCCTTTTACTTTTACCAGAGCCAGGCAGGTCCGGACCTGGGCGCAGAAGCTGTATTCGGTAAACCTATGCTCTTTATCGCAAACTACTGGAACGACCCTGCGCTGAAGACAGTGAAAGTTTACAGCAATGCCGATGAGGTGGCCTTGTCGCTAAACGGTGCTCTGATCGCCAGGCAAAAACCCGACAACGACCGCTATTCCAGCCACCTCAAACATCCTCCGTTTACTTTTGAAGTAAAGCGCTTCGAGCCCGGCACCCTAACCGCAGTAGGGTATGTAAATGGCACACCTGTGGTTGAATCCTCGCAAAAAACCCCGGGGAAGGCAGCTAAACTGGGTCTGCAGGTTGATGTGAGCGGCAAAGCCGTGACGGCAGGGGTAAACGATGTGGTGTTTGTGTATGCTTCGATATTAGACTATAACGGCACATTGGTGCCTCAGGCAGCTAACGCAGTAACCTTTCAGGTAACAGGAGATGCGGCGCTTGTGGCTACCAACAGCGTGCATGCCGAAGCGGGTATAGCCGCCATACTTTTAAAAATCGGGAAAAAGGCTGGTACAGTTAAGGTTACGGCACAGGTGCCTGGCTTGCAAGCGGGAGAGATAAGTATTGAGGCACAGCCTGAAAATTAAGTGGACCTTACGAAATGACAACAACTAAAATAAAGCTCCACTATATATTTAAGCTAGATATTTTTAAATTTATCACGTTCCGGTCCATTACCTGGACAAATAAGATTTGAGTGGCTTATGCAAGAAATCATCATAGCTAAATTTACGGAACTTTTCGGTCAGGCACCTTCCCTGTACAGATCACCGGGCAGGGTAAACCTGATAGGCGAGCACACCGATTACAACGATGGCTTTGTGTTGCCCGCAGCCATAGACAAGGAGATCTTTTTTGCCATAAATGCAAATGGTACCGGGCACATCCGGCTATATTCCCTGGATATGCAGGAGCTGGAGGTTTTTGCGCTGGAAAGTATTGAGCCGACAAATTCCAACTGGGCAAATTATCTTTTAGGTGTAGTGGCGCAATTCCAACAAGCGAACTATCCTCTGCAGGGGTTTGATCTAGTGTTTGGGGGCAACATTCCGATAGGGGCAGGCTTATCGTCATCGGCAGCTGTGGAGTGCGGACTGGCCTTTGCCCTGAACGACATTTTCGGATTTGGCCTGGACCGCTTTTCGCTCGCTAAAATGGCGCAAAAGGCAGAACATGAATTTGCCGGCGTCAGGTGCGGAATCATGGATCAGTTTGCCAGCCTGTTTGGCAAAAAAAATCACGTTGTGAAGCTGGACTGCCGCTCGCTTGAATATGCCTACTATCCCTTTGACATGAGCCAATACCGCATTGTGCTTTGCGATACGCAGGTAAAACATTCCCTGGCCTCATCAGCATACAATACCCGGCGCCAGGAGTGCGAGTCGGGTGTGGCGTTGCTGCAGGCGTACTACCCTGGCATTACCAGCCTGCGCGATGTCACGATGGCTATGCTGGAGAAACACCAGGAGGCATTTGATGCTGTAGTTTACAGGCGCTGCGCCTATGTGGTGCAGGAAAATAACAGGGTAGCGGAGGCCTGCCAGGCCCTGCAGCAAAACGACTTGCGCCTGTTTGGTGAAAAAATGTATGCCTCGCATGCCGGTTTGCAGTTTGATTATGAGGTAAGCTGCCCTGAGCTGGACTTTCTGGTAGCACAGGCTAAGCAACAGGACGCGGTACTCGGAGCCCGCATGATGGGCGGTGGATTTGGCGGTTGCACCATAAATATTGTATTGGTGTCTGCCCTTGATCAGTTCATAGCCAGCTTAAGCACTGCCTATGAGCAGGAATTTAAGATCCCATTAAAAACTTATGTAACAGAAATAGTGGACGGCAGCAGCCTGGTGAGCTGAAGGGAAGTAAAATAACATGGTGAAGTATGGCAACGCTGATTTATCGGTAGCGCCGGAAGCAAATGATTTATGGAAACATTTAAGTTAGCAGAACATCCGCACCGGCGTTATAATCCTTTATCAGGGGAATGGGTGCTGGTATCGCCCCACCGGGCCAGGCGGCCGTGGCAGGGGCAGGAAGAAGAAGCCCCTGCAGACAACAGGCCGGAGTACGATCCTGCCTGCTACCTGTGCCCGGGCAATGTGCGGGCAAACGGGGCGCAGAATCCAGCTTATGAATCAACCTTCGTTTTTGAGAATGATTTTGGTTCTTTGAAGCCGGACACTCCTGCCGGCCATTACGAAAAAAACAATTTACTGCGCGCGGAGAGTGAGCGGGGCATAAGCAGGGTTATTTGCTTCTCGCCGCGCCACGACCTGACTTTGGCAGATATGGCCGTGGCGGATATCCGTAAGGTGGTGGACCTGTGGCAAGTGGAATACGAGGAGTTGGGTAAACTGGACTTCATCCATCACGTGCAGATCTTTGAAAACAAAGGGGCCGTGATGGGCTGCAGTAACCCGCACCCACACGGGCAGATCTGGGCGCAAAATTCCATACCGAATGAGCCCGCAAAAGAGACGGCCCAACAAACCGCATATTTTAACCAACACAATCGCAGCCTGCTTTCGGATTACCTGGCAGTGGAGATGGAGGAGGAGGCACGGGTGGTCTACCAGAATACTTCTTTCGCCGTTATCGTGCCTTTTTGGGCCGTATGGCCCTTCGAAACCATCCTGATCAGCAAGCGTCATTTTCAGCACATCGGCCAGATGACCGTAAGCGAGAAAGATGACTTTGCAGAGGCCATTAAAAAAGTCACAAGTGGGTACGACAAAGTTTTCAATACCTCATTCCCTTACTCCTCCGGCATTCACCAGCAGCCAACCGACGGACAGGCATATCCGGGGTGGCATTTTCACATGCATTTCTTCCCGCCCCTGCTTCGTTCTGCCACCATTAAAAAATTTATGGTTGGGTACGAAATGCTGGGTAGTCCGCAACGCGACATTACACCTGAAACCAGCGCAGAACGACTCAAAGCACTGATGTAAAATAAGAGTTCATTTACTTTTCAAAATAAAAGACGTTTCAAAATATTTATATTCAAGAATATTTATGTTTATTGTCTGTGTTATTTCAGTTGTCCAAATTATAACAAGTCTCCTATGAACCTCTCCGCACTGGATTTAATCATCTTTGTTGGGTATTGTATCTTAATTATTGTGATCGGTATTCTTGTATCGCGTGAAAAGAAAGGTCACATCAAGAACTCTACTGATTACTTTTTGGCCAGTAAAGCTTTGCCCTGGTGGGCGATTGGAGCCTCCCTGATTGCATCGAACATTTCAGCGGAGCAATTTATCGGCATGTCAGGCTCTGGTTATGCGATTGGGCTCGGTATAGCCAGTTACGAGTTTATGGCTGCCATTACCTTGTTGCTGGTGGCTAAGTATTTCCTGCCTATTTATATTAAGGAGGGAATTTTTACGATGCCGCAATTCCTGAAACTGCGTTATGATGATCGGATCAGAACCAGTTTGGCCGTGTTCTGGATCATGCTCTATATTTTTGTGAACCTAACCACAGTACTGTACTTATCAGCCCTTGCTTTGAGTGTGGTAATGGGTGTGACTACTTTCCAGGCCATCGTTGGCTTAGCAGCCGTGGCGGTTGCCTACTCGATCTACGGCGGACTGAAGGCAGTTGCCTGGACGGACGTGGTGCAGGTGGTGTTTCTGGTGCTGGGTGGGCTTGTTACCACTTTTCTGGCCCTGGACCAGGTAAGTGGCGGGCAGGGTGCCCTGGCCGGTTTCTCGCAGCTGTTAGAAACCGTGCCTCAGAAGTTCGATATGATCCTGGAGGAGTCTAACCCTTTTTACAAAGATCTGCCTGGCATGACCGTGCTTTTTGGCGGTATGTGGATTGCCAACATAAGCTACTGGGGCTTTAACCAGTACATTATACAACGCGCGCTGGCTGCCAAAAGCGTGAAGGAAGTGCAGTGGGGTTTGTCGTTTGCGGCTTTCTTAAAACTGTTGATTCCGTTGGTGGTTGTGTTGCCTGGTATCGCCGCGTTTGCGCTTAACGCCGACATCAGCCGTTACGATGAGGCGTATCCCTGGTTGTTGAACAACATTGTGCCGACCGGGCTCAAGGGACTTGCCTTTGCTGCACTTATCGCCGCTGCCTTGTCCTCTTTAAGTTCTATGATGAACTCTACGGCTACCATCTTTACCATCGATATTTACAAGGCGCACCTTAACAAAGATGCCAGTGAGAAAAAGCTGGTTACTGTAGGCCGACTGGTGAGTTTAGTGTCCATCCTTATTGCCATTATGGTGGCCGAACCGCTGTTGGGCGGCGAAGAGCAGATCTTCCAGTTTATTCAAAAGTATACAGGCTACGTAAGCCCGGGCATCATGGTGTTGTTTGTTTTTGGCTTGTTCTGGAAAAAGACAACCTCCAATGCGGCCCTGGCAACAGCACTGGCTTCTGTGCCGTTCAGTATCGCCATTGACCTGACCTTCCCATCCATGCCCTTCCTGGATCAGATGGGGGTGGTGTTTCTGCTGCTTTCGACTTTGATCATTTCCTATTCCTTGTATGAGAACAAGCGAAAAGGCACTGTTCCGGAGAATTATGTTCGCATTGAAAGGCAACTGTTTAAAACGGATGCCATATTTAATGTGGCCGCCATGTTTATAGTGCTGGTAACAGCGGCTATATACATTGTTTTCTGGTAAGCGACATTTGTTGAAACTTACCTGACATCAAGCTACTTTTTGTTTCTCAAATTAATAAAGTGGATTGCAGGAAAATTAAGTAGCTTTAATGATGTTTGAAGATAGAAACAAAACTATGAAAGGATAAATTTGAAGTTATCGTAGATGCCTGTTTCAGATTTATTTACGTATAATAGAAACCTTCTTCGTGCACAGTTGGTTAGTCAATTAGAAAAGCTGTTTCTTAAAAGTTAGTGTCTTGTGTTGCGTCCAAATCAGTGGTGTGGCCTCAGGCTCAACAAGTAATGTTTAAGTACTGAACAAGGCGTTACATGAAGCTGATGCTAAAGGTGGCGTTATGTATTGTACCAGGCAAAGCCGTGGAAGCATCAAATTGGTGACATGCGAAAGATATAGAATCAGGAGTACCTGTTACGCTGATTCGCAAGCTCTGTAAACAAACTAAGTACAATAATTATCTATATAAAATTAACATGCTTAGAAACTGCCGGGTCATACGGGCCTGACAGGCGTACTTTACGGGAGAACGAGTATCTTTACCTACTACATGTATTTCATCATTACTCATACACATAAATATGCAAAAAAAGTCTACTAAACGGATTAGCTTCGGCTTAACCATGGCCTTGTGCTGCCTGTATATACCGGGTAACGTGCAAGCCTTTAATGGGGACGGTGGTTTTACTGCGGGGAAATCCAACTCTGCGCTAAGCTACCTGACAGACGCTCGTTTACAAGCCACTACCCTGACAGGTAAGGTTGTTAACGAAAATGGTGAGGGCCTGCCTGGAGTAACAGTTGTTTTAAAAGGAACGACTATTGGCGCCTCTACCGATGTGAATGGTAACTTTTCGCTGGCGGTGCCACAGGCGTCCGGCTCGCTTGTGTTTTCATTCATAGGCTATACAACACAGGAGGTACCAATCGGAAACAAAACCAGTTTCACCATCAGCCTGCAACCCGATGCAAAAGCCTTGCAGGAAGTTGTAGTGGTAGGTTACGGTACGCAGAAAAAGAGTGACGTGACAGGATCTGTTGCTACTGTTTCTTCAGATGATTTCGTGAAAGGGCAGGTTACTACGCCTGAGCAGCTTATACAGGGCAAAGTGCCGGGGGTGCAGATTACTTCCAACGGTGGCGCGCCAGGTTCCGGTAGCACAATCCGAATCAGGGGAGGCGCATCGCTAAACGCCAGCAACGATCCGCTGATCGTAATCGATGGTGTTCCGGTGGCCAACACAGGTGTGTCCGGCATGGCAAATCCGCTTAGCTTTATTAATCCGGACGATATAGCTACTTTCAGTATTTTAAAGGATGCTTCGGCTACGGCTATCTATGGTTCTCGCGCGTCGAATGGTGTGATCATCATCACCACCAAAAAAGGCAAAGCGGGACAAAAATTCGGAGTTAATTTCTCAACGCAACATTCTATTTCAACGCTTCCGAACAAAATTGATGTGCTGTCTGGTGATGAGTTCAGGACCTTGGTTACTGAAAAAGGAACTCCTACGCAGCAGGCACTTTTAGGGGATCAGAGCACTGACTGGCAGGACCTGATATACAAGAATGCGTATACCACAGACAATAACATTAGCTTTAGCGGGGCATATAAGTTTCTGCCTTACCGGGTGTCTTTGGGTTACCTGAACCAGGATGGGGTGCTCAAGACCTCAAACTTTGAAAGAACTTCCTTAGGTGTTAGTTTAAGCCCTACCTTCCTGAACGACAACCTTACAGTGAATGTCAATTTTAAGGGGGCTAAAACCAACAGTGTTTTTGCGAACGAAGGTGCCATTGGAGCCGCTATCATTTTTGACCCTACGCAGCAGGTGTATACCGGTACTGACAAATACGGCGGCTACTTCCAGTGGGAAAACAACGGCGTTTTCAATACCGTTGCTCCTGCTAACCCCCTTAGCTTGCTTAACCAGATAGATAACAAAGGTGAAGCTAACCGTTACATCGCCAACGCACAGTTAGATTATAAAATGCCTTTTCTGCCCGCTTTGCGCGCTAATTTAAACGTAGCGACAGACCGATCGGATAGTGAAGGCAAGATAGTTACCAGTGCTGATTTTGCCCCTAACACCTTTGGAGTAGAGACAGTAACGCGCTATGCGCAGAATAAAGAAAACAACCTGTTGGATTTCTACCTGAATTATCAGCAGGATTTAGGTGCTAAAAATCGAGTGGATGCCACGGTTGGTTATTCTTATCAGCAGTTTATTGACGAGGCGCCTGATTTTGCTTTTCAAGACAGTGAAGGGAACCCCATCGGAACTCTTCCCGATTTTATACCTTCTTATAATGAGCTTAGGTTAAAGTCTTACTTCGGAAGGCTGAACTATACCTTCATGGATCGCTACATCTTAACCGGAACAGTTCGTTATGACGGTTCTTCCAGATGGGCTGAAGAGAATAAGTGGGGAACTTTCCCGGCACTTGCTTTTGCCTGGAGAATCAGTGAAGAAAGCTTCCTGAAAGAGGTGAGCTTTTTAACCGACCTGAAACTAAGACTAGGTTATGGTATTACAGGTCAGCAGAATATTGGTGATAATTATTTCCCTTACCTGGCCCGTTACTCACGTGCAGATAACACAGCACAATACCAGTTTGGTAATCAGTTTATCCCAACTTTCCGAGCAGAAGGGTACGACTCGGGCATTAAATGGGAGGAAACAACCACTTATAATGCAGGTTTAGATTTTGGTTTTGTAAACAACAGAATTACGGGTAGCTTGGATTATTTCTTTAAAGATTCTGAAGACCTGTTAGCAGTAATTACAGTTCCTGCCGGCTCTAACCTGACCAACCGCCTCTTTACAAACGTGGGAAGCCTGGAAACAAAAGGTCTGGAAGCGGCCTTAAACGTGGTGGCCATCAGCAATGACAAGTTGTACTGGAACATCGGTTTGAATGGCACCTGGATCGATCAGGAAATAACCGCCTTGAGCAAGGTGAACAATACTGATTTTGAGGGCTATGATGTAGGAGGCTTCTCGGGAGGCGTTGGTAATAATATCCAGAAATTCAAGGTTGGTTACGCACCTTACACGTTCTTTGTATACAAGCAGGTGTACGGGGCTGATGGCAAGCCGATAGAAGGCCTTTATGCCGACCTGAACGGTGATGGTGTGATCACAACCGATGATAAGTACCTGTACAAAAAGCCCGCCCCTACCTTTAACATGGGTTTTAACACGCAGCTTACTTATGGTAACTGGGATCTGAACATGGTCGCCCGTGCTAACTTTAACAACTACGTATACAACAACGTGTACTCTAACCTGGGTGCCAGACAATCTTACTCCTTCTCCGGGTATCTGAACAATGTGTCCAGCAATGTGCTGGAGACTGATTTTGACAAGTACCAGTACTGGTCGGATTACTACATCGAGAACGCTTCTTTCTTCCGTATGGATAACATTACACTTGGTTACAACTTCGGTAGAATTATGAACGACAAGGTTGGGCTTAGAGCCACGGCCAACGTGCAGAATGTGTTTACCATTACCAACTACAACGGCATCGACCCGGAGCATTCTTCTGGTATTGATTATTCCTTATACCCTCGTCCAAGAATTTACACGCTTGGCTTTAACGTTAACTTATAATATTTAATTTTTGTAGCTCATGAACACTAGATTCATAAGAAATATAGCGCTGGCCGGAGTACTGACCGTTACGGTGGCTGCCTGTGATCAGAGCCTGGACATCACACCGAAGTATGATGTGGTTTCGGCTAAGGTTTACCAGGATTTTGCAAACTATAAGCCTATTCTGGCGAAGCTTTACGCTGGCTATGCGGTAACGGGTCAGCAGGGCCCTGCAGGCCGTCCGGATATCGGCGGTATTGATGAGGGTTTCTCTAACTATCTGCGTCAGTACTGGCAGGCACAGGAGCTTACCACCGACGAGGCCGTAATAGGCTGGAACGACGGTAACCTGCGTGATCTGCACGACATGGACTGGAATTCTTCGAACGAGTTCCTGCGTGCGCTTTACGATCGTATCTTCTACCAGGTATCGCTTACCAACGAGTTCATCCGCGAAACTACGGACGAGAAACTAAGTGCGCGTGGAATTACCGGTGCTAATTTAGAGGAAGCCAAGAAGTTTCGGGCTGAAGCGCGTTTCCTGCGTGCATTAAGCTATTGGCATGCCCTGGACCTGTATGGTAATGTTCCTTTTGTGACCGAGAACGATAAAGTAGGCTTCTTCCTGCCGGAGCAGACCAAGCGCACCGACCTGTATACTTATGTTGAATCTGAGCTCAGGGCCATTGAGGGAGATTTAGTGGCTGCCCGTCAGAATGAGTTTGGCCGTGCCGATAAAGCCGCTGCCTGGACACTGCTAGCCAAATTGTATCTGAATGCAAATGTGTACACGGGCCAACCAAAGTATACAGAGGCTATCACCTATGCAAAAAAGGTGATTGACGCGGGCTATTCACTTACACCGGACTACGACAACCTGTTCCTGGCAGATAACGACAAGTCTAACGAAATAATATTTGCGATTAGGTTTGATGGCTTGAGAACCACCACCTGGGGAGGTATGACCTACCTGGTGCATGCACCGGTTGGTGGTAGCATGAATCCTTCCAACTTTGGTATCAACGGCGGTTGGGGAGGTCTTCGTACCACTAAAGCCTTCGTTAATAAGTTCAGCGATATCAGCGGCAATACCGATGATCGGGCAAACTTCTATACAGCCGGACAGGATCTTGAAATAAATGACCTGTTTACCTTTACCGATGGCTACGCCATTGCTAAATGGAAGAATGTTACCTCTACTGGTCAGGTAGGCTCTGATCCCTCAGGCAACCACCCGGATACGGACTTTCCGATGTTTCGTTTGGCGGACGTTTACCTGATGTATGCAGAAGCCGTGCTTCGTGGAGGTTCTGGAGGCGATATGGCCTCTGCTTTGCAGTATGTGAATAATGTTCGCAACAGGGCTTTCTTAACTCCGGCAAGCGGCACTATCACCCAAAGTCAGCTAAACCTGGACTTTATACTTGCAGAGCGCGCCAGGGAACTGTACTGGGAAGCCCACCGCAGAACCGACTTAATTCGCTTCAACCGGTTTACCACCGATAATTATATCTGGCCATGGAAAGGCGGCGTGAAGGAAGGCAAGGCTGTTGAGCCTTTCCGTACCCTGTTCCCGATACCGTCAACAGACCTGACTGCTAACCCTAACCTGAAGCAGAACCCAGGATATTAAGACCTTTCAGGGCACTTTCTGGTAACAATACCAATCAGGAAGTGCCCCCTTTTTAAACTCAAAAAATTGTTTTTTATGAAAAACTGGCTAAATAAATCCTTTCTATTCATCTTGGTCTCGCTTGCGCTTGTGAGCTGTGAGAAAGACGAAGACATGGTGTTCGTATCGGAGGGTACGAGCCCAGCTCTTTCTATGTCCACAACTGACGTTGTTCTTTCCAAGGATAATGCAGCTGGTGAAGCTGTTAAGTTTCAATGGTCAGCTTCTGATTTTGGATATGCTGCGGCAGTTAACTATACCCTCCAGGCTGTTCAAAAAGGAGGTAACTTCAGCGAAGCTAAAAGTGTTAAACTTGGCCCTTCTTTGAATAAAACATTCACAGTAGCTGAATTGAACGCCTTGGCTGTTCAGATGGGATTAAACCCTAATAATAAAGCCGATGTTGCGTTCAGAGTGATGGCTGAAATTGCACCTTCTGTTGCTCCTGTCTATTCAAATGTGGTGTCTGTTAGCGTTACGCCTTATCTTGACATCATTGAGTATCCTTCTTTGTGGGTGCCTGGCAGCCACCAGGGCTGGAACCCTGCATCAGCTCCAAAGGTATCATCGGTAAATGATAATGGTGTTTATGAAGGGTATGTAAACTTCCCGGATGCTTCTAACAAGTTCAAGTTTACGCCTGCTCCAAATTGGGACAATGATTTTGGTGGTACAAGCAGCGGCAACAAGGGAACCCTTGCTGCTAAAGCCTCGGACCTGGAGGTGATGGGAGCGGGGTACTATTTGTTAAAAGCAAATACCAATGACATGAAGTGGGAGGCTATCAAAACAACCTGGGGTGTAATTGGAGACGCTACTGCAGGAGGCTGGGACTCTGATCAGGACCTTACCTACGATGCACAGAATATGGTTTGGAAAGCAACTTTAAATCTGGCAGCCGGTAAAAAGATCAAGTTCAGAGCGAATGATGCCTGGGATATTAACCTGGGAGATACCGGTGCCAATGGCAGTCTGGAGTATGGCGGCGACGATATACTTATTGAAGAAGGCGGCACTTATGAAGTCATTTTAAACCTTGGCATACCGGGTAACTATACTTATACTTTAAAGAAGAAATAAGTCTAAGATTTTGTCAATCAACAAATATACAGCAAACCCGGCAAAGCAACATTGCCGGGTTTGCTGTATATTTAAGCATCCAGATCAATTGATTCAAACAATAACCTGATAAAATGAAGCTTCATTACAGATACTTAGGTGCGTTGCTTTTAGTAACAGTTTTTAACCTTCCTGCTTCGGCGCAGCAGAACAATCCTATAAAAAGCGTTGGGAAAGTGACCACGGTAAACATCAGCGGCCAGAAAGTAGACCTCATTACCGACCAAAATGCCTTTATAGAAGTTAGCGTTTACAGCCCTTCGGTGGTGCGTGTGCGCATGGATAAGAAAAAACTGGGAGATGATTTCTCTTATGCGGTGGTGGGAAAACCAAAGCAAACCAAAGCGAATATCACGCAAAATAGCAATGAAGTTGTAATTACGACTGATTCACTTGTTACCCGCATCAGCAAGAATCCGTTTGCGGTTGCCTTCCTGACCAAGGCCGGCAAAGTAATCAACAAGGATGAAGAGGGCTTAACGACATCCTGGATAGGCGAGGAGGTAACCACTTACAAGCACATGCAGGAGGGTGAGCGCTTTATCGGGCTGGGCGAGAAAACCGGCGGCCTTGACAGGAAAGGAAACGGCTATACCAACTGGAATACCGATGCCTACGGCTACAGCACCGGCCAGGACCCTTTGTACACCACCATACCTTTTTATGTGGGGATACACAGCGGTCTGAACTACGGTATCTTCTTCGATAACACCTACCAGAGCGATTTTAACTTTGGGGCCAGCAACAACCGCTTTTCCTCGTTTGGAGCACAGGGCGGTGAGATGAACTATTACTTTATCTACCATACCAGGCTGGCAGATATTATCACCTCTTACACCGATATTACAGGCCGCATGGACTTGCCGCCGCTGTGGAGCCTTGGCTACCAGCAGAACCGCTATTCATACTATCCTGAAACGGAAGTATATCGTATCGCCCAGACACTACGGGAGAAGAAGATCCCCGCCGATGGCATCACGCTGGACATTCACTACATGGATGCCTACAAGCTGTTTACCTGGGATAAAACCCGCTTCCCTAACCCGATGCAGATGAACAAGAAGCTGGAGGATATGGGCTTTAAGACCACTGTAATCGTGGACCCGGGCATTAAAGTAGAGCCAGGATATGCTGCTTATGAAAGAGGTAAAAAAGACGATATTTTCCTGAAATACCCGGATGGGGAATATTATACCGGTCAGGTTTGGCCAGGCTGGACGCATTTTCCTGATTTTACCAGCGAAGCCGGTAGAGTGTGGTGGAAAAAAGAGCTTAAGTTCTTTGCCGAAACAGGCGTGGATGGTTTCTGGAACGACATGAACGAGATAGCCACCTGGGGACAGAAGATGCCAAACAATGTGCTTTTTCAGTACGACGGACATTTGACCACGCACAAGCAGGGGCGCAACGTATATGGCCTGGAGATGGCCCGCGCCAGCTATGAGGGTTCACGCGAGCATTTGCCTAACCAGCGCCCTTTCCTACTTTCGCGCGCCGGCTACTCTGGCTCGCAGCGTTACACGGCCATCTGGACCGGTGACAACCGCTCCGAGGATAGCCACATGCTGCTGGGGATCCGCTTATTGAATAGCATGGGCGTAAGCGGTGTGGCGTTCACGGGCATGGATATCGGTGGTTTCACCGGCAATCCTTCCATCGGACTGTATGCCCGCTGGATTCAGTTAGGTGCCTTCACACCCTACTTCCGTAACCACACCGGCGTTAACTCCAAGTCGTCGGAGCCCTGGGCTTATGGCGAGGAGGTAACCGAGATTGCCCGTAATTTCATCAGCCTGCGCTACAAACTGCTCCCTTACATTTACTCCAATTTTTATGAGGCGTCGCAAACCGGTCAGCCGCTCATGCGCTCACTTGCTATAGATTATACCCACGACCCGAAAGTATACAATGGAGAGTTTGACACACAGTATCAGTTTGGCAAGGCTTTCCTGATCATGCCTTTTGAGAGCGGGAAGAACTATGGAAAAGTATACTTTCCGGCAGGTAAATGGTATAACTTATATACCGGTGAGGTAAAGCAGGGCAACCAGGAAGAGATGATCGGGATACAGTATAACAAGCTCCCGATCTATGTGAAGGAAAGCAGCATTATCCCGATGCAGTCGCTTATCCAGAACACGACTGAAAAGCCTACCGATACCCTGACAGTGCATGTGTACAAAGGCGATGTAAATAATGCCTTTGTTTATTATGAAGATGACGGGAAGTCTTATGATTACAAGAAAGGCGAGTTCTTCAAACGTAGCATCAGCTATGATCCGCGTAAAAAGACCATCACCTTTGATAAAGTAGAGGGTAATTATAACTCTAACTTCAAAAACATTAAGGTGATGCTGCACGGCTTTGAAGGTACAACTAAAGTTAAAGTGAATAACAAGAGCCAGAACCTGACCAAAGATTTCGCTTCATTCCTGGATCCGATTTCACGTTTCGATCCACAGGGTTCAGCCAATCCCAAAGAAGGCTATGAAGTGCACAGCATAGTGGTGAAAAATGATAAGGACAGGTTTACCATTAGCTATTAAATAAAGAAAAGCATCCATAGAACCAGATCTTATGGGTGCTTTTTTTATACTTGACAGTTCATTCGATAGCGTATAAATCCTTTTATTCTAAGCGCATGCAGCAGTAAATTGAAATGTAGCACAAGTACAAGCATACAGAATACCAAAACGAACTCCATTATCCTAAACATATGAAAAAGCTGAAACTTCCGCACCTGCTGGTCTGGTCTGCCTTACTAATGACGGCGGCCTGTACTTCCCCCGCTAAAATTCAGAACGACTCCGGAACCCAGGCCTTACAAGAAGCCAAGGTAAGCGAGTGGCCAAGAGGGGTGTCTTATGAAATATTTGTGCAGTCTTTTTGTGATTCTGATAACAACGGCATTGGAGACATCAAAGGGATGACCTCCAAACTGGATTACCTGAATGAGCTGGGCGTTGAAGCCGTCTGGCTAATGCCGATGAGCCCTTCGCCCTCGTACCACAAGTATGATGTGACGGACTATTATGGCGTGCACCCGGATTACGGGACCATGGAAGATTTTAAGGAGTTTGTGAAAGAGGCGCATGAACGTGGTATCCATGTGGTGATAGACCTGGTGCTGAACCACTCCGGCGTGGATCATCCCTGGTTCAAGGATGCTGCGAAAAACCCGAACAGCCCTTACCGGGATTACTATGTTTGGGCACACAAAGACGATCCAATAACAAAAGGCGAAGGTAAATTTACGGGAGATGACTCGCATAATACCAAGCATTGGCACTCTGTGGAAGGCAGCGATTATAAATACTATGGTTACTTCTGGGGAGGCATGCCTGACCTGAATTACGATAACCCGAAGATGCGCCAGGAAGCAGTTAATATTGGCAAGTTTTGGTTAGAGGAAGTTGGGGTAGATGGATTTAGGTTAGATGCAGCCCGCCACATATTTACTGATGACAGGCAGGAAGATAATCATAAGTTCTGGGAAGAATTTAGAAGTGAAATGCAAAAGGTAAAGCCAGATGTGTACCTGGTTGGTGAAGTATGGGCTGATGCAAAAACAGTCGCACCTTATACCAAAGGCCTGCCTGCGTTGTTTAACTTTGAAATGAGCTGGGCAATTTTGAAAGCTTTAAAAGAAGGGGAGGGCGACTCACTGGCTATAAAGCATGACAAGATCATTGATTTTTATTCCGATGTTAATCCTGACTTTGTAGATGCGACCATCCTCAGCAATCATGATCAGAACAGGATCATGAGCGAAGTGAACGGAGACATGAACAAAGCGAAAATGGCTGCTGCGCTGTTACTTACACTACCAGGTTCGCCCTATATTTATTATGGCGAGGAGATTGGCATGCAGGGTAAGAAACCGGATGAACTTATTAGAGAACCGTTTATCTGGGATGTGAAAAGTAAAGATGATTGCCGCACTACCTGGGTGAAACCAGAGTATAGTACGGAGCAAACTGTTGCTCCAGTAGCTGTTCAGGAGGAGAACAAAAATTCCCTTTTAAACCATTACAAAACACTAATCAATTTAAGAAATCACAGCAAAGCCCTTACCTACGGAGATCTGGAGCCTGTTAATGCTGCCAACAAAGCTGTTAGTGCATTTGTGCGTTCAAAGGATGGAGAGTCACTCTTCGTGCTTCATAACGTTTCCGGCATGCCGGTAAGTGTAATAGTGCCGCGTAATTTAGAAGGTTATAAGGGTGTGGTATTTCAGACAAATGGTGCCGAACTTACAAAGGAAAAAGTAACATTGCCGGCCTACAGCACGCTTATCCTGAAAAAATAAAGTATGTTGTCGCTGGAATCTGGCCAGGATCTATACCTGTTGCTGTTCCGGATACACATGCTATAAAACATGAGATAAAATAGAATTTATGAGAAAACACAACATCACAAACAGAACCCTGCTGCTGGCACTTATTGGATGCCTGGGTACTGTTGGCCTGACAGGCTGTACCAACCAGGAAAATTCCGCTGAGCAGACCACCACTGTTACACCTGAACAAGCTGAAATGAAGATCAAAAAAGAGCCTTTTGGCAAAGCTCCAGACGGGGAAGAAGTAAGTCTATATACTTTAACCAATAAAAACGGGGTAGAGGTAAAGATCACCAACTATGGTGCAATAGTTACCTCCATCGTTACCCCTGACAAGAATGGTAAAATGGGTGATATTACGCTTGGCTTCGATAAAGTGGATGGCTACATACCCAATGATCCACATTTTGGAGGAATCGTGGGCCGATATGCCAACCGCATTTCCAAAGGAAAATTTAGTGTTGATGGCCAGGAGTACACTTTGGCAATTAACAATGCACCCAATCACCTGCACGGCGGTATAACAGGTTTTGATAGAGTTGTGTGGCAGGCAGAGGAATTACCAAAGCAGAACGCTATTCAGCTTACTTACCTCAGCAAGGATATGGAAGAAGGTTATCCTGGCAATTTGAAAGCAGTTGTGACCTACACGTTAACTGATGACAATGGTCTTAAAATAGACTATGAGGCTACCACAGATAAGGTTACGCCAGTCAACCTAACCAACCACAGTTACTTTAACCTAAGTGCGGGTCAGGACAAAGATATTCTGAATGATGTTGTGATGATCAATGCGGACAAGTTTACAGCTACTGACGAGACACTGATCCCGACTGGGGAGTTGAAATCCGTAAAAGGAACGCCTTATGACTTCACGACGCCACAAACAGTTGGCACCCGCATTAACAACCTGCAAGGCTACGGCTACGACCTGAACTACGTGATCAATGACGGGAGAAGTGGCCTTGCCAAAGCGGCATCTGTGTATGACCCGACTACAGGACGTACTTTGGAAGTGTTCACCACACAGCCCGGCATACAATTTTACACAGCATACCACCTGGATGGCAGCTTGACGGGCAAAAATAATACAGTTTATACCAGGTATGCAGGGCTTTGCCTGGAAGCGCAACACTATCCTGATTCTCCGAACCAACCAAGCTTTCCCAGCACAATCTTAAAGCCAGGAGAGAAGTATAAGGAGACCACGGTTTATAAGTTTGGGGTGAAAGAGTAAAAAGGAGGGTAAAAAAATTGATTCATATAATACACCCTGTACTACAAGCCGCAGCCTATGTACAGGGTGTTTCGCTTTAACAAAACACTTCGTAGATGAAACGAATCCTGCTTAAACCAAACATCCTGCTCTCGCTGCTTTTGCTAGGCGCCTGCCAAACGCAGAAACCCTCAGATAATACTTCGGCCTCCGCAATTTATCAGTCTGATGCCTTTGCTATTTACCCCGACAGCGTGGTGCAAGGTGCGTATGTGGCACATGCGCTTTCTCCCACGCAGCTTACCTCCAACTACAAGAGTCCGGCTAATGAATTCGTAAGCCCAGGTATAACATTCAAATTTGCTATAAACGGCCGCGACAATGAGATGAAACCGGGCACCGACCATCACTTCAATTGTTTGGCTACCGATGGCTCCTGCACAACACCCGTAATTACTTTTGGGGAGCAGTACGTGGACCTAACGGAGGTACCCAACGGTACATACCTATCACCAAACACTAACATGACCGTGCGCCTGGACATGCGCCCGGTGTTGGGGGCGTTTAAAAAACAGGGTTTCTATACTTCCAATACAGGGGAGAAGATCTATAAAGAAGATTTCAGAGGAGTTTACATTGCCGGCAACGCTGCGCCACTTAACTGGGATTTTGATAACCTGGGCCGTAACGAATCAGCTAAACTACAGGATCCGGATGGAGATGGGATTTATGAGATAACCCTGAAAATGAATGCGCCGGAGGATGCCAAGGCTACAGCAACAAGCTGGCAACTGACAAAAGATGTGTCAGCTTTTCCGCAGTATACTTCTGATTACCCGCTCGGCGACGCACTTTACAACCTGGCGCTGGAGGAGATGGTGAATGCCGTGGAGCCGGACAGCACCTTTCGAACAGGCAAGGAATGGGCCGGTGTCTGGACGCGCGACATCAGTTACAGCATCATCCTTTCGATGGCGCAGTTGCAGCCGCAGGTGTCGAAGTATAGCCTGATGCGCAAAGTGAAAAACGGCCATATTATACAGGACACCGGCACAGGAGGGGCCTATCCGGTTTCTACTGACCGTATGGTGTGGGCTGTTGCTGCCTGGGAAGTGTACAAAGCAACAGGGGATAAAAAGTGGTTGCAGGATACGTACCAGATCATCAAAAACTCGCTGGAGGCAGATTATAAGAACGCTTACAATTCGGAAACAAACCTGGTTCAGGGCGAATCGTCGTTCCTGGACTGGCGCGAGCAAACCTACCCGCGCTGGATGCAGCCTGCCGATATTTACGAATCGGAGAACCTGGGCACGAACGCGGTGCACTACCAGGCCAACCTTGCTGCTGCGCAAATGGCCGACCTGTTAAACGATAGAAGCTCGGCGGCCATGTTCAGGAAGAAAGCAGAAAGTATTAAAGAGGCCATGAACCAACTCCTGTGGCAGCAGGATAAAGGCTACTACGGACAATACCGGTATGGCCGAAACTATAAAATTCTGTCCCCAAGAGCGGAGGCGTTGGGAGAGGCTTTGTCAGTGATCTTTGGCATAGCGGATGGAGCGCGAAGTAAAACCATCGTGGCCAGCACACCTGTTACGGATTTCGGCATACCAAGTATTTACCCGCAGATACCTGGCATTCCGCCTTATCATAACAACGGCATCTGGCCTTTTGTGCAGTCGTACTGGAGTTTGGCCGCTGCCAAGGCAGGTAACGGGCAAGCCCTCACCGAAAGCATCAGCGCCATTTACCGTCCTGCAGCTTTGTTCCTCACCAACAAGGAAAATTTTGTGGCCAGCACAGGCGATTATGCCGGCACGCAGATCAACTCAAGCAATATGCTATGGAGCTTGTCGGGGAGTTTAAGCATGGTATACAAAGTGTTTTTCGGAATGAACTTTGAAGCGGATAAACTGGTGCTGCAGCCTTTTGTGCCCGAGGCTTTTAAAGGCAACCGCAGGCTTTCTAACTTCAGGTATAGAAATGCGATTCTGAACATGGACATGAGCGGGTTTGGTAACGAGATAAAGTCAATTACCATGGATGGCATGCCGATGGAGAAACCCGAAATTCCCGGTAACCTGGCCGGCAGCCACACCATTAAAATTACCCTGGCCGATAACAGGGCAGCAGGAGAGGTGAACCATACTGCCGATTATACCTCGCCGGAAACACCCAAGGTAAGTTATAGCCAAGGTAAACTTACCTGGCCAGCCGTAGCGGGCGCCACGGCTTACAAAGTATGGTTAAATGGCAAGGAGCTGCAGCAAACAGAAAGTACGAGCATGCCTGTTAACGCCAATGGCTACAACGCATACATGGTGATGGCAATGGATCAGAATGGGGTTCCGTCGTTTGCCAGCGAGCCTGTTGTTGTGGTGCCTGAAAAGTATATACTGGTGTACGAGCTGGAGAAGGTGGCTCCAAAAGCCAGCCTGCCGTACCGGGATTTTTCAGGAGCAGGGTTTGTGGAGCTGAGTAAGCAAAAGAACAGAACTATAAGTATGGAAATTGTTGTACCACAGGATGGAGTATACGCCATCGACTTCCGCTATGCCAACGGAAATGGCCCGATCAACACAGAGAACAAAGCTGCCATCCGCACCCTTAAAAAAGGAGGGGAGTTTGTGGGTTCCATCGTATTGCCACAGCGCGGCGTGGACGAGTGGAGTAATTGGGGCTTTACCAATGCGTTGGAAATACCCCTGCAAGAAGGTAAGCACACGTTCTCGCTTACATTTGAGCCGAACAACCAAAACATGCACGGCGAGATAAACCAGGCGATGCTGGACTATATGCGGCTTGTTAAAATCAGGTAAATCGATAATTTCTTGCTTTCACTTAGTAAGCGAAAATCTTTTGTATTCTCAGTTAAATCATTTTGTTCGCTAAAGCTTTTTGACAGGCAATCGCGTAAACTAGCTGATGCCCTCGTATATTGTGCATGAAGCACAAAAATTTGGTTTGGTTTGACTTTTCCTGAGCTATTGCCGTACTTTATCAACTAATAACATTTAGTTAACTAAATCGCGTATCCAATATAATACTTGTATGAAAGCGACACAACGTAATAATGTAACTGTGAAAGGTAAAGGAAATAAACCTTTACTTTTTGCCCATGGCTATGGTTGTGATCAAAATATGTGGCGATACATTACGCCAGCTTTTGAAGAAGCATATAAAATTGTTCTTTTTGACCATATCGGTTTTGGCTCTTCTGATGTAAGCGAATATTCTGAGGAGCGTTACTCATCGCTAAATGTTTATGCTACCGATGTGTTAGAGATATGTGAGGAGTTGGATCTACAGGATGTTGTTTTTGTGGGTCATTCAGTTAGTGCCATGATAGGCGTACTTGCTGCGTTACAAGATCCGGATCGCTTTGCTAAACTGGTGTTGGTATCTCCATCTCCTAAATACATAGACGAAGGCGATTACAAAGGTGGTTTTACAGAGGATGCTATTAATGATATGCTTGAGGTACTGGACAGCGATTACTTAGGATGGTCTAGTAACATGGCTCCTGTTATTATGGGTAACCCCGAAAGGCCGGCTTTGAGTGAAGAACTGGCCGGTAGCTTTTGCAGCAGCAACGAAACTATTGCTAAGAAATTCGCTCACCTGACCTTCCTTGCTGATAATCGTAATGACGTTAAAGAGCTTCAAACAGAAACCTTGATTCTACAGTGTTCTGACGATGTGATTGCGCCTCTTCCAGTGGGTGAATATCTTCATCAGCAAATACCTCATAATAAGTTTGTCATTTTGGAGGCAACAGGCCATTGTCCTAACCTAAGTGCTCCAGCTGAAACAGTGGCTGCGATAAAAGAATTTTTATAATTATTAGAGTGCGCTAATTTAGCTGGTTGTAGATAATCAGGTAGATATTGTTATAATGTAAAGTATAAATAGTAAGTGCAGTTAATTACACAAAAGAGGCTTTATAAGGCAAACGGAGACGTTTTCTTTGAAGTAAGCTCCCAGGCTGATGATAACTATATTTATATCAATTGGATTGGGATCCAGTCTTTGGAGACTGCCGTTATGGGCGGGAACTATATTTTGTCTATGTTGCGTGAGCATCCTGCAAATGGAATTCTAAATAATAACCGTGAACTGATTGGCCCCTGGGACACGGCCGTAAACTGGTTGGCTAATAAATGGGCGCCACAGGCTAAAATGCTGGGCCTAAAATATTATGCACATGTCTTGTCGCCGGGTATCTACGGCCAACGTTCATTTTTTACTCTTCTTACTATGTTGGAGAAGCATTTCGAAGTATCTGATCATCCAGATGAAGCAGCAGCTGCAGATTGGCTGAAGGATAAGCTTTAGGCAACTCGGGTAGCTTAAACTTTAAAATTCTTGTCGTATTCGAAAGCAGTTGTAATTAAAAAATTTAGAGAACATCACCTGTAAAACTTGCATATAAATTTCACCAGGTGATGCTTTGTTTTAAAGGGGTGTTACTTAAAATTAAAAACGATTCCAGCCTTTACAAAAAAGGGCCTTCCGGGGGTGAAATGGATTTCCGAAACAGGTTCTGCCTCTCCGCGCAAGCGCGACTCGGTATCAAACTGCGCCTCTTCCCACTTGGTGTTCAGCAGATTCTCCGCTGAAAGCTTTAGCTCTATGCGCTTAAAAGTATAACCCACCACGGCATCCAGCAGGGTATACCCCCGGGCAGTCAGGCTGTAGTCTTCGTTGGCGGGTCTGCTTTGCAGGTAGCGCACCCTGAAGCTGCCAAACAATCCATTCTCGGGGCGCAGGGTTAGTCCACCAGAGCCCGTAACAAGTGGGGCAAGCGGAATGTAGTTGTTTCCCTCCGACTCCTCTTTTGCACGTGGTTTGGTAAAGTTCGCGTCGGCGTCGGCAAAAAGGTATTTGGCCAACTGGTACCGGCCCGACAAGTCGAAGCCATAGCGGCGCGTTTTGCCAGACGGTTCCACAATGCCTTCATCCCCCACGTAAACCAGTTCCTGGTCCAGGTCAAGGCGCCAGATGGCGGCATGCAGGATAAGTGAAGGGATTGGCTTGTAGTTGACTCCCAGGTCGGCACCGTAAGCCGTGGGCAGCACTTGCAGGGCACCTGCCTGCACCGATACGCGGGTATCGTTGGAGTGAAAGCCCGTGCCTGCGCTGGCGTAAAACTGTAAGGCAGGGGAGTGGTTGTAAAAGAGGTTAACCTTTGGGCTTACCTTATACTCGGTGTTCACTTGCCGGCTATAGGTGGAGTCTATGTTTAGTTGACTTTGGTAATCGAACATAAACTGGTCCATGCGAAGGGCTGCATTCAGACGAAGCTTCGGATTGAGCTCCAGTGTCTCGCTTAGGTAAGCAGCCAGGTTCAGTTCTTCTATGTCTCCTTTTTTAGCTTCAGACAAGGTAATGCTTCTGCCTTTGGTGCGCGATAGCTCCGCACCCCGCACCACGTCGTAGCGCATTTCTACTCCTGCCTCACTTGTGATACGCTTGTTAAATAAGTTGCCTTCCTGGGTGTAGGTGCTGCTGTACCCGTAGATGTTTCGCGATTCACGCTGCCTGATCTGATCTCCGTTAATAGGGTCGTTCAGAAAAAAAGTGAAGTTGGAATATAGCTCGAAGTCGTAGTTCACGAGGTAGATCTGGTTGTCTAGGGTGGCTCCGTTAGGTAGGATGCTGGTGAGCGTAAGGTTTGCGTTTTGACGGGAGGTGGCCCCTCCCTCTGTATCGTCTATAGAACCAAACCGATCAATAAGCCCGCTTTCAACAGCTCGCAGTGGTACCTGGCCCGAGGCATCCCACTTGCTACGGAACGTGGAGAGCGATAGCGAAAGAATTTTATCCTGGCCAACCATTCCCTGGTAGCGTCCGAAAAGATTAAGCCGGTTAAAGTTCTGCGGCGAGTTAAAATACCCGTTGGTATACATATACTCTGTGGCCACATAGGCATGCTGCTGTTTCTGGCGTGCCGCTTCTCCCAGTAAATCAAACATTCCCACAGCGCGGTAGGTGTCGTACAGGCCGCCCTCCAGTTTTAAACTACTGTTGCTAATGGAACGGCGCGTGCTAAAGCTGGCATATCCGGCGGTGGCGAAGTTGCCCTGGTCAGCCTGGTACGGACCTTTGCCATATTCCACGCCTTCAATAGTTTCCGGAATGATAAAGTGCAGGTCGGAGTAGCCTTGCCCATGCGCATGCGACACCATGTTAACGGGCATGCCATCCACGGTAAGCCGAATGTCGGTGCCGTGGTCGATGTCGAAGCCGCGCAGGAAGATCTGCTCTGCCTTGCCGCCACCGGCATGCTGCCCGATAAACAGCCCTGGAATAACCCGCAGCACCTCCTGAGAGCTCTGCACCGGCCGCAGGTTTACGTCTAGGGCACTGATCGTACCCAGGGCTTCCTGCTTCTGCGAGTTAACGGTTACCTCCGACAGGTCTACCAAACCAGGCTCAAGCAACACGTTTAGCTGCAGGGTTTCCCCCTCCTTAATATCCACGGTTTGGGTAAGTGTGCGGTAGCCCAGGTAAGAAATATAGAGGGTTTGTTTGCCGAAGGGCAAGCCGGTAAGACTGTAGTTGCCAAAGGCATCGGTGGTGGCCCCTTTGTCGGTGTTAGCTACCGCTACGGTGGCTCCCTGCAACGGTGTGTTTCTGTCTTTTGAGTAGACTTTGCCTTTTATGGATCCGTTATGGCCAAAGCACAGGCTGGTAAAAACACACATGATGACGCATACTAACAGTAAATTTTTCACATAGTTGAGAAGTTAAGTGGCCAAGATTCACCTGTTATGCCTGGCCATCAATCGAACAGAAAACCAGGCATAAGAGGGTTTGAAGTAATGCTATAAACTGGACAGTCGCTTGGAGATAATGCTTCTGCCTTCCGCACCGATACGGTCGTTTTGGAAAGGGTCAAGCGAGAAAGCTTGCTGAAGCAGTTGCTCACCGCTTACCTTATGACCTAATTTATAGTTTACAAGTCCGTTCAGGCAAAGCAGCGAAGCATCCTGTTTCTGGGTCCGCGTGGCTTTCTTCAGCATGGCGTTTGCTCTGCCAAAGTCCTTTTTGGCGTAAAAAATAGAGGCCATCACCTTGCACACATCAATGTTGTTTGGGCGGCGCTTGTATTCTTTCATAGCATAGGCCATGGCTTTGTCCGGGTCGTTGTTGAGTTCCAGGTATACTTTAGCCAATTCAAGGTCTACTATATGTCCGGCTTCCTGGTCAGCCTCAAAACCTTCCAGAAGTTCTTCCATGGTTTTTTCTGCTTCGCGTTCCTGCCCCGTCTTTTTATACAGGTGCGCCAGCTCCTCCTGAAAAGAGAACTCCGGCAAAGCACCCGCTGCCTCTTTCAAAAGCACAATGGCTTCTTTCGTGTTGCCCGATTTATCCTTTATCCTTCCCAATCCGGCGGTGGCAAAGGCATACTCCGGTCGCTCGAGCAGTGCCTGCTTGTAAGTGATCTCGGCCATTTGCAAATTTCCGGTGCGCTCGTACAATTGTCCCAGGTTATACTTGGCCCAGGCCGTTTGCTCCAGGCCGGGGTAGCCGGCGTTGGCCGACATCTGCATGGCCTGAATAGCTCCGTCCATGTCGCCATGTATCTCGCGCAGATAGGAAATGCGGGCATAAGACATCAGATCCGGCCGGCTGGCCACCATTTTATCGGCCATTTCTATGGCTTCCTCATAGTTACCCAGTTCCACGTTGGCATCGCACAGCACCCCGTATACTGCGGCGCGTTTATCGTTCATTTTCAGGGCCTCATGGCCGGTTGCTAGAGCATTCTCAAACTGGTGGAGCGAGAGTTGTATGGAGGCCTTGGCCACGATCGCCTCGTAGCGGATGGCAGGGTCTATGTTTTTCCTGTCCAGCACATCATTCACCAGCTCCAGGGCGGCTGGGTAATAGTAGGGGTGGTCGCCGGTTACACGCGCTTCCTGCATGTAAGCCATGGCCAGTAACAGTTTACTGTGGGTGTCTCCGCTGTTTTTTCGGAGTTTGTATTGCAAGCCTTCAATGGCTGCTTTGGTGTTGAGCCACTCACTGGTTGTGGCAATAGGGCCTTGTCTGTCGTGTAACGGAGGGATCGGTTTTTCTATGTTTCTGCTGTGCATATAAAAACCAGCGGCGGCAACAAGCAGTACGGCAAAAAGTATGGCGTAGATGTTTCCTTTTTTCATATAATAAGGTTTTTAAAGTAGGATGAAATAAAAGCAGGCCGACAAAAAGCCGACCTGCCTTATTTTTATTTAGATACTATTATTTTGATCGTTTGCGTTTTGCCATCGGCATTTTGCATGGTAGCATAGTAGATGCCGTTTCCGAACTTACTTACATCCAGCTTTACCTCGTGCATGCCTGCATCCAGTTTTTTGTTGGTCATCGGGCTGGCCACCAAACGGCCTGCTGTGTCATAAACTTTCAGCGATACGGCCGAAGCGTCGCGCAGGCTGTAGCGGATCGTGGTAGATTCGGAGGCAGGGTTCGGATACGACTCTACTTCCTTCATCATGATCTCAGGCGGCGCCACGTTCAGGTTCATGCCCTGAATGTTCTGCGACTCCATCATGCCATTCTTCTCGCCGCACTCGCAGGTGCTGCCTTCCAGGCCGCTCCACGGTTGCGCCACATAAGGGAAACCCTGCAAGTAAGGCTTGTCGTTGGTGTTCACGCCATCATACGGATAGGTGAGCACGGTAAGCAGATCTTTGGTAACAGGGTTCGGACTTCCGGGCACATAATCGTCGTACCATAAGCCAATAGCTGCCAGCACAACACCGCTCACGGCCATGGTCTCAATGTCCACTACGTCATCCTCTATGCGTCTTCCGTTCGGGAAACCATCCATGTTCGGGATAAACTCCATGTTGGAATTTGAGTTATAGCGTGGGTCTGTTAAGCCGAGCACAGCTGCCTGCACCAAACCGAACCTGCTAAAGTCAGGGGAGTCTCTTTGTGTGATAGGCACGGCCATGTTCACGCGAAGCATGTCCCCGAAGGTTGGCAGGAAGTTGTTTACAAACGGCTTGCCTTTAGCCAGTGGGTTACCGCCTTTGCCGGTGGCTAACTGGTACGGTGCAAGGTTCGGTACGCCTGTCATAAAAATAGGCAGAATATCTACGGAGCGCGGCGCGTTAGGGCGCAGCAGGTAGTTGCCAAACAGGGCAGGGTCCAGCGCGGTGCCTTTTACAGCTTTTGAGTTGAGCAGTGGGTACAAGCCATCCTTTCCATTTCGGAAGTCATACTGACCAAGTGAGTTCATTTGTAGCGGCAAAGCCCCTAACTCCGGTATCTGGTCACCAAATGCGGTGTTGTCTATGTAAAGCGACAGCTCCGGATTGGTGAAATACTCTTCAAACTTCTTTTCGTTGTATGGCGTGGTGGCATTCCACTCGTCCTTGCGGCCTATCGGTATAATCACCTCGTTGGTAAGTGGCATTCCTAAACGGGATACCTGCACCATAGGGCCACTGTGGCTCACCTTGCCTCCTCTTTCACGCACAGTAATCTTAGGGCGGCTCGCTGATGCCCACACACCGATCACATAGTCTGAATCCAGTATGCTTTTCGCCTGGTTAGCTGTTCTGCCGTCTTTCTGCAGTGTCGTGATCGGAATGTTCATAGCGATGGTATGCACGTTTTTGCAAGCCAGGCCATCCACAGGGTTTTCTGGTCTGAGGTTTCCCAGGTCAAAAAAACCACCTACATCAATAAAGAACGGGTCATCCACAGGACCTACAAAGATTTTCTCGCCTGAAGGGAGCCTCTGGATTCCTTCGATCAGGGATTCCTGGTGATAATTGCTGTTTAGACCAACGGCACTCTCGATGGAACGCGGTCCCTGATTTGGCGGCGGCACAACGGCATTCTCCAGAATAGTGGAGAAGGTTTTTCCGTTGTCGGTGCTTTTCAGAACATTGTAGCTTACCTTCTGGTTTTCTTTTCCTAAGCGGATGTTAAAGAAGGTAGTCGGATCCTCATTTTTAATACTGAAATCAAAACGATAAATAATGTCATCGCCTTTTGTCTTCGGATCGTTTTTAACGTGAATGTCATACATCACATCCTCTCCGAAGTTGTAGTAATAAGGACCAGCCTGTGGCAGCTGAAACGGAATGTAGTTCGCTATGATCACCATTCTGGAGGGATCAGTAGGATTTCGGAAAGCATACACATCTGTATTATCTGCCAGCGGATCGTTCATGATCATAGGCGCCTCCCTGTGGCTCGACGACTCGAGGTAGTTAGTCTGTGAGCCAACTGCCACCACGCCGCCAACAACTAGCAGCGTTAGCCAGGCTTTCAGGCCAACCTTTGTAAAATTTTTCATAAGCAATAAGTTTTAAAATGGTAAGAATTGAACATTTGGTGTTGCAATTACTCACAGAAGGGCTTGGTGAGCAGGTGATCAGGGGTAATGGGAGCGAATATAAGTGTACCTACGGAACTAATTTGATATCAGATTTAATAATTATATAAAAATTTATAAAATACTAAAAAAAGTATGTATTGTCACATAAAAACATAATTATTAGATTAAAGACTATTTTTTTATCATAGAGAGTTAAATTTTACGGTCGTATTTACTAATATGCTTGTTACTAATCGTCTTACGTTAGTCCTTATATTAAAAGTTATTTTAAAAAAATTAACAGATTTGGGAATATAAATCAGCGTATCCAATTACCCTATGTTATCGTACATCAGACGGGCAAAATTTGAATATTTAAAGTTTTAACATGCCAATATTTAAAATTTGTAGAAGAACTTATTGCCCCTTTTGGGCATCGTAAACTTTAGAATGTAGCAGTTTCCGGCTAAAATGGTTGCGTATGGACTACTGTTGACAATTGCTGTTTTGATTTTGGGCCAGACTTTCTTTAACCGCTGGACCAACGAAGTGAAAATCTGTAAACCCTAACCAATAACCTTCTATGTCACTTTCAACAGGAGAGCATGAAAAAACGAAGCAGTGGTACCTTGAGAATTTTAATATTTTTAGCGTGTTAACCACAGAGGACCGACAACAACTGGGCAAACTTGCTTTAATGCAAAAAACCAACAAAGAGGAGGTTATATACTTCTCGGGCGATACCTCGAACTGTTTTTATTTAATTAAAGTGGGTAGAGTTAAAATTACACAGAAGTTTGCAACCGGCAAAGAGGTGATTCTTGCCATTTTAGGGCCAGGTGAGATATTTGGCGAACTAGCCGTGGTTGGGCAGGCTAGCCGCACCGAGGTGGCGGTTGCAGCAGAAGACTCCTTGGTCTGTAAGTTTAATGCCTGCGATTTTACCAGGCTTATGGCTAAGAACCCCAGGTTGATTCTGCAGATTAGCAAAACTATTGGCGAGCGCCTTGAGAAGGTACAGAGGCGCCTGGAAAGCCTGATTTTCAGAACGGCTGAGGAGCGCATCATGGACTTTCTAAAGGAGTTGGCAAAGGAATATGGCCATCAGGTGGCCAATAACCCTAACGAGGCGGCCATTCATATGCATATTACCCATGAAGAGATAGGAAAGCTTACCGCAACCAGCCGCCAAACTGTTTCCTCTGTTCTCAAAAACCTGGAAAAGGCCGGAATAATTCTTTATGACCGACATCGAATCTATATCAAAAGCCTGAGCAGCCTATAGTTTTTGCCTTTACCAGCCACACAAATGGTTTGCTGCCAGCCGTTATATAAAGTATAAAGTAAGCCCTAAATTCAGGAAGAAGTCTCAGCAGATCTTTATCTGTTCCTTTATGCCCGCCTGATATAGCCGGAAAATGCATTCCCGTTGCATCGTTACCTTAAAAAATTATCTTCAAATTTGTCAGCATCACGACAAAACCGAAACTTTCCGGCTTCAGTCCGATCACGTCCAAAAACTGCCGGGTAGCTGTGTGCGCTGCAAAATGGATGATTTTGGCAGAGAGTAACCTGGCTGTAAACTCAATATCAGTGTATGTACAGCTAACTCACAGGTTGTGAGAGCGTAAAATTGTGCAGGCACCTCAAACACGACAGGCAGTGTGCATGCCAGTAAGAATTGCCAGGTATTAATGGCACACCATGTAATTAGCGATTAAAAATAAAGCATTATGAAAGTAAAAAATCTTAAAATACACGCTCTAAAGCGTTTAACGTTTTCGCTGGGGTTGCTTCTCCCGCTCAGTATACTACTGAGTTGCAATGATGACAATAAGGGTAGCAATGATTTCCCGGATATCCAGACACCGGATGGCTTTAAGGTGGAGAAAGTAGTTGGAGGCCTTCAGTTACCTACCAGCATGACCTGGGACGATCAGGGGAATATGTATGTAGTAGAAGCGGGGGGAGGGCTGGAGCCTGAAAAACTAGCACCCATCCGCATCATGAAAATTGAAAACGGAAAGGCCACCGAAGTGGTAGACCTGGCCAGTAAAGGAATAAACCCTGCTGTGGTAGGCCTTGCCTGGTATAACGGGGCATTCTATATCACACACCGTGCCGACGACCTTACCGGCGCTGTTTCGCGGGTGACGATGGATGGCCAGGTAGAAACTATCTTTAAAGGCATCATAGACAGCCAGGCCGAACACCAGATAAATGATATACGGGTTGGTCCGGATGGCAGAATGTATGTGGCGGTTGGCCCGGCAGGAAATGCCGGTGTGGTAGACAAATCGGTTGCCCCCTGGATCATGCGAAGCCCGAATGTGCACACTACGCCGTGTCAGGACATAGTTTTGTTAGGGAAAAACTTTAAGACACCTGATTTTAGATCAAGCAATCCGGGCGATACGGTTTTAACCGGGGCCTACCTGCCGTATGGTACCCCTTCCACGCCCGGCCAGGTAATAAAGGGTGTGCAATTGTGCGGCGGCTCTATACTGGCTTTCGACCCTGCCAATGCGCTGGGTACCATGGAAACGTATGCATGGGGCTTTCGGAATTTAATCGGGTTAGCCTGGAGCAGCACAGGTGAAATGTATGGCGCTGAGAATGGTTACGATGTGCGTGGTGCCCGACCGGTGAAAGGGGAGATAGATGCCACCTTGCGTATTCGCAAAGGGATGTGGTACGGTATCCCGGACTTCTCTGCCAGCCGCAAGCCCTTGACAGATGCCACATTTGAGGTGCCGGACAGCCTGCAGGCCATGGTTGTTTTAAACGGACAGCCGCAAGGCAAAAACCTGGGTTTTGTAATAGACCATCAGGCAAGCGGATTAACCCCTCCTGACCCTTCGGTAGTTGTAGGAAGACATGAGGTTAATTCATCACCAAGTATGATCGATGTGGCGCCGTCCTCATGGGGTGATTTGGCGGGAATGCTCTTTGTAGCCGAATGGGGCGATCTGGCTCCTCCAACAAATCCCTTGCGAGGGAAAGCTCCTGCCGGAAGCCGCGTTGTGATGATTGACCCGTCCACCGGAAACATGCAACCTTTCCTAAGCAACATGCAGCCCGGACCGGCATCAGCGCAAGGTAGCAAGGAAGCCGGTATTGAACGCCCTTTTGGGGTGCGGTTCGGTCCCGATGGTGCACTGTATGTGGTAGACTACGGTGTGGTAACGATTGACATGAGCAAAAAACCCCCTTATGCGTACCAGCCGGGCACTGGTTCAATCTGGAAAGTGACGAAGCAATAAGGAGTATTACCCGAAACAGCTCTAAGCCAGAACTAAATATCATCTGTTTCTATGGCAGCCACTCGTATGTAAATGCGAATGGCTGTTTTTTTGCCCCTGAAGCAACATTTATGTGCCACCAAAACCTAAGGTTCTACACCTTCCGTATGAGTAGTTTAATATTTTGAACTTAACAATAAAACAATGAAACAAACTAATCTAATCAAACACCTTGCTTCTTATCGACAGCAATATAAAGCCATGAGAGAACGTATAAGCCAAAACTCAGGCCTACCGATGTTCTTCCTGGCTTTCGTGGTGTTGTTTACCGTCAGCTGCTCTCAGAACAACGAGAACCAGGCAACAGAAACAGAAACAACAGAGCAGGTTGCAAATGCTGATATGGATGGCATGCAAAACGGTGCGATGAATAACGGGGAGAACCTGGAGCCAAAAGGGCCGGCGCCAGCGTGGGGTCCAACCATCACAGATCCAATGCAGGTGGTGATCGAAGAGCTAGACAGTCTGATCACTGGCCCTCCTTTATTTGAAAGGTCAGCACAGCAGGCACGCCAAGCGGCAACACCGGCTGATGCAGTGAAGAATGTGATGATGGATAACAACATACAGGTGGCACCCGCTAAAGTAGATACCACCGGGCGCACGGTACCCGTAGAAGGCGGCAATATACATGTGCGTGTTTATACCCCTCAAGGCGGAAGTGCCCCGTATCCAGGCATTGTGTATTACCACGGGGGTGGCTGGGTAATTGCCAGTATTGATGCTTACGATGCGTCGGCCCGTGCACTTGCCGATAAAACCGGGGCTGTGGTTGTATCAGTGGGTTACCGCCAGGCGCCAGAGTATAAGTTCCCCACTGCCCATAACGACTCTTTTGCGGCTTATAAGTGGGTGCTCAACAATGCACAGTCGCTTCAGATCAACCCCGATAAAATTGCTGTGGCGGGTGAGAGTGCCGGTGGAAACCTGGCAGCCGCGGTAAGCATGATGGCCCGTGACAATAACGTGAAGCTTCCGATACATCAGTTGTTGGTGTACCCGATAGCTGGGTATGATTTTAACACAGAATCCTATAACAAGTACGCCGAGGCCCACCCGTTGAACAAGCCGTTCATGAAATGGTTTTTCGAGAAATACCTGAACAGTCCGAAGGATGCAGAAAGTCCGCTTATCTCTTTGGTGAAAGCCAAAAACCTGAAAAACCTGCCGCCTGCCACGGTCATTAATGCACAGATCGATCCGTTGCAGACAGAGGGGCAGATGTATGCCGATATGCTCCAGAAGGCAGGAATACCGGTAAGGACCAAGGTTTATGATGGCGTTACGCATGAGTTTTTCGGTATGGCTGCTGTGCTTCCACAAGCCAGAGAGGCCCAAAGTATGGCAGTAGAGGAACTTAAGAAAGCTTTTGCCAAATAACAAGTTACTATTTTAAAGCTGTAGTAAAGCAGCTGTTAGCAAGCCATCGAGGTCCTCACTTTAAAATGAGGACCTCGGTTGTTTTAAGTCGGTAAAGTTGGCAGTGGAAATTCAATAAAGCATTAACCTGGCAGGGAATAAGCGTCCACTTCCTGCACGGCCCCGCTCGGCATATTCCCAATTAAATGCGCGCCAATGCGCACGCGGATGAGCCGGAGGGTAGGGAAGCCGACTGCTGCCGTCATTTTCCTGACTTGCCTGTTTTTCCCCTCTGTCAGGGTTATGGATACCCAACTGGTGGGGCCGTGCCTGTCATCGCGTATGCGGCGGCTTCTTTCCGGGAAAGTTGGGGAAGGGTTAAGTATTTCTGCCTGGCAAGGCCTTGTCTGGTACATCACACCTTCAATACTTACTGTAAGCCCTTGCCTTAATTTGTTTAGAGCGATACTGTCTATTAAGCCGTCAACTTGGGCATAATACTCTTTTTCAATGTGGCTGCTCCGTACCAACTCACTCATTTTCCCGTCTGTGGTTAGTAAGAGCAGCCCTTCGCTATCCTCATCCAGCCGGCCAATCGCCATCGTACCCTCCGGAAAAGTATACAGGCTGCCCAAAAGCTTTTTCTTAGGCTGGTCACATACAAACTGGCTAATGTAGCCGTAAGGTTTATGCAGTATAAAATGCCGGTGCTCCATGTATCTGAAATCAAAGTATCCCTGCAAAATTAAGAATTTCAGATTTAGGATGGAGTATCCTGCTCCATCGGATAAACGCGTGTATAGTTGCGGCATGGAAAAGGATGTTGTCCGCACACCCCTTAATTAGTAACTGAAAGTATGGATTTGGGGTATTACTAAATCAGCAATACTTAAAAAAAGCGTTTGTTACTAAACCTGGGGCAGCTATAACCAGAATAGTTACGCGCTTACATTAGTGGCAGAAATGCGCAGCAGGGGTAGAAAACATTTGCAAACGCAATTTGTTAATTTAACTATACTTTGATTTTAAGCACAACAATGGAAATAGCAACACTAGGCAATGGGTGCTTCTGGTGCACAGAAGCCGTTTTTCAAAATTTAGAAGGAGTGGAGCGCGCAGTATCCGGCTACATGGGCGGACATGTAGACAACCCCAGTTACAAGCAAGTATGCTCCGGCAGCACCGGGCATGCCGAGGTGCTGCAAATCACGTATGATCCTGCTAAAACTAGCTTCAGGGAGCTGTTGGAAGTGTTCTGGAAAACGCATGACCCCACCACCCTGAACAGACAGGGCAATGACGTGGGCACACAGTATCGTTCCGTCATATTTTATCATAACGAAGAACAGCGGCAGGTGGCAGAAAAGCTGAAGAATGAGCTGGATGCCTCCGGTGCTTTTTCAGCCCCCATCGTCACCATGCTGGAACCGGCTTCTAAATTTTACGCTGCAGAAGATTACCACCAGAATTATTTCAACACCCACGGCCACGAACCCTACTGCAGCTATGTGATTAAGCCGAAGATGGATAAATTTCACAAAGAGTTTAAAGACAAGCTAAAAACAGCCAGGTAAGCAGAGCGCAATTAACATTGGTAGCAATCTGGTACTTATGCATTAAAAAGCCGCTTAAATCTTACTTAAGAAAGGCGTAACATGTATAAAATGCAGGGGTTTTGAAGCGATAAAAATAGTATCTTTGCCCCTTTATTATATACAGCATGATTTCAGTAGACGGCGTAACCGTCGAGTTTAACGGCTCGGCGCTTTTTAGCAACATAGCTTTTAACATCAACGAAAATGACCGTATCGCCCTGATGGGGAAAAACGGTGCCGGTAAATCCACGCTCCTCAAAATTATTGCAGGGGCCAGCAAACCTACCAAAGGTAAAATGTCGGCCCCAAAGGATGCCGTGATCGCGTACTTGCCCCAGCATTTGCTAACCGATGATAACTGCACCGTTTTCGAGGAGGCTTCCAAGGCTTTTGCAAGCGTGCTGGATATGAAAGCGCAAATGGAGGACTTGAATGCGCAGCTCGAAACCCGTACCGATTACGACTCCGATGATTACTATAAACTGATCGAGCAGGTCTCGGAACTGGGGGAAAAGTACTACTCCATCGAAGAGATAAACTTTGATGCGGAGGTGGAGAAAACCCTGAAAGGGCTGGGTTTTGAGCGCCCTGACTTCAGTAGGCCCACTAAGGAGTTTAGTGGCGGCTGGCGCATGCGCATCGAGTTGGCCAAGATTCTGCTGCAGAAACCAGACCTGATCCTGCTGGATGAGCCTACCAACCACCTCGATATCGAATCCATTCAATGGCTCGAGGATTTCCTGGTGAACAACGCCAAAGCGGTTATTGTGATCTCGCATGATAAAACCTTTGTAGACAATATCACCAACCGCACCATTGAGGTAACCATGGGGCGTATTTACGATTACAAGGTAAACTATTCGCATTACCTGCAACTGCGCCAGGAAAGGCGCGAGCAGCAGCAGAAACAATTTGAGGATCAACAAAAAGAGATTGCCGACATTCAGGGCTTTATCGATCGTTTTAAAGGCACCTATTCTAAAACGCTGCAAGTGCAGTCGCGGGTAAAGATGCTGGAAAAGATACAGCTCATTGAAGTGGATGAAGTGGATACTTCGGCCTTGAGTCTGAGGTTTCCGCCGGCCCCGCGCTCTGGCAATTATCCGGTAATAGTGGAGGAGCTCACTAAAAAGTATGGCGATTACACCGTGTTCGAAAATGCCTCTCTTACGCTGGAACGTGGTGAGAAAGTGGCCTTTGTAGGCAAGAACGGCGAGGGGAAATCTACGTTGGTGAAAGCCATTATGGGTGAGCTTGAGTATGAAGGCAATTTGCAGTTAGGCCATAACGCCATGATCGGGTATTTCGCCCAGAACCAGGCGGCCTTGCTGGACCAGGAACTTACTGTATTCCAGACCATAGACCAGATTGCGATAGGGGATGTGCGCACCCGCATAAAAGACCTGCTGGGTGCTTTTATGTTTAGCGGCGAAACCATCGAGAAAAAGGTGAAAGTGCTGTCTGGTGGTGAGAAGACGCGCTTGGCCATGATCAAACTACTCCTGCAACCCGTAAACCTGCTTATACTCGATGAACCTACCAACCACCTCGACATCAAAACGAAGGACATCCTGAAAGAGGCCTTGAAAAGCTTCGATGGGACCATCATCCTGGTATCGCATGACAGGGATTTTCTGGATGGACTGGCAACCAAGGTGTTTGAATTTGGCAACAAACGCATTAAACAGCATTTTGAGGATATCAATGGGTTTTTAAGAAATAAAAAGCTTGAAAACCTGCGTGAAATAGAAAGAACCGCCACCAAGTAATTAACTGAAACAAGCTGCACAATGGCCATGATACTGATAAGCCAGGGGAGGGATATGAAACCCTGGGCAAAAGCATTGCAAGAGAAAAGACCGGAGCTGGACCTCAGACTGTACCCCGACACAGGTAATAAGGAAGATATTACTTTTGCCCTTGTCTGGAATCATCCGATCGGAGTATTTGCCGAGTTTCCGAACCTTCAGTGCATTTCATCCATGGGTGCCGGCGTGGACCATATCATGAAAGACCCTGGCTTGCCAGACTTGGCCCAGATCACGCGCGTAACAGACGAAAACCTGACCCGCGACATGGCCGACTTCTCCATTGCCCTTGTCATGAACCACCTTCGCGGGTTGTCATTTTATAAAACGCAGGAAACGGAAAGTAACTGGACACCGAAGCCCTACCTGCGCATCAGCGATGTAACCGTGGGTGTGATGGGAGTGGGTGTTTTAGGCGCGCATGTGGCCGGTAATCTGGCTAAACTAGGTTTTAATGTGAATGGTTGGGCAAGTACGGCAAAGAACATAGCAGGTGTGAACATATTTGCCGGCGACGAGGCCCTCGATGCTTTCCTGGCTCAGGCCCAGGTGCTGATCTGTTTATTGCCGCTAACCAAAGCAACCAAAAACATCCTGAACAAGGAAACGTTCCGAAAGTTACCCCAAAACGCATTTATCATAAACGTAGCAAGGGGCGCGCACCTGGTGGAAGCCGACCTGCTTGAAATGCTGGACAACGGCCATTTGTCAGGCGCGAGCCTTGATGTTTTCAGGGAAGAGCCGCTGCCGGAACAGCATCCTTTTTGGGCGCACCCGAAGGTAAACGTAACTCCGCACATCGCCAGCGTAACCGACCCGGCCTCTGTGGTTCCTCTTATCCTTGAAAACTATGACAGGTTGCGGAATAAACAACAATTGCTCAATGTAGTCTCACCCAAAAAAGGATACTAAGCATGGGGTCTTTTCATTACGCTTTCAAGGTGAAGGACATTGAATCCACACGTCAGTTTTATATAGGCGTGTTGGGTTGCCGGGAGGGCAGAAGCACGGAGAGCTGGATTGACTTTGATTTTTTTGGACACCAGCTTTCTGCCCACGTTAGCCCTCATCTGCCAGCGCTGGATTATTGCGGAAAAGTGGACGGCATCCGTGTTCCGATCCCTCATTTTGGCTGTATTCTAGAACATGAGCAGTTTGAGCAGTTGCAGGAAAAATTAACCCAGCACCATGTGAAATTTATCGTGGCGCCATATATCCGCTATCAGGGGAAGCCAGGGGAACAGCATACGATGTTTTTCCTTGACATGAGCGGAAATCCTTTGGAAATTAAGGCGTATAAGGATGTAAAGGAAATATTTGCATCCTAGCTAAGCTGCGTGCTGGTCCACCAGGGCGCCGGTTCCTTTTCCAGCGTGTTCCTTTCGTCTACGAACTACAGGACAACATGGAGCAACCCGCTTTCTCATTGGCCCAGTCTGGCCTTTTGGCGAAGAACTTGTCAGACTGGCTGGAGTAAGGTGATTTGATGGCAGCCTGGAGTTCTGTAAACAGGTGGGCATCGCCTTTCTCCAGTTGCTCAATAGCCTGGTGTAGCAGGTAGTTCCGAAGTATGAAACGCGGATTGGCGGCCCGCATCATTTGCTGTGAATCGAGGCGTTTGATGGTGTTGGTGTTCAGCCGAGCGATATAGGTTTTTACCCAGTCTGTCAGGGCCTCTGTTTCCTGTTCAGCAGGCGCTTTGTAAAAGCTCTGCTCAAAATGGGCTATAACCGCCTTAGCATCTCCAACGTGAAGGGGCAAATCGAGCAGGAGCTGGTAAAAGATGGTCATATCAGGCTGCAATGCAGTCAGGGTGGCTTCCAGTTGCCTGATTAATTGGATGTCAGTTTCCGAAACCTGGTCCAGCCCCAGCTTTTTCCCCATCATGGCATAATAATGCTGCCAGTATACTTCCTGGTACGTTTCGAGCGTGGCCACCAGTTCCTCTTTCTGCCCTGGCAACAAAGGGAGCAAGGCGCCAGCCAGACAACCCAGGTTCCAGTAAGCAACCGAGGGCTGCTTGCCAAAAGCATATCTTCTGCCAGGTAAATCAGTGGTGTTCGGGGTAAAAGTCGGGTCATATTCATCCACAAACGAATAGGGGCCATAGTCGATGGTGAGACCAAGTATAGACATGTTGTCAGTGTTCATCACCCCATGCACAAAGCCTACGCGCATCCATTCCACCATCAGTTTTGCGGTGCGGTCCACTACTGCCTTAAACCAAGGCAATACCTTATTCTCCGCTTTAATATGGGGGTAATAGCGCGCTATAGTCCAGGTGGTTAAGTTGCGCAGATTGTCAATCTCCTTACGGGCGTTCAGCATTTCGAAATTGCCAAATCGCAGGAAGCTTGGAGCGGTGCGCATGACAATGGCACCGGGCTCGTAAGCTGCATTTCCGTTGTAAAACATGTCGCGCAGCACCGCATCGCCGGTGGCTACCAGGCTCAGCGCTCTGGTGGTGGGAACGCCCAGGTAATGCATTGCTTCGCTCATGAGGTACTCGCGTACCGAGGAGCGCAGCACTGCGCGACCATCCGCACGGCGGGAATAGGGAGTGGGACCACCTCCTTTCAGCTGCAGTTCCCATGACTTGCCTGCAGCGGTTTCCCATTCGCCAAGCGTAATAGCACGGCCATCTCCCAATTGGTCTGCCCAGTTACCGAACTGGTGCCCGGCATAGCAGGCGGCATACGGTTGCATGGTTTCCGTCACCAGGTTACCGCCCAGTATATCCACTTCCTGCTGCGCTGTTGGTTTTTGGATACCCAATTCCTGGGCCAGCTCATCCGACCAGGCTAACAATTCAGGTTTTGCGACAGGGGTGGGCCGGGCACTGGAATACAGCATGCCGGGTGTCTGGCGCGGGGTCAGGTCACCGGTAGTATCTCCCGGGAATTTATGGACAAAATTGTTGTGGTAGGGTATGGTAAGTAAACTTTGCATGCGGGTGGGTTACATGGTGGCAATGCTGACAGGCAAATCGGGTTTATTTCTTCCTGTTGCTTCTTCCTTTTTTAGCTTTCTTCTCTACGCTTCGCTCGTGCTTTAATTGCTGAAATTCCTCATTCGTGACATGGACAGCGTATTCGACCGCGGTTAAGATGGTGACATCGGCATCAAAGTCATACGCTGTGGTCACGTAAAGCTCCTTGTTCTCATTCAGCTCATACAATTCGCCGACTTTGTCATATACCAGAAACCGGTGTTCGCCTTCTTCAAAATGCTTGCCTGTAACCCTGGCCAGGCAATCGCCGGTCAGGGTAAAGGGCGTTTCTAGCTCATCCATAAAATCAAATGGCTGATAAAAACGGCCGTCTTTCATTTGGGTAATATATTCAATCCTGTCAACCAGGAGCTCAATGTCCTTGTTATTGTCGTCCCTTTTTTGCTTTATCTGGTTAAGGTTTCCTGTTAATCTCATCATACTTTACAGATCGCTGTGTTTTTAGCTTACGTAGCGGCACGCATTTTCGTGCCGGCTTTGCCTGCGAAGATAGGAAGTATAAAATTAAGGTGGTTCCTTTAACAACTTTTAACACCGCAGCGTGTAGCATCAGAGAGAACTGCTTCCGAACCTGAAAGTATAGCCTTACCCCAACGTATATGGCAAACAATCCTCGCTTCTATATCTAATACGGAAGTATAGCCGTATTAAAGTTTTAAAACATAAACGATATGAAGACGAATAACAAAACGATTGATTACCTGATCCAGAACCCCTCTGAGATATCTGCAGCCATTCAGGACCCAAGAAAATTCGGCATGGATTTCTGGAACGATTTAACCAACAAAAACAAAGGCTACCTGGCTTTCGCTGCCGGCGCCGGGCTTATTATGTACGGTGTTTATATAAGCCGGCAGGAGGATGAGGTATTACCAGAGGACACGTCATCTTAATTTTACCGCTTACTATTCCGGTTTAATAAGGGAGATGGAAGATGCCTGACGGCATGGCGTCTCCCATACTTTTTTTATCGATTTCAGGTAACTCAAACCTGCATATCCCTGGTGCAGGTTTTTTCCTGTCAGCTGTAAATTGTTCCGGCCCCGTGCTTTTCATTCCAGAATTCCCGGTTAACTTTGTTATTCATCCAGCGGCCAACACGCTGCATCAAACGCACGACTGTCTAATTCAACTTAATGTCTACTGCCGATACCAGCGAATTCTTTAAAATACAGCGTGACGCATCCGAGATCAAATCAGAAATACTGAGCGAGTACTTTAAAGCCTGGTGCAGTAGTTACTTGCAGGGCCAGCGCTATAAGTCGGATCATAGTCTGGCTTTTATAGATCTGTATGCCGGCGAAGGAGCATTTATTGATAAAAAGCCAGCATGCCCGGTTAAAATCTTGAACAGTGTTTTCGGGACATCGGATCGGTATAACCTGAATAAAATTGTCAGGACGTTTTTTACAGACCAAAAGCCTGCTATAGCAGCCAGGCTGAAACAGAACCTGGAGCAGCTGCCATACTTTGCTGACCTGGTGCACAAGCCTGTACTGCTGCACGAGGAGATAAATTTTAGTTTACTGGCCCGGCTGTTGGGCACCGACACACCCGCGCTTCTTTTTGCGGACCCTTTCGGTTACGATTTTTCGCAGCAAATGCTTTTGCAGTCCATCAGGCGCTGGGGGCTGGATGTTTTTATGCTGTTCAGTCCTGCTAAAATGCGGACCGCCATCCAAAACGTGACAGAAAAACACATCCTGTGGGATATTTTCGGGGTAGAACGTATCCGGAAGATCACAGAATTTTATGACCGCTACCAGGACGCCACGCAGCGGGAAGACTTTATCGTGGACAGCTTCGAGGAGATCTTCAAAGAAAAGGAGTACAAGACGTTTCGTTTCAAAATAAGCCTCCCGAAGAAGAACCAGACCAGTCATTACCTCTTTTTTGTTTCCAAAACAGATACCGCTTACATGAAGATGAAGGAGCTCATGCTCATGTACAGCGATTTTCAGGAAGACGGCGTGCCCTTGTTCGGCGCCAACATCAAGCACCAGCTCTCCCTGTTTCAGGAGCAGTACCGGTATTCCATTAAAAACCTGACGTCAGCATTAGCCCATATGGCAGATTTTTACCATAACCTACCCCTGGATAGTATTTACAGGCATCATAACATCGGCACAAGCTACATCAGGGGTAATTACCTGCAAGCTTTTGAGGCGCTGCGGGCAGCTGGTCTGGTCACCGCTTTCAACCCTGTATCCAGAAAGCCGATGCGCAAAGTATCCTTTACTTCTGTAATCGTATATACCTGATCCTGTTGAATCAGGCACAGGTTTTGATAAAGTCTGGAAAAGTAATTTTACGCTCGGTACAAGTACGTATATTTGTCATATGCAAAATCCTAAGTTATATATGCTCCTGTTAGGGTGCAGGCCTGCGGGCAGGAACACAGAACAACACGATATTTTCTTTGGCATTGCCAACACTTTGAAGGAGCTTGTGCCTGAGCTCAAAACTTTCTGGCCCGAAGCGAAAAGCCTGTTACACGTGGATGCATGGCGCGAGGTAAACTTTGTAGATGGCCACGAGGTAGTGGTTGTGCCAAAAAAGGAACATGAAATGAACATGGATCTAAGTACGCCCAAATTGTTTTTCCTGAACCTCGGCGGATACAAAGTGAATGAGTTTGATGAATTCCATTATAAGATGCTAGCGGTTGCCAAAGATCAGGGCGAGGCTATTAGGCAGGGCAAACAGACAGCCTTTTATAAACACACGGGCTTTAAGGGCGCAGCCTCGCACGTAGACGATAAGTTTGGCGTGGATGTAGACGACCTTTTTTTAGTGAAGGATATCCTTACAGAATCTCAACGGAAAAAATACAGTCTGCAGTTGATCCCCAAAAATTCAGGCGTTGAGGATAAGATGCACCTGGGGTATTTTAAGCTGGGTAAACTATAAACTTTCTGCTCCTGACTTTTTAGGGCTTTAGATCTTGCCTTTACTTTCTTTGTGCCCATGGGAACATCTTTTAGCCGCCCTTTACTCGTATTTTTCGCCCTGTTATGGCACACAGCTTCCTGGGCACAGGAAGTGCCTGCTAAGTTAAAAGCTGCATTTGAGGCTTTTGAACGCGACCCACAGCTGAGCAGTGGCCTGGCGTCACTGTACGTGGTGGATGCGCAAACGGGCAAAGTGATCTACCAGAAAAACGGTTTGGTAGGTTTAGCCCCTGCTTCCACACAGAAAGTGATCACGAGCGTAAGTGCCTATGAGCTGCTCGGCAAGAATTTCCGTTATGAAACCAGGTTTGCCTTTCACAAGGACAGAGAACGGACTTCCCTGATGATCCTCCCCTCCGGCGACCCGACGCTGGGTAGCTGGCGCTGGCCGGAAACCAAAGCGCCGGTGGTGTTAAAAAACCTTTCCCATTCAATTCACAAAACTGGTATCCGGAAATTCGACGCGCTGTTGCTGGATAATGCAGGGTGGGAGGGGGAAGTGATTCCGGATGGCTGGATCTGGCAGGACCTGGCTAACTATTACGGTGCCGGGGCCGCTAAACTTAACTGGCGCGAAAACCAGTACGATCTCTTTTTACGATCCGGGCATACCATTGGCGACCCGGTAAAAGTTCTCAGAACTGAACCTCCCCTTAAAAATGTTTCCTTTCGTTCTGAGGTAGTTTCTGCGGCTACAGGTACCGGTGATAAAGCTTACATCTATTTCCCGGTCAGCACATCGTACGTCACCATTCGGGGTACTATTCCGGTTAAGGAAAACAGCTTTAAAATTTCAGGCGCCATGCCTTCCGCTTCCGGCCAGTTTATTTATACTTTAGCCGATACCTTACAAATTTTAGGCATACAATTGCCGCAACGTGCTGCACAACAGGCAACGAAGCTTAGTGATTTTACGGTTTTTCATACCATTACCTCGCCCCCCCTGGACAGTATTATGTACTGGTTCAACCAAAAGAGCATCAATTTATACGGCGAGGCGCTGGTCAGAACCATTGCCTCGAAACACGGCGCAAACAACGCAGCGGATACCGGTGTTAAAACGATACAGCATTTTTGGGGGAAGCGCGGCATCCCGGATACGGAGCTGATGATGGTGGATGGTTCCGGGCTTTCCCCTTTGAACCGGGTTACAACCCACGCCCAGGTCAGTATTTTACTGCATGCCTTTAAACAACCCTGGTACAGCGGTTTTTACCATGCATTGCCTGTTTACAACGGCATGAAAATGAAAAGCGGCACCATTCAGGGGGTTAAAGCATTTTGCGGCTACCATACCAGCAAGCAAGGGCGGACTTACGTGTTTGCGTTTACCGTGAATAATTACAATGGCTCTTCGGCTTCGCTGGTGCCTAAAATGTACAAGGTACTGAACGTGCTGAAGTAAACTCTTTCTGCTTTAATACCCACCTTATTTACCAAAGGAAAGCGACTGTTTGCTTATCTAATTTCAGTATAGCGCAAATTGTCGCCTTAACATAAAATGACGATGCTTACCCAAAAAGCCGATGCTTACCCAAAAAGCCCAGGATTTACGTATTATATAAATTGCATCACCTGGCATTGTTTATAACAATACTTGCGGGATACTGCCGGTACTACAAGGAAAAAGTATGGAAGCGTTAATAATCGTTTTGATTCTGACACTGTACGGCGTGGGCTATGTGGTATATTACATGTACGGACGTAAAAAGCCACCTCGTAAGTTTCACGATCATTTCTGGTGGTGAAAATGAATACCATCAGAAACAGCCAGAAGATTAGTATACCTTTCTTAATGACGGCTGCCTGTGGAGGAGGTTCTTTAGCACGCTAAGGTTTTTTATCGAATAACTTGCCACGTTATATTCATTTAGTTTTCGCATGTTATGTTTTAGAGCGAAAATAACACAAGGGTTAATTTTTGCCTGCAGATAGTGGAGGTTCAGGCTCCGGTACCCTGTTGTTGATCGGTTTGGTTGACTTCAGGTAGGCAAAAATTGCTTTCAGTTCTTCATCCGACATGTGCTGATACATCTCCCAGGGCATAGGGGGTAAAATAGTGCGGGCAGAGGCGATTCCTTTGTGTTTTCCTTCCCGGAGCGCTTTAATAAAATTCTGCTCCTGCCAGGTTCCGATACCTGTTTTATCAGAGGTGAGATTCGCTGCATAAGAAATACCCCAGGGCCCAACCCATGCAGTCGAGTTATCAGTAACAGCCAACCCCTTTTTCTCTATTTCTGCCCGCTCTATGTCAGGAGGAGGCGTCTTCGCCGGATGTCCTGAAAGCATTAAGGTCTGGTCCAGCACAGGGCCTTTGTCCGTCATTTTTTTAGGGGTATGGCAGTCGCCACAACCCGTAATCATAACCAGGTGCTTGCCATATTCCACCTGACTTTTGAAGCCTCCATTTTGAAGTTGCGGTGTACCCTGCTGTAGCGCAGGTACGAGCGCGGCTTGTTCCAGATGGTTCTCAGTTTTTATATCGGAACACCGCGAAAGCAAGCAGATACCTGAAATAAGAATTAGTCCGGGGTAAATATTGTTTACTTTCATAGTGATTATTGTAAGGTTTCACTCCTTTACCTTATACAATATACTACTGATCAATAATTTATGTAGTGTATATTAATACTATTTCGTTGATAGGTATAATTATTGGGTGAAAGTATTATTTATTTCTGTATACTTTCTTCCTGTATACTATTATGCTAAAAAAGGCATGCTAACTATATAGCATGCCTTCCAGTAAAAAAAATAATAAGCAGCAGGGTGGCTACTTTTTCTGAGATTCCCTGTCAACTTGTTTTATAAAACTGACCAACCCGTCAAAGTACGTTTTCTGATCATCGTACATCGCCATGTGGCTTCCATTCGGACAATAGAGAGATTGCCCTTTTGGCAGCTGGCTTGCCATCCATTTCATATATTCCGGGTCCATGGTGTCATGCTCGGCACCGATCGTCAGGGTAGGTACTTTTATCTGAGGCAGGTCACGCGATCTGTCCCAGTTCCTGAGGGAGGCCTGTTCTGTAATGCCGAATTCGCTTGGACCCTGCATCTGCACATATATCGTTTGGTTCATGTGGTTAAACATGCGCACCGTTGGCTCCGGCCATTTTTCAAAAGGCATGCGCAGCAGGTGTTCCGTATAAAAATTAGGGAGCAGCAATTCCATGTAGCGCGGGTTCTGAAAGTCGTTGTTGGCTTCGATCTGCTTGATCTCGGCCAGTACCTCAGGGTTCAACTGCGGACCCAACACTTCCTGGGCATATTTGTTGTAAGCCGGAACGCTGGCAACCATGTTCGATATGATCAGGCCTTTCAGGTTGTCCTGGTATTTAAGGGCATACTCCGTGGCCAGTATGCCACCCCATGAGTGGCCGAGGAGGTAAAAATTATCCTTGTTCAGGCCCAAAGCTTTCCGCACCTGTTCCACTTCTTCCACAAAACGCGCAGTGTTCCATAAGCTGGTGTCGTTTGGCTGGTCGCTGTAGTGTGAGCCCAGCTGATCGTAGTAGAAGTACTCGATGCCAGCCTTTGGTAAATAACTGTCGAAGCACTCGAAAGCCTCGTGCGTGCCACCCGGCCCGCCATGTAGCAGCAGCACCTTCATGGTAGGGTTATTGCCTACCCGCTTTGTCCAGACATTAAAATCGCCTTTGGGTGTAGAGATCGTAATCATACGGGCACCGCCACTTATTTCATCCGGCTTGCCGGAACTATCCAGGTAGGCAGCTGTGGGGGTACCGTTTTCGGTGGTTGCCACCACATCAGCGGAAGAGGTGCATTGCTGAAACAGCAACATCACTATCAGTAAAGCAGGTAGAATACGTTTCATATGTATCAAATTTAGAGGTATATCGAAATGAAGATAGGAAAAAATTGGCAGAAAGAATTGTAAGCCGTCTTTACTATTCCAGTTCCTGCAGCAGATTCTCCAGGTCGAGCGGACGCGTGTACATGTTCAGTGAACCATCGGGGTTTTGTGGCCAGCGCTCCTGCGGTCTGTCCCAGTAAAGTTCTACGCCATTATGGTCGGGGTCTGATAAATACAAAGCTTCCGAAACACCGTGGTCAGAGGCTCCCGCCAGCGGGTAACCTGCATCCAGCAACCGTTTAAGGATAGCGGCCAGATCTTTACGGGTAGGATAGACAATGGCTGTGTGGAACAAGCCGGTGCTCTGGACGGGTGGGGGAGAGCCGCCTTTGCTGTACCAGGTATTCAGGCCGATGTGGTGGTGATAACCTCCAGCTGAAATAAAGGCGGCATCGGTGCCGTACGTGGTGGTCAGCTCAAAGCCAAGTAAGTCGCAATAAAACGCCAGCGCTCTGGGCAGGTCTGAAACTTTCAGGTGCACATGGCCAATGCGCGTCTGGGTCGGTATTGTATAATCCTGTTTCATGGCTTGGCAGATTTCAAAACAGTACGAATGTACGCAGTCCACATTATTTCAATACTGCTCATGGCACTTTTGTTAATGTCCTTCACCCTACGCATGTTTCATTTAAACAGTAAAGGGTAGGTTTATGCCCTTATAACATGAAAGGAGCGGAAACAGATATTGCCGCAGCTGGTTTAGTCAAGCTGTCCGGGCTTTGCGGCTTGTTCCACCATCCGGATAGGAATATCCTTTTGGTAATCGTAGAGCTTAAGCTCCTGGATATCGGCGGGCAACCCGAAGCCATTCTCCAGCAAAGCTTTGGTCACGGCCTGCATGATGCTTCCTTTCAGTAAGAGCACCGCCTTTTTGTAATCTGTAGTTTCGGCCCAGAAAAAAACTTTGATATTCACGGTGCTAACGCCCAGCTCTTCTACAGTGGCATAGGGCGGGTCTTTTTCCAAAACACCATCCACGCCCAATGCTGTTTTTTCGATCAGGTTAATAGCATCCTGAATGTTATCATTGTAATCAATTCCCACTACAAAATCCATCCGGATCAAGCCGTTTTGGGTCAGGTTGGTCAGCTTAGAGGTCAGGATGGTGGCATTCGGGATATAAACATCCCTACTGTCGAAGGTCAGGATGTGGGTGGTGCGCAGGTGCAGTTCCTTTACCTTCCCGATGGTGTCTTCTACCTCTATGGTGTCGTTGATCTCGAAAGGGCGGCTAAAGGCGAGAATGAGACCGGCCAGAAAGTTCTCTGCGATATCTTTAAAGGCAAAGCCAATCACAAAAGCCGATAAACCCGCGCTGGCCAGCAGTCCGCCTGCAATGCCACTCATGCCCAGGGCCTGCAGCACCAGCAGTATACCGATGATCAGAACAAGCCATTTGGCCACCAGGGCAATGTATTTGCCCATAATCTTATCGTGCGCTTTACTGGTGAGCCTGGCCTCCAGCATCGTTTTCACTTTACCGGCAATCCAGAGTGCGATAAAAAAAATGACAAGTGCCAGCAGGATGTTAGGCAACATGAACAGGAATTTCTCCCAATATTCGTTCGCAACCCGCATCAGGTCATCGGTGGTGTTGTTCAGGTTCAGGCTATTTTCTTCTTGCATATAAAGATTTGTTGGGTAGAAAGGCAGGTTAACAAAGCCAAAGCTCCGCGGTGTAAAAGTCTGCTCGGCTTGCCTGCTGCTAATTAACGAATCGGCATATTTCAAGTTGCATTTACCTGTTTTAAGGCGGTGCCAAAGTTCGATTACTGGTACCGAAATGAGGTGCATGCTGTGAACGCTGCAACGAGTTTTTAAACCGGCACCATAAACTTCAGTCAGGCGCTTTCATTCTCCAGGTCATCCGCATCATCACATACATCAGTTTCTGTCTGCGCTACCCTGGCTTTAACCAATAGGTCTATTGCAAAGGCTGTTTGCGCCTCTTCATAGATCAACTCCCCACGAAGCAGGAACTGGTTCGCATCTAAAAGCACATCGTAAATGGGAGTGTGGATGTGTTTGGGGATTTTGTAAAGACGTGAGTCGTTCTTAGTGAAGGGCGGCGCTGTTTTGGCATGATACAGGTAAGGCAGCAGTGTTTTGGAGCAGCTGATCGCTATGCACTGCACTTCGTGTTCCTCAAAGTATGCCTGTAGCCGCGTGTTGATGTTCTCGAAGAACTCAGTTGTTTCTCCGAGCCGCACGCGTGAACCGGCCCTGGATTTGCCCTTTGTTTTCAGGTATTTGATCTGGCTTGTCCCTTGCTTTTTCCGGACCATATACGACCTGAAAACTTTGTGGTGCACGTTATAGCCATCCTCAAAATAGCCCAGCGCACAGTTGCCAGCCTGTATCAGCAGAATAACATACTTAAAAGAAGTAGCCTGTGCTGCTTTTTGTTTAAAGCTGGTATAAGTAAGGTTGAGGGGTAATCGGAAATACACTTGCCCGGCACTGGTTTGATCCGGTATGAGTTCCAGCCGGTGCTTTTCTGCATCGTAAACTGCATCCGGTAGCGCCACCTCAAGATAATGGAGCAGCAGCTCTGATTTGTCTTTAGATAACAAGCGGTTCATAAGCAGCTGCTGATTTAGGGGATAATTTTTAAAAGGGCAAGATCGGTAAAGTAAAGGAAAGAAAATAATGTGTCAGTCTACCCAGGTTAGACCAGCATAATGCAGACATACCTGTGAACTGCTTACATTTAAGAGTTGGTTTTCAGGAGGAAAAAGAACTCTTCATGGTCAGTCATCTTTTAATTGCAGCATGCTATCCTGGTTTACTTTGATGATGCCTCTTTTGGGTCTGTCGAGGTCTATGACGATGAAAACCACCAGGCAGATCAGAAAACTCATCATCATTGAGGGCACCAGGGACCTCTTCTTTCCTAAGCCGCTCGAATAGCCCATCATGGCGCCAGCGGTGATGAACACGATGAACAGCAAAAACAGGATGACCTCCGGAACATGGAGCTGCAACAGGGCATTTCGTGTTCCATAGGCATCGATCATGTTGTTGAGCGCAGTAATAAAGTAGCCGGACGTTACTGGCCTCGGATCAATTCGGGCAGCTTTCACGGCATTTATCCATACTTCACTCTGAATTCTTTTAGTTTCCTCGTCCAATTGCTCCCTTTCTGTTATCATAGCATCTTCGGTGTTGCTGAGTTGCAATCGGTAATTGATGTATTGTTGCAGCAATTCGTGGGTCAGCGAATCGTAGGGCACAGGCAGGAGTCTGGTACGGAGCAAGGCAGTTCCGATGGCATTTGCTTCATTGATCACAGCTTCACTGCGGTCGTTATACCGTTGCAGGGCCATGTTAAACGTAAAGCCCAGGATAAGCGCCAGCAAACCCAGGGTGCCGGCCTGTATGGTGTTGGTCTGCGTTTTTACATCCGTATCTGTTTTACGCTGGTAACGATGCCCTAATCTGAAACCGGCTTCATTGGCAAGTAAGATAATGACAAACAAAACTGCTACAATTAAAACGCTGTTCTGGTTATACATGATTTCCCTGGTGCTATCCATCTTACGTCAAGATAAGATATGTGCTTCACGAATTTATTTATTGTGCTATACCGCTATACGCAGTTACTGCAGAACAGGACTATGACACTAGTTAAGTGCATCATGCAGCTATAGTTTATTATCGATCTTTCATGTTTAGCACTAAACTGTCGAGTCTGCGTTTAGCTGCTGGTCCTGGAAGGCAGGAAAAGGGTTTCGGGCGGGGAGGTTGAGGTAAGGGTAGGTCACTTTGGTCAAGAACAGGCCTTGCGGGTGCGCCGGGCTGTGTTGCTTTGGGGCACGGGTTGCGGACAAGTAACTTTCAAAGGCATCCAGGCTCAGGGTGCCGCTTCCCACCTGCAGGAGCTGCCCGACAATGATCCGGATCATGCGGCGGAGGTACCTGTTTGCCGAGATCTGAAAACGAAGCCGTTCCCCGCTGCTTTCCGCATGCCAGCGGGCACGGGATACATGGCAGATCGTACTCTCATGCTCCAGCGGGGTTAAGCAAAACGAACTATAGTCGTTATGAAGGGGGAGCAGGGAAGTAGCCGTATTCAGAAGATCCAGGTCCAGGTTTTCCAGGCGGTAAAAGGAGCTGACCTGATTGAGAAAGGGGTCTTTATACGTATGGATGAAATAGTCGTAGTCGCGCTGGTTGGCATCGAAACGGGCATGCGGCAAGCCCTCCATCGGGATGATATCGAATACGGCAATATCCGCGGGTAATGTTTTGTTCACCCTGAAAAGCATGTCAAACTCCCAGGGCTGTGCAACATCCAGGTGAAAGAAGAACTGCGTGGCATGCACCTGTGCGTCTGTTCGTCCGCAGCCTACAATGGCAATAGGTGTTTTCAGGATGCGACTCAGACTATCCTCAATTACCCGCTGCACGTTTACACCGTATGGGTGCCGTTGCCAGCCCCTGTAATTGCCACCGTTATACCCGATATGGAAGAAATACCTCACAGTACTTTTGTCAGTTTCATGCAGTTTTATACTTGCCGCAAGTTACCACATTTTACCGCAAGCTTTTAACCATCGTGCTGGCATTAATTCAAATGCAACGGGCAGCTTTTAATTGCTTGATAAATCGTACTTTCGGACCTGATAAAGTATGGAAATGTCGAAATCAAAAAAACTAGAGCATGTAACCATTGGCCAGGTTTTCAAAACCATCATCTGGCCGCGTAAAAAATACCTGGGTATCGGACTGGTACTCATCATCATCAGTCGCCTGGCCGGCCTGGTTTTGCCGGGAGCCACCAAATACCTGATCGACGACGTGATTCCGAAGGGCGATCTGAGCCTGCTGAAATGGCTCATCCTGGCCGTGGCGGCTGCCATTGTAATTCAGGCGGTTACCTCTTTTGTGCTCACGCAGATCCTTAGCGTGGAGGCGCAGCACCTCATTTCGCAGCTGCGTGCCCGGGTGCAGCGGCACATTATCCAGTTGCCCATCCGCTTCTTCGATAACTCCAAAACCGGTGAGCTGGTCTCGCGCATCATGTCGGATGTGGAGGGGGTGCGCAACCTGGTCGGGACGGGTTTTGCCCAGATGATCGGCGGGGTGCTCACCTCCCTCATCTGCCTGGGCCTGCTTATTTACATCAGTCCGCTTATGACAGCGTTTGTCCTGATACCGGTGGCCATTTTCGGGGTGATCTCCCTGAAAGCTTTCGGGAAGATTCGGCCAATTTTCAGGGAGCGCGGTGTGATCAATGCCGAAGTAACGGGCAGGCTGACCGAAACGCTGGGCGGCGTTAGGGTAATCAAAGGCTTTAATGCAGAGGCACAGGAGATCAAAACATTCGAGGATGGTGTGAACCGCCTTTTCCTGAACGTGAAGAAAAGCCTGGTAACCACCAGCATGGTGACCAGTGCGGCTACCTTATTGCTGGGCCTGGCTTCGGCGGGCATTATGGGGATTGGCGGGTACCTGATCATGGACAACCAGCTAACCTTCGGCGATTTTCTGGCTTTTACGCTTTACCTGGGGTTTATGATCGCGCCAATCCTGCAGATGAGCAACATCGGCAGCCAGTTTACGGAGGCTTTTGCCGGCCTCGACCGCACGCAGGAAATCCTAAACACGCCCCTGGAGGATGAAGGAGGGCACCGAACCCTGCAGCTGAACCAGATACACGGCGACATCCTGTTTGATAATGTGTCGTTCGCGTACGAGGCTGGGAAAGAAGTGGTTAAGGCGATCAGTTTCAGCGCGCCGGCAGGCTCCGTTACGGCCCTGGTGGGCACCTCCGGCTCCGGTAAAACCACCATTGCCGGGCTGGCCGCCTCCTTTCTGAACCCCGACAGTGGCCTTATCACCGTGGATGGACATGATCTGCAGAAGATAAGCCTGCAGAGTTACCGCAGCCAGTTGGGTGTGGTGCTGCAGGACGATTTCCTGTTTGAAGGCACAATTCGCGAAAATATCTTATTCCCTCGCCCCAATGCTACCACGGTGCAAGTACAGCAAGCCGTAGAGGCGGCGTATGTGCAGGAGTTTACAGATCGTTTTGAAAATGGCCTGGACACCTTGATCGGGGAGCGGGGCGTAAAGCTTTCGGGCGGGCAGCGGCAGCGCATTGCCATTGCCCGGGCCGTGCTGGCCGACCCGCGCGTGCTCATACTGGACGAGGCTACCTCAAACCTGGACACAGAGAGCGAGAGCCTGATACAGGCCAGCTTAAAGACCCTGATGCAGGGCCGCACCACGTTCGTGATTGCGCACCGCCTGAGCACCATTCGCCAGGCCGACCAGATTTTGGTGATTGAGCAGGGACATATTGTGGAACAGGGTAAACATGAGGAACTGCTGGAGAAAAAGGGCAGGTACTACCAGTTGTACACCTACCAGGCCAGAATTTAAAGCGAAACAATTCGCAAAGCGTTAGCAGTATTTTTTGCGGTAGTGATAGGTGAGCATAAAACAGAAGAGGCAGGAGCTTTTAGCTTCTGCCTCTTCTGCATTTAAGAAAGAATGATTTAATTTTTCCTTTCGAATCTCCAGGTATACACGCCCAATTTGGATGTCGTTTTCTGATTGTCCGGCACTTCCTCGGGGTAACCTGCCCAGGCTCTTTCTTCCACCCATACCATGTCAGAATCAGTGAGTGAGGTAACTAAGTAATTGGTCGTGACTGCGTTTTGTTGAAGTTGTATGTGGGTGGAGTCGTTTTTATCCGGGAAGCTATACTTCCAGACATCTTTGTTCGAGCTGCCTTGCAGTGTAACGGTCATTTTTTGCCCGTCGAAATTAAAGTAGGCCTGGCGTGCGACGGAATCGGCATACATCACCGTATCCGTGTCGGAATAATAAATTCGTTTGATGGAAGTATTGGTCCAGTCGCCTCGCATGTCAGCATCGATCTTTGATACTACCGGGACAACCGCATCACCGTCGTCGTTGCTGCAGGAAGTAAAGAAAAGGGAAAAACACAGGGGAATTAATAATAACTTTTTCATAAAAAGTACAAATTTAATAGGTAAAGGTTTTTTATGTAAAAGTTTAATCTATAAGTATAGGGCTTATGGTGTGTGTTTTCAGTTAGGGTAATACGCGTTGTGTGAGATAGGGTTTATTAGAAATGTAATATTTAGCGCATGTACAAAGGAAAGTGACTGGTTTACAGCAACAAAGAATCATGCGGCATAAAGCTTTATATATACCTGCAACGAACAGGTGTTTTTTATAAGCCCGTTGCTTGCACTGTTGTTGTTTTAATAAGAAAGATGATCAAAAAGCACAGGCACGAACATGAAGCACGTGCCTGAGGTGGGGGGCTGGAATCTAGAGACTTTCCTCTTCGTGAAATACTTCTTCGATCTTTAGATTAAACAACCTCGATATCTTGAAGGCCAGGGGCAAACTGGGGTCAAACTTACCTTTCTCAATGGCATTGATCGTTTGCCTGGACACCGCTAACTGATCAGCCAGGTCAGCCTGGGTTAAATCCCGCTCAGCTCTGAGTACTTTGAGGCGATTTTTCATTTGTAGCGATTAAGTCCGATAAAGATGGTTCCCAAATAGGAGAGAGCCATGACCATAAGCAGAATGGAAATCTCTGCATCTCCGGGTATAAGGTTGGTTGCATCCAGCAGGGTATAACTCAATCCGCCAACCACTCCCACACCCAGCGCAATGCCCATGGCTTCCAGTTGTATTTTCTGTTGCATCTCGTCCAGGCCCTTTAAATGCCGGATATTGGCCAGGATCATGCCGACCCCTAATGCCGCATTGAGCACAATCGCCATAACCGTGACGGTAACGTTTTCCTGCCAAATGAACTTTGGCCCGAAGGTAGCTAGAGCCACTGACAGGGTCCAAGCAGTGGTCCAGAAAGCTAACACCTTCGTGTTCTGTCTTTGTTGAATTTTCCAGGTTGCGTTTTTCATAAGTAAATCTTGTTTGATTAAAAGTAAAGTATATTTTACACAATTATACGAGAACTTTTGATATAAGTCTAGTTTGTTTTACAAAAAGTAAATAAGATTTTCGTTTTTTTTTGTGATCAGTCGATTAATTGCCCCCGGCGCTTGAGCTTCGGTGCATGTTATTAAGTATACAAGCTGCTGCAAGTTCGGCGGTAGCTTGATTTGTGGCAATTAAAGTAGTCTATTAGTATAGGTGTTTCCCGTTTTCCTACTTTAGCAAGCTCATAACCTGTTGCCATTCTAATCACCGCTTCCAGCTACGCTCAAACGGGCAGTATGTACAGTTTTTTCACTATATTTAACTTTTGCGGTTAATTTACAGGTTTAATTGCCCTGCCACGCATCTCTTTTTAACTTTAGGCAGCTCGATAAAGGAGGAACAGCCTTGATTATGGTTTTGGACCGGGCTTTAAAAAGAAAGCTTAAACCTGCGGATACCTCCATAATCGTTCTAAACAATAGTCTATGGAAAAACCTATACAACTAAATATACCTATTTTGATTTCGTATGCTGCCCTGGAAACCGTGCTGCAGCAGCAGTTGGTCGGAACCTATATTCCTAAACCTGAGGAAGGCACAGCGGCCAACCCCTACGCGCAGGTGCTGGAGGTCGGGGTTACAGGAAGCAGCGCAGGTAAATACAACCTGCTGCTGCGGGTGCAGCTGAAAATACTGCGCACGCTGCTGAAGCGCGATAAAGTGGATCTGTACGTATCGGCAGCTTTGGCCTTCGACAACTCCTCCCAGCAATTTTATGTGCAGCAATTTTCGATGGAGTCGCATACGTCCAGTGGTTTTTATAACTCGGCGCTGCAGGTGCTGGTCAATAAAGTCGCCTATAGCCAGATTATTGAGAAGACCAGGATAGACCTGAAACCGATTATTGCGGCAGAACTTGCGAAAGTGAACAGTCAACTGGAACAGGGTATGGAGCTGAAAGGGCTAACCTTGAAAGGTGTTGTAGAAGCTGTAGGCGTGCAGGATGTTATGCCGAAGCCCGACGGACTTTCGCTGCGGGTGCAAGCTGCGGGGAATTTGGAAGTAGCCCTACATGATCTGGCCAGCCTGTTACCGCCGCAGGCAGCAGAAGAAAAGTAGCAGCAGTTTGCCAGCTACCTGCTGGTGCGTAAAAAGCGTTTGCTCCCAAAAGACTTTGCGGTGTTTTCCAAACCCGCGAGTGTCTATGGCAATGGCCGCCGCATCCGGCACAAACAAGTATAGCCACGCTTGTTATAACAGACGCTTGCGGGACCTCCAGATGCTGCGAGTTCTGAGCCTCAGCTGAGTTGCTCGTAGCTAATGCGAACTTGCAGCTGTACTGTTACTTTAGCTGAAGTTATGGCTGCGTAGAAAATAAAAGGGCCCGAGCTGCAAGCCTTATCCTGTCCTATAACTTTTCTGGAATGAGGCCATTATGAACTGAAATAAGGGTACATGTCGCAAGTTTAGCGGTAGCGCAACTTGTGACTGCACATGAGGCCATTTTGTAAAGGCGGAGGTATAAAAATGGGTTGCGCCAGTTGCAAACTGGCTCCAAAATCAACCACCTTTACCGCTGCGCTCAAACTGGCGGTATAAATGAGCTATAAAATTGCTTTTCAGAAAAGTTATGGGACAGGATAAGGCAGCAAGCTCGCGCAAGCGGGGGGGAGAAGGTTGTGACTGACTCTACCCGTTCAATTATCTACTTCGCTTTGTCCACGGCTTTTTGCAGTTCGGCTTTGTTCATTTTGCTACGGCCGCTGATGTCCAGTTTTCGGGCTTCCTGCAGCAGGTCGGCTTTGGTGGGCTCGCTGTGCTGTGCTTGCTTTACCTCCTTCAGGGCGCGTTTTACGGCTTGGGTATAAGCCACGTGCTGATCACCTTTTTTAGAACCTTTAACCTTCTTCTGCTCAGCCTCCTTTTGCTCCTGTTTGCTCAGCTTGTCCCAGGCGGCTTTGGGCAGGTAGCGGCTGGTGCTGCTGCCGTGGCGGGCGTCGGCGTCGCCATCGTTGGTTTGCCAGTCCTGGTCAGTCCACTTCTCCAGCGACTTGGCCGCCTCGTCTTTTTTGCCTTTGTAACCGCCGCCCTGCTTATCGTACTCCTGCACAAGCAGTTGGCTCTTGCGTGCCGACCATTGCCCTTTTTTGCCGCCTTTGTCTGAGGCCATCAGCTGGTCTTTAATTTTCTCGCGCAGTTCCGGCTTGGTGTACTGCTGTTCGTCTCTGCTCTCTGCCATTATTTTCATAGGGTTGGTACTGTAGCTTAAACAGCTGCCATGTCGATTGGTTATGCACAGCGTAAGCCTGAACTACACGACAGCAGCAACAGCTGGGGCAACAGAGGGGCTGAGAGAAGCACTTAACTCGTTTAAAGCACCTGTTGCAAATGAGTTCGCTAAAAAATAATCAAAAAATATTATTCGCAACCGATTGTTTGCACGTATAAAAGCAAACAATCGGTTGCATGTTTTAATTTTGTATGAGAAGAGACGTTTTCCAGGCGATAGCAGACCCTACCCGAAGAGCCATTATTGGGTTGATTGCCTTGCAGGCGATGACTCCGAATGCGATAGCCGAACATTTTGACACCAGCAGGCAAGCTGTATCCAAGCACTTGCAAATACTTGTAGAATGCCAGCTTGTAAAGCAGGAACAGCAGGGGCGGGAGATTTACTACCAGTTGGAGGTTGCTAAAATGAAAGAGATTGACAAATGGCTGGAACAGTTCCGAAAGATCTGGGAAGACCGTTTTAACCAACTCGACACTATTTTTTCTAACATAAAACAAAATAAGCCATGAAACACGACCTTGCATTTGAGTTCTCCGTGAACAAGGAAAACAAAACGATCACGGTTAAAAGAGCGTTTGCTACAGCGATCCCGCTGGTGTGGGATGCTTACACAAAAAGTGAGATACTGGACCAGTGGTGGGCGCCTAAGCCCTGGAAAGCCCGCACGAAAACGATGGATTTCAGGGAAGGTGGCTACTGGCACTATGCCATGGTTGGCCCCGAAGGCGAAGAGCATTGGGCCTTGGCAAAGTATAAGACCATAGACCCTAAAAGGCGCTTTACCGCGCTTGATGGCTTTGCAGATGCCGAAGGCGTGGTAAACACAGAAATGCCGCAATCGAAGTGGGAAGTAAGCTTTACACCCAAAGAGGAGGTTACTTTAGTAGAGAACCTGATCACATTCGATGACCTGGCGCAGCTCGAAACCACCATCCAGATGGGCTTTAAAGAAGGCCTGACCATGGCCATGGAAAATCTCGATCAATTGTTGGCTGCCCAGAAACAGGATGCCTAAGGTCTGTAAGCGGCAGAAAAGCAGTCATATGTAATAACATAACTAAAAGCGGGGCTGGTGCATAACTTTAGAGCCTCGCTTTTATAGCTTATAGTACTCACTCATCGTCTGCTGTTGCGAGCTTGTAGCTCGTACCTCCGTTGTTCAGGCAATATCAATTTCCAGCAGCCCATTGCCACCGCTAAAGTCTATCGCACTGCTATACTTCCAACGGTGCGGTTCTGATACAAAGCCGGCTTCCACAGGGTTGTTATAGATATAGTCGATTTTCTGGTCTATTACCGTAGCGCTCCACAGCTCGATGGGCTTGTTGTGTTGCTGCCAGAACTGATGTTGCTACGCCAAAAGATGTGGATTAAAAGACCTCGCGGCGTCTTCCCGAACCGCGAGTGTCTGTGGTAAAAACTACTGCACCAGGCTTTAACACGTATAACCACGGCCATGGCGGCAGACGCTCACGGGTTTGTAAAACGCCGCGAGGTCGGATAGCGGAAAAAGACACCAAGCATAGATCTCCATGCCTTTTTTGCGGCAGTAGTGCAAACTGTCTGTAATCAGGGCAAAGTATTCCTCCCGCGTAAACACGTCTATCACCTACACCACGGCAAAACTCACAAAGTATAGGCCTTCCTTGTTATGAAATTTATACTTCCTGCTCATGTAAGGCTTATACTTTAATTAGCAGTTAGCGGGGTTAGGTATTTGTACGCTAGTGCGAGTAACTATGCTAGTGCGAGCTTGTAGCTCGTAATGTTACCTTTACGAAAGGTATTGCAGCGTGAAAAAGAAAAAGCATGAGTTTTAAGCTCGCTCCAGCTGGCGCAGAACACGCTGATTGTAAACGCCCCTCCAGGAGCCGGTAAAAGCACCTTGCTGCCTCTGGCTATACTTGATGAGCCCTGGCTCAAAGCCAGAAGATCATGATGTTCATACTTTAGTTAAAAATGAAAAAAATCATATATTTGCGATAGTTTCTAATACTTTACTTTTAATTTTTTGAAATGAAAACACGCTTACTTTGTCTTGCTTTGGTATTGTTGCTTATAGTTGGTTGCAGCAAGGAAAAAGAAGAAGCATCTCCTAACCCTGATCCTAAAACCCTATCCTGCAAACTAATGAAGTCAGAAGCGGGGAATAACCGCTTTATAAAAACATATCATTAAGATACTAAGGGTTTACTAATAAAAGTAAATTCTGTTCTTCCTGGTACCACTCAAAATGCAAATTATTATGAATTGGAATACGATGTGAACGGCAAGCTTATAAAAACCGTTTGGAGTAATCCCTCTACAAACTTTTACTATCATTTACTTTACAATTATAATAGTACTGGACAATTGGTTAGGTTAAATCTTAATACCAAAAATTCAGAAGGTACTTACGTACCTGTTAACTATTATGTGTATGAATACAATAGCTCCGAAGAACTGAAAAACCGCCGCCTTTACAATATCGGGGCCGGTAGTGACGCGCTGGTTCAAACCGAGAATTTTTTTTATGAAAAAAGATTGATGGTGAAAATTGAGATGAAAGTGCAAGATGAGGTACACAGCGAGCTATACAATAGGACATATTTTCTGGAATATGATGATAAAAATAATCTTGCCTATGATAATCGTGTGTTCAATTTTCAGGGATATGGCTATCCGTTCAAACATAATATTACCAAAACTACTGTCTTAAATTATAAAAGTCAGGTTATACTAAATGAGAGTTCAACTATTTCATACACATACAACCAACAAGGTTATCCTTTAACATTATCAGGATTATCTCAGAGTAATAGAAGCTGGGATGAAACTTATACTTACAACTGTAAATGATCAGAAAGCCTATTTATTGAGATAAATCACAATAACATTTTATAAAATTGCCAGCAAGTACAGCACTACACTTGCTGGCAATTTTGATTTATTTGTTTCTATATCTTGCCCTTCAACCCATTTACCTTAGACTTACCCGTTCGGGAAATTATACCTGCTGTTAGGGAGCACCCGGCATAGCTGCTAGTAGAAGTAGATGCGCAAATGTTCGGCGCTATATCTACATCCAAAGTATACCTTTTCCTATTGTTGCTCTTCCATGTTTCATGCTAAAGCCACACAATGTAATGTAACTTGTAGCATTATATACCTTTTTGCGCAATGAAATAAGTAATATATTACACTATAATGTGATTTTTATTGCTTTATGTTTACCAGCCGCCATATTTCATATGTAAAACACATTATAGTGTGATAATTGATTTAAAATACCTATTTTTGTAATGTTATACCTTATAAATCACATTATAATGTTGGCTCATGAACTTGGAGATCTAATCAAACGCCGCCGTGACTTGCTGCATATCACACAGCCAGATCTGGCAGAATTGGCTGATATCAATATCAATACCTTATATCGGATCGAAACAGGGAAAGCCAATCCGACACTTAAGGTGTTGCACAAGCTGGCAGAAGTGCTTGGTATGGAGCTAAAGATGGAAGTAAAGAAACTTAACTTATAAGCGATGCGACAAGCGGAAGTTTATAGAAACGGTACTTTAGCGGGGATATTGTCCCAGTACCCTAACAAGCAGTATGAATTTAGATATACAAAAGAATGGTTTCAGAACAGTGAACTGCCTGCTATCAGTCTGACACTCCCCAAAACGCAGCAGGTATACCAGTCTAATCACTTGTTTCCTTTTTTTTTCAACATGCTTTCGGAGGGGGTAAACCGCCAGCTGCAGTCTCGTCAGCTCAGGATAGATGAAAAGGACTATTTCGGCCTACTCATAGCCACTGCCGGAGCCGATACCATTGGGGCTGTTACCATCAAATCATTAGCTTAATCTTGAATGGCTATCCCTGAAATTTTAGTATGTCCGGGCACATTGGCAGCAGGTTACTATACCTACAGCCGCACCTGCTTAGTACGTGTTTTCGGCGGCAAGAAAGTAAGTCATGTGCTACCTTACAATGCCCCGCAGACAAGCGAAGAAGATGCGGAAAAGTTTATAGAGAATCGAAAACGTATCTCCATTTCGGGCGTGCAGGAGAAGCTTTCGCTGGTATTAGATAAGAACAAGCTTCGGTTGACAAAGCCAGGTGAACAAGGTACTTACATCCTAAAACCCATTCCCCGCGATCTAAGAAGGGTGCAACAGGTGCCCGCAAACGAGCACCTGACCATGCAGATTGCACGGCAAGTATACGGGATACAGACCGCTGAAAATGCGCTTATCTTCTTCCAAACAGGAGAGCCTGCCTACCTTACTAAGCGCTTCGATGTTAAGCCAAACAGAAGTAAATATGCTCAAGAAGATTTCGCCTCGCTGGCCGGTAGAACATCCGAGACTGCTGGCCCGGATTTTAAGTACGAATATACTTATGAATCCTTAGCAGCATTGGTCAAACGCTACGTAGCCGCCTCTATTGTGGAGTTGGAAAAGCTGTACTCGCTGATAATATTTAATTACCTGTTTTCAAATGGCGATGCACATCTGAAGAATTTCAGTCTTATCGAAACACCTAACGGCGACTTTGTAATGAGTCCTGCCTACGACTTAGTCAATACACGGATCCATGTGGATGATTCATACCTGGCTCTGAAAGGGGGCCTATTTGAGGACGATTACGAAACAAGTAGCTTCGCAGCAAACGGGTACTATGCTTATGACGATTTTTTTGAGTTCGGATTGCGTATCGGGATCAAAGAATCTAGAGTCATCAAGCTCTTAAATTTATATAGGGAACAGAAGCAAGCCGTAAACGATTTAATAGCACAAAGCTTTCTGGATAACGAAACAAAATCCCTATACCTGGAGCAGTATCAGGCGAATCTTAAGAAACTAAACTACTCTTATAGTAACTTGATTTAAAGGAGTCTCTGTGTCAACGCTTAACTTTTAACTCAAAGCTTTTTTCCCTTGCCCTTCAACCCATTTACCATAGACTTACCCGTTCGGGAAATCATACCTGCCGTTAGGGAGCACTTGGCGGCGCAGAACACGCTGATCGTAAACGCCCCTCCCGGAGCCGGTAAAAGCACCTTGCTGCCACTGGCTATACTGGATGAAGTTTGGCTGAAAGATCAGAAGATCATCATGCTGGAGCCCCGGCGCCTGGCGGCCAAAACCATTGCCGAGCGCCTGGCGCAACTGCTGGGCGAGGAGGTAGGCCATACCGTCGGTTACCGCATCCGTTTCGAGAACCGCATCTCGGAGCGCACCCGCATCGAGGTCGTCACCGAAGGCATCCTGACCCGTATGATCCACAGCGACCGCTCGCTGACGGGCATTGGCATCGTGATCTTCGACGAGTTTCATGAGCGCAGCATCCACGCCGATGTGGCCATGGCCCTGAGCCGGGAGGCGCAGCACACGCTTCGCCCGGATCTGCGCATTATGGTGATGTCGGCCACCCTGGATATGCCCCAGCTTACCAAACTGCTGCAGGCCCCGGTGGCGCAAAGTATGGGGCGGCAATACCCCATCGAAACCTTTTACACCGGCGAAGCCGACGACCGCATGCTGCCCGAAATGACGGCCAAAGTAGTGCAGCAGGCCGCCAAAGAGCAGGAAGGGGATATCCTTGTGTTCCTGCCCGGCGAAAACGACATCCGGAAGTTAGAAGAACTGCTCCGCAGGCAGCTGCGCGATTTTAAGATACACCCACTGTTCGGTATGCTGCCCTTCGGCAAGCAGTACGCCGCCATCATGCCCGACCGCCAGGGCAAACGCAAAATAGTACTGGCGACAAGTATAGCCGAGACCAGTTTAACCATAGAAGGCGTTTCGGTGGTGGTGGATACAGGCTTCGGCAAAACCTCCCGCTTCGATCCGAAGTCCGGTTTGTCGCGGCTCGAAACAGTGCGTATCTCCAAAGACGCCGCCGACCAGCGGGCCGGCAGGGCAGGGCGTTTGGGTCCGGGCACGGCTTACCGCATGTGGAGCAAGACCACGCAGGAACGCATGGCCCCGCACCGCACCCCCGAGATAATGGAAGCCGACCTGGCCAACCTGGTGCTGGACATGGCGCAATGGGGCATTATGGATATCCGTGGCCTTACCTGGCTGAACCCGCCGCCACGCGCAGCCCTGCAATATGCCACCGACATGCTGCACCAGCTGCAGGCGCTGGAGAACGGCCGCATTACGGAGCATGGCAAAAAGATGCACGCGCTGCCATGCCACCCGCGTATCGCGCACATGCTGCTCAAAGCCGAAGAAACCGACCAGGTGGCGCTGGCAAGCGATATTGCCGCCATCCTGGAAGAGCGCGACCCGCTGGACCGCAACGCCGGCATCGATATTAACTTAAGGATTGAAGCCCTCAGAAGGTATAGAAAAGAGCAGGGGCAGGGCAAGCGTTTCGGCAAGATCGAGAAGATCGCCCGCTCGTACCGCGCTATGTTCGACCTGCAGCCGGATAACAGCACTTTTGATGAGTATGAAACGGGTGTGCTACTGACGCATTGCTACCCGGAGCGCATCGCCTACGCACGCCCCGGCAATAATGCGCAGTTCCAGCTGGCAAGCGGCCAGTATGCGTCTGCCGGTCACCGCGACGACCTGGCGCACGAGCCCTGGCTGGCCATCGCACACCTGCACGCCGGTACCGGCGACAACCCGGGCCGCATTTTCCTGGCCTCGCCACTTAACCCCCGCGACCTGGCTCCGCTCGTAAAGCAGCAGGAAGTATACCACTGGGACGTAAACGACGGAGAGCTGACCGCTTCTATGGATACGAGAATTGGAAGTATCGTGCTGCAAAGCAAGCCGCTGCCAACGCCTGATGATAAATACCGCGTACCTGCCATCTCCGCAGCCATAAAGGTAGAAGGCGATCACCTGCTTGACTTTAACCACGAGCTAACACAATGGCAAAACCGTGTGCTGAGCCTGCGCAAATGGCGCACTTCCGAGTTCTGGCCCGACGTAAGCACCAGCACTTTGCTCATGACCAACATGGACTGGCTAAAGCCATACTTATACGACATCGAACACCCCGACGACCTGATGAAGCTGGACCTCAAGCCGATCCTGGAAGCCAAATACCTGAACGAGGAGCAGCGTGCAAGGCTGGAGATACTGGCCCCGGCAAGTATAAACCTGCCAGATGGCTCAAGTATAGAACTGGCGTATAAATCAAACGGAGATCAGCCAACGCTGGAGATTCGTCTTCAGGATGTGCTGGCATGGGAGGAGAGCCCCAGAGTAGATGATGGAGAGATGACGGTGGAGCTGGCCCTGCTTTCGCCGGAGCTGAAGCCGATCACCACCGTATCAGACCTGGCTGGTTTCTGGAAAGGCAATTACCGCGTGATCAAACGGCAGCTGGAAGTGGTGTTCCCGGAGGTGGATTGGCAGCGCTAAGGCTTGGTTTACGTTGCTTCTGTCAGTAACACAAGTTCACCCGGTGCTACACTGATCAATTTGGTGCTGAAATCGCGTGCAATTTTGAGAATGGCCAAATGGTTTTAAGAAATATCCCAGGCTAAATTTTAGTTGCCCTCAAAAAAACACTGGCCAGGCTATCAAATTGCCATCCTATTCTATTTTCACGAGTAACCTCCTGGTAGTCAAGCATGGCGAACAGGCTATAAAGTAAGGTAACTTTAGCTAAGTTGCTTTTTATTTTAGTAATGCACGCGTTTTTGGATCTGTTTTACTCGTATAAAATACTGTAGTTTTAGAATAACTACATAACTCATGTTGCGATTTGTTATATGCATGGAGGGTGTAATATATTGAAGGTGTAATCTCACCCTAGCCCCTCCGAGGAGGGAAATTTTACTCGTGCATGTAATTCCCCTCCCTGGAGGGGCTAGGGGTGGGTTAATCGCAACATGGGTTACCTAACCAACGCTGATAGCTCATTATCAATAATGACTATGATTACGGATATAGGCTTAAAGTGGCCTGCATGCCGGGAAACATTGCATCGCACAAGCTTCGTGTGCTTTTAAATTTCATGTGGCAGCAAGGTGTCGCACCAATCTATTTATTCTAGCCAATAACCGCTCGTTCTTCAAATTAACCTGGAAATACTGCAACTTCAATTTTAGTGAGATTCCAACACTTGATGCATGCGTTTTGCCAAATTCCTGAATTGTAGGTTCTTGAGCGCATGGCTCCCCTCACCTAAATGCGCTTCTTGCAGCATAAGCCTTGTTAAGACTCAAAACCGTTGCCTGCCTCTCTATAAATCCTAATTTTAATCGCTATGAAAAACCATACTCTAAATGAATATATAAGCCATTCAAAAATGAAAACCAGGCCTTTCCTTTTTTTCGGAGCGCTTGGTTTTTTCTTAATACTGTTTTTACATGCTCCCGTTGTGCTGGGCCAATGGACCCAGAAGCAGGATGCGAATTTCAAGCACGGCGAAATGGGTAGTGTGCTCTATAAAGGGCAACTCTACGTGTTCATGGGCTTTGGTGAATGGCCAAACGTGGAGCCCTCCAACGAAGCATACAACCCCGTAACTGATAAATGGACCCTGCTGGCTCCTATCCCTGCCGGAAATGGCGTTACCCATGAGGGAACGGTACTGGTGGATGACAAAGTATGGATCATCGGGGGACGGTTGTCAGATAATTATGGCCAGCTGACAAGTGCGGTCTGGATCTATGACATTACGCTGAACAGGTGGTCGGCAGGACCTGAATTAATAGACCCAGCCACCGGTCAAGCCATCCCGTGGGGCGGTGGTGGCGCTGCACTTGTGGGGCGCACGATCCATGTATTGGGCGGCTTTATCAATACGCCCTGCAACAACGACCAGGACAAGTACCACCTGACCCTGCAGGTGGATGACTGGCTGGCAGACCCCGTTAATACTAAATGGGAAAATAAGCTGACGCCACTTCCTATCAAACGGAACCACATCAGTACCACCACTTTCGAAGGGAAGATCTACGTTCTGGGGGGGCAGTTTGGGCACGATTGCGGGGGAGGGCAGGACCAGAAGTATTCCCATATGTATGATCCCTTAACAGATAAATGGACACGCCTGACAGACATGCCTACTGTGCGTTCGCACTGCGAGGCCTCTATCTTTCCGCTGGATGGCAAGTTGTATATAGCGGGAGGCGACGGAGGGCCTGATAAAGTAACGATCCTTTCTCCTGCCGCTAACAGTGGACTGGGTTCCTGGACCAACGCCTCTTTTGTGCTGCCCACTAACCCCAGCACCAATACCAATGGTTATATTGGCGTAGCGGCCCGCGTGATCGGTGAAACGTATGTGCTGGCCTGCGGAAAACTGGGCAACATTGATCCGCATGCCCAAACCTTTACCAGGCCTTTCAGCCGCAATATCCCTTATAAACTCGGTTTCACCGCCAGTTGCTTTACCAGGTCACTTCAGCCTGGGCAGTCCGTGGTGCTTAAAAACCTGCTTTATACCCTGGAAGGGGAGGCCGCATACAACCTCACTTCCGATGCTGCCTGGCTGAAGGTTACCAAAAATGCGAGCGGCGTAGCGCTTCCGACAGCCGTGGACGTGGAAGCAACCGTGAACACTACTGGTCTGGGTGACGGCGTGTATACCGCCAACATTACAGCCCAAAGTGTTGGCACTACCCCGGCCTATGCCAGTGCCAGCTTTTGTGTAAAGCTCACGGTTGGCAATGTACCGAATCCTGCACCAGAACCGGTGCAGGTGAATACGGGAGGTGGCAATTATACCGATGGCAGCAATACACTTTGGGAGTCAGACAGGTATTTTTCAGGGGGCGTTACCTCCTCCAAATCCTTTGATGTACTCGGAACAACAAACGACCCGCTGTACCTGAATTATCGCTACGCTTCAGGTGGCAAGGCTTTTAGTTATGCCATTCCGAATTTGGAATCTGGTGAGTACACTGTTGAGCTGCATTTTGTGGAGCCATACTTTAAGACCTCCGGCGCCCGAAAGTTTCATGCTGACCTGGAGGGGCAACGCGTGCTGAGTAACTTCGATCTGTACGCGGCAAGCGGCTATGGCTGGGCTGTGGTTAAAAGTTTTAGCAATGTGTCCGTTACCGATGGCACCCTGGACATACTCTTTACGTCTGTCACTAATAATGCCATCATCTCCGGTATTAAGGTCTTTAAAACAGGCACCGCGCCACCTCCAGCCTCCTATACACTAACTGTTATTTCCAACGGGAACGGAACGGTGGCCAAGTCGCCGAACCAGAGTACCTACGCCAGCGGAACACAGGTTACCCTGACTGCTGCGCCGGCAAGTGGCTATCAGTTTGCGGGATGGAGTGGCGATGCAACAGGAACGGCAAATCCGGTTACGGTTACCATGAATGCCAACAAAACGGTCACGGCTACCTTCACGGCATCACAGTCCGGGAGTGGCACTTACCTAAATGCGGGAGGCCCTGCGTACACGGATAAAGCGGGCCAGGTTTGGGCAGCTGATGCGTATGCCAGTAGTGGGGTTATTTCATCCAAATCCTTTGATGTAGCGGGCACTACCGATGATCCGTTATTCTTGAAGTACCGGTACGCTTCTTCCGGGCAGCCCTTCAGCTATAACATTCCGGTGAGCGGTGCAGGTACCTATTCCGTGGCTTTATACTTTGTTGAACCATACTTTGGCGCGCCTGGGAGCAAAGCAGCCGGAGCAGTGGGCGCACGCGTTTTTCATGTGGATGTGGAAGGTCAGCGGGTACTCAGCAACTATGATATTTACAAGGAAGCAGGGGCCGGTGTGGCGGTGATCAAAACGATTGCAAACGTCAGCGTTACCGACGGGAAATTAAGTATCCTGTTCACCTCCGTCACCGAAAACGCGATCATCTCAGCCATCGCGTTAACCCCATCGACAACTGCTGTTTCCACTTCGAGTGTGCTTGAGACGAAAGCTTCCGAAAGTAAACGAGGCATGCTGCTGTACCCCAATCCGAATGCTGGCGCAGCCCTGACCGTTGATCTTACAGGATACAACCCGGATGAAATGCTGCGGATAGCCCTGGTGGATGGAACTGGGCGTGTTTTACAAACTGCCATAACCGAGACGGATACCTTCGGGAATGCCAGGGTTGCTTTGGCCCCGGCCTTGCCACTCCCGAGAGGCGTGTATTATGTGCAGGTGAATGGCGCAGTTGCAAACAAACAGGCCAAGTTGGTTGTGCAGTAATAACTTTAAAATGCTAGGTAAAATTCAGGTTAGAAGCCGGAGGTCTTACTTTCCAGCTTAAAAAAGAACCGCGATACCGGGATGAGCATGATGCCGGCGAAAGCGAAAAGAATGAACGACACTTTTAAGCTGAACGCATGCGCCAGGTACCCGATCAACGGCGGACCGATCAGCATGCCGATGATGCCGTAAGTCACGATGATGGAAAGCGTGACGCCGGGGGAGTACTTTGTGGAGGAACCGGCCAGGGTATATGTCATGGGGATAACCGATGCGGTGCCGAAGCCTACCAGCGAAAAGCCAACCATGGCAGGCCAGAACGTAGGGAACAGGATTGCCAGGCTGATACCCAGGAAAATGAAGGTGGCGCTAAGCACATAGGTTCTGGCCATGCCGATCCTGGTGATGATGCGATCGGAGATGAAGCGGGAAAGCGCCATGAAGGACATAAAGATGAGGTAGCCGGAGGTAAACACTTCTTCTTTTACCACCTGCTGAAAATAAATGCCACTCCAGTCGAACATGCCCCCTTCGCACACGGCGGCGAAAAACACCAGCAAGCCCAGGTATACGATGGACGGATCGGGCTTGCCCAAAGACAACTTATTGCCAGTTGTGGAGCGGTCGTTTCGGAGCAGGAACCGGGAGCTTAGCCAGGTCATCAGCATAGAGATTAGGGAAACGGATACCAGGTGGGGCTCAATAGAAACTTCCAGTGAAACAAGCATGGTGGTAAAACCGACGCCAATTATGCCGCCCAGGCTCCATAGGCCATGGAAAGAGCCGTTAATCTTTTTCTCAGACTGCTTCTGCAGTGTGATGGCCTGTGTGTTAACGGCGATGTTGAAAATACGCATGCTTAGCGAGAACAGGAAAAGCGCCACCACCAACTCGAGGGAAGTATGGGCAAACCCGATTACGGAAAGGGAGAGGGCATTAAGGAGAAAAGCCGCCGTTAAAGGCACCCGGCTATCGAAGCGCGTCACCAGCCAGCCGGAAAGGGGCAAGCCGATCAAAGAGCTGACAGGCATGGTTAGAAGAATGGTGCCCAGCTCGGCCTCGTTCAGTTTAAGTGAGCCTGCGATGGTGGGAATACGGGAGGCCCAGCTGGCAAAGTTGAAGCCTGCCAGTAAGAAAAAAACACTTAGCGACAGCCGCTGCTTGTTCGGGTTTAACATCATGGGGTATTAATACCACAAAGATGCAAAATGTTCCGTGCCAACATATCATTTGCGCTTCGGCCCCGCTGTTTTCTTCGTTTTAAATCTTACGGGCAAGAATTAAATCCTATTCGATGATCATGTGGCAGGCATTTACCTGTCGTTTTCCGTCGGGCGTGATGCTGGCCCAGAACATGCCTTCGGTGCTGTGCGGTGTGGCAGTGTTTCCATGGCTATCCAGGGAGATCACACCTCCCACGCCTCCGGCTTTGGTCAGTTTGTTAAACAGCACCTCCTGGGTTGCCTCCTCCACGCTAAAACCTTTGTATTCCATTAGGGCGGCAATGTCGTGCCCCACCGTGAAGCGGATGAAATACTCGCCATAGCCGGTGCAGGATACGGCGCATACCTGGTTGGCGTAGGTGCCGGCACCGATGAGGGGCGTATCGCCCACGCGGCCATACTTTTTGTTAAGCATGCCGCCAGTGGAGGTGCCCGCTGCCAGGTTACCTTTGGCATCGAGGGCTACCGCGCCTACTGTGCCGTATTTGGATGGCTCCGGAACCTCCTGCAGCCTGCTTTCCTGCTGTTTCAGAAGCTGTATCTGCTCCCAGCGCTCCTCAACCCTGAAATAAGCAGGATCGACGATCTCGAGCCCCGCCGCAGCGGCGAAGGCATCGGCGCCAGCGCCTGTCAGCATCACGTGCCCGGAGGTTTCCATCACCTTACGGGCCGCCGAGATCGGGTTTTTAATGGTTTTGGTTCCGGCGATGGACCCTGCCTTCAGGTTGCTGCCATCCATGATGGCGGCATCCAGTTCGTTTTCTTCATCGGCAGAGTACACGGCACCTTTGGCCGCGTTGAACAGGGGGGAGTCCTCTAGTATTTTTACGCTGGCCTCCACGGCATCCAGGGCCGTGCCGCCCGATTTCAGAAGGGAAAAGCCTGCTTCTGCGGCCTCGGATAGTTTTTCGGTGTATGCTTTTTCTTTTTCAGGAGGCATCGGCTCCTGGTATAACCTGCCGGAACCTCCGTGAATGATGATAGCGATGGGTGCGTTCATGTTGTATAAGCTGTGCTTTGCTGCGTATTTATTTTGCGTTACTAGAGAGGGGGGAACTTTATACTACTTCAAGGGCCTTTTCTTCCTGGTGCTCCCATTCCTCTGCATTCAGGATGCCCAGCTTGCGTGGCTCGAACACAGGGTCTAAACCGGCCTTCCGCTGCTCCTGGTAATCTTTAAGCGCGCGCAGGGCAGGTTTTCTGAGCAGCAAGATAGCGACTACGTTTAACCAGGCCATCACGCCCACGCCAATGTCTCCCAGCATCCAGGCTGACTCCGCCGTTTTAACGGAACCGTAAAAAGTGGCTGCCAGGATAAAGGCGCGCAGTGCCCAGATCATCCATTTGTTTCCTTTTTTGTTCAGGTAGCTCAGGTTGGTTTCGGCAATATAATAGTAGGCCATGATGGTAGTGAACGCAAAAAGCAGCAGCGAGAAAGCCACAAAGCCGCTACCCAAGGCTGGGAAATAGGTGTTGACGGCCTGCTGCGTGTACTCTGGTCCGAAGGCCACACCCGGCAGGTTCTCCACAATGAAACCACCTGCTGGGTTTACCACGTTATACTGCCCCGTGAACAGGATCATGAAAGCAGTGGCTGTGCAAACGAAGAGGGTATCCACGTAAACCGAGAAAGCCTGTACCAGCCCTTGTTTTGCAGGGTGGCTTACTTCTGCCGCCGCTGCTGCATGCGGTGCTGTTCCTTGTCCGGCCTCATTCGAATAGATACCGCGTTTCACGCCCCACGAGATTGCCATGCCGAACACGCCGGCAAAAGCTGGCTCAATGTCGAAGGCGGAGCGGAAGATCAGACTGATCACAGCGGGTACTTCCGTAATGTTGGCTGCAATGATGATGACCGTCATCAGGATATAGGCGCCGGCCATAAACGGAACCGCTACCTCGGCGACCTTCCCGATACGCTTCACGCCTCCAAAAATGATCAGGGCCAGCAAAACGGTCACGCCAGCGCCCGTAACGGCAACAGGTATATTAAACGCTGTGTGCATGCTGGAGGCAATGCTGTTGCTTTGCACGCCAGGTAAGAAAAGGGCCATGCTGATGATGGTGGCAACGGCAAACATCACGGCATACCATTTCACGCCCAATCCTTTTTCGATGTAGTAGGCCGGACCACCCCGGTATTCGCCGTCTTTCACCTGCTTGTAAATTTGCCCGAGGGTGGCTTCGATAAAGGCGGAAGAACTGCCCAGAAACGCGATCACCCACATCCAGAACACGGCACCCGGGCCGCCCATGGCTATAGCCGTGGCTACGCCAGCTATGTTTCCGGTTCCCACACGCCCGGCAATGGCCACCGAGAAAGCCTGAAAAGAGCTGATGCCCTTCGCCGAGGACTCACCTTTGAAAAGTAAGCGCAGCATTTCCCGGATGTAACGCACCTGCAGGAACCTGGTTACCACAGAAAAATACACGCCTGCCCCAAGACAAAGTATGATGAGTGCATTGCTCCAGACAATGTCGTTGATCGAACTGATGATATTTTCCATGTGCTAGTACCGGGTAAATTTTTTAGGTGGAAGGCACCATGTTTGTTGATGCCCTGATTCATTCTGACCCTTAAAGTAGTGTATTTTTTTCTAACATGCCCGTTTCCTAGGGTTTACCTTCGTAAATAAGGGGCCTAAAGGATAGGATCATTTTCCCCGGATTTTCAATAAAGCATGTTTTAAATAAACAGAAGCAGGTGTACTCAAATCTATTGCGAAGTAATTGCCGTATGTTGTAATAAATGTGGCAGGCCTTTTGCATACCAAGCTTGTATGCGGCCGGGATGCGGTTTTTGTTATTAAAAATCATCCTTAATCATAAGCCATACTTGCGGAATGTATGAACTGCCTTTAGCAGTTAAATTCTGCCGATTATATCATTCTTTTGTATCCCTTTTGATCGACATTGTGTTTTTCAGCTGCGCTACTAAAGCAAAATTAAATTTATTACTTCATCCAACACAACTTGTCACAAAAAGTAAGATTCATCAACACTCATCAAACCGAATTCTTTGCCACCGTCCGAAAAAGAGTAGAGGCTTATTTCCAATCTGAAGGAATTTCTAAAAATGCGAACAAGGCCATGTGGGGAAAGGCTGTTTTCTTTCTATCCGGGTTTGTAACCTTGTATTTTCTTATACTTTCTGATCAGTTCAATGGCTGGTCCATGCTGGGAATGAGTGCCCTGATCGGGGTTTTCGCAGCCTTTTTGGGCTTCAACGTTTGCCATGATGCCATTCATGGTTCTTTTTCCAGAAACAGTACCATAAACAAGTTGTTGAGCCGCGTTTTTTATATGATCGGCGCTAATCCTTATCTCTGGAACATTACCCATAACATTGTACACCATACTTATACCAATATTCCGGGTCATGATGAGGACATTGAGGTGGCCCCGGGGCTTATCCGTTTGTCGCATGATGAGAAGGTGAATAAGTTGCAGCGCTACCAGCATTTCTATGCTTTCTGGCTTTATGGGCTCGCGTCGCTGATGTGGGTTTTTCGCAAGGATTATAAAAAGTTTTTTCAGAAGAACATCGGGCAGCACCAACTGAAACACCCAACCCGAGAGTATTATAACCTATTCATATCCAAGTTTCTATACTATTTTGTGTTCCTGATTTTGCCTTTGTTGGTCCTGAGCATTACGTGGTGGCAGGTGGTGATCGGGTTTGTGGTAATGCACCTTGCAGAAGGTATGGTTATGGGCCTGGTTTTTCAGTTAGCGCATGTGGTGGAGGGCACCGACTTTCCGATGCCGAATGCGGAGGGAAATATTGAGGAGGCCTGGGCAGAGCATCAGCTGCGCACGACGGCCAATTTTGCACCAGACAGTACGCTGGCTGCTTTCCTGCTCGGCGGGCTTAACCGGCAGATTGAGCACCATTTATTCCCAAAGGTGTGTCACATTCATTATCCCGCCATTTCCACGATCATACAGCAAACTGCCTCTGAGTTTGAATTGCCCTATAACGCCAGCCCTACTTTTTTGGCTGCCCTTCAGTCGCATTACCGCATGCTGCGCAAGTTTGGCAAAGAGGCTTACCAGGAACAGCATAAACAAATTGCCCTGGCTGCCTGCTAGCCAGCTTTTACTTTCAAAAGCCGTCAGCTTTGGGTTTTGCGCCCAACTGACGGCTTTTTGTTTTAAAAGACTAAATCGCTCATAAACCGGCAAGCAGTTCCTTATCTTCCTTTTCCAGCTTCACGATAGCGAACTTTCTGGTGTCGGTAATCTTCAGCTCGTCCAACAGGTCTACCAAGTTTTTATAACGTGCTTTTTTATCTGCTTTTATAAGCACCACTAATTTCGGATTTGCTTTTACATGGTCGGAAATCAGTACTTTTCTGATTCCTCCTGCCGAAAGGTTAGTCTGGTTTACCTTAGGTTTATCACCGGAAAAGCCCATATAATAATAGACTATGTTCTGTTCACCCAATATAATAGTTAAGGCATTTTTGCCCGAGATAGGGGTATGTGTCGATATATCTTCCGGGTCGAGTGGCATGTGCAGTTCCATAGTCTGTAGCTTTGTGAAGGTGGTGGTGAGCATGAAAAATGTGAGCAACAGAAAAGCCAGGTCCACCATGGGAGTCATGTCCAGGTGAAAAGCCATCCTTTTAGCTCTGTTCTTACGCTCTTTCCTGTTACCGGAGTTTTCTTGCATTTGTGCCATAGTATCTACTTTAAAATGAATAATTTATTTTAGGCTGCGGTATTTCCTGCAAATGCGGATAGCTTGCCTGCCCTATTATCCTTATGATGCAGGCCAATTCAGAATTCCATACATTTCAGAATTTTTTTTTTCCATTTCCCTAACGCATACTTATTACCGCACAGCCGAAGGGCGTAGCGCCCCGTATACTTTTAAAAATTGGGTACAAAAGGACTGTTGGTGCAACTGGTGTTTGCCAATTACAGGAAAGGAGCACGCATTTAACCGCTTAATTTAATTTTGAAAAGATAAAATATGTTTGGATTAAATAGCCAGCCTGAAGCTACCCCTGATGTTGTATTGATTGGTGCCGGGATCATGAGTGCCACCCTGGGTATGCTGTTGAAGCAACTGGACCCTGACCTGACGATCGCCATTTATGAGCGACTGGATGTGGCGGCGGCAGAGAGCTCAGACGCCTGGAATAATGCGGGCACAGGCCATTCCGCCTTCTGTGAACTTAATTATACCCCTCTGCTTCCAAACGGGTCCGTTGATACCTCCAAGGCCATTAAAATTGCGGAGTCCTTTGATGTATCCAGGCAGTTCTGGGCTTACCTGGTGTCGCGGGTGAGCATCGATGTGCCTCTAAATTTTATTGAAAACATCCCGCACATGAGTTTTGTGTGGGGCGAAAAGAACGTGGCTTTTTTGAGGAAGCGTTTTGAGGCCTTACAGGAGTGCCACCTGTTTAAGGGTATGGAGTATTCCGAAGACCCGCAACAGCTGCGGCAGTGGTTTCCGTTGATCATGGATGGCCGTGAAGATACCGTGCACCTGGCCGCCACACGGATGCCCATTGGCACGGATGTGAATTTTGGCGCACTTACGCGAGGTATGTTCCACTACCTGGATCAATTGCCCGGCGTTTCGTTGCATTTTGGGAAGGAGGTGCGCAAGCTGAAGAAGAAGCGCGGCGGACGCTGGCGCCTTAAAATTGAGGACAAGCACACCGGCGAAAACCATAAAGTGAAGACTGGATTTGTATTCATCGGTGCCGGCGGCGGCGCTTTGCCCTTGCTTATTTCTTCTGATATTCCGGAAGGGAAGGGCTACGGCGGATTCCCGGTGAGTGGGCGGTGGCTGAAATGCACGAACCCGGATATTATTGCCAGGCACGAGGCTAAAGTGTATGGCAAGGCTGCTGTCGGTTCTCCCCCCATGTCAGTGCCGCACCTGGACACGCGCTTTATCAACGGAAAGAAGGAACTGCTGTTTGGGCCCTATGCCGGATTCACTACACGGTTTCTGAAACGGGGCTCGTTCATGGATCTTCCCTTGTCCGTAAAATTCGATAATTTGAGGCCGATGCTGGCCGCAGGTTTCCGCAACATTCCGCTTACACGCTACCTGATCAACCAGGTGCGGCAGTCGCCGGAGGACCGAATGATTGCCCTCCGGAATTTTGTACCGAAGGCAAAGCTATCCGACTGGGAACTGAAAATTGCCGGTCAGCGGGTACAGGTGATCAAAAAACACCCCGACCATGTTGGGGTGCTCGAATTCGGAACAGAGGTGGTGAGTGCGGCAGATGGCTCGCTTGCGGCTTTGCTAGGGGCTTCTCCGGGTGCCTCAACAGCCGTTTCGATCATGCTGAAGCTACTGGCACAATGCTTCCCTGAAAAAATACAGAGTGCGGAATGGCAGGCAAAACTCAAGGAAATGATTCCCTCTTACGGAGAATCGCTTGCTGAAAACCAAGAGCTTTTAGATGAGGTTAGGGCCTGGACAAGCAAGGTGCTGGAATTATAGCTGAAGAAATGTTAACAAACAGCAAGGCGGAACAGCTAAGCTTTTATACTTACGCTGTTCCGCCTTGCTGTTTATGTTCCGTAAGAACTTTACGAAACCTTGTTAGTTGTTTATATCATCAGTTTCTATGGTTTCCGTTTCAGTTTCCATGGTTGTATCTATGTCCCGAATGGTTTTCTCCACCTTGATCTCGGATACCGTAGTATCGGAATCAATTACAGTTCCATCTGTTTCCTCGTTGGTTACACCTGCGTTGTCGCCGCAGGAATAAAAGCTAAGTGAACCGATAAGAACTGCACATGCAAACATTAATTTTTTCATCGTTCTGTTGTTTAGGTTTTACATCAAAAAACAAGAGGCTTTTGTGACCTGTTGTTTTGATTGTGCTATTACATAGGCACAAGTATAGATGTTTACGCGTTTCAATGTATTAAAGGTTTAAAACCAATTATTTACCTGTGCTGAAAATGAAATAAAACTGGTGATGTCGTTTTTAAAAAAAACGTTCAGGCGGACACAAATCTTTGCATTCAGATATTACCTTAAGTTGCGATTTAAAATATGTATTGAAGCTGTAAACCCACCCCTAGCCCCTCCGAGGAGGGGAATTACATGCACGTGTAAAATTCCCCTCCCTGGAGGAACAAGGGGTGGGTTAATCGAAACTTGGGTTAATAGATAATTGCTTAAAATTTTGATCACGACAGAGATAAGGCAGTTTCATCGGTTTTTACCGGATGGAGTGGCTCCAGGAACTTAATGACCCGGGCTGGGTTGCCCACTGCCACGGCGTTATCCGGAATGTCTTTTACAACTACCGAACCGGCACCTATCCGCACATTATTCCCAACCCTGACTTCGCCGATGATACAAACATTGGAGCCCACTTCCACATCGTTACCGATGATGGGAGAGCCGGAATACGTACCATCTTCGCGCCGGATGTTACCAAGTGTGGTGGAGTGCCTGAAGAAACAGTTGTCGCCAATAACTGTACAGCCGTTCACGACAAGCGCATGGCCGTGGCCCAGGTAAAAATTTTTGCCCACCTGCGTCCAGTGGGGCAATTCGATGCCCATAAACCATTCTACTAATAGCTTGTAAAAGGCCAGGTACGGCAACCAGATGACCCTTATAAATTTGTTAATGGAAGCAGGACGTGCCATTCGGAAAAGCACCATCACCAAACGGCCCTTCAGGTTATTCTTGTTAGTGTTCCAATCCTGGAAAATATACGACATAGGAAAGCTAAGATTTAGGTTTTTGCTTTACGGGATGTAAGGCAAGGTGTTGTCAGAAAACCATGCCTGCCTTTTGGATGTATTAAAAATTTTACAAACCTGATCTTCAGCTAACCCGGTATGCCCGTACATTTGCTTTATTTTTTCAGATCTATTCTAGCAGCTATGCTGCTGTTACACACTGCAGCTCAAAACGATAGCACGAATACTGCCTGGAAATTGGTAAAAGACCAAAACAACATCCGTGTATTTACAGCTGATGCGGCAAACTCTAATTTTAAGAAGATCAAAGTAGAGGCAGTGGCGCAGGGAAATTGGCAAAATATCATCCCTGTTTTTCAGGATATAGCAAACTATGACCAATGGGTGTATGCTACCGACCATGCCTACCTGATCAAAAAAATCAACAACCTGGAAATGGCATATTACATTGAAACGAATCTGCCGTGGCCTGCCAAGAACCGGGATACGGTTATCCGGATGAAAATAAACGAAACCTCTGACGGCAGGCTAGTAGTGGATACTGAGGGTGAGCCGAACGCCATGCCTCCGAAAGAGGGGAAGGTACGGGTAAAGCATTTCACAGGGAAATGGACTTTCGAGAAAATTGAAAACGGGAAGATCAGGGTCACTTACTTTCTTGCAGTAGATCCGGGAGGCTTCCTACCCTCCTGGATCGTGAATGTGTATATTGCGAAAGGGCCGCTCGACACTATTTCAAGACTTTCTGGTTTGTTGCAAAAATAAGCCAGGTTTGCCTCTTCAAACTATTATCTGGCTGTTTCAGACGCTTGTACTACTAAAGCCTTTTCTAATTTTTTGAACATAGGTCACCCCAATGGCGATGATACCTCCTAAAATTAACCCACCTACTGCTGAAACCAGCACCTTTGCCAGCCAGGCAAGGGCCGGCACATCTGCAAGCGCTACCTCCAGGTTGTGAAGCGCATGATTGGTAAACGGGATTCCGTGCGCAATAATTTCTGCCCCCACCCACAGCATAGCGGCGGTGCCTACATAACCCAGAAGGGATAAGAAACCGGGCATAAATTTCACGATACCCTGGCCGAGCTGACGGATACGCCTGTGGTGGTTCTCCTTTGCCAGATGCAAGCCAATGTCGTCTGCTTTTACTATAAGCCCAACAAAACCATAAACAGCGATCGTGATGAAAACACCCACGGCGAGCATGACACTAATTTGGGTAAATAATGGTTTGTCAGCCACCGTGGAATAAGTAATGGCTACAATTTCAGAGGACAGGATCAGGTCGGTGCGCACGGCACTCTTCACCCTGGACTGTTCCAGCCCCTCCGGCGTAATGGCTTCCATATCCTGTGCGGCGTCAGGGGCATGCTCGGCTGCATGCTTTCCAAATAGGGAGTGTACTTTTTCATAGCCTTCGAAGCACAGATAGGCACCGCCCAGCATAAGAATAGGAGGGATGGCCCAGGGCGCAAAAAAACCAAGCACCAGCGCTGCCGGACTCAAAAAAAGTAGTTTGTTGAGCAGCGATTTTTTAGCGATCTGGTAAATGATGGCAAGTTCCCTGGACGGGTCAAGCCCTACCACATACTTCGGTGTAACGGCAGTGTCATCGATCACTATGCCCGAAACCTTGCCCGTTGTTTTGGACACTTGTGCCGGCACATCATCCAGGCTTGCAGCACTTACCTTTACCAGGGCAGCCACATCATCTAATAGCGCAAGAAGTCCTGTAGCCATTGTTTATTTTCTTAAAGATTTTTTCAGCGCTTTTTCAGTAGTGCGGGTAGCAGGACTGTGTCCTGCAGCAATGGAGCACACGCGCTTCGTTTGGCAAATAACGTAAAAATGGGTTTACCGATGCAAATAGAAACCAGTACAAGGGTAAGCAAATTACTTTTATTTGTTTGCATACCTATGTATCATACCATATATCACGTGCCATGCCTGGCAAATAACGACTTGCTATTCCTGCCATTGGGCTGCGATTCTATTATAATGAGTCGGTGATTGCATGCTTCAAATGGCTGATCTCCTCTTGTGTAAGGTGGCGCCATTCCCCAGGGGCTAAATTGCCGAGCTCAAGGTTTATAATCCGGGTACGCACGAGTTGCTGCACCTGGTAACCCAGCTTGTAGCACATTCTCCTGATCTGTCGGTTGAGCCCTTGTGTCAGGGTGATGTTAAACGTCGTTTCATCCACCGGTTCAACATGTGCCGGGCGTGTTGTTTTTCCCATGATCATAATACCAGCGGTAAGCCCAGCTATCGCCTCTTGGGTAAGCGCATGGTCCACGGTTACCCTGTATTCCTTTTCCTGGTGCTTTTCGGCGTGTAGTATTTGGTAAGTCGCATCTCCGTCGTTGGTAAGCAACAGCAATCCCTCCGACGCCTTATCCAGTCTGCCTACCGGAAAAACACGTTCCGGAATGGCTATCGCTTCCAACAGGTTATGGGCGATGGTAGTATTCATGGTGCATTCAACGCCGGGAGGTTTATGGTAGGCGATGTACACCGTTCTTCTGGCCTCTTTAATGACCCGCTCATCCACTTTAACTTCATCTGCGGGCAAAAGCACCTGTTGCAACAGGCCTTTTTTGCCGTTAACCAACACCCTCCCTGAAAATATATAGTCAGCAGCTTCTGTGTAAGATAAATTCAATTTTTGGACGACAAAAAACCTAAGGGAGGAAGAGAGGGCTTTCATGGATGTAGAAAAGCTGCTTAAAAATTATTTGTGCTGTTATGGCTTGTAAGATACCATTCTCTTTTAAGAAGTATAGTTTTACACGGAGCCGATTTCCCCAAATAATATTTAAATCAAAAAACTTGACATTACGTAAAGCCTTATTAACTTTGAAACACAAAGTACTTTAAAATGAATCAGCAGCAAGACCAGTTATCCACCCTGCACGAGATCCGCAATATCATGGATCGCTCTTCCCGGTTTATTTCGCTCAGCGGCTTGTCTGGTATTGCTGCCGGCATATCGGCACTTATAGGTGCAGCAGTAGTAAAATGGTACCTGGTGTCGAATGGTATCAAGTATGAGCAGGGAGCAAGCCTTCACCTCACCCGTGAGTCCATTGTATTCATACTTTCAGTAGCCGCAATTGTGTTTTTGTTGGCCCTCGGTTCAGCAACTTATTTTACTGCCCGCAACGCCCGCAAAACTAACCACAAGGTTTGGGATAGCAAAACGGAGCGGATGCTGGTGAACCTGTTTATCCCTTTGGCGGCTGGCGGTATTTTTTGTACGATTCTGATCTATCACAACCTGCTGTTCTTAGTCGCGCCAACGATGCTTATTTTTTATGGTTGTGCCTTGTTAAACACAAGCAAATACACCCTTAGCGATATTCGGTATTTGGGCCTGATCGAGATCATACTTGGCCTGCTTGCCAGCTTTTTTGTGGGCTACGGCTTACTTGCCTGGACGCTTGGTTTTGGTGTGCTGCACATTGTGTATGGTACGCTCGTGTATTTTAAGTACGAACGCTAGCAGCCCCGTGAAAGCCTACCTGGAAAATATAAACAAGGCCTTTGAGAGCAAGGCGCGGCTGGGTATTATGTCGGTACTGATGGTGGAAGACTGTGCCGATTTTAGCACGCTGAAAGATACGCTGCAGTTAACTGATGGTAATTTGGCCAGCCACTTGCGTGCGCTGGAAGAAGCGGAATACCTGCAGGTGGAAAAGCAGTTTGTCGGGCGTAAACCCAACACGACTTACCAGGCAACTCATGCTGGTAGGGAAGCCTTTAACAGTCACCTGGATGCACTGGAGCAATTGATTTTAAGCAACCGGAAAGAAAATTGATTTTTTTTAAATTTACACTTTGTAACTCAAAGTACTTTTATTTTTAACTAAAACTACAGAACCATGGTCATGCAAAACAAAAGACTTTTTGGAATTATGCTCGGTGTAGCAGCAATCCTTTCCATTCCCTTCATAGCGATGCAGTTCACGGATGAGGTAAAATGGACCTTATTTGATTTTATGATCATGGGTGTCCTGCTGCTTGGCACCGGCTTTCTGTGTGAACTCGTCATCCGGACCGTCAAGAACAAAGATTACCGGATCGCTTTTATCGCAGTTATCCTGGTAGCGCTTTTACTTATGTGGGCTGAGTTGGCAGTGGGCATTTTCGGGACCCCGTTTGCGGGTAGTTGATCCGTAAAACCTGAAATGAATATGAAGCGTGCACGAGGTACAAACATCTGATTCAAAGTTCTAATTTTAAAGTAAAAGCATGAAGCATGAGATTATTTGCCATTTAAACGATCCGGGCCAGCTCGAGAAGCTCTACCGCAGCAACAAAACGCCTTTTAAGCAGGAGTTCAGGGCACTTTATCCAGAAATAAAAGGGAATGCGCTTGCAGATTTCTGGAACGAGCGGCTGAATTATGAAAGCGAGGATATTAGCTGGGGCACAGGCAGGGAGTTATGCTATATGATAATTGCAGCATTATTAGCTGGTTTAATAGCCAAGATTCCGGCTATATTCCAGATCGATGCCGAAAATTTTTATCCTAGAAACATCGGCTTTATCTTTCTTCCGCTCCTGACAGCCTATTTTTCCTGGAAAAATAACCTGGGGCTAAAGCGATGGGTAGTGGTCAGCGGATTCATGTTCGTCTCTTTGATCTACATCAACCTGCTTCCAGCCTCTACCACAAGCGACACACTGCTGTTAGCCTGCATCCATCTGCCCTTGGTGTTATGGGTAATTTTAGGAACTGCATTTATGGGTAAAAGCCTGAGCGATGCCGGCAGGCGCCTGGCGTATTTAAGGTATAACGGCGACCTGGTAGTGCTAACGACGCTTATCTTGATTGCAGGCGGCATCATGACAGGGCTTACAATCGGGCTCTTCTCGCTGATCGGCTTTCATATCGAGCAGTTTTACTTTGAATATGTCGTTATAGCCGGACTAGCTGCAGCACCCATCGTGGGCACCTACCTTACCCAGACCAATCCGCAACTGGTGGGAAAAGTTTCTCCGGTTATCGCAAAAATTTTCAGCCCGCTGGTGCTGCTCATGCTCGTGATATACCTGGCAGCAGTAGTTTATTCCGGCAAAGACCCTTACAACGACCGGGAATTTCTACTGTTATTCAATGGCTTATTAATTGGAGTGATGGCCATCATTTTCTTTTCGCTTGCAGAAAACACCAAGACATCTGGAAGCAGGGCGGAAATTTGGATACTGTCGTTGCTCTCAGTAGTAACTGTTATCGTGAATGGCATCGCATTGTCTGCCATTTTATTCCGGATCTCTGAATGGGGTATTACCCCTAACCGGGCGGCTGTACTCGGCGGAAATGTGCTGATTCTAATTCACCTGCTTTTGGTAACGGCTCAATTCTTTAAGGTACTTTCTAAGAAAAATGGTTTGAACGGAGTAGCTAATACCCTTGCCGTCTACCTGCCCATTTATTTCATATGGGCCATGTTCGTGACCTTCCTTTTTCCGATTATTTTTGGTTTCAAATAGTGCAACTAATCATAAGCCCAAGCAGAGAATTTAAGTTTATAAACAGGCGGCCCATTAAAATCGCTTTTTCAATCATTCGTTCTGATATTGGTGACAGGGTGGAAGGAATAATGTAGAGGTCAACAAAAGTCTATAGTGACTGGCTAAAATCAGACATTATAGATTTTTGTTATATAAAGATAGATTTAATTGAAGCGATGTAAATAGGATTTAGAGCCATCAATAAGTATATTTATAAATGGGTTATGCTTGCGTAACCACGGTTTCAAGAATTAAACTTTTCATTATCTACACTATGGAACATAAAAAAGACAGGCATGTAGCCCCTAATACGCCGGTATGGGATACCAACGAATCCAGAAGATGCCCTTTCATGGGGGGAGCTATCAAGTCCACCACTGCCAGTGGCAGAACCAACCGCGATTGGTGGCCAGACATGCTTAACCTCAGGATACTGCATCAGCACTCTGCTTTGTCTAACCCGATGGAGGAGGACTTTAACTATGCTGAGGAGTTTAAAAGCCTCGATCTGAAGGCGGTAAAGCAGGACCTGTATGACCTGATGACAGATTCGCAGGACTGGTGGCCGGCAGATTACGGGCACTATGGTCCTTTCTTTATTCGCATGGCCTGGCATAGTGCGGGTACTTACCGTATTTCCGATGGCCGTGGTGGCGCAAGTTCCGGCTCTCAGCGTTTTGCCCCTCTTAACAGCTGGCCCGACAATGCCAACCTCGACAAGGCGCGCCTGCTGCTTTGGCCCATCAAACAGAAGTATGGAAGGAAGATCTCATGGGCCGATTTGATGATCCTGGCTGGTAATTGCGCCTTGGAATCCATGGGGCTGAAGACCTTTGGCTTTGGCGGCGGACGAGAGGATGTGTGGGAGCCGGAGGAAGATATTTACTGGGGATCAGAAGGAGAATGGTTAGGAAATAAGGAGCGTCACGAAGGTGGCGTGCTGGAAAGTCCGCTGGCTGCCTCGCACATGGGACTGATCTATGTGAACCCCGAAGGACCAAACGGAAACCCTGATCCGATAAAAGCTGCCCATGACATCCGGGAGACTTTCGGACGTATGGCGATGAACGACTACGAGACCGTGGCCCTGATTGCGGGCGGACATACTTTTGGTAAAACACACGGCGCAGCCGACCCACGTGATTACGTAGGCGTAGAACCTGCAGGAGCCGACATTGCGGAAATGGGCTTAGGCTGGAAAAACACCTTCGGGAAAGGACATTCCGAGAATACCATCACCAGTGGTCTGGAAGGTGCCTGGACCACCAGCCCTACAGCATGGAGTAACAATTTTTTTGAGAACCTCTTCGGCTTTGACTGGGAGCTTACCAAAAGTCCTGCCGGTGCGCACCAATGGAAGCCAAAAGACGATGCCGGTGCAGGTACTGTTCCGGATGCCCACGATCCGTCTAAAAAGCACGCCCCTTTCATGCTCACCACCGACCTTTCGCTGAAGATGGACCCAGCCTATGAAAAGATCTCCAGGAAGTTTTTTGAGAACCCTGATGAGTTTGCCGATGCGTTTGCACGCGCCTGGTTTAAGCTTACGCACCGCGATATGGGTCCGATCTCGCGCTACCTGGGCCCGGAAGTACCTCAGGAAGAACTGATCTGGCAAGACCCGGTGCCAGAGGTAAGCCATGAGTTGATTGATGAGAATGATAGCAAGGAGTTGAAAAGCAGAATGCTGGATGCAGGGCTTTCTGTCTCGCAGCTGGTGACAACAGCATGGGCGTCGGCATCCACTTACCGCGGTTCCGATAAAAGGGGAGGCGCCAACGGGGCGCGTATTCGCCTGGCGCCGCAACGCTACTGGGAAGTAAACAACCCTTCGGAGTTGACGGATATCCTGAATACCTATGAGCGCATTCAGAAAGAGTTTAATGCGGCACAGAACGGTGGCAAGCAGGTTTCAATAGCCGACCTGATCGTGTTAGGCGGCAATGCCGGTATCGAGAAAGCTGCCAGGGATGCCGGCCATGAGGTGCAGGTGCCTTTCACGCCCGGCCGTACCGATGCCACCCAGGAGCAAACTGATGTGGAGGCTTTTTCCATACTGGAGCCGAATGCAGACGGGTTCCGCAACTATTTCGGTAACCACGAGCATATATCCGCCTCAGCTGAAGAAATGCTGATAGACCGTGCGCAGCTGATGACGCTTACGGCACCGGAGATGACCGTACTGATAGGCGGGATGCGCGTGCTGAACACGAACTACGACCATTCGAAACACGGCGTGTTCACCAGCCAGCCTGAAACCCTGAACAACGATTATTTTGTGAACCTGCTCGACATGGGCACCACCTGGAAGGCTACTTCTGAGGCAGATGTCGAATTTGAAGGCCGTGATCGCAGAACAGGGGAAGTGAAGTGGACCGGAACTCGCGTAGATTTAATCTTCGGTTCCAACTCGGAGCTTCGGGCTATCGCTGAACTGTATGCCTGCTCAGATTCCAAGGATCGATTTGTGAAAGACTTCGTAAAAGCCTGGAACAAAGTCATGAACCTGGACCGCTTTGATGTAAAGTAGTTATAGCATTGTCTGCCCGGTGTTTTATAATCGGGCAGATTCCACTATTAAATTAAGAATTTAAACTTCCTGTTTTAGGGTTATATGTAACATATTCCTAAAACAGGAAGTTTTATTTATTAAGCTTTTTAAAACACTTTCTATTTCTTTTACTTAAAGTTTCTAAAGCTGGTTTAATGAAGAAAGTCTCTTATTACATATAGCAACCTGCTTCATTAAAAAAATAGACTTCTCGGATAACTAGGACTGGTAAAGTTACTGCTTCAGATAAGTTGTCTTACGCGGAATAAGCAGCAACTCTTTTTGCCGGCCGTCTACATAGCGAATGCTGTTTAGCGTGAGAATTGCCTGCTCTTCTAGCATCACCCTTATCTCTTTGTTGTTCCACTCCGGCAGGTTTACCTTTGCATTCAGTTCGATGGCATAAACTGTATTGTGGCGCAACGGGTAATCGCCTGTGCCGGGCACGCCTTGCTGCATGTCCCACATGCCGATGGAAGGCCCGGCGCCGTGGCCGTGGTAACCGATGGGGTGTGAGTAAATGCTGGCAATAATTTTCTCTTGCTGCGCCTGCGCTAGTGCCTCTTGCAGTACCTGGTTCCCGGTCTTACCTTCTTTAAACTTCGATGTCAGGATGTCTTGCAGGCGGTTGCCGGTGGCTAGTGCTTTTGCAAGATAGGCTGGTGCCTCTGATTCGCCGGGCTTCAATACATAGGCTAGCTGCTGGACATCGGTGTTCAGGCCCAGGTAAGTAATGCCCAGGTCTACGTGCAGCAGATCGCCGGGCATGATAACTTCCACGCCGGGGTGTTGTGAGAACGAGCGATTTGTATCGCCGGCACCGGGGTTGGCGCGCTGCACATCCACGGTTGGGTGGAACCAGGCATCCAGTTTCAGGTCGGCGATGCGCTCACGGTACCACCACATCACATCCTCGGTTGTGGTAATTCCCGGTTGTATCGCCTCCTCAGAAAATCCTGCTGCTATAATGCTGTGTCCGATGCGGCTGATCTGCTCATAAATCTCCAGCTCACGGTCTGTGCGGGTTTGCAGCCACTCCACGGCCAGGCGCTCTGCCGACACTACGGCTTTTTTATGTGTTGGAGGCAGGTAGTGCATTAGGCTGTCGTATTCTGCTTTGGTAAGCCCATCGGCATGGGCGTAAGTAGGAGAGTAGTTCAGACCGATCTTTTTAGGGTTGCGTTCTTTTATCAGTTGCACCAAACGCTTCCACTGGTTAGGCTCCTGCTCAGGCGCCCAGGCACCTTTTAACAGGTTGCCGATGTCGTAACGGGCAACGGCCAGTTTCTCTATGCCTTTGGCCGCGCCTTTATCGTGATAGAGCATGATGGTGCGACGGCGGGCTGACAGCCAGGTAGCTGGCAGCATTGTTTTAGCTACCGGGTCTTCGTTATATTCCCGTGCCACAATTACCCACATATCAATGCCCTCGCGGCGCATCAGGTCGGGGAGGAGCTTTTCCATACGCTCCTGCAGCAGCGCATCTTCTATGGCTGCCCTTTCACGCAGGGGCAGGATGTTAGGCAGCTGCTGGGCTGTAGTAAACACGGCGTGTAGCTGCAGAAAAAACAGAAGCGATAAAAGTATTTTCATATGAGGCCTGTGGGAGTGGATGTAAGGTATGTCGCAAAGATAGCAATCTACAGCACTTTTGCCAGCAGGGAAGGGAAGCAGTCTGATAAGGGTATGAAACCCATGAGCCGTGAAGTCAGCCCTATATGATGTTGGGTAACCCCTTTAAACTTTGGAAACCTATATGTAATCCATTGGCCCCCGAATTTTGTTGATAGTAGCATCAAATTAACGGTGGCGCACGCGTCCTGTGTGTAAGTCGCCAAGATTGCCTTCGGTGCCAGGCAAGCGGTATGTTTAAGACCAGGCGACAGCGTTGAAATCACAAGCTATTGCCTAGTCTATTTCTCTGGGCTATGGCTCTTTGACGCGTAGTAAGTTCGATAAGTATAGTCGAATGAAAAAATTATCGACACAAAAAAGCCGCTCTATTTTTTCATAAAGCGGCTTTTTACCTTGGTAGCCCGTAGGGGAATCGAACCCCTGTTACTAGAATGAAAATCTAGCGTCCTAACCCCTAGACGAACGGGCCGTTCTGCCTGATTGTGGTGCAAATATACTAGCTGTTTTTTTATGTGCAAGTGGCAACGGTATAATTATTACGATTGCCACTTGCAGCACTTTTCAGGCAACTGAACTTTTTAGTTATTTTTTAGAAGAAGCTTTTGGCTTAGCGGCCTTTTTGGCTTTTGGAGCCGCTTTCTTGGCCGGGGCTTTCTTCTCTTTTGTAGCAGCTGGCTCCGCTTTTTTCTTAAATCCACCACGACCCTTTTTCTCCGGGGTAGCCTCTGCCAGATCCAGGCATTCCTGTAGTGTGAGGTCCAGTGGTTCTTTGCCCTTCGGGATCTTCACGTTTTTCTTACCCACTACTATGTAAGGACCATAGCGGCCATTCAGTACCTGCACATCAGGGTTTTCTTCGAACACCTTAATCGACTTCTCCGCATCCGATTTTCGCTTAGCCTCTATGAGCGCAACGGCTTCCTCTGCAGTTACCTGTAACGGATCGAGGGTTTTTGGTAAAGAGTAAAACTTGCTGTTGTGGCGAATATAAGGCCCGAAACGGCCAATAGCGGCAGTCATGTCCTTTTCTTCAAAAGTACCCACAATGCGGGGTAGCTTAAATAATTCTAAAGCATCCTCGAGCGTAATGGTTTCTAAGAACTGGCCTTTCCGCAGACTCGCGTAAACCGGCTTTTCTTCCGTTTCGGTGTTCTCTTCTCCTAGCTGCACATAAGGGCCAAAACGACCCAGCTTCGCTATAATGGCTTTACCTGAGATCGGGTCAATACCAACCTCGCGTGCTCCCGAAACATCGGCTCGGGAAATCTGCTCGCTTGACTCGATGCGCTCATGGAATTTCTGGTAAAACTGATCCAGCATCTGTTCCCATTCCTTCTGCCCCTGTGCGATCTCATCAAATTCAGCCTCTACACGGGCCGTAAAAGAATAATCGATCACGTTGGGGAAATGCTCCACCAAAAAATCATTTACGACCATGGCAATATCTGTCGGGAAGAGCTTGGCTTTCTCAGCACCCGTTATTTCTGTTTTTGTCTGCTGATTGATTTGATCTTCCTTAAGCGTTAAAACCTGGAACTGTCGCTCTTTCCCATCTCTGTTGTCCTTTTCAACATAGCCGCGTTTCTGGACGGTAGAAATAGTGGGCGCATAAGTAGAAGGTCTGCCAATGCCCATTTCTTCTAATTTTTTCACCAGGCTGGCTTCCGTGTACCGTGCAGCTGGCCGTGAAAAGCGCTGTGTAGCAAGCATTTGTCTAAGACTGAGCAAGTCGCCGACACTAATAGGTGGTAACATCCCCTTCACATCGTCCTCTGACTCCTCTTCATCTTTCGATTCGATGTAAACCTTCAAAAACCCTTCAAATTTGATCACTTCGCCGGTTGCCTGTAGTTTCTGGTCGGCGATGGTGGAGATCCCGATTGTTGCGGTCGTTTTCTCAATCTCTGCGTCAGCCATTTGCGAGGCGATGGCCCTTTTCCAGATCAACTCATACAGGCGCTGCTCATTCCTGTCATCACTGGCCACCATCTTAGAGAAATCAGTTGGACGAATGGCTTCGTGCGCTTCCTGGGCCGAGGCGGACTTGGTTTTAAAATGGCGTACTTTCAAAAACTGCTCTCCAAAAGAACGGTTAATCTCATTTGTGGCGCCTTGAATAGCCTCTTGTGAGAGATTCACGGAATCGGTACGCATGTACGAGATCTTACCAGACTCATACAGGCGTTGTGCCACGGTCATGGTTTGCGCTACAGAAAAGTATAACTTACGACTGGCCTCCTGTTGTAGCGTGGAAGTAGTAAACGGGGGAGAAGGGCTACGCTTTAAAGGTTTCTTTTCAAGATTCTCTATTTTGTAGTTTGCCCCGATACATTGCTGCAGAAAGGCCTGCGCCTCTTGCTCTGTCTTAAATTTTGCCGGCAGTTCTGCATCTAACACTTTGCCCTGCACATCAAACGAAGCCGTGATCCGGAAAGTAGACACCGAGTTGAAACGATCGATCTCGCGCTCACGCTCCACCACCAGTCGCACAGCCACAGACTGCACCCTGCCGGCGGAAAGGCCCGTTTTAATTTTTTTCCAGAGCACAGGCGATAGCTCAAAACCTACTAAACGGTCCAGCACACGACGGGCCTGCTGCGCATTTACCAGGTCCATATCTATCCCGCGGGGGGAGTTAATGGCATTGAGAATAGCATTCTTGGTGATCTCGCGGAAAACGATACGTCTCGTTTTGGAATCGTTCAGATTCAGGGCCTCGGTCAGGTGCCAGGAAATGGCCTCACCCTCGCGGTCATCATCCGATGCCAGCCATACAATTTCAGCCTCCTTGGCCAGTTTGCGCAACTGCGATACGATTTCCTTCTTATCGGCAGAAACAACGTACGTTGGTTTAAAACCGTGCTCCACGTCAATCGCGTTGTTTCCTTTCGGCAGGTCGCGTACGTGGCCATAGCTTGACTTTACAATAAAATCTTTCCCTAAATAACCCTCGATTGTCTTCGCCTTGGCCGGCGACTCTACTATTACTAAGTTTTTTATCATCCTTTATATTTACAGGCCGTTAAGCTGAAATTTGCCCAAAGTTCAATTAATTTTCTGAACTATTACAACCTCATTCGTATAACATAGGTTTAACATCAAAAATATTTTACATCTTTTACCAGTTCATTAGCATCTATACGGGCACACGCTTCTTTTATATGCAAAGAAAAATTCTACTCTGTCGGCATGCTGAAACCGAAGACGCATTTCCACTACAGCCTGATTTTGAACGTGATCTCACAAATCACGGTATCCAGCAAGCCCGTGATACAGGCGCCTGGCTTCGGGAGAAGGTGAGTAAAGTAGACTGTTTCCTGACTAGTCCGGCCAGGAGGGCCCTGGCTACTGCAAGGATAATCGCCGGAAAGCTCTACTATGAGGCAGAGGACATAAAGCATGTGCCTGAGCTGTACAATGCAAGGGAGCAGGTGCTGCTGCAGTACCTGGCTAATTTACCCATTGATGTTCGCACTGTTTTAGTGGTGGCGCATAACCCGGGTATTACGCGACTGACCCGCGATCTGACCCAAAAGTTAGTTGGCTACCTGGAACCCTCCGAGTTGGTGGCTATTGAAATTAATCTTCCCGCCTGGGAAGATATCTATTACATCAACGGCACTTTGGCCTTGAGTAATATAAAGCTGGCATGAGTGTTAATGCATAAACACGTTGTAACTGCTTTTAATATTGAGTTTATTTCCTAATTTTATACTTATATAGCATCCTTGTAATGCAAACACGAGGTTATAAGCATCTTCTGTATGAAACAAACAACTGTTGCTGTCATCAATCAAAAGGGCGGCACTGGTAAAACCACCACCACTATTAATTTAGGAAGCGCTTTAAGCAAACTGGGGAAAAAGGTGCTGCTCGTAGATCTGGATCCACAAAGAAACCTGTCCTATTCACTGGCTGTTTCGAATTCTGAAGCCACCCTGTCCGACGTTTTCTTAGGCAACAAAAGTATAAATGAAATTCTGGTCGAGAAAAACGGACTGTGGATCGCCCCGGGTTCCAATGATCTGGTCGATATTGAAATATCGCTGGTGTCTGAGAAGAACCGGGAATCCTTTCTGAAAGATATTCTGGCGCAGGTAAAGGGTTTTGACACCATACTTATAGACTGCCCGCCTTCGCTCTCAGTCCTGACGCTAAATGCCCTTTCAGCCGCCGGGGAGGTGTTGATACCTTTGCAAATGGAAGTGCTGACCTTGCAGGGACTGGATCAGATTATGAACACGGTAGAAAAGGTGCGGAAGACCTTCAACCCAGAACTAATTATTAAAGGGATCGTAGTGGTGATGTTTGATGTGCGCAGAAAACTTAGCCAGGAGATTCTGGATTACCTGCATGAGAGTGTTCAGGAGCATATATTTAAAAGCCAGATACGCCTGAATGTGAAAGTGGCAGAAGCCCCCTCTTTTGGTAAAAGTGTGCTGGACTATGATGCTTCTTCAAACGGATCGAAAGATTACAAAGCGCTGGCAGCGGAGTTTCTGTCCAGATAGTGTGTCTATTCTGCTAAAATCATTCAGCTGATTTAACAAGAATTGACTAAATTGCAAGTATCCGGTCGTCTGTATGGCTGTGTACGCATTATGATTGATACCATTTCCAAGAAATAAAATCAATGGCCTTAGGTAAAAATTTGAAATTGAGCAAAGATAAGCTCATAAGTGAAGTAGAAGTGAATGCGGATCAACCTGTTGCTCCCATTACAAACAAAGAGAAGACGAAGCCTGCAACCAAGGCGAAAGCAGACTCAGCAGAGCCTACCCATGTAGAAGCTGTTAAAACAGCCATACCTAAAGCATCGCCGCCGGCTACCTTTACTTCCAACGGTTCCGGTAAAGGAAACGCTGGAAAGAAGCAGGTGTTGCCAAACAACCCGGAATACATCAGCGAGCAACTGAACAAAGTCCTATACGCACTGGATGCCTTTAAAAAAGGCGATATCTCCGTGCGTTTGACTAAACAAAACAACGATATTTTTGCCGAGATAGCCGAAGCCTATAACTCCATGGTGGAGATGATCGGTGGTGTAGGTGGGGAGGTGTCGCGTATTTCCAAAGTTGCCGGGGTGGAAGGTAACCTGAAGGCCAGAGCCTCTGCAGAGAGTGCATCCGGTTTCTGGAAGGATATGATCAACAACATCAACGGACTGGTGGATTCCATCGCGGTACCCGTTTTGGAAGTTGGGAAAGTATTGAAAAACATCTCACGGGGTAACCTGGATGAGACCTTCCAGATTCCTGTATCCGGTGACTTCAAAGTGATGGCGGAAACCATTAACCGGACCATTGATAACCTGAACTTATTTGCCGGCGAGGTAACCCGCGTGGCCCTAGAAGTAGGTACGGAGGGTAAATTGGGTGGCCAGGCATCTGTGCCGAACGTGGCGGGTATCTGGAAAGACCTGACCGATAACGTGAACACGATGGCCTCTAACCTGACGGCTCAGGTGCGGGACATTGCTAACGTGGCAACCGCCGTGGCAAAAGGAGACCTGACCCAGAAAGTATCTGTGGATGTGAAGGGTGAGATCGCTCAGCTGAAGGATAACGTGAACCAGATGGTGGACTCCCTGAACGTGTTTGCCGATGAAGTGACCCGCGTGGCACGCGAAGTGGGCACCGAGGGCAAGCTGGGCGGCCAGGCCAATGTGCCGAACGTAGGCGGAGTTTGGAAAGACCTGACCGACAACGTAAACACCATGGCCTCGAATTTAACGAGCCAGGTGCGGGATATCGCCAACGTGGCCACCGCCGTTGCCAAAGGCGACCTGACCCAGAAAGTTACTGTAAATGTAAAAGGCGAAATAGCCGAACTGAAAGATATCATCAACCAGATGGTGGACTCCCTGAACGTATTTGCCGGCGAGGTAACCCGCGTGGCGCGTGAGGTGGGCACCGAGGGCAAGCTGGGCGGCCAGGCCAATGTTCCAAAAGTGGAAGGCACCTGGAAGGAGCTGACCGACAACGTGAACTACATGGCCTCCAACCTGACCAGCCAGGTGCGGGATATCGCCAACGTGGCCACCGCCGTGGCCAAGGGCGACCTGAGCCAGAAAGTGACCGTGGATGTGAAGGGCGAGATCGCGGAGTTGAAGAGCATCCTTAACGACATGGTTGATCGCTTGAACGTGTTTGGCGCGGAGGTAACCCGCGTGGCGCGTGAAGTGGGCACCGAGGGTATTCTGGGCGGCCAGGCCAACGTGCCGAACGTGGCAGGTATCTGGAAGGAACTGACCGACAACGTGAACTACATGGCCTCGAATTTGACGAGCCAGGTGCGGGATATTGCCAACGTGGCCACCGCCGTGGCCAAGGGCGACCTGAGCCAGAAAGTGACCGTGGATGTGAAGGGCGAGATTGCCGAGCTCAAAGTGAATGTGAACCAGATGGTGGACTCCCTGAACGTGTTTGCCGGCGAGGTTACCCGCGTGGCACGCGAGGTAGGCACCGAAGGTAAGCTGGGCGGACAGGCCAATGTGCCTATGGTAGCCGGCGTTTGGAAAGACCTGACCGACAACGTGAACACCATGGCCTCCAACCTGACACAGCAGGTGCGGGACATTGCCAACGTAGCCATAGCCGTGGCAAAAGGCAACTTAACGCAGAAAGTGTCTGTGGATGTGAAGGGTGAGATTGCGGAGTTAAAGGATAACATCAACCAAATGGTGGACTCCCTGAACATCTTCGCCGGTGAGGTAACCCGCGTGGCCCTGGAAGTGGGCACCGAGGGCAAGCTGGGCGGACAGGCCAATGTGCCGAACGTGGCAGGTGTATGGAAAGACCTGACCGACAACGTGAACACCATGGCCTCCAACCTGACCATTCAGGTGCGAGACATTGCCAACGTGGCCACCGCCGTGGCCAAGGGCGACCTGACCCAGAAGGTTACGGTGGATGTGAAAGGTGAGATCGCACAATTAAAAGAGAACATCAACCGCATGGTGGACTCCCTGAACGTATTTGGCGATGAGGTAACCCGTGTGGCGCGTGAGGTGGGTACCGAGGGCAAGCTGGGCGGCCAGGCCAACGTGCCGAATGTAGGTGGCACCTGGAAGGAACTGACCGACAACGTGAACACGATGGCCTCTAACCTGACCTTGCAAGTACGGGATATCGCTAAAGTAGCGACTGCCGTGGCAAAAGGAGACCTGACCCAGAAAGTATCAGTGGAAGTGAAGGGCGAGATACTGGATCTGAAGGAAAACCTGAACCAAATGGTGGACTCGCTCAACATCTTCGCTGATGAGGTAACCCGCGTGGCACGCGAGGTGGGTACCGAGGGCAAGCTGGGCGGCCAAGCCAACGTGCCTAAAGTTCGTGGCACCTGGAAGGAGCTGACCGACAACGTGAACACTATGGCCTCCAACTTGACACAGCAGGTGCGGGACATCGCTAATGTGGCTACTGCCGTGGCAAAAGGCGACCTGACGCAGAAAGTGTCTGTGGATGTGAAGGGTGAGATCGCGGAGTTAAAGGATAACATTAACCGCATGGTGGACTCGCTCAACATCTTTGCCGGCGAGGTTACCCGTGTGGCGTTGGAAGTGGGCACCGAGGGCAAGCTGGGCGGACAGGCCAATGTGCCGAACGTAGCTGGCATCTGGAAAGACCTGACCGACAACGTGAACACGATGGCCTCCAACCTGACCATTCAGGTGCGGGGAATCGTGAAAGTAGTAACGGCAGTATCGAAAGGAGACCTGACCCAAAAGCTGACCTTAGAAGCCAGCGGTGAAGTGGCTGACCTGGCAGACACGATCAACAGCATGGTGGTTGACCTGAACAGATTGGCAGGTGAAGTTAGCCGTGTGGCAAGAGTAGCAGGAGTAGAAGGCAAACTGACAGAGCGCGCCACCTTACAAGGAGTGGGCGGAAGCTGGAAAGAACTGGTGGACACGCTGAATGACCTGCTTGAGTCTATCGTGACGCCCGTGCTGGAAGTGTCCAGAGTGGTGCGCGGCATATCGGAGGGCGACCTGACACAACGTGTGGAAACCCAGACTGCCGGAGATATACTGGACATGGCCACCGCCCTGAACCTGGCCGTGGAGAACCTGAACACCCTGCTTGGAGAGATCAATGACTCCTCGCTGGTAGTAGGAAGCTCTTCTGAGGAAATGGCATCCAAAGGGTTGGAAATGAACAAGATAACACTGGATGTGGCCCTCGCTATGCAGCAAATGGCAGAAGGTGCGCAGAATCAGGCCCTTAAAACGGACCAGGCTTTCAAATTGATCGAGGAGATCATGAAAGCGACTAAAGAAACGGCCAATCGAGCTGAAGTGGTGAACAAGGCTGCCCTGTTAGGTGAGCAAACCTCGCAGCTCGGCCTGAAAACCGTGGCTGAAGTGGTGAAGAACATGGAGGAGATCTCAAGCTCTGCCTCGCTTACCTCTAAAACCATTGAAGTACTGAGTACCCGCTCTCAGGAAATCTCTAAATCCCTGGGAGTGATTACAGATATCGCAGCCCAGACTAACTTGCTGGCTTTGAACGCCGCTATTGAAGCAGCACGTGCAGGTGATGCCGGAAGGGGGTTTGCTGTGGTAGCCGAAGAAATCAGGAAACTAGCGGAAGGCTCGCGCAAGTCGGCCAGCGAGATTGCTACCCTGGTAGAAGATGTGAAAAAAGATACAGCCTCTGCCGCAACCGCCATCTCTACCATGGAAGGACGCGTGTCGAAGGGTAAGAACGCGACATTCGAGGCTTCGGGAGCATTTAAAAATATTGCTTCGTCCAGTGGTGAGACCCTCCGCACAGCGCAGGATATTTTAACCGCTACCGAGATTCAGAAGGCTTCCATTGGCGATGTGGTGAAATATGTGGAGGAAGTAGTGGCCATTGCTGAGCAAACAGCATCCGGAACACAGCAGGTTGCGATCACAGCCAAGCAGCTTTCCGCTTCCATGCAGGTGCTTACCTCTTCATCTCAGAACCTGAACGATATCGCTGCCGATCTGCAGATCAGTATCTCTGCCTTTAAGCTGATAGACGGCAACCTGGTGTTTACCGGAAACAAGAACCGCCGGATGCTCTCTATCCCTTCAAATCAGAAGTATGATAGGGCTGTAACGGGCAATACCCGGCAAGCAACAGGTCCCAAGAGTGCTTCTAATGGTTATTCTAAACCAAAAGACGTCAAGAAAAAGTGATGGCAACGAAACAGAAAAAAGTAGATAAGGCCGAATCCGTTGCTGCACAACAAGAAGTGGCCCAACAGGAGATATCGCAGGCAAATCAAGCCGAGAACAAGGAAACGCCCGCTAATGACCCCATGGTGCACCTGATCGTGTTCAAACTGGGGGTTGAGTTCTATGCCATTAAAATTGATCAGGTGAAAGAGGTTACCACAACGCCTACAATTACGCGCATGCCGCGCACACCTGATTTTGTGAAAGGAGTTGCGAATATACGCGGGGATATTATTGCCATCATAGACATGGAGCAACGCTTCGGAATCCGTCCGGCCCCTGCACCGGAGACACTCCAGCCGAACCTTTCCTATACACTTGTTATTGAAGCGAAAGCATACAGTATTGGTGTGGTTGTAAAGGAAATGCCTCAGTCATTGAATCTGGCAATGTCTAAAATCGATCGTGCTCCTTCCTTTTTACAGGACACTACTATTCAGGAAAACTACATAGAGGGCATTGCCAAAGTGGACAACCGCCTGATTATCGTGCTGGATATGTTCAAGATCCTGACAGGCGATGAAATACAGCAACTGACACATTAAGAAAAGCAACCTGAATTCACTTATTAATCTGAATTATGAAAAGAATACTGATCGTAGATGATTCTTTCTACATGCGCACGATGCTAAAGAATATGCTGACAGACGCTGGTTATGAAGTAGTGGGAGAGGCGCCTAACGGACAGACCGCCTTAGAACTGGCAAAGCAGACGAGCCCTGACTTAATTACTCTGGACGTGATCTTACCTGACAACACTGGTCTGGATGTTTTGAAGGGAATTAAGAAGGACCAGCCTGACATGAAGGTAATCATTGTAAGTGCCGTAGGGCAGGAGGTGATCGTAAACGAAGCCATTGAATATGGCGCGTTGTCTTACATAGTGAAGCCATTTTCGGAAGAAAAAGTACTGGAGGCAGTTGAAAAAGCCCTAAAAGAAGAACCAAATAGCTAAAATTAAAGAAGCGACAGGTTGGCTTTGTGCACGTAGTGCAGCTGATTGGTTTATATGAAGTCGAGAGAACAGGAGTATAAGGAAATTTTTATTGCTGAGGCTTTAGAGTATTACGATGCTCTTAACAGGCATATCAGCGAACTGGAGAAAGAACCTCAGGATGAACGCATTCTGTCGGAGATATTCCGTTTACTGCATAACCTGAAAGCCAATGCGAAGGCAATCGGTTACCTGCAGATATCGGACGTTTCCCATAAACTGGAGACTGCTTTCAGCCTGATCAGGAACAAAGAGCTGAACTTTAGCGATGAAGTAGTCATGGTTCTCTTTGATGGGGTAGACATGCTGGGGGAGCTGATCAATAACGTAGACAACCCCACGCCAGTAAACCTTGACCCCATCCTGCTGCGCAACCTGGACATTATCGTTGACAGCATTTCTGACAGTACGATAGAGCTGGCGAAGGTACAGAAATATACTTCCGCTAAAAGCCTGTCATTGTCCGACCTGATCTACATTCAGATCAAGAAGCTGGATCACATGCTTAACCTGGTTGGGGAGTTAATGATTGACCGCGACCGCATACTCTCGATCAGTAAAGAGTTAAATCACGATGACCTGAAGAACGTGAGCTCACATTTGTACCGCATCACAGATGAATTGCAGTACAGTGTAATGGATGCGCGCCTGGTAAATATCGGAACACTGTTTAACAAGTTTCCGAGAATTGTGCGCGACATTGCCTTTGCAGAGCAGAAGGAGGTAGATCTTAAAATGGTCGGGCAGAATATTCAGATTGACCGAAATATTTTACAGATTATTACCGACTCATTGTTACACCTGGTGCGCAATGCCATATCACATGGCCTCGAAAAACCAACGATCAGAGAAAAGGCTGGTAAGTCCAGAGCCGGGAACCTACTGCTGAAAGCCCGTAATGACCGTGACAATGTGGTGATCACTCTGACTGATGATGGTAAGGGCATCGACCTGGGCCAGGTGAAGAAAGCAGCTGTAGAGCGGAACATGGTTTCAGCAGAGATTGCTGAGAACCTTCATGATTCTGAGATACTTTCTTTTTTGTTTGAGCCTGGTTTTTCCATGGCCAAGGAGGTGACAGAGTATTCAGGGCGGGGAGTAGGCCTTGATGTGGTTAAGAATGCCATTGACTCCATTGGAGGCAGACTCCATGTAGACTCTGCAAAGGGCCTAGGAACCACCTTTACCCTACAACTGCCAACCTCGATTGCTGTTAAGGGCGCGCTCTTGTTTGAGGTAGATGAGATTTTCTACGCTATTCCGCTTATACATACTGAGTTGGTAGTAGCCCTCGAGAAAGACGAATTGCATGAGGTAGGCAACGTAATGGTAGCTGATGTGAATGGAGAGAGTGTGACCGTGGTGTACCTCCATGAGCTACTGAATGCACCAGAACATGACATGAACCTCGGTGACATGTCCAAGCTGAAAGGTCAGGTACAAAATGTGATCATCGTATCTTACAATAACAGGAAGCTTGGTTTAATTGTAGATAAATTGTATAGGCAGCAGGATATAGTTATAAAGACGCTAAGCAAACCATTAGACAAGATCGATCTGTATGGAGGCGTTACTTTACTTGGTTCCGGCAGGGTATGCCTGGTGCTTGATGTACCGGCAATTACCCGTTATTTTATGAATCAAAGGTGAGCGGAAAGACAATTGGCGTTGGAAGTTTAAACCCATTTCTATGGCAGACATGATGGAACCTCATATAACTGAGCTTGAAAGAGATATAATCAAGGAAATCATAAACATCGGCCTGGCAAGGGCGGCAGATTCGTTTGCCGTTATTGCCAAAGACAAGGTCTTGCTTAAAGTTCCTGATATTCAATTGATTGAAGTAGATCGGCTGATTGACCTGGTTACTAAGTACGAAGGCACACACAATATCATTCAGTCTGAGATAAAAGGCGATTTTAATGGGGCTACGCTCATGCTTTTTTCTGACGAACATATTATCAGGCTATCAGAAGTATGTTTAAGCATGCTGGATGTCAAAAAAGGCGAACTCTCTGTAATGCAGGAGTCCCTGCTGTTGGAGATCAGCAATATCATTACAGGCTCGCTGGTTACGCAGTTAGCGAACATTCTGAAGGCTAAGATTTACGGCTCGCCTCCCATGGCCCCGAAAAACCACATTGCAGATTCTTTAAAAGACATTCTGGTGCAACACCCATTGTTTAAGCCCCTGGTGTTTACGGTTGTTACCAGATTCACGCATAACTCTAAAAATGTAGAACTGCCTTTGCTTCTGTTTTTCGATACGAAGACGCTTATTAAAATCCTGAACATTATCCGGACCTTTGAATTAGGAAAGAATAATTTTACAGAAGTGGAGTAGAAGCAGGAAGCTCGTAAAAGATAAAGAGAAAGTATAAACCCGTTTCATGCCCAAAACCCGCCACTCTTTAAGCCGATATGAAATTATAGGCTATGCGCTGATTGTTGCTGGTGTAGTTGTCCTTGTTTGGGGTACTGTAAAATTTGATCTTTTACACGAGCTGTACTTGGAGCCGGAGGCCCGGCACAACGGTATTTTTGGTGAATACGGGGAGTTTATTGGTGGTATCGTCGGCTCTTTATGGGCATTAGCCGGCGTATTTCTTTTCTTTGCCACCCTTACCTACCAAAAGCGGGAGTTTGAGCTACAACGCTACGAACTCCATAAAACGCAGAAGATATTTCAACAGCAGAATTTCTCCACACTTTATATCAGCTTCGTAAACAAGCACAACGACATCATAGATTCGCTGGTGGCCTATGACATCAGCGAGAGCTCTTGGAAAGGCAGTAATTTCTTTGTTTTCTTCCAGGAAAAGGTTTTAACCTCTTTTGTTCAAAAAGCACGCGTACTGGCCCCGGAAGAGAAGACAGAAGTCGGCCTGCTGCGCATATTCGAGGATTATTTTACCTACCACTTCAGCTTTTTCCAGAACAGCCTCGATCCCTACCTGAAAAATTTAAGCGTGCTTTTCCGTCTCATACAGCGTTACCGTACTGAAACACAGGACCAGGGGGAATATTATAGCTTCATCACCAAAGCAAGCCTGACACAGGCGGAGCTATTTTTGATTTACCATGTTGCACAGTTTAACCTGCTGAAAGAATTCAGCACTTTTGATGATGCCTTTGATGTTTTCGAAGATCTGGTGGAGGAATATAAAGCGTCTTTTGTAGTAAAGCAGGAATTAATTACAGCCTGATGTGTTAAGTCATGCAAGGGCGGCCTTGATTCTTAAAGCAAGCATACGTTAAGAGCCCCTTTTTTTGATTATAGCAGCTTATTTCGTTTTTTTGCTGTCTTATTTATTTTTTCAACCTTTCATACCCTAGATGAACGCTTTAGGCAGACATATTTTAGTTGAGTTTTACGATTGTTCCCCTGACCATATGAACGATGTTGTTCATATAGAGAACAGCATGGTAGCCGCCGCCGAAACAGCAGGCGCTACGGTGATCAACAGTACTTTTCATCACTTCTCCCCATACGGTGTTTCCGGTGTGGTTGTCATTCAGGAGAGCCATCTGGCTATACATACCTGGCCTGAATATGGGTATGCTGCTGTAGACCTTTTTACCTGCGGCGACTCCGTAGACCCGTGGGTATCTTATAATTATTTAAAAGAGGCATTTGAAGCCGGCCATGGCTCATCCATGGAGTTGCGTCGCGGGCAGCTAAACCTACTGAAGCGAAACGATTTTAACCTGGAGGCTTTACGCGATGTATCTGATATGCCGAATGCAGCACCTGCTACCATCACGCGTGATGTATGGTTTACGGAGCGCGATGAAAATATCGCTCTTTCTTTAAAGCATTCGGGTAATCAACTTTACAAGAAAGACTCCCCTTATCAGCGTGTGGAGGTATTCGAAACATTGGCTTACGGAAACATGCTGACCCTGGATGGCATGGTGATGTGTACCCAGAAAGACGAATATGTGTACCATGAAATGATCACTCATGTGCCCATGTTCAGCCACACGAAAGCAAAGCGTGCTTTGGTGATTGGTGGCGGAGATGGAGGCACAGTGAGAGAATTGCTGCGCCATGAGCAGTTAGAGGAGGTTACGCTGGTGGAAATCGATGCTTTGGTGATAGAAGCCTGCAAGCTTCACCTGCCTGAGATCGCGGTAGCCTTTGATAATCCTCGTCTGAACCTGCTGGTGGAGGATGGAATAAAGTATATCCAGGCATGTGAAGACGGAAGGTATGATCTGATCATCATCGACTCAGCTGATCCGGTTGGTCCCGGCGAAGGCTTGTTTACCGCAGCCTTTTACCAGGAAGTGCACCGCTGCCTGACACCCGACGGTGTTATGATCACACAGTCGGAGTCACCGCGCTTTAACAGTGCCGTTTTTGTAGAGATATACGACACTTATAAGCAGATATTCGGGAACGATAAAGTGCATTGCTACCTGGCTGCCATTCCTACATACCCGACAGGTACCTGGAGTTTCTCTTACTCTTCCAAAGGCGCATCGCACCCTCTTTTGTTTGATAAGGCGGCGGCAACCCGATTCTCACAGGAGCAAGGTTTAAAATACTACAACGAGGATATTCATACAGCCGCTTTTGCACTGCCTAATTTTGTAAAAGACCTGCTTAGTAACGTATCCGGTAAAAAATAACAGACCACATCCATTTCTGCATCACATGAATAGCAAAGAGAAAAAAATAGCTGCTTTTGACCCGAATGGTGTCGGCGATATAAGTGGCGGCCTGTTTGGTCTTCCTTTTTCAATAGCTGAATCAGAGGTCGTTATAATTCCAACCCCCTGGGAGGTTACCGTTTCGTACAGCGCAGGTACTGCACAGGGGCCTGAAGCCGTACATGCCGCTTCGCCACAGCTTGACCTGTATGAGCCGTCTGTGAAAGATGCCTGGAAACTGGGTATCGCCATGGAGGAGGTTTCGGAAGTATGGGCTGCTACCAGTGATACCCTGCGGGAGAAGGCCGAGGCATATATAAATTGGCTGGAGGCAGGGAGCCCCGAGATCGGGCAATCAGAATTCCAGCATCTGCCGGCCGAAGTCAATGCGAAGGGCGAGGAGTTTTTGCAGTGGCTGAAACAAAAGGCAACAGCCTATCTTGAGCAAGGGAAGCTTGTCGGTGTCTTAGGCGGCGATCATAGTACGCCCCTTGGCCTGATGCACGCTCTGGCCGATAGGCACGAGGAGTTTGGCATATTGCAGGTGGATGCCCATGCCGATCTTCGGGATGCATACGAAGGATTTACTTACTCCCATGCCTCCATCATGTTTAATGCGCTTAAGCTGCCCCAAGTCAAGAAACTGGTACAGGTTGGCATCCGCGATTTATGTCAGGCAGAGGCAGAATTGGCAGATCAGTCTAATGGCAGGATCACCATTTTTTATGATAGCGTACTGAAAGAGAACCTCTATGCCGGGGACAGCTGGAAAAAGGAGTGCAAAAAAATTATAGCGCAGTTACCACAAAAGGTTTACATCAGTTTTGACATCGATGGCCTGGACCCTAAATTGTGTCCGGGCACCGGTACCCCGGTACCGGGCGGACTGGAGTTTGAGCAGGCTGTTTTTCTGATCAAGCAACTGGTGAAGTCTGGTAGGGAGATCATCGGTTTTGACCTCTGCGAGGTTGCACCTGGTGAGAGTGAGTGGAACGGCAATGTGGGCGCCCGCATGCTACTGAAGCTTTGTAATTTGATGGCCGTGTCGCAGAAAAGACTGGAAGCAGAGTTTTAAATTCTGATTTGATAGCGCTCAAGCTATCCGAGAAGTTTGCTATTGTATTTTACCTTAAACCCCATGAAGATATTTTTTCATGGGGTTTATCTTTATGAAATACTTTGCGTATAGAAAAACTTATATTAAAAAAACGTGATATTTATACTTTAATTCACTTTCTAACTTCTATCTTATGGGCTTTATTCTAAAACTGATCATAACGGCTGCGGCGGCCATGCTAAGCGCCTACATACTGCCGGGGGTACACATTGACAGCTTTCTGACTGCTGTCATACTTGCCTTAGTGTTGGCGGTTTTAAATGCCGTTGTTCGACCGGTACTTATTTTCCTGACCATTCCGGTCACGGTTGTTACCTTGGGACTTTTCCTGCTCGTAATAAATGCCCTGATCATTTTACTGGCCGACTGGCTGGTGGCTGGTTTCGATGTATCCGGGTTTCTGGCAGCACTCTTGTTCAGTTTAGTGCTTGCAATTATCACAGCAATCATCGATATGATCTTTTAAAAATTAAAAGTAACGCAAATTAACCAGCATCACTTTGAGCTATAAACAAAGAAGAGGCCCGGTAAAACGGGCCTCTTCTTTGTTTTAAAATAGGCTGATTGCTTATTTGTTCTTCATCCACTCTTCACAGGCATCGGCACATTCTTTACAAATGTCGGCGCAGTGCTGGCAATGGTCTGTGTCGTGCTTGCGGCATTCCTGTTCGCAGATACGGCAAATTTCCACGCACTCCCGCATCACATGCTTGGCATGCTCCGAGTTGCGGGCCACAAATTGTGCGGTGATCATACAAATGTCTGCACAATCGCGGTCAATCATAATGCAGCGGGCCATCATCTTCACATTGTCCTCCTGCAGGCAAAGTGTCGCGCAGGTCTCACACGCCGTCATGCACTTCACCAGCATGTGCTCCAGGTTGTTCGTTATTTCTGATTTCATAGTTTAAAATTTATAGATTCGTAATGAATTTAAATACGGTTACTATAGGGCATAGTTATAAGTAGACCTTTCCAGAACGGTGATTTTTAGTAATTCCGATGAATTATTACTTCACCCTAAATGTACTATATGGTTAAAAGGTAAAAGGCAGTCGCACTCGTTATTGACGTAACGAATGGTTACCTTTGGCCTTTAAAATGTGATGCGTAAACAGTGGTGCGCTGGTGATTGAAGGATAAGACATGGTAACGATTCGGGAAGCCAGAGAGGCTTTAAAATTATACTTCGGGTACGAGCAGTTTCGGCCAATGCAGGAGCAGATCATTGAGGATGTGCTGCAAGGCCGCGATGTGGTTGTGCTGATGCCGACCGGTGGGGGTAAGTCAGTTTGCTTTCAGGTGCCGGCCGTGGTGATGCCCGGGGTCTGTGTAGTTGTTTCGCCTCTCATCGCCCTCATGAAAGACCAGGTGGAGGCCTTGCTTGTAAACGGGATTCCTGCCGCGTACCTGAATAGTTCGCAGAACGCCGAGCAGCAGTATGAAATTGAGAATGCCTGCCTGAACGGCAAATTAAAACTACTGTACGCCTCCCCGGAGAAATTATTGTCTCCCGGTTTCATGTCTTTTCTGAAGCGTCTCAACGTGTCGTTGTTTGCCGTAGATGAAGCCCACTGTATTTCCTCCTGGGGACATGACTTTAGGCCCGAATATACCCAACTGAAGGCATTAAAGCAGCAATTCCCCACCGTGCCGGTTATCGCCCTGACGGCTACTGCCGATAAGCTGACCCAAAAAGACATACAGGAGCAACTATGCTTACAGCACCCATCCGTCTTTACTGCATCGTTCGACAGGCCCAACATAAACCTGATGGTGAAGCCGGGCAAAGACAGGTTTAATAAAATAACCGACTTCCTGAGTAAAAGGCACGCGCAGCCAGGAATTATTTACTGCCTAAGCCGGAAGGCAACCGAGTCACTGGCTCAAAAATTAAAGTCTAGCGGCTATAGTGCCACGTATTACCATGCCGGTATGTCTCCCAATCAGCGGGCGAAATCGCAGGATGATTTCCTGAAAGACAATGTGCAGGTCGTTTGCGCCACCATCGCCTTTGGAATGGGCATCGACAAATCGAATGTGCGCTGGGTCATACACTATAACCTGCCTAAAAACATAGAAGGATACTACCAGGAAATTGGCCGTGCAGGCCGTGACGGCGCCACCTCTGATGCGCTGCTCTTCTACAGCTTTGCCGATGTAATGAATATGCGCAGCATGCTGCAGGACAACCAGGCTAAAGAATCGCAAACGGAGTTGCAACTGGTAAAATTGGAACGCATGCAGCAGTTCGCGGAGGCTGCCGCCTGCAGGCGGCGCATTTTGTTGCAGTACTTTGGCGAAACCATGAAAAAGGACTGCGGCAACTGCGATATTTGCCGGAACCCACCCACCCGTTTCGATGGCACACTGCTGGCACAGAAAGCGCTGTCGGCAATTGCCCGAACGCAGGAAAGGGTAAACCTGGGTTTGCTGGTGGACGTGCTGCGGGGAGCCCGCACGAGCCAGGTGATGCAAGCCGGTTTTGACAGGGTGAAGACGTATGGCGCAGGGCGCGACATCAGTATCCTTGACTGGCACCGGTACCTGCACCAGCTCTTAAACGAAGGCTTTATGGAAATGGCCTATGACCAAGGGTATACTTTAAAACTCACCGATAACAGCAAGCAGGTATTATTTGAGGGCCGCAAGGTGCAGTTAGTGAAGTTTGAGGACAGGCAATTAGCAGAGCCAGCTGTGAAAGCCCGCCCAAAGCGGGAGTTAATAAAAGATGCCCTGTTCGAAAAACTGCGTACCCTTCGCAAAAAACTGGCAGACGAAAACGGGGTGCCTCCATACGTGATCTTCACGGACACCACCCTTCAGGAAATGGCGGCTGAAAGGCCGTCAAATAAAATTTCTATGCTGGCCATTTCCGGTGTTGGCGCTCAGAAGTTTGACAGGTACGGTGACGTGTTCATCAGCAGTATCATCGACTTTATAAACGAGGAGCAGGAGAAGGGTAGCAAAATAAAAGGCGCCACGCACCTGGCCACCTTCGAACTGCTTCAGAAAGGATGGAATATAGAACAGATCGCGCAAAAGCGCAGTTTAAATCCTGTTACAGTGTTCTCGCATATCGCTACCTTATACGAGCAGGGTTATGCTGTGAACCTGGGCCAATATGTCACCAGGGCTGAATATGGCAACATATCAAAAGCCATAGCCAAGTTGGGTGCAGATGCTAAACTAAAGGATATCTTCGAGTTCTTGAAAGAAGAGTATGCCTACTATAAGATCAGGCTCTCCATCTCTGTTTATAAAAAGGAGCATAGTCTTTAAGGAGTCATTAGCTCTGCTTAACACACAAGAGGCTGCCAATTACTGGCAGCTTATTCTTAGCAAGCCTATCTTGCAGCTGCCTATTTTAAAGATGCGATCGGGTCGGGGGAATTATCCTTATCACCGGTGATGGTACCCTGACTATAAACGCTACCGCGCAACAGCAAGATACCGGCCACATGTGGTGCGGCAAAGGAAGTGCCGCTTCCGCCGCTGCCAATACTGCCTCCCTTTGTGGTAACCGTCACATTCACACCTGGTGCTGCAAAGTCCACGGAGGCGCCATAATTAGACGAGGACCACAAACGATTGTAGCTGTCCATGGCTGATACAGTGTAAACACCTTTGGCATCCACGCGCGCAGGTGAACTTCCGGCACAATCTACTCCCGTATTTCCGGCAGCAATGGAAAATAAAAGACCTTTCTCTGCTGCAGCCCGCACCGCATTATCAAGGGTAGAGGATATGCCGCTGCCCAGGCTCATGTTGATCACATCACCTGGTTTGGCGTAAAGAGCGGCGTAGTTAACCGCAGAAATCGCTCTGGAAACCGTGCCCTGCCCTGCATCGTCAAAAACACGCAAGGCTACCACCAAAGCGTTTGCGGCAACTCCTATCATGCCGGTTCCGTTATTTTTTGCGGCGATTATGCCGGCCACCGAGGTACCATGGCCATAGCCATCTTCAAAAGAATTGTTTCCATAGATGAATGACGCGCTTCTGGTCATGTTAATGTTGAGATCCGGATGCGCCGTATCAACCCCCGAATCAATAATCCATACAGTTTTGCCAGTACCATCGCCGTACCCCACGCGCTCAATGTTCCAGGGCACGACTTCCCCTGGTATAGGAGTAATGGAAACATAAGCGTTAGGGCTAGGAGCCACTGGTTCCTGGGGTGTAGGTGAGGGATTGACAGGTTCAGATACAACCGGGGGAGCCGGGGAGGGAATGGCGGGTTTGGGTGCCGGATTTGGCTCTTGATCTACCGGTCCCTTGTTTTTATTCTTCGCTTTATCTTTTAGGTCTGAGAGATAATCTCTTAACCTGGTATTTCGCAAAGAAATGTGCCTGTCCTGTTCAAGATAGGCGATATCCGGGTTTCTGAGAAGCGACTGTATTTGATCCTGGTTTAAACGCGCTGCAAAGCCGTTTACAAGTCCGTCGAGTTGCTGAACAACCTCCTGGTTGTCAATTTGAGCGTATTTGAGGGTGCGGGCACGTAAACCGGAAATAGAACTGCGTGTTGAAGCTGACGTTGCCTCACTTAATGATGCATTGGGATCAGATTTAAAAACGACGATGTATTGTCCTGGAATAACTGCTCCTGTTTCATATGCCGTGGTTACTGGTTCCGAGAACTGACTTTCCATCAGACCCTCACGCTGGCAACTAAACAGGCTGATGATAGGGGTAAAGGCAATACAGAAGGTTAACCTTCTTAAAGACAAAACAGGGAACATAGGCTCTTAAAATGTAAAATTGCTGCTTATGAGAATAACCTTTTAATCATTTTTTCGTAACCCGGCATTTTTGTTAAAAGTTCATACTTTGCCAAATCTATTGGCTTGATATTTTACAATTAATGGAAATTGATTACCAGTTAAAAAAAGTCAGTTTTGAGCTTGAGAAATAGACAGACAGCGCCGTTACTTGCTTTTGTAAATTGCACCCTATTTTTTTAAAATATTCCTGTTAGCAACAACTACCTGTAAAATAATAAGTTGCGACTTAAATTTACTCGTATTTTTTGGCGCCAGCCAAAAAAAATATAAATAAATATACTCTTAAGGCATCCATAAGTGCATAGCAAAACGAAATCCATTAAAACAATATAATTAATATAAATATATATTTGATAAGTTATATTTTAAGAGGTTTAAAATTTATTTGCTAATATAATTAGTTTTATTTAAAAAAATTAGTATATTTACATCACCTGGGGAATTCCCGGGTTATTGTTAGCAATAATTGGCTAAAACTGTTGGCATCATTATTTATGGTAACTTCAAATATTAGATTTTTGCGCAAGCAGGCAGGTTATACACAGGCGCAACTTGCTGAGCAGTTAGAGATAAAGCGCTCTTTGGTAGGCGCCTATGAAGAGGGCAGGGCGGAGCCGAAATTGTCTACTTTGGTCAATATTTCCAAGCTTTTTTCTATCACCCTTGACCAGTTAATCACCTCTGATCTATCGGATACTGAATCAGGTCGAAATACAGCGGTTGGGGAAACGGGTGGCAAACTCAGGGTGTTAGCCATCACAGTAGACGATCACCAGCGTGAGAACATTGAACTGGTGCCCCATAAGGCCAGCGCGGGCTACCTCAATGGCTACGCCGACCCAGAGTTTATTGAGGAACTGCCGCGTTTCCGTTTACCAATGCTGGGTAACACAGGTACTTTCCGGGCATTCGAAATCAGCGGGGATTCCATGCTGCCTATTGCCTCAGGCACCGTAATAGTTGGCCAATTCGTTGAAGACTGGGCTTTTTTGAAAGACGGTACGCCCTGTATCATTGTAAGTGAAAAAGAAGGGGTAGTATTTAAGCGGGTGTTTAACAAGATCAAAGATACCTCTTCTTTGAGGCTACATTCCGATAACCCGGTGTATTCGCCTTATGAAATCGGCGTTTCAGATGTATTGGAGATTTGGGAGGCCAAATCCTATATCAGCTCGTCTTTTCCGATTGCTGATTTGTCATTGGATAAACTGTCTTCTATCGTACTGGACCTGCAGAAAGAAGTACAGAAACTAAAAAAAGTGGAATAGCTGCATGATGCAGCTCATGCATTTTCAAACCCTGCCTCATGAGGCAGGGTTTGACGTTTAGAGGGCTTTTATCTGGACAGGATATGGTTTTCTTTAACTAGAAGTGCAATTATCCGTAAAGCATAGCGATAAAACTATTTACTGTCACTTTTTATACTTAAGAAGTCTTTATAGCATCGCACCAATGATAAAATTAATTACTGCAACAGAACGGCACGAGGCCAACGTAAAAGATTGGCTTTCCTCGCACTATCTTTTCTCTTTTGCGGATTATTACGATCCGGCAAATGTACAGTTTGGGCCATTAAGGGTCTTTAACGACAATAGAATGAAAGCCCATTCTGAACTTCCCATGCATCCGCACGCTGAGATGGAGGTGCTTACGGTAGTGGTTGATGGAGAACTCACACACAGGGATAGCCTGGATAATGAGACTGCGCTGGCGCCGGGTCATGTGCAGCGCATGTCGGCAGGCACTGGCATAAGTCATTCAGAGGCAAATAAGGGAGACAATCCTGCCCACTTTTATCAATTCTGGTTCTTGCCCAACAAGAAGGGGCTTGCCCCGTCCTATGAACAAATGAAGATCGATTTTCAGGACAATAAAGATCAGCTAACCCCGCTTGCAACCGGACAGAAAGTTTTGGAAGATGTGGTGTTTATGAACTCAAACTCTACTTTATACTTTGGGCAACTCGGTCAAAGTAAAGATATTGATTTCAAGACCTTCAAGATCAGAAAAACGTTAGTATACGTTATTGAAGGAAGCCTGCTGGTAAATAATGTGGAGCTTGATAAAAACGACCAGATCAGACTGGAAAACCTGGATATCGTGAGTATACATGGTACTGCCGATGCATCCTTCTTTTTGATTGATGTACCGGCACTGGAGGTGAATTATTAAAAAAACCTGTGCTCTTTGAGCTGTAAAAATATACTTATTCCTTTTTAATAAAAGGGGTAAACCATACTTTTCAAGAGGGACTTGTTTCGTAAGCGCCTGGCGCAAAGGCTTGCCCCAATTACAAGGAGCATTAAGTTTTACATTCAGAGGTTTCCATCTAAGCGTTGGATCCCTGGTAATTATAGCCTTAATCGTTAAACAGGTACACTGGTAAGCCCGTTTTTCGTGATGTGGAAATTGATTGAATGTAAATAAAAAAAGCCTCAGACACGCGTTCTGAGGCTTTGTAGCGGGGAGCAGAATCGAACTGCCGACCTCAGGGTTATGAATCCTGCGCTCTAACCATCTGAGCTACCCCGCCGTTTGGAGTGCAAATATAGCTGTTTGGATTTTAAATTTGCAAGCCGCTCTTTAAAAAAAAAATATTTTATTTTTAAGATATATAAAGAATCAAAAATAAGTACTAACATTACTATTGACACTTACATATTCTTTTTATGACGAGAGCAACCAAGTCCAAATTTGTTCGTGAATATCCGATCAATGCCTCCGCAAAGCTACTTTACCCATACCTGAGCACACCCAGTGGCCTGGCACAGTGGTTTTGTGACGATGTTCTCGTCGATGAAGATAAAAACTACAACTTTGTATGGGATGGCCGGAATCATTTCGCCGAGATGACGAACCATCGGCTTAACCGCTCTGTGCGCTACCTTTTCCTGAACGACCAGAAAGAACACACCTCCGACGCCTCCTACGTTGATTTTTCTATAGAATCCAGTGAGCTTACCCAGGAGCAGTACCTAAAGATCATTGATTATACGGATGAAGAAGATCAAGAGGAGCTGGAGGAGCTGTGGGATAACTTATACCTCAATTTAAAGGAAATAGTAGGAGGGTAGTTTCATTACAGTTGCAACTGCTTATCTTTGCACGATTTTTGGATGGGGCACGTTGCCTATAGATAACCGTGCCGCTGTTGGCTATGCTGCCATTTTTAGCCCTCATGAAGAAACTAGATAAGCTGATATTAAAGTCCTTTATTGGGCCGTTTGCGCTTACATTTGCTATTGTCGAGTTCATTTTGCTCACACAGTACATGCTAAAGTATCTTGACGAGCTGGTCGGGAAGGACTTAGGCGCCTCCTTGTTTGGCGAGCTGCTCTTTTACTTCAGCCTGAACATGGCTCCTGTCGCCCTGCCCCTTGCCGTGCTCCTTTCCTCACTCATGACTTTTGGCACCCTGGGCGAACACCATGAGTTAACCGCCATCAAAACCTCCGGCATCAACCTCACGCGTGTGCTTCTCCCTGTCTTCCTGCTGGTGGTTGTCATTTCTTTTGGCGCTTTTTTCTTTAATAACAACATCGTTCCGAAGGCTAACTTAAAAGCCTATAGCCTGCTCTGGGATATAAGGCAGAAAAAACCTGCCATGAACTTTAAAGAGGGCGCTTTCTATAACGGCTTGCCCGGTTTCAGCATCAAGATCAATGAGAAGGTGAATGATCAGGGCGCCATGAAGGACATCATGATTTACGACCACTCAAAAGGAGGCTCCAACACCAGAGTTATACTTGCTGACTCAGGCAGAATGTACACAGACTTGAACGACGCCTACCTGGTGATGGAGCTTTATGAGGGCAATACCTATGTGGATGAGAGTGGTGGCGCTTTTCGCTCATCCAACGAGCAGTTCGTGAGGCAGGCCTTCGATGAAAGCAAGATCATACTTAGTTTGTCCTCCTTTAACCTGGATAGGACCCGCGAAGAACTTTTTTCGGACAACAAGATGATGAAAAATATCTCCCAGCTTCATGTGGTGACGGACTCGTTGCGAAACTACGGATTAAGGGAGCAAAGGCTCTACCCCCAAAACGTAGACCCGTTCTACATGTACTTTAAAGCAGATACCAGCCAGGTTAAGAACGGGATGCGCCTGTCTGGGGAAAAGGTCCGGAAGGAGTTGCAGCCCGTAGACGCTGAGGTTCTGGCGCTTGCCACTAACAAGGCGCGCAATGTAAAGAGTTTTACCGGCAGTTATGTGGAGCGGATCAGCACAACCCTGCGGGATGCCAATAACTATGAGATTGAGATATGGCGTAAGTATACGCAGTCAGTAGCTATCCTGATCATGTTTTTGATTGGGGCCCCCTTGGGTGCCATTATTAAGAAAGGTGGACTGGGTGTGCCCGTAATCATCTCGATCATCTTTTTTATTATGATGTATGTGATGGGGATACTTGGTGAGAAGTGGGCGCGGGAGGGGCTTGTTTCAGTCGGAGCAGGGATGTGGGCTGCCAACCTGATCCTTTTCCCCATTGGTTTGTTTTTCCTGAACCAGGCCCGTAATGACTCTAGCCTGCTGGAAATTGACTTCTGGCGAAAACTGATGGCACGCCTACGCCGACGGAAGCTGTAAATGCAGGAAAAGAAGTATAGGTGATTAATTTTTTATTAAAATATATTTCCCTAACTTTGCGCCTTATACAGGAGTCTTACGAACGAAAAACACAGATTGATATTTATTATACACAATGAAATTAACTACTGAAGCGAAACAAGAAATTTTTGAAAAGCATGGTCTGGCCAAGTCTAAGACTGACACAGGATCTCCTGAAGCACAGATTGCGCTCTTCACTACGCGCATCGCAGACCTGACAGAGCACCTGAAGATTCATAGAAAAGACTTTTCAACTCGTTTAGGTCTTTTAAAGCTTGTTGGTAAAAGAAGAAGACTTCTGAATTACCTTCAGAAAAACGATATCGAGCGATACAGAGCTATTATTGCTGAGCTTGGTATCAGAAAATAACGGTTTAGCATTAGGGAATTCACGTAGGGGATTCCCTAATGTTTTTACACCCCCTTTCTTATTTCATTTTGCCAGTACCGACAGAGGCCACGATGGGTTGCCCTGTCTTTTTGATGTAAAAACTATTGAAGATGTCATATAACGCGATAAACAAAACAATTGCTCTTCCGGATGGCCGGGAGATCATAATTGAAACTGGTAAATTAGCAAAACAAGCAGATGGCTCTGTTGTAGTAAAAATGGGTAACACCATGCTACTTGCCGCCGTAGTTTCAAACAAAGAAGCCCGTGAAGGCATAGATTTCCTGCCCCTTTCTGTGGATTACCAGGAGAAATTTGCTTCCTCCGGTAAAATCCCCGGCGGATTTTTAAGAAGAGAAGCCAGGTTATCTGATTATGAAGTACTGGTTTCGCGTTTGGTTGACCGTGTGCTGCGCCCCCTGTTCCCGGATGATTACCATGCGGAAACACAAATGACAATCAACCTGATATCCGCAGATACCGACATCATGCCCGATGCCTTAGCTGCATTGGCAGCATCTGCGGCCCTGGCGGTATCAGACATTCCTTTCAATGGTCCCATTTCCGAGGTTCGGGTAGCACGGATTGACGGAAAGTTTGTGATCAACCCAACCGTAACGGACTTGCAAAGAGCCGACATCGACCTGATGGTAGGTGCTTCTTTCGACAGCGTGTCCATGGTGGAGGGAGAGATGAACGAAGTTTCTGAGTCTGAGATGCTGGATGCAATACAGTTCGCTCACGAAGCAATAAAAGTACAGTGCCAGGCGCAGTTAGAACTTGCCGAAATGGTAGGTAAACTGGAGAAACGCACGTATTCGCACGAAACACATGATGAGGCGCTGCGTGAGAAAGTACGTGAAGCAACCTATACCCAAACTTACGAAGTAGCCAAAAGAGGCAGCGCCAACAAGTCTGACCGTAAGGAAGGTTTTGCTGCTGTTCTCAAAGGATTTGTGGAATCACTGGGAGACGATCATGGCTATGACATGAGCCTGATTAAAACCTACTACCACGATGTGGAGAAGGAAGCCGTGCGGAACATGATTCTGAATGATAGAATACGCCTGGACGGACGTGCCCTGAATCAGATTCGACCAATTTGGAGCGAAGTGAATTATTTGCCCGCTACACATGGTTCTGCCATTTTCACACGCGGCGAAACACAGTCTTTAACCACTGTTACCCTGGGTACAAAACTGGATGAGCAGATGATTGACAGCGCCATGCTGTCTGGCACAAGCAAGTTCCTGCTGCACTATAACTTTCCTGCCTTCTCTACTGGCGAGGTGCGACCAAACAGAGGGCCTGGCCGCCGAGAAGTGGGACATGGCAACCTGGCATTAAGAGCGCTGAAGAAAGTGCTTCCGGCTGAGTCTGAAAATCCGTACACGATCCGTATCGTATCCGATATCCTGGAATCGAACGGATCGTCTTCCATGGCAACAGTTTGTGCTGGTAGCTTAGCCCTAATGGATGCCGGTGTTCCTGTAAAGGGAGCCGTTTCAGGTATCGCCATGGGTTTGATCACGGATGAGAAGACCGGTAAATTCGCGGTTCTTTCGGATATCTTAGGTGATGAAGATCACTTGGGTGATATGGACTTTAAAGTTGCAGGTACTAAAAATGGTATCACAGCTTGCCAGATGGACATCAAAGTGCGTGGTTTATCGCATGAGGTGCTTACACAGGCGCTTGAGCAGGCAAACGCCGGTCGTTTGCATATCCTGAACGAGATGAACAAGACGCTGGCCGAGCCAGCTGCTGACTACAAGCCACACACTCCTCGCTCATTCAACATCGTGATCGACAAAGAGTTTATAGGGGCAGTGATCGGACCAGGTGGAAAAGTGATTCAGCAGATTCAGAAAGATACAGGTGCCACTATCATTATCGAAGAGAAGAATGAGAAAGGCCATGTAAATATTTTCGCCAGCGATCAGGATGCCATGAACAGTGCGATTGCAAAAATCAAGAGCATTGTGTCGCAACCAGAGATAGGCGAAGAGTATATTGGAAAAGTTAAGTCAATTCAGCCTTACGGTGCGTTTGTGGAATTCATGTCTGGCAAGGATGGCCTGTTGCATATTTCTGAGATCAAGCATGAGCGTCTGGAAACCATGGATGGCGTGCTTGAGATCGGTGAGGAAATAAAGGTTAAACTTATCGACGTTGATAAAAAGACCGGTAAGTTCAAGCTTTCCCGCAAAGCGCTGTTACCAAAGCAAGAGGCTTCCCAACAAAAGTAATTCCTTATCCTAAAACTCTTGGTGCCTGCCTGAAAGGGTATTCCGGCACCAGGAGTTTTTTTATTTACCGCGCACCATGCTTTCTCCTTGATTTTATTTGTGAGAAGTAAGAACTTTGCGCGGTTTTCTGATGTTAAGTCACCGAGCCATTTCAAATTTTTACATTTATTGCCATAACATTATACTCTGATGAGACAACTCAAGATAAGCAAACAGATTACGAACCGCGAGAGCCAGTCGCTTGATAAATATTTGCAAGAGATCGGTAAAGTAGATCTGCTTACTCCGGATGAAGAGGTGTCCCTGGCACAGAGGATCAAAGAAGGCGATCAGTTTGCACTTGAGAAGTTAACGAAAGCTAACCTGCGTTTCGTTGTGTCGGTAGCCAAGCAGTACCAGAATCAGGGGTTGTCGTTAGGCGACCTGATCAACGAAGGTAACCTCGGTCTTATTAAAGCTGCAAAGCGCTTTGACGAAACAAGAGGATTTAAGTTTATTTCTTATGCCGTTTGGTGGATACGTCAGTCTATTCTGCAAGCATTGGCAGAGCAGTCGCGTATCGTACGCCTCCCACTAAACCGGGTAGGTTCACTTAACAAGATATCTAAATCATTCTCTGAGCTGGAGCAGAAGTTTGAGCGCGAGCCTTCGCCAGAAGAAATTGCCGAAGTGTTGGAGCTTACCACTGCCGAAGTAGTAGATACCCTCAAAATATCTGGTCGCCACGTATCCGTAGATGCTCCCTTTGTGCAGGGTGAGGAAAACCGTTTGCTGGACGTACTGGAGAACGAAGACGAAGAATCTCCTGATACAGGATTGATGAACGACTCGCTTCGCAAGGAGGTACAGCGCGCGCTTTCAACTCTAACCAAGCGCGAAGCAGATGTGATCACGCTCTATTTCGGTTTGAATGGGGAGCACTCTCTTACTTTAGAAGAGATTGGTGAGAAGTTTAACCTGACGCGTGAACGCGTGAGGCAGATTAAAGAAAAAGCCATCAGAAGGCTGCGTCATACTTCCCGCAGTAAGGCCCTGAAGCCTTACCTGGGATAAAAAGTACACAGCACCGCTTTTCTAAGATTAAAGCCCTGACCACGTGGTTAGGGCTTTTTTTAATGCTTGCGCCAGTCATTTTACAGCTGTTCATGCAGGCAGAGGCACAGAATTTTTGTATACTTGCATCCGAGTTTCTATAAGCTTAAAACATATCATGGAAATTGAACGAGTTAAATGCCTTATTATCGGTTCTGGTCCGGCGGGCTATACAGCAGCTATTTATGCCTCCAGGGCAGGCCTCAGTCCCATACTGTACCAGGGTCTTCAGCCAGGAGGACAGCTTACCATCACAAATGACGTAGAGAACTACCCTGGTTATCCTGAAGGAGTTATGGGCCCTGAGATGATGGAGGACTTTAAGAAACAGGCCGAACGATTTGGCACAGATGTGCGCTATGGTATTGCAACGAATGTCGATTTCTCCTCCCAGCCCCACAAAGTAACTATTGACGACCAGAAAGTAATCGAGGCGCATACTGTCATCATTTCCACCGGAGCGTCTGCCAAATGGCTTGGTCTGGACTCTGAATCACGCCTCAACGGAAGTGGTGTGTCGGCGTGTGCCGTGTGTGATGGGTTTTTCTACCGTGGGCAGGATGTGGCGATTGTAGGGGCCGGGGATACGGCTGCCGAGGAGGCCACTTACCTTGCTAATTTGTGTAAGAAAGTATATATGATCGTTCGGCGGGATGAAATGCGCGCTTCTACCATCATGCAGGAGCGGGTTAAGAAGACGAAGAACATCGAAATTCTCTGGAACACCGGAACCGATGAGATTTTGGGAGAGCACAGTGTGGAAGGGGTAAGGGTCAAAAATTTATTAACCGATGAAACCAGGGAAATTGCGGTACAGGGTTTCTTTGTTGCCATTGGCCATAAACCCAACTCGGATATTTTCCGGGAGTATTTGAACCTGGATGAAAACGGGTATATCCGTACGATTCCGGGAACTTCTAAAACCAATATAGACGGCGTTTTTGCCTGTGGCGATGTGCAGGATTTTACTTATCGGCAGGCGGTGACGGCTGCGGGTTCCGGCTGTATGGCCGCCCTGGACGCCGAACGTTATCTTGCCTCGCGTGAATTGCATTAAATTAAAATGCATCATACATTCTGTTTGCACTTATTTTTGAATCCTTATGTTAGGGAACTTACAATAATAAGCAACGGAAGTAGTTTAGTATGCAAATGTTTTAAGGCAACTTAGCCAAAGTTGATGCTCATGTCAAAATTAAGATACCCCTTATTTTTGGTATTTTTCTTATTCTGTTTAGTTGCCGGCGCCCAAAACGCTCAGGCACAGAGCAAGGTAAAAGACCTATTCAAGGTAAAGTCTCCTAAAATACAGTATGTTAGGCCAGACACTACTATTCTGATCAAGTACGAAGAGTTTCCGGATGAGAATTCAGATGCGGATCAGTCTATTTTTTTTAATCCAAAGAAGGAATTGTCTATCGTAAGCGAGGACACCTCTGAGCTGGACCTGGGTGAGCAGCACATCGTTGAGATGTCGGAGGAAGTTTTGCTCGATTCTTCCTGGGTTAAAATCGCAGGTTATTACGCCATTTGGGATACCCGCAACATCAACCCTTACAGAATGGACGGCAGGCAGCTAAAAGATTCTGTCGATATTAAACTGTACGACCCGCGCAATAACCGTAACTATAAAATGCCGCTTACTGAAACCCCCATCACCAGCCATTTTGGCTATCGGGGCTCGCGCTGGCATTATGGCACCGACATTGACCTGAACACAGGAGACTCTATTTTTTCTGCTTTTGATGGGGTTGTCAGGATCAATAAGTGGGATGGAGGAGGCTATGGCAACTACATTGTCGTGCGGCATTATAATGGGCTAGAAACGCTTTACGGCCACATGAGCAAGGCAATAGCGCAACCCGGCACCTTTGTTAAATCCGGCGACCTGCTCGGTTTAGGAGGAAGCACAGGCCGCAGTTCAGGTCCACACCTGCATTATGAGGTGCGTTACCAGGGTAACCCCATTGACCCGGAGAATATGTATGATTTTCCGGATTACCTGCTCAAAGGCGAAAACTTTGTCATTACCTCTGCTCTTTTCAACTATTCCAACCGCGCCAGGCCTTCCGGAGCCGCCAGCGCTGGAAGAAGAACCGCCTACCATACGGTTAGAAAAGGCGATACGCTTTCCGGCATAGCCAAAAAGTATGGGGTATCCGCAAGCCAGGTGGCCAAACTCAACGGCATGAGCACACGTTCTACACTGCGGGTAGGGAAAAAACTGCGTGTTAAATAAACCTTAAGCATTCCCATGAAATTAGATATACTGGCCTTCGCCTCTCATCCCGACGACATCGAACTAGGCTGCGCAGGCACTCTGTTGGCGCATATTGCGGACGGAAGAATGGTTGGCATCGCAGATTTGACAAAAGGGGAGTTAGGTACACGCGGAACTCCTGAGATCAGGATTCAGGAATCGGAGGCTGCATCTGCCATTTTGGGGATTGCGGCACGGGAAAACCTGGGCTTTGCGGATGGATTCTTTCAGAATGACCGGCAGCATCAACTCAAGGTTATTGAAGTAATCCGGAAGTATAAACCAGAGATTGTTTTGATCAATGCAATACATGACCGCCATCCGGACCATGGGCGCGGCTCAGTGCTGGTGTCGGAAGCCTGCTTTAAATCAGGTCTTAAAATGATTAGCACCCAGTCCGGCGCGGGGGAGGAGCAGGAAGCCTGGCGACCCAAAGCTGTTTACCATTATATTCAGGACCGTTTTATATCACCCGATCTGGTTGTGGACGTGACGGCACAGTGGGATAAAAAGATGGAGACCATCCGGGCGTTTAAGTCCCAGTTCTTCAACCCCGACGATACCAGCCCGAACACGTATATATCTTCACCTGAATTTATTAAATTCATTGAAGCCCGGGCCATGGAAATGGGGCACTCGATTGGGGTAACTTACGGGGAGGGCTTTACCAAAGAGCGCAATATTGGTATCAGAAGCTTTTTCGACCTTTTGTAGCAGCTCGCAGTCTCATAAACATAGTATAAGAAAGGGGTGTCAATTAAAGTTGACACCCCTTTCTTATACCTATATCCTGTTTTTACGCCAACTGCTTGTTGTGTTCGCGGATTGTTCAGTTGCGGTGACTTTTGGTTTTTTAGTGTTAAGAAGCATGGCCGCTAAAACGGCTGTAACCTCCTCTTCTTCCTGGCTCAGCTTCTCATCAAGCATTTCGGGCGTAAAATAGCGCTCGATAAACTTCGTGTCAAAATTACCGCTCACAAAAGCCTCATGCTGTAAAACAAACTTACCAAAGGGCAACGTGGTTTGGATACCCGTAATCTTATACTCATCTATGGCACGCAGCATTTTATCTATTGCCTCCTGCCGGTCCTTACCGAAAGTAACCAGTTTCGCGATCATGGGGTCGTAATAGATTGGGATAGTCATGCCTTGCTCAAAACCATCGTCAACACGCACACCGAGCCCTTGGGGGCGCTTGTAGGTTTCCAGGGTGCCGATGTCCGGAAGAAAATTATTGGCGGGGTCCTCGGCATAAACCCTTAGTTCCAGGGCATGCCCGTTAATTTCCAGATCCTCCTGCTTAAATTGTAAAGGATTACCCTCAGCGATCAGGATCTGCTCCTTCACCAGATCAAGACCCGTGATCTGCTCTGTTACCGGGTGTTCTACCTGCAGGCGTGTATTCATCTCCAGAAAATAGAAATTCAGCTTCTCATCTACCAGGAACTCCACGGTCCCGGCACCCACATAACTGCAAGCCTTGGCAACATTCACGGCGCAGCGGCCCATCTCGTCGCGCAGTGCAGAGGTCAGCACGGCTGAGGGAGCCTCTTCGATCACTTTCTGATGGCGACGCTGCACCGAGCATTCGCGCTCGAACAGGTGCACGATGTTACCATGCGTGTCGCCCAATACCTGAATCTCGATATGCCGCGGAGAGCCGATGTATTTTTCGATGAACACAGCGCCGTCGCCAAAAGCAGAAGTGGCCTCGCTGACGGCCAGTTGCATCTGCTCCTCAAATGCCTCCACGCTCTCCACGACGCGCATGCCTTTTCCACCGCCACCCGCACTTGCTTTGATCAGGATAGGAAATCCTACCTCAGAGGCTATCTGTTTAGCCGCTTCTACATCCGTAATGGCCTCTTCGGTGCCCGGCACCATGGGGATGTTGTATTTGGCAACGGCGGCCTTAGCGGCGAGCTTATTGCCCATTAACTCAATAGCTTCCGGCGACGGACCGATAAAGATCAGGCCGGCTTCCTGTACTTTCAGGGCAAAATCAGCGTTCTCTGACAAGAAACCATACCCCGGGTGAATGGCATCCACGCCGAGTTGCTTACAAACGTCCAGGATCACGTCTCCTCTCAGGTAAGACTCACTCGATTTGGGACCGCCCACGCAAACAGCCTCATCGGCAAAACGAACATGCAGGGCATTGCGGTCTGCTTCGCTGTAGACAGCCACCGTGCTGATCCCCATTTCTTTGGCAGTTCGCATTACCCGAAGTGCAATCTCACCCCTGTTCGCTATAAGTATCTTGTTAATTTTTTTCATCCGGGACCCTTAAATTCTAAAGTTCAAAGAAAGGGCATTGCCGGCAAACTTAAAAGCGTATTAATAAAAAGGTTCAGCGATATAGTATAGGAATTGTATATGTATCTTTAAAAGCATAAATTTGCATGGCAGTATGCCTTGTGTTTTCTTACACGTAAAAAGAAAGCACTTTATCCTGAAATTATCCCGATAACCTAATTTATATACAAGTGGATTTATTTGAAAAGTTGTTGACCAACAGAGGTCCATTAGGTAGCCACTCACATTATGCGCATGGCTACTTTACATTTCCTAAGCTAGAGGGGGAGATAGCGCCACGTATGAAGTTCAGGGGCAAAGAAGTACTTACCTGGAGCTTAAACAACTACCTGGGCCTGGCCAATCATCCAGAGGTGCGCAAAGCGGACGCCGAAGCTGCCGCTGAATGGGGCATGGCGTACCCAATGGGGGCACGTATCATGTCAGGTAATTCTAACCTGCACGAGCAGCTGGAGTCCGAACTTTCAGATTTTATTAAAAAGCCCGATACACTGTTGCTGAACTTCGGATATCAGGGGGTGGTCTCCATCATCGATGCATTGGTTGACCGCCATGATGTGATCGTTTATGATGCAGAGTCACATGCCTGTATCATAGACGGCCTTCGCCTGCACCAGGGCAAACGCTTTGTGTATGGCCACAACGACATGGAGAGCCTGGAGAAACAGCTAGAGCGGGCCACGCGCTGGGCTGATAATACCGGCGGATCCATCCTGGTTATTACCGAAGGTGTCTTCGGTATGTCAGGAAACATAGGAAGCCTGGATAAAGTGGTTGCTTTAAAGGAGAAATTCAGTTTCAGGCTGTTTGTGGATGACGCGCACGGTTTTGGAACCATGGGAGCAACGGGTGCGGGCACCGGCGAGTACCTGGGCTGTCAGGAAGGAATCGATATATATTTCTCTACTTTTGCCAAATCTATGGCGAGCATCGGGGCTTTTGTGTCTTCTAATGAGCAAGTAGTAGAATACCTGCGCTACAACATGCGATCGCAGATCTTTGCCAAGTCACTGCCGATGCCCCTGGTAGTTGGTGCCCTGAAGCGCTTGGAGCTGCTCCGCTCAAAGCCGGAACTGAAGGACAAACTTTGGGAAGTGGTGGATGCCCTGCAGTCCGGTCTTCGTGAGAAAGGCTTCAATATCGGCACCACGCAGTCGCCGGTAACACCCGTGTTCCTGAACGGTCAGATTCCGGATGCTACCCAGTTAACCCTGGATCTGCGAGAAAACTATAGCATTTTCTGCTCCATCGTGGTCTATCCGGTAGTGCCTAAGGATGTGATCATGCTGCGTCTTATTCCAACGGCTGCCCATACTTTGGACGACGTAGAGGAAACCATCGCGGCATTTGAAAAAATTGCACAAAAATTGGACAAAGGCTTGTATGCAAGTCCGGCAGTTACCGCATAGGTGCTTTAAAAGGCATATATTAAATTTTCTTAATTTTTGCTTGTTTGTCACAAATGTGTATATTGGAGCTGTATTAACAATTGTTTCACTATAACAAATAGCTACAATGAACAACAACTTTAACAAATTGAAAGACTTGGTAATGTCGTTAGAATCTGATTTTGAAAAGTTCTACGATAAGAATAACGCAGCTGCCGGTACTCGTGTACGCAAAGGCATGCAGGATCTTAAAAACATGGCTCAGGACATCCGTAAGGAAGTTCAGGATGCAAAAAACAGCTCTGCAGAGAAGAAATAAGCTCAGAGATGGCTGTTACAAATAAAAAAGGTGACCTGAAAAGGCCACCTTTTTTATTTGTAACAATATGAAAATCAATTATTTAACTGAAATCAGGTAATAATTCTTCTTTCCCTTCTGCACCACCAGGTACTTTTGAAGCAGCAGTTCGAAATCTGCGCCCTCATCCGGGCCCTGCACCTTTTGCCTGTTCAGGCTAACGCCGCCATTTTTAATCATGCGCCTTGCTTCGCCTTTCGAGTCAAAGATCAGGCCTGCTGTTATCTCAGAGAGCAGGTCCGTTACGTTTCCAGCATCCTGAAAGCTGCTCTGGCTGATCTCTATCAGGGGCACACCTTCGAACACAGCGAGCAAAACATCCTCTTTCAGCCCCTTTAATGTCTCTAAATCACCCTTGCCGAATAAAATTTCTGATGCTTCTACAGCCGATTCATACTCTTGCTCAGAATGCACCCGAATTGTAACATCTTTAGCTAAAGCTTTCTGTAAAACCCGTAAATGAGGGGCTTGTTTGTGTTCTTCGGCCAGTCGTTCAATCTCTTCTTGAGGAAGCAATGTATAGACCTTTATCAGCTTCCCGGCCTCCTCATCCGAAAGGTTAAGCCAGAACTGGTAAAATTTATAAGGGGAGGTAAGGGCAGGGTCCAGCCACACATTGCCACCCTCTGACTTACCGAACTTTGTGCCATCTGATTTTGTGACCAATTTGCCTACCAAGGCAAAAGCCTTTCCTCCATCCATGCGGCGGATAAGCTCGGTGCCAGTTGTAATGTTGCCCCACTGGTCGGAGGCACCCATCTGCAGGCGCACGCCGTTGTTTTTATACAGATGGTAAAAATCGTATCCTTGTATCAGTTGGTATGAGAACTCCGTGAAGGAAAGCCCTTCGGCGCGTTCCCCTTCTTCGTCAGCGCTGATTCGCTTCTTAACCGAATCCTTGGCCATCATGTAATTCACGGTCAGGTGTTTGCCTACCTCGCGCAGGAAACCCAAAAAGTTAAACTCCTTAAACCAGTCGTAATTATTAACAATTTCGGCGGAATTGGCGCCGCAGTCGAAATCGAGGAACTTCTCCAGCTGCGCGCGAATCCCATCCTGGTTGGCTTGCAGCGTGCTTTCATCCAGCAAGTTCCGCTCCGACGATTTTCCGGAAGGGTCACCGATCATACCGGTGGCGCCTCCCACCAACGCATAGGGCTTATGGCCTGCGCGCTGCAACTGAACCAGCAACATAATAGTAGCCAGGTTGCCGATATGGAGCGAGGCCGCGGTTGGGTCAAAGCCGATGTAACCTGACTGCATTCCCGATGCCAATTGCTCTTCAGTACCAGGCATGAAATCGTGGAGCATGCCTCTCCATCTTAATTCTTCTATCAAATTCATGTATTTCAAATTCAGGTATCAAGGCAAATATAAAAAAGAGTTAGCAGTTAAAGCGCGAAAGGTCCCCAGCTTTTATCAATCTTACCTTATTATGCCGAATTACTTTGAGATTCCCGCTGATGCCTTAAATTTGTAAACCGATCTTAAGGAGCAACCATGGCACATACACCCGAGGGCATAATAGAGCAGCTTAAAAAGAATCAGTTCGCACCCATTTATTTTTTGCAGGGCGAAGAGTCTTTTTATATTGATGCCATTGCCGATTATATCGAGAAGCACGCACTGCAGGAGCATGAAAAAGGCTTCAACCAGGTTATACTTTATGGAAAGGATGTGGAGGTGGCAAACGTACTGCTGCAGGCCAAGCGTTTTCCGATGATGGCGGAACGCTCCGTGGTGATCGTGAAGGAGGCCCAGAGCATACAGGACATAGAGAAGGAGGAAGGCATGAAACAACTGGAGGCTTACCTGCAGAAACCCTTGCCCTCCACTATATTGGTGTTTTGCTACAAGCACAAAACACTGGACGGAAGGAAAGCGCTGGCCAAAGCCATAGGTAAACACACCGTGCTGCTCACCACCAAAAAATTATACGATAACCAAGTGCCGGCCTGGGTGAGCGGTTACCTGAAACAAAAAGGAGCTAAAGCTAGTCCGCAGGCAGTTGTCATGCTCAGCGAGCACATTGGGTCTGACTTATCAAGGCTGGCCAACGAGATCGATAAGTTACTGATCAACCAGAAACCAGGCACCACGATAGACGAAAAGGTAGTACTGGAGAACGTCGGCATCAGCAAAGAGTATAATATTTTTGAACTGCAGGCCTCTCTTATTGCGCGCGATAGCCTGAAGGCGAACCGCATCATCCATTTTTTTGAAGCCAACCCCAAAAACAACCCGCTCATTCCCAATTTGTCCATGCTCTTTAACTTTTTCACGAAATTACTGACCCTCCACATGCAGGCCGACAAGTCGGAGCAGGGCCTTCGAAAGAGCCTGGGCAACCAGGGTTGGAAGGTGAAGGATTATGTAATCGCCTTGCGCGTGTATCCGCTGCCGCGCTGCGCAGGCATTATACATGAGATTAGAACAGCAGATTTGCAGGTGAAGGGAATTATAGGCGGCAACATGTCAGAAGCGGATATTTTGAGGGAGCTTGTTTTTAAGATCATTCATCCTGTGCCCAGCGTCATGGCGTACTGAAACACATTTTAAAAACCTATACAATAAATATAGCGCTTCCTGCATTGTATAATTGGCCTGCTTAGTCTGGGTTGGCGCTATTTGGATTTAAAAAAATAAACCCGGGCAAGGCTTCTTAAATTTTAATTAACTTTGAGAGATGTATGTCTCCCCGGCAAGGCAGTAATACAAACGAGGGGAGGTGTATCGCTGGTAAAACGCATTAACCTGAAGCTCCTTATGGGTGACAAGAAACATATGAATTTAGCTTATAAAGTAGCCCTCGTCTCCGTACTGGCTGGTGGGTCGCATGTGGTGGCTGCGCAGCACACACAGGCCTTTACTGCCGATGAAAGATTTTACCACGAAGGCGTAGAGCTATTCGACCGTGCCAAGTATGGCCCTGCCCAGGAGGCATTCAGAAAGTATATTGACCTGATAGGTGACAATGCCCGAACATCGGATGCCCGCTACTATTATGCTTTGAGCGGTTTGTACCTGCTTCACCCCGATGCAGAACAGCTGATACTGGACTTTGTGCAAAAATACCCCACGCACCCTAAAACAGCGCTGGCCAACTACGAACTGGGTCTGTATTACTTTGAGCAAAAGGATTTTAAGAAAGCGGTGGAACTGTTAAAACTTGCTCCAACTCACCTGTTAAGCATCAAGCAAAACAAGGAACTGGAGTTTAAGCTGGGCTACTCATACTTTGCCACCAAGGATTTCGACAACGCCAAAATTTATTTCGATAAAAACAAAACGACCGGTTTCCGGGAGGATGAGCACCGCTTTGGATATGCCTCCAGTTACTACGCCGGTTATATTGCATACCGCAAGGGCGACTATGCCAGCGCGAAAGCAGATTTAAAAGTAGCTGAGAAGAATGAGGCTTACGCGAACATTGTGCCATACATGATCACGGAGATACTCTACAAAGAGAATGATATTTATGAAGTGATCCGTTACGGCGAAGCTGCCCTGGCCAGAAAGCCTGAAGTACAGCAGGCGGATGAAATTGCCTTGCTGGTGGGGGATGCCTATTATCAGAAAGCGGATTATAAAACGGCGGAAAAATACCTGAGCCGTTTTGCAGAGGGGAAGCGAACCCTTGATCCAGTGGTGCAGTATAAAATTGCGATCACAGATTACAAGAACAACAACTTCAAAAACGCTATTGCCAACTTAAAGGCAGTAGCACTTAAAAAAGATGCTTTAGGTCAGAATGCAGCCTATTACCTGGGGTTGAGTTACCTGAAGGAAAACAACAAGCAATTCGCCCTGACTGCTTTTGATCAGGCCCGCAAGAACGACAAGGACAAGGACGTAACAGAGGCCGCTACCATCAAGTATGCCCAGGTGAGTTACGAGCTCGGCAATTTTAAAGAGGTGATCAACTCGCTGTCGGAGTTCCACAAAAACTACCCTGATTCCGATCAGGCAGAGGAGGCGGATAAACTCCTGAGCGAGGCCTACTTTAGCTCTAACAATTACGCCGATGCCATTCGCCATATAGAAAGTATGGAGAAAAAGACCTGGCGGATTTTACAGACCTATCAGCGGGTAACCTATTACCATGCCGTTAACCTGTTCAACGACGCCAAGTTTCAGCAAGCGGTGCAGATGTTGGACAAGTCGTTGCAGTACCCTTACGACAAAGAAGTTACAGCGGCAAGCCATTTCGTGAAAGGAGAGGCGTATTCCATCGGGCAGCGTTACCCCGATGCCATTAATAGTTATGGCGCCGTGTTCCGCACCTCGCCGGGTGCCAAGGAGGACTACTACACCAAGTCGCGCTATGGCATTGGCTACGCGTATTACAACACAAAGGAGTACGACAAGGCCATGACGCACTTTAAGGCGTATCTGGATGCGATCAAGCCGAGTAACCCGAATTACAACGATGCCACCTTGCGACTGGCCGATACCTATTATGTGAATAAGAAATACAGTGAAGCGCTCAACCTCTATGAGCGTGTGGTAGCCTCCAGCTCTCCGGACCGTGATTATGCCTTGTTCCAAAAAGGAGTGGTGAACAGCATTATCGGCAAAAACGATAAAGCAGTGCAGGCCCTGCAGGAGATCATTGCCAAGTTCCCAAGTTCCCGCTACGTAGACGATGCCCAGTACCAGCGCTCCCTGATCGACTTTGAATCGGGTAATTACCAGGCCGCAGTAACAGGTTTCTCTACCCTGATAAACACTATGCAAGATAGCAAGCTGGTTCCGGCTGCCCTGCAGAAGCGTGGAATAGCCTATGCCAACCTGCAGCAGAACGAGAAAGCAATCGCCGACCAGCAGCGTGTATTGAATGAGTTCCCGGATTCTAAAGTGGCAAGCGGTGCCTTGTACAGTTTACAGGAGGTGCTGGGGTCCGAGAACCGTACGAATGAGTTTGATGCTTACCTGAACAAGTATAAATCAGCCAACCCGGATGACAGTGCGCTGGAAAGCATTGAGTTTAACGCGGCCAAGAACCTGTATTTCAGTCAGAAATACGAGCAGGCTATTCCTAAGTTTGAAGCTTATGTAAAGGCTTACCCCAAGAGCAAGTTTGTTTCGGATGCGAACTATTTCATTGCTGATTCTTATCTGCGGCAGAACCAGACGCAGGTTGGCTTACAGCGTATGAAAGCGGTGATTGGAGAGAATAAAACTGAATTCGTGAACCGCGCCATACAGCGTGTGGCAGATATTGAGTTCGAAGCGAAAAACTACAACGAGGCAATTAAATACTATGGCCGCCTTCGCGACCTGGCCACCAACCGCAAGGAACAGCAGACAGCCCTCACGGGCTTAATGCATAGTTATTTCAAAACCGGCGACTATGATGGTTCCAAACGCGTAGCCAACGAGCTGATCAGCCAGGGCAACGCCTCACTGAACGCATACAACTCAGCGCTGCTCTACAAAGGTAAGTCCAGTTATGCCCAGGGCAACCTGGACCAGGCCCTGAAAGAGTTGCGTGAAACGGCGCAGGCCGCATCGGATGTGAACGGTGCCGAAGCCCAGTACCTGGTGGCGGAGGTTCTGTATAAGCAGAAAAAATACCAGGAATCATTGGACGTCGCTTTCAGCTTCAACAACAGGTTCTCAAACTATGATACCTGGCTGGGCAGAACATTCCTGATCATTGCGGACAACTATGTCGGCCTGAACGAGATGTTCCAGGCAAAAGCAACCCTAAACTCTATCATTCAGAATGCCCCGAACAAAGAAATCGTGGCGGAAGCGAAGCAAAAGCTGGCTAAACTGGAGGGCGGCACCGCTCCAACCCAAACGCCGGAGGAGCAGGTGCCGGTAAGCGATACGACAGATCAGCAGTAGCACACCGCGTTTCTTAAACCGAATATTCAGAACAGAATCATCACCATGAAAAATAGAACCAAATTAGCTACGCTTGCTATTGTTTTATCAGTCGGCTACAGCTTTCTGAATCAGGCGCAGGCACAAACACAGGGTTGGGGAGAAGGAGCGAAGCTGGAGGATGCCGAAATTGTGGTGGAGAAGAACCGCGTGATAGAATTACCACAGGCAGCCCGCAACTTCGAGAAATTCAGGATTCCGCCACCGGAAACCGGAGACCGCAATGTGCGCTACCGCTTCGTGGATTACCGCCTGCCATCGCAGGACATAAACCTGCAGATGAAGGTGCTGACCATTAAGCAGGACGAATTGTCTAAGCTGTACGGAAACTACTTGAAGGCCGGGATCGGGAACTATGGCAGTTTATACCTGAAAGGCTACTTTCATAACAAACGCAGCGATGTGGCTGACTTCGGCGCACAGGTAAGCCATGTTTCCTCGGCTCGCGGCCCCGTCGACAAAGGCAACTCAGCCGTGGCCAACAGTGCGATCAGTGCGCATGGCGAGCGTTATTTAAAGGGGGCCACCGTGGGTGGGAGTCTGGGCTATGGCCGTGACCTGTATCATTTTTATGGGTATGCGCCCGCCATGGAGCAGCAGATCGATAAAGATGCTATCAAGCAGGTGTTTAACCGGATAGCTGCCGAGGCTTTCTTGCATAACCAAACCTCCGGGGCTCCATTGCTGTACAAAACCGATGTGCGGTTCAATTACCTCAACGATCATTACAACCTGAGCGAGGCGAACTTCGCGGTAGGCTTTAAGAGTGAGTATGTGGTGGATGAGGTCTCCGCTTTTAAAGTGGATGCTGACGTGTCCATTTTATCGCAGAGTGACTCGGCTACTGTTAGCCGTAATTTCGTGAAAGTACACCCAGTGTACCAGCGCCAGTTGAATGCCCTGCGCCTTACATTGGGTGCGGTGGTGGCCTACACAGGTGATGAGGTGAACGATGCCCGTAAATTTAACATCTATCCGGACATTCGTTTAGGGGTAGAGCCCATTAAGGATAACCTGCTGATTTATACTGGCTTAGGCGGCGACCTGAAAAGGGTGACTTTATATGGACTGACCCAGGAGAATCCTTGGCTGGCACCGAATGTACAAGTGGCAGACATCAACAAAGGGTTAGAGCTGTATGGGGGCTTTCAGGCCAACATTGCCAACTATGTGCACCTGACAGGTCGCGTGGCCTACCAGAATTTCCGCAATCTATACTTTTACAACAACTCCGTCAGCGATTCTACCAAGTTCGACCTGGTGTATGACGATGGCTTAACAAATGTTTTAAATTTTTATGCTGAGGCCTCTTTCAATTATTCTGATGAGATCAGGTTGGGCTTAAAGGCTGATTATAACAAGTATGACCTGGCTACCCTCGAGCAACCGTTTCACCGCCCGGAACTGATGGCAAGCGTTTTCGGCACCTATAACTTCTATGATAAGATTCTCTTTAATTCAGAACTTTATTATATTGGGAATTCATTTGGGCGGATCACCAGGCCGGATGGAACAACAGTACTCAGGCAAACTGACACCATTGTGGATCTGAACCTGAAGGCTGATTACAAATTCACAAATAATTTTACCATTTTTGTGATGGCAAATAATATACTGGGTCAGAAATACGAAAGGTTCGTTAACTACCCAAGTAAAAGCATAAACCTGTTAGGTGGGGTTACCTACTCTTTCTAAAAGCCTATGGTAGAAAAGCACATAAAGTCTCTGCTCTATGACCATGACTGTGTCATCATCCCTGATTTCGGGGGCTTGATCACGCGTTATGTGTCAGCTTGTATGAATCCGGTTAAGCACAGCCTTGCACCGCCTTCTAAAACAATCGCTTTTAATGAGAAGCTGGTTTTAAACGATGGTTTGCTGATCAGCACCATCGCTTACAGAAACAATATCACAAAAGAAGAAGCACAGAGACTTGTTTCTGCTTTTGTATTTCGGGCCAAAGCCACTTTGCAGAACGAGGATAGATTTATACTTAAGGATGTAGGGGTGTTTAAGTATAACCCCGAACGTAAGCTGGAATTTGAGTACGTGGCTGCCGACAACTTTCTGGAAGCCAGCTTCGGGTTACCCGACCTGGTGCTCAGACCAATTCGGGTAGAGGAGCCAGCCATGATGCGCACGTTGCTGAAAGAGCACCAGCAGGAGCCTTTCAACATGAAGCAGCCCCTGCGCAAGCGCCTGAAGCGGGCCTACAATGTGGCGGCGGGTTTAGCCCTCACGGGCCTCACAGCCTCCGCACTTTACTTTTTCTCGCTCCAAACGCCTTACAATTTAAGCAGCCTTAATCCGATCATGCTTTTCAGTTCGGGTTTCAATATCTCGAATGCAACACCCGATAAATACTCCAGCGATTATGTGCCCTTCACCGAGGAGGAACGCGCTGCGGCGTACCAGGTTTTTTTGCCTTCTGTAGCCGCAGCGGTGTCACTAACGGAGGAATATGCAGCAGACGAAGTAGCTTTAGTTGTAAGCGATGCTTTAGCTGAAGTTAATGAAGTTGTTGATAACAAGGAGATTGCGCGGGACGAGCCTGTTGTGGAGGAAACGAAAACAATAGCGCCTGTACTTACAATTAATGGCAAAACCGGACGTTTTTACATCATTACCGGGGGTTACTCTACATTGCAGAATGCCGAGGCAAGCCGAACGGCAATCCGCAATAAAGGAGAGGATTCAAAAGTGCTGTTACCAGGCGCCGGAAGCAGGTTATTTCGTGTATCGGTAGCAGACTTTGCCACGGAGGCCGAGGCGCACCAGGCTATTGCCGCTTATAAAAAATCATTCGGAGAAACAATTTGGGTTTTTAATTATTAAAATGACTTCACTCTTCTTACAAATCACAACTACACCCGCTGATACTGCAGTGGCTTTAGCTGAAGGGGCTACGGCAACTGATAACTCCGTATCGCTTTTTGATTTAGCCATGAACGGCGGCTGGGCCATGTATCCGCTCCTCCTGCTGTCGTTGGCCGGCATCTATATTTTTGTGGAGCGTTACCTCACCCTGAAGAAAGCGGCTAAAACCCCCGAAGGGTTTAACGACCGGATCAAAAGCATGGTGCTTGCCGGTGACATTAACGGGGCTAAAATGCTTTGCGCGCAGGCGAACTCACCTATCTCCAGAATGATCTCAAAAGGCGTGTCGCGCATCGGCAGTCCCTTGAAAAACATCGAAACCTCGATCGAAAACGTGGGCAAGATTGAGATCAGCCGCCTGGAAAGAAACCTGTCTGCCCTGGCCACTATAGCGGGTGCCGCGCCAATGTTAGGATTTTTAGGTACTGTAACCGGTATGATCGGTGCTTTTATCGCTATCGCACAGGCAGAGGGCACAGTTAGCCCGAAGTTACTATCCAGCGGTATTTACGAGGCAATGGTGACCACTGCAACGGGTCTGATCATCGGCCTTCCGGCTTATGTAGGCTACAACTACCTTGTTTCTAAAATTGACAACATCGTACATTCCATGGAATATTCATCCATCGAATTCCTAGATCTGTTACAAGAACCACAACTGTAAGCATGAATCTTCGCTCTAAGAACAGGATAAACCCTGAGTTCAGCATGTCGTCCATGACGGACATTATTTTTCTGTTGCTGATATTCTTCATGCTCACTTCAAATTTTGTCACACCTTCCGGTTTGCCAGTTAGCCTGCCAAGCAGCAAGACTTCGGATATAGTGATGCAAAAAGTGAGTGTGACCATTACCGAGGACCTCAAGTATTACCTGAACGACAAGCCCATTGCATTAGAAGACATCGAGCCACAGCTGACAACCCTGTTACAAGGAACAGAAGAAGGAGCCGTGGTGTTACACGTTGATAAGAGCGTGCCTGTAGAGCATTTAGTAAAGGTGGCAGGCATAGCCAAGAATCTGAATGCAAGTGTTACCCTGGCCACCGTGCCCGCAGAATAAGGTTAGGAAATTTATGTCCATCGCACTCACGCCACAGGAAGTAAAGAATAAGCGCATAGCCGCCGGTATCAGCATTGCCGTGCACGCGCTTATCCTGTTATTCCTGATCTACATGCTCGCCTGGCAGCCCGCTAGTCCGCCTGCAGAAGAGTATGGCATTGAAATGAATTTCGGTATGGATGCGGTAGGGAGTGGTGATATCCAGACAAAGGCTGTAGCGAACGTATCCAAGAACAAGCAGGATAGTAAACCCGCCCCAACACAGCCAGATCCTTTACCGGAACCACAGCCTGTTGCAGCGGCTACTCCGCCAGCTCAGCCTGTAGAGACACCCAAGGTAACCACCACCACAGCTGATGCGCCTGTATCGGTGAAAGAGGTCGTAAAACCACAGCCCAAGCCACAGCCTACCAAAGAAGTTGCAAAGGAGCCGGCCAAGGAGACACCGAAAGAAGTCGTAAAAAAGGAGCCTGAGAAACCAAGGTCGCTTTACCCGGGCACCCCTACCAACAGTACCGGAACAGGTAAAAGCGGCACCTCTGACCAGGCCACCGGAAATAACAACGGCGACGATACCGGGAAAGTAGGCGACAAAGGTGACCCCGATGGTAAAGTTGACGCCAAATCACTGTACGGCAAAGCCGGCGGTGGCAGCGACGGCTTGGACATGCCTGGCTGGCGCTTCGACATCAAACCACAGAAAGACCCTTACACCAACGAGTCGGGGATTGTGAAGTTCAGGATAAAAGTAGATTCTGATGGAAATGTTACAAGTGCTGATGTGATCGAATCTACTGTGTCGCCGCACGTAGTAAATTGGTACAAGGACCAGCTCTTTACCAAGGCATCTCTGGTAAGAACCGGAAACGGATCAGCAGGAGCCTCGGGTGTGGTTACTTTTGTAATCCGTTCACGCTAACATTTTTTAGATTAATGACCTATCAAGCCTGTCTTGATTATTTATACCAGCAATTGCCGATGTACCAACGCATCGGCAATGCTGCTTTTAAAAAGAGCCTGGATAACATCATCGCGCTTTGTGATGCGCTCGGGCAGCCCCAGCTAAAGTTCAGATCCATACATGTGGCAGGTACCAACGGCAAGGGGAGCAGCTCGCACATGCTGGCTGCCGTGCTACAAGCATCCGGCTATAAAATCGGCTTGTATACTTCGCCGCATCTTAAATCTTTTACAGAGCGGGTACGCGTAAGTGGCGCCGAGCTGCCACAGGACTACCTGATCCGTTTCGTGGAGCAGCATAAGAGCCTGTTCGAAGCAATAAAACCCTCTTTTTTTGAGATGACGGTAGCACTTGCGTTTAAGTACTTCGCTGATGCGCAGGTGGACATCGCCGTTATAGAAGTAGGCCTCGGCGGCAGGCTCGATTCCACCAACATCATTACTCCCGAGGTTTCTTTGATCACGAATATCGGCCTGGACCACCAGGCTCTGCTGGGGGACACGCTACCCGCCATCGCCTTTGAAAAAGCAGGCATCATAAAACCTGGCGTGCCGGTGGTCATCAGTACCCGGCAGCAAGAAGTAGCGGATGTGTTCGAGGCTAAAGCAGCAGCAGTGCAGGCGCCTTTATGCTTTGCCACCGACCATTTTAAACTTAACCTGGTGGAAGGGGATATGCAGCGCCAGGTTTACCAGGTATTCGAAAAGGGGCAGGTATACCTGGCAGGGCTCGAAATTGACCTGGCGGGCACTTACCAAAAGTATAACCTGCCCGGCGTGCTGCAGGTGCTGCAACTATTGGTTGAAAAAGGCTATCATATTTCCCAGGAGGCACTCAGGCAGGGGTTAGCGCATGTAAAGAGCACCACCGGACTGAAAGGGCGCTGGCAGATCCTGGACCGATCGCCTTTAACCATCTGTGATACAGGCCACAATGAGGATGGCATTAAACAGATTGTGCAGCAGTTGGCGGCCCTGCACCCCAAGCAGGTGCATATGGTTTTCGGAATGGTAAATGACAAAGACGTTAGGCCTGTGCTGGCACTGTTACCCAAAAGCTACCGCTATTACTTTTGCCAGGCAACCATACCCAGGGCTTTGCCGGTCGGGGAGCTGTTGGAACATGCAGCACTTGCCGGGCTTTCAGGTCAGGCTTATCCAGGTGTAGCGCAGGCTATGGCAGCAGCCAGATCAAACGCGGCACCCGACGAGGTTATATTTATAGGAGGCAGTACCTTTGTGGTAGCCGAAATAGAGGATTTATAAAGAGCATGGGAAGATCGAAATTAGCAAAGTTTGCAGCAATTGCCGTGCACGACAATGTCGTGCAGGAGGGGGATGAGCTTTACGGCCAGATAGGAGGGAAATGGGGCGAGTTACAGTTCGAAAACGATAACCCTATTGTGCTGGAAGTTGGCTGCGGACGCGGGGAATATACCATTGGCATGGCAACACTGCACCCCAACAAAAACTTTATCGGCACCGACATCAAAGGGGCCAGGATATGGAAGGGGAGTACCATGGCGCAGGAAGCGGGGCTGGAGAACGTGGCATTTTTGCGCACCTTTGTGGAGCGGATAGAAGACCAGTTCGCTCCCCATGAAATTGATGAGATCTGGATCACCTTTCCTGATCCACGCCCTAAAGACCGGGATGTTAAAAAAAGACTAACAGCACCGGGCTTCTTGGATAAATACACGCGCATTTTAAAACCCGGCGGTACTATACACCTTAAAACGGATAACCTTGATCTGTTTAACTTTACGCTAGAGGTGTTACAGGAAAGGAGCGTATCCGGGCTGCTTCATACTTCAGACCTGTATGCGTCAGATCTGCAGGAGCATACCATGGGGATTTACACAACCTATGAAAAGCGTTACCTGGCCGAGGGCATTAAAATAAAGTATCTGCAGTTTAAAGTATAGCCAACAGCGAGATTGGGGTGATCTGTCAGATCACCCTGCTTTAAGCTTCTTCTATTTCCTCAAAAATATCCTGTAGCTCGTCAAAATCCTTGAGGCCGGGTTTTATTTCATGACCGCCCTGCAAACCAATGCCCTCCGGCCTTATTTGAGACAGGGTAGCATTGATGTTGCCTTTGTCGAGGCCGAAGCCCAGGTAAATGGTGTACTCTTTTGCCAGGTTAGCCAGAAACCTGGTGTTTGTCTCGTCAATGGTCGTGAAATCTTCGGAATAGATGATGAAGGCGTGCACCACCGTGTTGTAGAGCTCCATCATTTCGAGCAACTCGCTTTCAACGGTATCTTTGTTGATGAAGATCTTCTGAATAACAGGACAGTTGATCTCCTCGATCTCGTCTATCAGGTAGGGGGTATCCAACTGGATAAAGTCCAGTCCGAAGTCAGCCACCATGTCGTTGATGATCTCTGGTTTTGCCCGCTCAAACTCACCGGCCAGTTTCACGCCAGACACCCAACCCGTGATTTCTTTTAAGATTTCGGGGGCCACACGCGCCTGATCATCCAGCTTCAGGTTGAAACTGATGATGTCTACGCCCATGCCGGCACAGTAACGCGCATCGCTTAAATTATTTATTCCGTTAACTATTACTGAGGTACGTAGCGACATTGTAAGCTATTCTTTAATTATTAAGTTTGAGGTGCTGGTAATTTTAGACTTCAAAGTAAAAGCCAATTCTAACACGATGCTACCTTTTAAGCATTTTTTTTACTGTTCTTTCTATTTCTTAAATGGCATCTCTCTTATTTGTAGCTACAATATTTGGGTGCCTGAATCTTTATTACTCTGCAGTTGTTGCTATATTTGTGTAAAATCAATATTAAGTCGCACGCAAGAGTTTTTAGATAGATGAGTACAAAAGGAAGGGTTTTGGTAGCCATGAGCGGGGGGATTGACAGTTCAGTGGCAGCAGTGATGTTACACGAGCAGGGGTATGAGGTAATCGGCATGACCATGAAAACCTGGGATTACGCCTCCAGCGGGGCCAGCAAGAAGGAAACGGGCTGCTGTAGCCTCGATTCCATCAACGATGCCCGCAACATTGCCGTTACCCTGGGGTTTCCGCATTATATTATTGATATCCGCGAGGAGTTCGGCGATTTTGTGATCAACCATTTTACGGATGAATACCTGGCAGGTCGCACACCAAACCCATGCGTGCTTTGCAATACCCATATTAAGTGGGATGCCCTGCTGCGCCGTGCCGATCAGCTTGGCTGCGAGTTCATCGCCACGGGCCACTATGCCAATATCAGGGAGGAGAACGGACGCTTTGTGATCTCCAAAGGACTGGATGCGCACAAAGATCAGTCTTACGCCCTTTGGGGAATATCACAGCAAAGCCTTAGCCGCACCATTTTCCCGCTGGGCAAACTGCATAAAACCGAAATCCGGCAGATGGCCCTGGACCGCGGCTTTACGGAGCTCGTAAACAAACCAGAGTCTTACGAGATCTGCTTCATACCTGATAACGACTATCGGGGCTTCCTGAAAAGGCGCGTAGCAGGTTTAGAGGAAAGTGTAGCCGGCGGAGAGTTCGTGCTGGAGGATGGCACCGTTGTGGGCAGCCACGAGGGGTATCCGTTTTACACCATAGGCCAACGCAAGGGGCTCGGGATAGCCCTGGGTTTCCCGGCGTACGTCACGCGCATCGAAAAGGAAATGAACCGCGTCGTGCTGGGTAATTTTGAGGAACTGGCCAAAAATGCCATGACTGTCGGGAAGCTGACGCTGGGCAAGTATGAAAACCTGATCGGCCAGCCACTGCCAACCATTACCAAAGTGCGCTACAACGACCCGGGCACAGAGGCTATTGTTGAGCAGGTAGGAGACAAGATGATGGTGCATTTCCTGAGCGGTGTGCATGCCATTGCGCCCGGACAGGCGGCCGTTTTCTACGAGGGCGATGATGTGATTGGCGGAGGCTGGATTGAAACCAACTATAATTTAGACTATAAGCTGGACGTGTTACAATAATGATGAAAAAAGCGCTGTTTGTCTTCCTGTTGCTGGCCGCAAGTATAGCGGGCTGCAAAGAAAACTATGTGACCCCTGATCAGGAAGCGCTCGGCCTGGCCTATTACCCCTTGGCTGTCGGGGATTACCGCATTTATAATGTGACCGATATTCGGTTTAAGTTTAATGTGGGCGATACCACACGATTTCAGATGAAAGAACGCGTGGACACTTCTTTCTATGATCAGACAAACACGCTGAACTACAAGATCATCCGCTCCGTGAGGCCAAATGAGCAGAGCCCCTGGGAAGACGATTCTGTGCAGGTTGTTTCAAAAACTGAAAGTATGGTGCTGCTCACAAAGGATAACACCAAGTATGTGAAGCTGGTGTTTCCCGTAAAAGAGGGGGCCACCTGGGTAGGAGATGCCTATAATGACCACATCATTAATGATAAGGAATCGGACTTTTACCTGCGAAAGGAACAGAATATGTATACCCGGGTCGGGGAAACGTATCAACTCACTGGCAAGGCTTACCCTAACTCGGTCGTGGTTTTAAAGGGGACTCCGGCCAAGTACACCACGCATTTAGATGACCGCCGTGAAGTTTATTCAAAAGGGATCGGGCGCATTTATACGCTTTTTAACCGCGTTTACTATGCTAGCTGTACCGCCGACTCCTGCCCTGACGGGGCGGATTACAAACTACAGGGCCATGAGCGCCATGAGGTGTTGGTAACTTACGGAAGCAGGTAAGCTATGCGCCCGCTGCTGATTTACCTGAGCTTTTTGTTTTTAGCGCCCTGGCCAGTGGCGCTGGGGCAGACAAGTGGATCAACAGCCCCTCAAAAACGCCTCGTTTACTTTACCGATAAATACGGATCACCTTATTCGCTGCAGCAGCCCTTGGCATTTCTGTCGCCGAAGGCGTTGGAACGCAGAAAAAGGCAACGCATTGCCTTAACCACTCGCGATCTCCCTGTAAACCCAGCCTACGTAACCGCCATAAAAGCCGAGGGCATAGTGGTTTGGTATACTTCCCGGTGGTTTAATGCGGCAGTAGTAACGTGCAGTCAGGAACAGTTAAACGCCCTTGAAAACCTTTCTTTCGTTAAATCCAGCATCACGCTTAACCGTTTAGTGGCACCTGCTGCGCCTGCACCTCATGCCCTGAAACCTATAGAGGTTTCTCCCATTTCTCTTTTGGCCATGGACATGTCTGCCCAGGGAGATTATGGCCTTGCCTATCATCAGGCAAATATGCTGGGAGCAGTTGCATTGCATGAAGCCGGTTACACAGGGGCAGGAATGTCCATTGCTGTGCTGGATGCCGGTTTCCCGGCTGTGCAGCAGCTGGACGCCTTTGCGCATCTGTTTAAGCAAGATAAAATTAAGGGAACGTTTGACTTTGTCCGGAAGCAGGCTGACGTTTATGCTTCCAGTTCGCACGGCACCGCTGTTTTATCTACCATGGCCGCCTTTGCCCCCGGCAAAATGATCGGGACGGCGTATGAAGCAGACTACCTGCTATTGCGGACGGAAGACGCAGCCTCTGAACACCAGATAGAAGAGATAAACTGGCTGTTAGCCGCCGAGTATGCAGATAGCGCCGGTGCGGATGTCATCAACTCCTCCCTTGGCTATACAACTTTTGATAATCCTTCAAAAAGCTATACGTATGCTGACCTGGACGGAAACACGACCCTGGTAGCGCGCGCCGCCGATCTGGCAGCCGCAGCCGGCATATTGGTTGTGGTGAGCGCGGGCAATGAGGGTAACAGTGGCTGGCAATACATCTCATCACCGGCGGATGCGGATTCGGTGTTAGCGGTTGGCGCAGTAGATTCCCTTGGCGTCAAAGCTTCTTTCAGCTCTTTTGGCCCAAGTGCCGATGGCCAGGTAAAACCGGATGTGGTGGCACTAGGCCAGGGAGCTTACGTGCTCAGTACCTCAGGTCGCGTACTGAAAGGGAATGGCACGTCCTTCTCCGGTCCGATCATGGCGGGTTTTGCCACCAGCCTCTGGCAGGCCAATCGGCGTAAAACGAACTACGACATGATTCAGCTGCTACGCCGGATGGGCAGTAACTTCACCTCACCCGATAACAGAACGGGCTATGGCATACCGACCTACAGGCAGTTCCTGGCCCTGCAGGGGCGTTTGCCTGAAAAGCAGGAGATCGTGATTTCAAACCCCGTAGTGCAGGGCCCGGTGGTGTTGACCCTGGGCTTCGATTGGCTACAGCAACCCGTAGAAGTACTTATAATGGATGCCACCGGCAAGCAGGTGTTTGAGCAGGTGATAACAGATGGAACCCTGGAGCAGGAGCTGAATATCCAATCCCATCATTTGCGCAAGGGCCTCTATTTGTGTCGGCTACGATCCGGAGCGTTAAGCACAACGGTTCGTTTCGTTAAAATATAATCCGCTTTTGATTCCTAATTAATCAACTACCTTTGCAAGTATGAAACCCATTATAGCCCCTTCCATCTTAGCTTCTGATTTTGCAAACCTGCAAGCGGAGGTAGAGATGCTGGAAAAAAGCCAGGCCGACTGGCTGCATATCGACATCATGGACGGCCGTTTTGTGCCCAACATCTCATTTGGTTTCCCTGTAATGGAGGCAATCAGGCGCCACTCCAAAAAACCGATGGATGTCCACCTCATGATCGTGGAGCCGGAGCTGTATATCGAGCGTTTCAGGGATGCCGGTGCCGATACGATCTGTGTGCACCTGGAAGCCTGCAACCACCTGCACCGCACCATACAGCAGATTAAAGCCACGGGGGCCAAGGCTGGCGTAGCACTTAACCCGCATACCTCAGTGCAGTTGCTGGAAGATGTGATCGCTGACCTCGACATGGTTTGCCTCATGTCGGTTAACCCCGGGTTTGGCGGCCAGAAGTTCATCGAGAACACCTATAGAAGAATCGAGTCGCTCAAAAACCTGATTAAGGCCAACAACTCGCATGCACTCATAGAAGTGGACGGGGGGGTGAACGAAAACAATGCACAGCTTCTGCTGGATAAAGGCGCTGATATACTGGTTGCCGGAAGCTTCGTATTCTCTTCTGCCAATCCTGAGCAAACCATCGCCAACCTGAAGAACCTATCTAAATAGACACTGGCTTATGCTGAAATATTTACCGGTATGGTTGCTTATACTGTTGCCGTTAGGTGTTTCAGCACAGCAGGCTGTCGTTAAGGGCAGTGTGCTGATCGGTGACAGGCAACCGCTAGAGCTTGCCACCATCGGGGTGCTGGGCACCACGCTTGCCACCCAATCCAATGCCCAGGGCCTGTTTCAGCTGCAAGTGCCGGCTAACCAAAAAATCACGTTGGTGGTCCGTTACCTGGGGTTTAAGGAAATAGCGAAAAGCTTGCTGCTGGCGCCCAACGAGATCGCCGAGCTCGAATTCATACTGGATCCTGATCCTAAAAAACTGGGCACTGTGGAGGTGAGGGGCAAGAACCTGAACGACACCCGCGAGCAGGTGAGCATGACCAGGCTGGACCCGCGCCTGACGCGCAACCTGCCTTCCGCCTATGGCGATTTCAACAAGCTACTGGTAACACTTCCGGGGGTGGCCAGCAACAATGAGCTCTCCAGCACCTACTCCGTAAGAGGGGGCAATTACGATGAGAACCTGGTCTACGTAAATAACATCGAGATTTACCGGCCTTTCCTGATCACGGGCGCGCAGCAGGAGGGCTTAAGCTTTGTAAACCCAGACCTTGTCAGCGACATCGCGTTCTCCTCTGGCGGCTGGCAACCCAAGTATGGCGATAAGCTTTCCTCGGTGCTGAGTATTCAGTACAAAAAACCCGAAAAGTTTGCTGCCTCTGCTGCCGGCGGCCTGACAGGCGGATCTGTTCACCTCGAATCCGCCTCAAAAAACAAGCGTATGACCTACCTGCTGGGTGTCCGGCATAAGAACGGGCAGTACCTGCTACAGGGGCTGCAGGTTAACGGCGAATACAGACCCAGCTTTTCGGATGCACAGGCATATGTTACCTATGACCTGAGCAAAGCTCTGGCGGGGCGCGGCAGAACAACCTTGGGCGTTTTGGCCAGCTACGCCCGCAATCGCTACCTGGTTATACCCGAGAACAGGGTAACTACCTTTGGTACCAGAAGCGCCCCCCTGCGCTTGTACGTGGGTTTTGATGGGCGGGAGTTGATGGAGTACAACACGTTTCAGACGGGTTTAAACCTGCGCCACCAGTTCTCGGATAATTTTACCAGCGAATTTATACTTTCGGGAGTACAATCCAGGGAACGGGAGTTCCGCGATGTGGAAGCGGGTTACAGGTTGAGTGAGGTAAGCGTGAATGCCAACAACCTGGGTGAGGAAGAGCGTACAAGGGGAGTAGGCAGTCAGTTTGACCATGCCCGAAACACGCTGTTAGCCCGCATCGCTACTTTAGAAACCCGTAATACCTGGCAAACCAGCCAGCACAGCGCAATTCAATTCGGGCTAAAGGCAGGCAGTGAGAACATTGATGACCAGATATCAGAGTATGGCTTTGTAGATTCCGCCGATTTTGTTAACCAAACCTACCTGCTGCAATCAGACCTGGCGCTGCACAGCATGCGCTACAGCGGGTACCTGCAGCATACTTTTGAAGTCGACTCCCTGAAAACGGTTACCTACGGCATCAGGGCCACTTACTGGGACTATAACCAGCAGGCGAACGTCTCGCCACGCGTGCAGTATTCCTTCATCACGCGCCGTAACCCCGATCTCTCTTTTAAAGCGGCTGTCGGGTTATACGTGCAACCCCCTTTTTACAGGGAGCTGCGTGATTTTAACGGGCAATTGAACCCACAGATCAAAGCGCAGCGCTCCCTGCACGCCATTGTTGGCTCCGATTACCTGTTCAAAGCCTGGAACCGCGACTTTAAATTCACTGCCGAAGCCTATTACAAACACATGACCAACGTGATACCTTACGACGTGGACAATGTGCGCTTGCGGTATTATGCCAGAAACAACGCAAAGGCCTATGCCACAGGCCTGGACATGCGCGTGAACGGGGAGTTTATAGAGGGGGCTGAGTCGTGGTTGAGCCTGGGACTGATGCAGACAAAGGAGAACGTAACCGGCGACTCTACCTTTGTGTATTCCGGTAGCGGAGACATTACAGGCAAAACAGAACTGGGCTATTTGCGCAGGCCCACGGATCAGTTGATGAACATCGGGGTATTTTTCCAGGATCATTTGCCCGATAACCCCACCATCCGCATGTACCTCAACCTGGTGTATGGCAGCGGACTCCCTTTTGGTCCGCCGAGGCAACCGGAGTACCGGAATGCCTTTAACGGTAAGTCGTATAAACGCCTCGACATTGGCTTTTCAAAAGTGATCGTGCTAGAAAGTGAGCTGCTGGAGCGCAAAAAAGTAGCCCTTCAGAGTCTTTGGATAGGGCTGGAGGTACTCAACCTGATCGATGCCCGGAACAGGGTATCTTATACTTATGTGCAGGATGTGAACGGTTTAACCTACGCTGTGCCTAACTTCCTGACCGGAAGGCGCTTGAACTTAAGGTTCGTGGCGAAGTTTTAACACTGCCCTAACGTTTAGTTGGTCCTGATTTTTTTCCAGCTATTATAAGCCGACTCAATTTCTTTGGCATAGGTTTTATAGGAATCGGGCTCCGAAGTGCCGAGCTTCATGGCCTGTGCTGTCAGCTTTGTGGCCATTCCATACTCTTTGTTCAGGGCATAAAGTTTAGCCTTGATCCAGCTGTTAAAAAAGTTTTCTTTAATTGCGATGGACCTATTCACCCACTCCAGCGCTTTTTGGTGGTGTTCGCGCCGGGGCAGCATATACTCCGCGCTTTGCGCCCATATGTACCAGTCGTTCGGTTCGGCCTTTGCCAGCGCAGCCTGAATGTTGGCCAGCGCCTTTTTCTCGATCTCCGTTTCGATGTTGATCGTTACCTGCTTGTTTTCCCAGGCCAGGTTTAACTTACCGGAATTGGTGCCAATATCTGTGAAATTGAACTGCATGGTTTCCTGGAAAGGGGCATCCTGGGGTTTTATATCCAGGTAGGCTACATCGTTCAGTTCGCTATACCCTTCCAGTCCCCAGAGTGTGGTATCCTTGTTTAACACCACATGCCAGAGCGAATCGTTTACAGGCAACAGGAAGAAAGAATAGGTTCCGGCAGGCACCCGTTCGTTGTTCAGGAATAATTCATCCTCAAAATGGATGAGAGTAGCCTCGTTGGCGCCAGCACGCCATAGTTTTCCGTAAGGCACCAGGCCTCCAAACACTTTACGTCCTTTTACACCCGGCGCATGATAGCTGACCGTAATATCGGTTAAACCAATGGTTTGTTTTATAAAAGCCGCGGGGCTGGCCTGTGGTAAATTAAGCTGGGCAGTAGCCTGGACAGAAAAAAAACACAGGACACTTAAAAAAATAATACTTAAAAATGGCTGCTTCATTATATAGGTAATTTGCACTACAGGGTATAAGCTTTAACCGTAAAAACTGTGCCAAAGCGTTGCAGGGGCAAATTTAAACAGAAATGTTTACCTGCACTCCATGTGTAGATATTTTGCTATAAAAATCCATTTAAAATACAAGACTTATTTAGTTAAAAATATTTTATTATTTAAGTGAATAATACAACCTTTTGAACTTTTGCATGTATAATTCACTTAATAGTTTAAATTAATACTAATTCCCCACAAAACTTTAATTGATTTCAACTTTGAAGTATGCTTTTTCCTAATAGGAAAGGCATTCTTATATGCGCTAATCCCAAGTGAAGGGATTAGTGAAGGCTCTAAGCGTGATGCTCTATGGCCACAAGCAGCTTTAACCACATCCTATATTATTAACTACTAACTATTTACGAAGTATGAATTTAAAATTTTTACTGAACCGAAAAATTACGGAGCACCTCTTTGGCCAGCGCCTCCTGCTGATCACCCTGCTCTGTTTGTTTGCTGCATTTGGGGTGCAGGCGCAAACGGTTACGACTGACAAGGATGACTATTCTCCTGGCCAGTATGTAACGATCACCGGATCGGGCTGGCAGCCCGGCGAAAGGGTAGACTTCAGTTTTGAAGAAACACCTAAGCCAGCTACCTGTGTCAATCCGCACGATTTGTTTGCTATTGCAGATGCGGAAGGCAATATTTTTAACAATCAGTTTTTAATTAAGGAAAACCACCTGGGGGTGGCATTTGTATTGACGGCTAAGGGCGAGTCTGGAAGTATAGCAGTAGCTCATTTTACGGATGCTGGAATCGGTAATGTTACTGTGGTTAACTCTACATTTTGTATAGGAGGACCTATTTCTGTTAATTTTGAAAAGATAGCTGCCAAAAACAATAATGTTACTGGTCAATTTGAAGCAGGTGCTACATTTATAGCAGAACTCACAAACACAGCAGGAACAATTATTTTAGGAGAAATAGGGCGGATAAAAGATAATGATGGAGGTAATGGAACATTAATTATAAATGGAATTATTCCATCTGCTGTTACAGGTTCTACATATCGAGTGAGAGTAAGGTCGATCGATCCTATAACAAACAATGCTATCAATACAGTCAATCTTCAGGTAAATCTATCTCCTACTACTGCAGATGCAGGACCTGATCAGACCTCTGTCACTGGAATATCAACTAATCTAGCTGGTAATGCACCACAAATAGGAACAGGAAACTGGACTATAGTTAGTGGAACAGGAGGTACTATAGCTAGTCCAACGAATCTTAATTCTCAATTTAGTGGAGTTGCTGGAAACTCTTACACGCTTCGTTGGACAATTAGCAATGGTTCATGTACGTCATCTGATGATGTTGTAATTTCTTTTAGTAATGTAACTGCAACTACTATAACTGCCGGAAATGCAACAGCTGTTTATGGAAATGCCTCTGTTTCACTGAGTGCTTCTGTTACTCCGGCCGCTGCCACTGGTAGCGTAGAATTTATTGTGAATGGTGTTTCAGTAGGAACTTCTGCAGTTACTTCCGGCACTGTTTTATTTGCTTATAACCTGAATGGAGCAAATGTAGGTGACTATACTGTAAGAGCAAATTTTACAGGAACAGGCGTTTATACATCAAGTACTAGTTCACCAAGTGCCAATGGTACATTAAAAATAACTCCAGCACCAGCCACCATCACAGTAGCGGGTTTGTCTAAAACCTATACTGGCAGCGCACAAGGAGCTACTGTAACTACCTCCCCAGCTAACCTGGCCGTGAACGTTACGTATGCTGGCGCTGCTACTGTACCCACAAATGCCGGATCCTATGCAGTGGTTGCAGCATTAAATAACAGCAACTATGCAGCTACAAACGGAACAGGCACCTTGGATATTGCCAAGGCTCCGACCACCACGGCAGTTTCTGTAAGCGGCGGCACCTACAACGGAGCGGCCTTTGCGGGCACAGCAGGCGTAACTGGCGCTGGCGGATTAAGTGCTTCTCTGCCCGTTACCTATGCAGGTGTCGCGCCGACAGTATATGCCGCTTCTACCACAGCGCCTGTGAATGCGGGTACTTATACGGCTACTACAACATATGCCGAAAGCGCCAACCACTTTGCTTCTTCCGACAGCAAGACCTTCGCCATCGGCAAGGCTGCCACGACTACTGTTGTAACGCTTGCTGCTGGTCCTTTCACTTACACGGGTTCGGCCATTACGCCAGCCACCGTAAGCGTCACAGGCCCCGGCCTGAACCTGACTCCAGCGGCTGCCTATGCAGAAAACATCAACGCCGGCACGGCCACGGCCAGCCACAGCTATGCAGGTGGTGAGAACTATCTTGCTTCCTCCGACAGCAAGACCTTCACGATCGGCAAGGCTGCAAACAGCATTTCATTCACAAATCCTGGTGCTCAGACGTATGCGCCGGCTGCTACAGTAAGTTTAAATGCAACAGCTGAATCGGGCGCTTCGGTTAGCTTTGCCGTTACCAGCGGAAATGCGACAGTCAACGGTTCCACGCTAACCATTGAGGGTGCTGGAAGTGTGACGGTACAAGCTTCCTCCGCCGCCACAGCAAATTATTTGGCCGCTGCGGATAAGTCTGTGACTTTTACTGTGAACAAGGCGACTGCTACTTTAACACTGGCTAATCTGTCCCATACTTACGATGGCACTATCAAGTCTGCAACCGCCACTACTTTACCAGCTGGTTTGTCTGGAGTAAGCATCAGCAACAACGGCAAAACAAATGCCGGCACCTATGCCGTGACGGTATCCCTGGATAACGCTAATTATCAGGCTGAGAATGTAACAGGTGATCTGGTAATTGAAAAAGCTGATCAGGTGATCACCTGGAACAACCCTGCTGACATCACGTACGGCACGGCATTGTCTGACACCCAGCTAAACGCCTCCGCACTTGGAGGAGCAACTCTAACATACAGCCCGGAGGCAACCACAGTGCTGGGTGCGGGAGCGCACACCTTATCAGTGAGTGCCGCTGCTACTGCTAACTACAACGCAGGCACGATGGAAGTGACGCTGAGAGTAGATAAAGCAAATGCTTTGATTGATGTAATTGGCTATACCGGCATTTATGACGGAGCTGCGCACGGCGCCACAGGTTCTGCCATAGGCGTGAAAGGTGAGACTTTAACAGGTCTTGACTTAGGCGCAAGCTTCACCAACGCTCCAGGCGGCACGGCCAACTGGAAGTTCACCGACGTTACAGGCAACTACAATGATGCCAGCGGCACAGCCAGTATCGTCATCAACAAAGCCGCTTCTGCTACGGTCGTAACCATTAATGGCGGTCCTTTTACGTACACAGGTTCTGCGATCACGCCAGCCACAGTGAGCGTAACCGGTGCAGGTGGTCTGAGCTTGACACCAGCGGCGACTTATGCAAACAACGTGAATGCGGGCACGGCCACGGCCAGCTACAGCTATGCTGGTGACGCCAACCACGAGGCCTCCTCGGGCAGCAAGACCTTTGCCATCAGCAAGAAAACGGCTTCTGTAACTGTTGTTTCTAAGACAAAAGAGTATGGTGCTACTGATCCAGTTTTCACGGGTTCGTTGACGGGTTTCCTGGCTGGCGACAATGTGACTGCTTCTTATGCACGTGCAGCTGGCGAAACGGTTGCCGGTGGCCCTTACGCCATCACCGCCACGCTAATCCCAGCGCAAGTTCTGGGCAACTACGAGATCACCAACACGTCTGGTGAGCTGACCATCGGCAAGAAAACATTGATCCCAGTAATCGCAGCTAAAAACAAATTATTTGATAATGCTACCACTGCCACCTTATCGAGTAAAGGGGTAGAAGGTGTGATTGTGGGGGAGACTGTTGGGCTTTCTGTGACCGCAGCAAATTTTGCTTCTGCTGTTCCCGGAACGCACACAGTTACGGCTACTGGTTTAAGTCTTGTTGGCGCGGAAGCTGTGACTCAGAACTATGAGCTTCCGACAGGTGCCAGTGCTACAACAACAGCCACAATTTTTGCGATTCCAAGTGTTACGGGTTTATCCGTATCAGCCCCTGTAGCTATTAAGAGTAACTCTTTAGCTAATGTTACATTCGGCCCTGATACCAACTATGATGGATGGAAAGTAACCTTTCCTGCAGGTGTAGCCAGCAGCCAGGTAAGCATTACAGAAACCAGTAATCAATTAACCATTAATAGTGATGTTGTTGGCGTGTTTACGGTGCAGGTTAGATATAAGGATGGATTAGGAGATTCTTACAGTTCAGAGCCTGTTTATGCTGTCTTTTATGATCCTACAGCTGGTTTTGTAACAGGTGGCGGCTGGATTAATTCTCCTATTGGTACATATCAGTACATGATGGTATCAGACAAGGCGAACTTCGGATTTGTCTCTAAGTACGAGAAAGGAGCCAACAAACCTTCTGGAAATACAGAGTTCCAGTTTAAAGCCGGTGGCATGAATTTCAAGAGTACGGTTTACGACTGGTTAACTGTGGCTGGTAGCAGAGCGCAATACAAGGGTTCTGGTACCATAAACGGCACCGGCGACTATGGTTTCATGCTTACTGCCGTTGATGGAGATTTAGGAAATACCAAAACAGATGACCTGTTCAGGATTAAGATTTGGGACAAGAACACAGGAACCGTCGTGTACGATAACCAGCAAAGCGCATCTGACGATCCGGCATCTTTAACTGCAAGTTCAGGTACCACAATTGGTGGGGGTTCCATCGTGATACACCAACCAAATATCAAAGGCGGCTCAACAACCGGCAAGCTTATCACCGAAGCGAAACCAGCCATGGACGAGAGAGGCAGCTTCTACAACTTCCCGAACGCATTCTCTGACAGAACAACCATCGCTTTCTCAGTAGACCAAGAGCAGAGTTACCTGCTTGAAGTGTACGACGTGAAAGGAGCCCTGGTGAAGAAGGTAAGTATGGGAGTGGCTGAGGCCAACACGCTGTATGAGTTTGAGGTAGATGGCAGAAACCTGGCAGAAGGCATTTACATTGCCCGACTGGTTACTGGCTCTAAATCTCAGAGTCTGAAGATGATCCTCAAGAAGTAAGCTACAGGTTTATTGCCTGACCTAACGTGCAAAGCGCCGGTTCCTGTAAAGGGGCCGGCGCTTTGCATTTTAGGTCAGGCAAATTATGGGAGGATTAAAAACATTTTGCTAAATATGAAGTTTATATAAAAATCCTGCTACATTTGCAGCACAGTATGAGCATCAACAACAACGATATTCTCTTCACTACCCCGGCAGCGCCTGCTGCTCATGGCTCAACTGTGCATTTCCATCACATCCATCATTCCTCGTAAGAGGAAGATAAGCACCATATAGCCCCCCAGGGATTAACCCTATCTATACTTTGCAAAGCTGCAAAGCGTATAATCATTTTCATTAAACTCAAACTATACTATATGCTTCGTATTGCCATTCAAAAGTCAGGCAGACTAAGTGAAGACTCGCTGAAACTGATCAAGGAATGTGGTATTTCCTATGTAAACAGCAGTCTTAAGTTAAAAACTGAATCCACCAACTTCCCGCTCGAGATCCTGTACCTCCGCGATGATGACATACCCGGTTATGTGGCCGATGGCGTGGCAGATATCGGGATTGTGGGCGAGAACGTACTGGTAGAGGAGGGGATGCAGCGCTTGGCCGTTGAGCAACTGGGTTTCTCCAAATGCCGCCTGTCACTGGCTGTGCCCAAGGGCGATACCTACACTGGTATTTCTGAACTGCAAGGGAAAAACATTGCCACATCCTACCCAAACCTGCTGAGGGCTTATTTGACCGAAAAAGGCGTAGAAGCGCACATTCACACGATCAGCGGCTCTGTAGAAATTGCCCCAAGCATTGGATTGGCCGATGCCATTTGTGATATTGTGAGTTCCGGCAGCACCCTGATCAGCAACGGTTTGAAAGAGGTGGAGCGCGTGTTTAAATCGCAGGCAGTGCTTATAGCCAACCAGGAGCTGAATGCGGAGAAAAGCCAGATACTGGATAAACTCTTGTTCAGGATCCATGCCGTGCAGCGCGCCCAGCGCGCCAAGTACATTTTGCTGAATGCGCCAAACGACAAGGTAGAGCAGATCAGCGCCTTGCTTCCCGGGGTTAAGTCTCCTACCATACTTCCGCTGGCAGAATCAGGCTGGAGCTCGCTGCACTCAGTCGTGAACGAAGATGATTTCTGGGAGATCATCGAAAAACTGAAAGACGCAGGAGCGCAGGGCATCTTAGTTGTACCGATCGAAAAGATGATCATATGATCCGTAAAATAATAAACCCGGATGCGGCCACCTGGCATGAGCTGGTGAAACGCCCGGTAAAGGATTTGGACGAGCTGGAAGCAGGCATCAAAGATACCTTCCGGCTGGTGCAAGAGCAGGGGGATGAGGCGTTGCTGCAACTCGCTGAGAAGTATGACGGGGTACGCCCCGGTCAGCTACTGGTAAGCCGGGATGAACTGGCCGCTGCGGACGCAGCTATACCTGCCGCGCTGAAAGAAGCCATATTGCAAGCCTACAGCAACATACAGATGTTCCATGCGCAACAGGCCGAGCAGATGCAACCCATCGAAACCATGCCTGGGGTGGTGTGCTGGCGAAAGAGTGTCGCCATCGAGAAAGTAGGTTTGTATATTCCGGGCGGAACGGCGCCTTTGTTCTCTACGCTGCTGATGTTGGGGGTACCGGCCAAACTGGCTGGCTGTGCTGAGATCGTGTTATGTACACCTCCAAACAGCAAAGGAGAAGTGCACCCCGCCATACTTTACACAGCAGCCCTGCTAGGCATTACCAACATCGTAAAAGCAGGAGGGGCACAAGCAGTGGCTGCCATGGCCTTTGGCACAGAAAGCGTGCCTGCCGTGAGCAAGATATTCGGGCCGGGTAACCAGTATGTAACCGTAGCCAAGCAACTGGTGAGCCGGCTGGGTGTGGCCATTGACATGCCCGCTGGGCCATCAGAAGTGTTGATCATGGCCGATGAGGCTGCCAATCCGGCTTTCGTTGCTGCGGACCTGCTGTCGCAGGCGGAGCACGGAGCCGATTCGCAGGTAGTATTGCTGACTACTTCAGAAGACTTTCTGGATAAAGTAGGGCAGGAGTTGGAGAGGCAGCTGAGAGAACTGCCACGCGAGGTATTTGCCGCCAAAGCACTGGAGAATAGCATGGCCATTGTATTAAGCTCAACCCAGCAAATGCTGGCCTTCTCTAACCTGTATGCGCCGGAGCACCTGATCCTGGCGGTGTCGGATTTTGAGCGGGTGGCAGAGGGCGTGATCAACGCAGGTTCTGTTTTCCTGGGCAACTATACCCCGGAGTCGGCAGGAGATTATGCGTCGGGCACAAACCATACCTTGCCTACCAACGGTTTTGCCCGCGTCTACAGCGGTGTGTCGCTGGACAGTTTCATCAAAAAGATCACGTTTCAGCACATTTCGCAGCAGGGCCTGCAGAGCATTGGCCGCACCGTAGAGGTAATGGCTGAAGCCGAAGGCTTGCAGGCCCATAAAAACGCTGTTTCTATCAGATTAAAGGAGATTGGTAATGTTTAACCTCGAAAGTATCGTACGCCCGAACGTACTCCAAATGAAACCCTATTCATCAGCCCGCGATGATTTTAAAGGCTCTGCCAGCATCTTTCTTGATGCCAACGAAAACAGCCTGGGCAGTCTGGCTGGGGAGAATTACAACCGCTACCCCGATCCGCACCAGAAAGAGCTCAAAACGCTGATCGCGGAGATGAAAGAGGTGCGGCCGGACCAGGTTTTCTTAGGCAATGGCAGCGACGAAGCCATTGATCTGCTTTTAAGGGCATTCTGCCGTCCGGGCCAGGACGCGCTTTTGTGCCTGCCACCCACCTATGGCATGTATGAGGTGTCCGCCAACCTGAACGAGGTTCGCATAGACACGGTACAGCTGACGCCGGATTTTCAGATTCCGGTGCAGGAGGTGCTAGAAACTATCACACCTGAAACGAAGCTGCTTTTTATCTGCTCCCCAAACAACCCCACCGGGAACAGCATCCGCACAGAAGACATCGAAACGCTACTGGGTGGGTTTAACGGCCTGGTGGTGATCGACGAAGCTTACATTGATTTTGCCGATACCCCCAGCTGGACCACCCGCTTGAACACGTATCCGAACCTGGTTATCCTGCAGACTTTCTCAAAGGCCTGGGGCATGGCCGGGTTGCGTTTGGGAATGGCCTTCGCCTCAGAACAGATTGTTGCTTTATTGGATAAAATAAAGCCGCCCTATAACATCAACGAAGCCACGCAAACACTGGTGCTGCAGGCTATCGACAAGACCGAAGTGCTGAAAGACATGGTGGAGGAGATCGTGCAGGAACGTAAACTGCTAATGAACGCCCTGCCCACCCTGAACCCAGTTGAGATAGTTTATCCATCCGATGCCAATTTTATACTTGTTAAAGTAACAGATGCAAAGGCTGTGTATAAACATTTGCTGGACAGAGGCATAGTTGTTCGTAATAGGTCTGGCTTGCCGGGGTGTGAAGAGTGCATCCGCATATCCATTGGCACCCTGGAGGAGAATCAGGAACTATTAAAAGCATTGGCGGAGTTTTAGAAATCGCATCATGTAGGTCGGTTCGCGTTGCTCTACAAGTTACTTTATGTGCTGAAGAGCAGGATTCGAAATACGTGTTACTTGATACATATAAAAAAATGAAAAAAGCATTATTTATAGATCGCGACGGCACCATACTGGTTGAGCCGAAAACCGATTTCCAGGTAGACTCCTTTGAGAAATTCGCCTTCGTTCCGAAATCCATCCGAAACCTGGCGAAAATTTACCAGGAACTGGATTATGAGTTCGTGATGGTGACCAACCAGGATGGATTAGGGACCGACGCTTATCCGGAAGATACTTTCTGGCCGTACCAGAACAAGATGCTGGAGATCCTGGAGACAGAAGGCATTCAGTTTGATGATATCCTGATCGACCGCAGTTTTGAGCACGAGGGACTGGAATCGCGGAAGCCCGGAATCGGGATGATGAAGCGGTACCTCGAAGGCGAGTACGACCTGGCAAACAGCTTTGTGATCGGTGACCGCCAGACAGACGTGAAACTGGCGCAGAACCTGGGTGCCCGAGCCATCTTTATCGGGGAAAGTAAAGCACCAGGCGCCGATTTGAGCACTGAAGATTGGGACGAGATCTATACTTTTCTGAAGCAGCAGAAAGCAGGTCGTCGGGCTAGCGTACGCCGCACAACCTCAGAAACGGAGATACAGGTGGATCTGGACCTGGATGGAACCGGTAAAATGGATATAAGCACCGGTCTTGGCTTTTTTGACCACATGCTGGAGCAGGTGGCCAAGCACGGTAAGCTAGACCTGAGCATACGGGTAAAGGGCGACCTGCACATAGATGAGCACCACACCATTGAGGATACCGGACTGGCCCTTGGAGAGGCTTTCCTGCAGGCGCTGGGCGATAAGCGCGGCATCAGCCGCTATGGGTTCTTCCTTTTGCCTATGGATGAGGTGCTGGCGCAGGTAGCCATCGATTTCAGTGGCCGCCCCTGGGCAGTTTGGAAGGCTGATTTTAGACGGGAGAAAGTAGGGGACATGCCCACAGAGATGTTCTTTCACTTTTTCAAGTCCTTCTCGGACACGGCAAAGGCTAACCTCAACATAACAGTAGCGGGCGACAACGAACACCACAAGATAGAGGCAATATTCAAGGGCTTTGCCCGCGCCATCCGCATGGCTGTTGCCCAGGATCCGAACGATACCTCCATCCCGAGCACGAAGGGGATATTGTAAAAAGCAAAGCAAGAAGGGATGTTTTTGGTAGATATTAGTAACAGACGGAGTAAGAAAAAAAGCGTATAATTTTTTGTTTTAACATTTTAGCGTTTACATTTGCAACGGAAACAAGGTGACCGACGCCTCGTAAACGTAAAAATAAATGACTCAGAACTTACATATGACCTGGTGGTGGCACATTACGAAAAGTATTGTGAACAGCACTGCTATAGCTCATAAGTAATTGATTATAGCAAAAGTAAAGGTTTAAAAGCCCGCTGTTCCTCTGATCAGCGGGCTTTTTGTTTCATCCCCATTAAATTAAAAATGCGTAAGTACAAGCTATCAACTTCCCATAAACGCCTCCTTGCCGATACCCTGACCCCGGTAAGCGTGTACCTCAAGCTGCGCGACCGTTACCCAAACAGTATTCTACTGGAAAGCTCTGACTACCATGGCGCCGAGAACAGTTTCTCCTACATCTGCTGCAGCCCTATGGCAAGTATAAAGGCCGAGAACGAGGTACTGACAGAGGTCTACCCGGATGGAAGTTCCACGCAGACACCCATTTCAAAAGAAATCAGCGTGCCGGCCGCATTAGCTGCTTTTTCGCAAAGCTTCGAGGTTGAACGCAACAAATTCAACTTCATTCACAACGGTTTGTTCGGCTACATGAACTACGATGCCGTGCGTTATTACGAGGATATTGCGCTAAACCTGCGCCCGGACCGGCAGCAGCTTCCGGATCTGTTTTATGCGGTATACAGGTATGTGATCGCCATCAACCATTTCACAAATGAAGCTTACATTTTCGCCCACAGTTACAACCTCGACGATGACTACGGCATAGAGCAGATTGAGGTGCTGCTCAACAGCCGTAACATTCCGAGCTATACGTTTAACACCGACGGCGAAGAGACCTATAACATTAGCAGCGAGGCGTTCTTAGAGAATATAGAGAAAGCCAAGCAGCATTGCTACCGCGGCGACGTGTTTCAGTTGGTGCTTTCCAGGCGTTTTGAGCAGGCGTTTCAGGGAGATGAATTTAACGTATACCGAGCCCTTCGCTCCATAAACCCGTCGCCGTACCTGTTTTATTTCGATTACGGCAGCTTTAAGATCTTCGGTTCCTCACCGGAGGCACAGCTGGTGATCAAAGACAAGAAAGCCAGCATTTTCCCGATTGCGGGTACGTTCAGGAGAACCGGCGATGATGCCGCCGACGCAGCCCTGGCTGAAAAACTACTGGCCGACCCCAAGGAAAACGCGGAACATGTGATGCTGGTGGACCTGGCCCGCAACGACCTGAGCCGCAACGGGCACAGCGTGGAGGTGGAAACCTTCCGGGAGATCCAGTTCTATTCCCATGTCATTCACCTTGTTTCTAAAGTATCCGGGCAGTTGCAGCGGCAGGAGGATTCCCTGCAGATGGTGGCCAGCACGTTTCCGGCCGGCACCTTGTCAGGAGCACCCAAGCACAGGGCCATGCAGCTGATCGATCAATACGAAACCACCAACCGCGCCTTTTATGGCGGCTGCATCGGCTTCCTCGATTTTAACGGCAATTTCAACAGCGCCATCATGATCCGTTCTTTCCTGAGCAAGGACTACAAATTGTTCTACCAGGCCGGGGCAGGCATTGTGGCTGCATCAGACCCGCAGAGTGAATTGCAGGAAGTGGACAATAAACTCATGGCGCTGCGCACGGCTTTACAACTAGCACAGGAGATCAACTGATATGGAGGTACTGGTAATTGACAATTATGACTCCTTCACCTACAACCTGGTGCAAATGCTGCAGGAACTGGGTGCGGAAGTTACAGTCCGGAGAAATGACAAGACAACCCTGGCAGAGGTAGCCACCTTCAATAAGATACTGCTTTCTCCGGGGCCGGGCATCCCGGATGAGGCAGGCATGCTGAAAGAGATTATCCGAGAGTTCGGGTCTTCCAAAAGCATGTTCGGCGTTTGCCTGGGACATCAGGCGATTGGTGAAGTATACGGGGGTATCCTTTTTAACAGCAGCCAAGTATGGCACGGCGTGGCTACGCCAATCAGGGTGACTCGCGCAGAGGAACCGCTTTTCCGGAACCTGCCACAGCAGTTCGATACAGGCCGTTATCATTCCTGGTTGGTAGAGAAAGCAGTGCCCGAGTGCCTGCTGGTTACCGCCGAGGATGAGGCCGGAAACGTGATGGCCCTGCGCCATGCATCACATGATGTGCGAGGCGTGCAGTTTCACCCGGAGTCGGTGCTAACGAAACATGGCCCGGAAATTATTAAAAACTGGCTGGAAAGCTAATTCTATGGCAACGGACGCTGAGTCAACCTACAGGTGACTTTAAGGGAGTTATACTTTACTGGCCAGCAGTCATACGTTTGAGAACCTTCCATTGTCTTTTGTCAAAAATTCTTTTGTCTATAAAAAATGAAAGAGATACTGAATCATTTATTCGAGCATAAAACGCTGTCCAAGGGACATGCGCATGAGGTGCTGGTCAGTATTGCGGCCGGAAAGTATAACCAGAACCAGATTGCCAGCTTCCTGACCGTGTTTATGATGCGCAGCATTACCGTGGAGGAATTAGAGGGCTTCCGGAATGCCCTGCTCGATCTTTGCCACCGCGTAGACCTGGATGCCTACAACCCGATAGACCTGTGTGGCACAGGCGGCGACGGGAAAGATACCTTCAACATCTCTACGTTGTCGTCTTTTGTGGTGGCTGCCAACGGCGTGCATGTTGCCAAGCACGGCAATTATGGAGTATCATCCAGCTGCGGCTCATCTAATGTGCTGGAAGCGCTGGGGATAAAATTCACCACCGACACCGATGCCCTAAAGCGCAGCATCGACAAGTACCACATCTGCTTTTTGCATGCCCCTTTGTTCCATCCGGCCATGAAGAGTGTGGGGCCGATACGAAGGGAGCTGGGCGTGAAAACGTTCTTCAATATGCTGGGCCCAATGGTGAATCCGGCTTTCCCGAAACGCCAGATGGTGGGCGTATTCAGCCTCGAACTGGCGCGCATGTACGGCTACCTGTACCAGCAGCAACCCGGTGTGCAGTACAGCATCATCCATACCCTGGATGGCTACGACGAAGTGTCCCTGACCAGTCCGTTTAAAGTGATCTCTGATAGAAAGGAAACCTTACTGGATGCCGCTGACCTGGGGTTGCCGCGGCTGCAGCATGAACAGATCAGGGGAGGCCAGAACGTGGAAGACTCCGCTGCCCTTTTCCTGAAAGTTTTGCAGGGAGATGGAACAATGGCGCAGACATCTGTTGTAGCTGCGAATGCGGGCATGGCGCTTCAGTGCGCACGCCCAGAGTTGGAGTTGACCGAGGCCGTGCTTCTAGCAAAAGAAACACTTGCATCAGGCAAGGCTTACCAGCTGTTCAACAAGTTAATAAACGATCATAAAGTGGTGAATGCCTAAACGCACTTCGGACATACGCTATCAATTTTAAGAATCAACCATGAATATTCTAGACGAAATAATAGCCCAGAAACACATTGAGGTGGCGGAGCGCAAAGCGCTGTACCCGGAAAAACTGCTGGAAAAAAGCCTTTACTTCCAGACACCTTGCCTCTCGCTGGAGCATTACCTGCTTCGCCAGGATAAAAGCGGGATTATTGCCGAGATCAAGCGCAAGTCGCCCTCCAAGGGAGATATCAACCCCTATGTTTCGGTAGAAAGAACCTCCATCGGCTACATGCAGGCCGGGGCGTCGGCGCTCTCCATCCTAACGGATACCAACTTTTTCGGTGGCAAAAACGAAGACCTTGTCACGGCCCGTAAGTATAACTATTGCCCCATTCTGCGCAAAGACTTCACCGTGGATAACTACCAGATACTGGAGGCGAAGTCGATCGGTGCCGACGCTATCCTGCTGATCGCGGCAGCGCTGCCCCCAAATCGGGTGCTGGAACTTGCCACGTATGCCAGATCGTTAGGGTTAGAGGTGATTTTGGAGGTGCATAACCTGGAAGAGCTGCAGCAAAGCTACTGTGCCGAGGTGAATGTGGTGGGCGTAAACAACCGTAACCTGAAAACCTTTAAAACAGAAGTGGGTTTGTCCTTTGAACTTGCCAGGCACATTCCGGCAGGCGTTATAAAAATATCTGAAAGCGGCCTGAGTGAACCGCAAACCTTGGTTGATTTACAGGAGGCGGGTTACAATGGTTTCCTGATAGGGGAGAGCTTTATGGCCAACAGCAGGCCAGAGCAGGCTGCCGCCAGGTTCATTAAAGAGCTAAGGTTGCTGCAGGATAAGAAAAAAGCCTCTTTAGTTAATGATCAGCACTGAATGTTTATTTAAGCCCGCTCTATGAAAATAAAAGTATGTGGAATGCGAGAACCGGAGAACATCAGGCAGGTGGCTGCCCTGAAGCCGGATTACATGGGTTTTATCTTTTACGAAGACTCCAAGCGCTACGCCGAAGGGCATATTACGCCCCAGCTGCTGGAGGAACTGCCTAAAAGCATTAAAAAAGTGGGCGTGTTTGTGAACGAAAACACAGACAAGATCCAAGACACCATAACCCGGTATAACCTGGACGCAGTGCAGCTGCACGGGCGCGAAACACCCCGCCAATGCGCCGAACTGAAGGACCTGGGCGTGGAGGTGATCAAGGTATTCTCCGTGGATGATAAATTCGCCTTCGAGAACTCCCTGCTCTACGAGTCCTGCTCTGATTATTTCCTCTTCGATACGCGCGGGAAGGAGTATGGCGGCAACGGCTTCCCCTTCGACTGGGAACTGCTGAAAGACAACCTTTCTCCTAAACCATACTTTCTGAGCGGAGGTCTGAACCTGGAAAACTTGCAACACCTGGATAAAGTACGGCCAAAACCTTTCGCCCTGGATGTGAACAGTGGTTTCGAGACTGCGCCAGGGCAGAAGGATATAACGCTGCTAAGAGAGTTGTTTCAGTTGCGCAGCGCAGAAAATTAAGACTTGCGAATCAATTAAATTCACAAATATAATGAAGAGCACAGCAGGTTACAGGTTTGGATTATTTTCTAGCATACCTTTTTGCGCTCCACTTTTAAATCAATCAACATGAATTATAACGTAGACGAAAACGGCTTTTACGGCAAGTTCGGAGGGGCATACATACCCGAGATGCTGTACCCGAACGTGGAGGAGTTACGCCAGAATTACCTTAGCATCATGCAGGAGCCTGACTTTCAGGAAGAACTGCAGTCGTTGCTCAAGGATTATGTAGGGCGTCCTACACCGCTTTACCTTGCCAAGCGCCTTTCCGCAAAGTATAAAACCAACATTTACCTGAAGCGCGAGGACCTGAACCATACCGGGGCCCATAAGATCAACAACACCATCGGGCAAATATTACTGGCAAAGCGGTTGGGCAAAACCCGCATTATTGCCGAGACAGGAGCCGGACAGCATGGGGTGGCCACGGCCACGGTATGCGCCCTGATGAACCTGGAGTGCATTGTGTACATGGGTGAAGTAGACATTAAACGGCAGGCCCCCAACGTGGCCCGTATGAGGTTGTTAGGCGCAACGGTAGTGCCGGCTACAAGTGGTAGCAAAACCCTGAAAGATGCTACCAACGAGGCTATTCGCGACTGGATCAACAACCCCGAAGACACCTACTACATCATCGGTTCGGTGGTGGGGCCGCACCCGTACCCGGACATGGTGGCCCGTTTTCAAGCCGTGATCTCGGAGGAAATGAAAGCGCAGTTGCTGGAGAAGACGGGTAGTGAGAACCCGGATTACGTGGTGGCTTGCGTAGGTGGCGGCAGCAATGCAGCGGGAGCGTTTTACCATTACCTCGACCAGCCGGATGTAAAGCTGATAGCCGTGGAAGCCGCCGGCCTTGGCGTGGATTCTGGTGAGTCTGCCGCTACCTCTGTACTCGGAAAGATCGGGGTGATACACGGCAGCCGCACGTTGCTCATGCAAACTGACGACGGGCAGGTTACGGAGCCGTACTCCATTTCTGCCGGACTGGATTACCCGGGTGTAGGCCCCCTGCATGCCCACTTATTCGATTCGAAGCGCGCCATCTTCGAAAGCATCACCGACGAGGAAGCCTTGCAGGCCGTGCTCGAACTGACAAGGCTGGAGGGTATTATCCCTGCCCTGGAGTCGGCGCACGCGTTAGCTGCCATTGGCAGAATAGGAGCTAAGCCGGATGAGGTGGTGGTCATTAACCTTTCCGGACGTGGCGATAAAGATCTGTCAACTTACTTAGAGCGTTTTCAATTAGATGGAGAATAGAATTAAGTCACTTTTTGCAAGCAAGCCACAGGGGCTGCTTTCGGTATACTTTACGGCGGGCTACCCTAACCTGGACGATACCGTGCAGATCATCCTGGAGTTGGAAAAGAACGGCGTGGACATGATAGAGGTCGGCATGCCTTTTTCTGACCCGCTGGCTGACGGCCCAACTATACAGCAGAGCAGCGAAATAGCGCTGCGTAACGGCATGACCATTCCGAAGCTGTTTGAGCAGTTAAAAGGCATCCGGAAGCACACGCAAATACCGCTGGTGCTGATGGGCTACCTGAACCCGGTGATGCAGTATGGCGTGGAGCGCTTTTGCCAGAAAGCCGGTGAAATCGGGGTGGACGGCATCATTTTGCCAGACCTGCCTTTAAGCGATTATGTACGCGAGTACAAGCAACTGTTTGAGCAGCATAATTTAAGCAAGGTCTTCCTGGTAACGCCCCAGACACCGGAGCAGCGCATCCGGGAGATTGATAGCCACACCAACGGCTTTATTTACATGGTGTCGTCGGCTTCCACTACCGGCAGCACCACGGGCCAGGCCGTGGTGAACACAACCTATTTTCAGCGGGTAGGCGCCATGGGGCTGCGCAACCCCAACATCATCGGCTTCGGCATTCACGACCGCGACACCTTTGCGGAAGCATGTAACCACTCCAGCGGCGCCATCATCGGCAGTGCCTTTATCAAAGCGCTGGCGCAGGAGGGAAGCCTGGAGCAGAACATCAAAACATTTATCCAAAGCATCAGAAACGCATCATGATCATACAGCTACAGCAAGGCATCCCCGCCGACCTAAAAGATAATATCCTGCAGCAAATTAAAGCGGTGGGCTTTAAAGGCAATGAGGTGCGCACGCAGGAGGGGCATTATATTGTGGGCATCGGCAAAAAGGATTTCGATATCCGCACCCTGGGCCAGTTACCCGGAGTGGCCGACATTCACCGCGTATCGGATGAGTACAAACTGATCTCACGCAAATGGAAAGTAGAGCCCACCCGCATCGACCTCGGCGGCGGAGTGATGATCGGTGAAGGGCAGTTCAGCATCATGGCCGGCCCCTGCTCCATCGAAAGCGAGAAGCAGATCGAGCTGGTGGTGCAGCACCTGAAGGAAAACAACGTGCAGATCATGCGCGGGGGCGTTTTTAAGCCCCGCAGCTCCCCGTACGCTTTCCGTGGCCTGGGCCTGGAGGGCCTGCGGATGTTTTACCGCATTTGCCGCGAGAACGGCATCAAGATCATTACTGAGGTGATGCAGGTGTCGCAGATCGAGGAGATGATCGATTATGTGGATGTTTTCCAGGTGGGGGCCCGCAACAGCCAGAACTTTAACCTGCTCGATTCCTTGGGCGAGGCGCAGAAGCCGGTGCTGCTAAAACGGGGCATTTCCGGCACGCTGGAAGAGTTGCTCCAGGCGGCTGAATATATCTTCTCGAACGGGAATGAAAAGATCATGCTTTGCGAGCGCGGTATCCGGTCTTACGAAGGAGCCTACCGCAACGTGCTGGACCTGAATGCGGTGCCGGTGCTAAAAGAGAAAACGCACCTGCCGGTTATCGTGGACCCCTCGCATGGCATCGGTTTGCGCGACTATGTGGATAGCATGGCCCTGGCTGCCGTAATGGCCGGTGCTGATGGCGTGATCTACGAGACGCACCAGAAACCGGAGGAGGCCTTTTCGGATGGGCAGCAGACCCTGAATTTCAAAGAGTCGGAGCGGCTGATCAAGCGCATGCGCCAGGCCTATGCACTTCGGGAGAGCTTTTAAGTGTGATTTCAGCAGGAATGATGCATCCGTATTACCGGAAAGGGGCAAAAAATAGTTGTATACTGCAACAGATGTCCTATATTTGCAGCAATGAAAGGCATACTGGCACATAAGCACCATCATCCTGCACGAAGCAAAAGTTTCGGAGCCGCTTGCCTATGGATTTGCTAAAAGCATACGCGAATATATCCAAAAGCCTGACTCCGAAACGAGTCAGGCTTTTTTTTTCGGGAAGCAGGATGGAAGTGTGAAGGTATAAATAGGATGAAAGTTAACATGCACCTGCACCTTGCCTTTTGATGTTGTCAGGTGCAAACGCCTTGCTATTTTTTAAAGTGTACCGTGGTATACTTGCGACAGAGGCCCTGCCTCTTTTAAACAGTATTTTTAAAGCAGATGTCCATACTATGAACCTGGTTATAGTTGATTATAAGGCTGGCAACGTGCAGTCGGTGCTTTTTGCGCTGGAGCGTTTGGGTGTGCAGGCCACGCTCAGTGCCGACGCCGATACGATCAAAGCGGCAGACAAAGTGATCTTTCCGGGAGTGGGAGAGGCATCTTCGGCGATGGCGCAGCTAAAGGCGCGCCAACTGGATAAGCTGTTGCCGACGCTGAAACAGCCGTTTTTCGGTGTTTGCCTGGGCATGCAGTTGCTGTGCGCGCACTCCGAGGAAAGCGATACCGAGCTGCTGAACATAATTCCGTTGCAGGTAAAGCGGTTCCAGACGGAGCTGAAGGTGCCGCACATGGGTTGGAACCAGTTGGAACAGCCAGCCTCACCCTTGTTTAAGGGGGTGCAGGAGCAGGAGTACGTGTACTATGTGCACAGCTATTATGTGCCGCTGAGTGAGTACACCATTGCACAAACTGCCTATCCCGAGCCTTTTTCGGCGGCCTTACAGTATAAGAACTTTTACTCTGCGCAGTTCCACCCCGAAAAAAGCGGACCTGCCGGTGCCCAAATCCTGAAGAACTTTTTAGCCTTATGATGGAGATAATCCCAGCCATAGATTTAATTGGCGGCCAGTGCGTGCGCCTGACCGAGGGCGACTTCGCCCGGCAAACCACCTACGACAGTAACCCCCTGGAGGTGGCCAGGCGTTTTGAGGGCCACGGCATCAAGCGCCTGCACCTGGTAGACCTGGACGGAGCCCGCGCACGCAAACCGGTCAACCTGGCGATACTGGAAAGTATAGCGGCCAACACCAACCTCCGCATCGACTTCGGAGGAGGTTTACAGTCGGATGAGGCCGTGAAGCAGGCATTTGATGCCGGCGCCGCGCAAATAACAGCCGGGAGCATTGCAGTGCGAGAACCAGAAACGGTGAAGGCGTGGCTGCTGAAGTATGGCGCAGCCAAAATTATCATCGGTGCTGATTTCAAGGGGGCTAACATTGCCATCAGCGCCTGGACCGAGGAAAGCAAATACCCGCTGCAGGAATTTATATCCGGTTATGTTCAAACCGGAGCCAAGTTGTTTATCTGCACCGACGTGAGCAAAGACGGCATGCTGCAAGGGCCTTCCCTAAAAACATACCGGCATCTGAAGCTTACATTGCCAGCTGCGGGCATTATTGCCAGCGGCGGCGTTACCACCATACAGGACCTAGAGCAACTGCAAGAGATAGGGGTAAAAGGTGCCATCATCGGCAAAGCCATTTACGAGGGCACCATTCCACTCAAAGACTTAGAGCGATTCGTATGCTAACCAAACGTATTATCCCGTGCCTCGACATCCGAAACGGGCGCACTGTAAAAGGGGTGCAGTTCGAGAACATCCGCGATGCCGGCGACCCGGTGGAGCTGGCGAAATGGTACGCCGAACAAGGGGCCGATGAACTGGTCTTTCTGGATATAACCGCCACGAACGAAGAGCGTAAAACCTTTGCGGCCCTGGTACGCGACATTGCCCGCCACATCGATATCCCGTTTACGGTAGGCGGCGGAATCAGTGCTGTGGCCGATGTGGAGGTGCTCCTGCATGCCGGGGCTGATAAGGTTTCTATCAACTCATCGGCCATCAAAAATCCACAGCTGGTTGCAGAACTGGCGAAGCATTTTGGAAGCCAGTGCGTAACCGTTGCCATTGATACCAAGCACACCGAAGCCTCCGGCTGGAAAGTTTATGCCCGCGCAGGCACCGTAGAAACAGCACAAGCCACCGTAGACTGGGCCAGGCAGGTTACAGACCTAGGCGCAGGTGAGATACTGCTCACCAGCATGAACAACGATGGCATGAAAGCAGGTTTCGCGCTGGATATTACCGGCGATGTGGCCAAAGCCGTTTCTGTGCCTGTCATTGCCTCCGGAGGCGCTGGTGCAAAGCAGCACTTTGCCGAGGCGTTTCAGGTAGCGCAAGCTGACGCGGCGCTTGCTGCCAGTCTCTTTCACTTCCGGGAACTGGGTGTGCCTGAGCTTAAAGAGTACCTGAAAGCGCAGGGCATCGCGGTACGATTATAATTTTAAAAGAATGAACCACTGATTTAAGGTGTCAACCTATCACGTTCAGCACAAACCGTTTTACATTTAACGCATACCCCGTTTTGGAACTAGACTTTGAAAAAGCAGGCGGCCTGGTGCCCGTCATCATACAGGATAATGTAACAGGCCAGGTGCTGATGCTGGGCTACATGAACCAGGAAGCACTGGATAAAACACGCCAGGAAGGCCTGGTCACGTTCTTCTCGCGCACCAAGAACCGCCTCTGGACCAAGGGCGAAACCTCAGGCAATACACTGGAGGTGATCAGTGTTACCCGCGATTGCGATGCGGATTCGCTGCTGATAAAAGTGAAGCCGAACGGGCCTACCTGCCATACCGGCACTACCAGCTGTTTCGGTGAGGAAGCGGCGTCAAACCGTTTGGCGGCCATCCGCTTCATCGCGCAGTTAGAAGGGGTTGTTCAAGAGCGCAAGACAACGCCAAAAGAAGGCTCCTATACCAATTTCCTTTTCGAAAAAGGGATCAACAAGATCGCGCAGAAAGTAGGCGAGGAAGCCGTTGAAACCGTGATCGATGCCGTGGCCGGTAAACTGGACACCATGAAGGGCGAGGCTGCGGACCTGCTGTACCACCTGTTGGTGCTACTGGCTGCCTCCGGACTGGAATTAAAAGATGTAGTGGACGTGCTGCAGGAGCGGCACAAGGAGTAAGCAGACCCAGGGAGGGGCACTGGTTATACGTTCGTGGTTTTGATCAGCAGCTTTCTGTACTTGGTAAAGATGCTCGACTTGGAAACAAAGCCCAGGTAGCTATCTTCTTTTAGCACGGGCAGGTTCCAGGCATCCGATTCATCGAATTTTTTCATGACATCGGCCATGCTGTCATCGTACTGCACAGTGGCTGAGGGCTTTACCATAAGCTCTTTTACTCTCACCACCTCGTATTTCTCCGTCTTGAACATGATCTCGCGCACTTTTTCCAGGTGAATGATGCCCTCCAGCCTGTTCTCCAGGTTGACTACCGGGAACAGGTTGCGGCGCGAATGGGCAATTACCTGCACCAGCTCTCCCAGGGTTGCCTCCGGCGATATTTCCTGGAAATCCACCTCGATCAGGTGACGGATCTTCATGATATGCAGGATTGTGCGGTCTTTGTTGTGGGTCAGCAACTGCCCTTTCTGGGCCAGCTTTTTAGTATCAAGGGAATACGGCTCAAAGTACTTGACAAGCGCGAATGAGGTGGCTGCCACAATCATCAGCGGAATCATGAGTGTATAGCCCCCTGTGATCTCAGCGATCAGGAAGACGGCGGTGAGGGGCGCATGCATGACACCACTTAAAATACCGGCCATGCCTACCATGGCAAAACTGCCTTCGGGTAACTTACCAATGTGCAGCATGTTAGCCAGTCGCGAAAAGAAAAAGCCGGAGCTGGCCCCCACAAACATGGAAGGCGCAAAGTTGCCGCCGTTGCCACCGGCCGCGATGGTTATGGTAGCGGCAAACACTTTTACCAGGGCAAGGGCCCCAATAAAGCATAGGAGCAGCCACTCGTTAGATCCAAAAAAGGCCAGCCAGCTATCTTGCAGTAGCTTCTCGGCATTGTTTCCTTCAAACAGCCGGATGCTGTCGTAACCCTCACCAAACAGTGGCGGGAAAAGCATGATCAGGAGTCCGAGCAAAACCCCGCCAATAATGGCCCGTTGGTAGATCTTGGTCTGGTAGCCCTCAAATATCTCCTCCACCTGCAGGGCCATGCGCGTGTAATACACCGACATCATGCCGCAAATAATACCGAGCAAAAGAAAAAAGGGAAGATGCCCAGCTTCAAAAAACTCTTTCTGCCCAATGTAAAACAGGATCTCTTCCTGCAAAATGAGTTTCGAGCAAAGTGCCCCTACCACTGCCGCGATGATCAGGGGAATGAACGCAGAGATACTGATATCGGTTAGCAACACTTCAATGGCAAAAAGCACACCGGCGATGGGCGCGTTAAAAACTGCCGCAATTCCTGCAGCGGCACCCGCGGCGAGCAGCAAGGTGCGGTCGCGGTAATTTAAATGATACTCGCGCCCGTAGTTAGAGCCTATGGCCGAGCCCGTTACCACAATCGGAGACTCCAGACCAGCGGAACCACCAAAGCCAGCCGTTAAAGCGCTGGTTAACACATGGGAATACATCTTGTGCCGCTCTACCATGCTTGACTTCTGGGAAATGTTGAAAAGAATATTGGCCGTTCCGCGTCCGATGCGTCCGTTAAACATGACTTTGACCAGGAACACAGTGAGCAGAATGCCGATGATCGGAAAGATCACCAGCCAGTAAGGCTGATCGAGTAAGCGGTTGCCATACGCCAGCATCAGGTGAATGTAATGCACCATGGTTTTGAGCACTACTGCCGCCAAACCAGCCGTAAGACCTACCAATACACTGGATACCAACATGAACTCACGATCGGAGGTGTGACGGCGAAGCCAGAGTAAGGGAATTTTTAACTTTTTAAAGTGGGGCATTTCGGGCCGGGCCAAAAGGGCTGTTTCAAATGATTCACAAAAGTAGGGATTCCACAAACTAACCTCAACCAAATTTCGTCCTCATTTTGTATATCTCTTATTTTAAAGGTATTCGTGAATGAACTAATGCTGCAGATTGTTATATATGTACGCAACATTTGCGTAAAATCGTAAGGGAAAACAGATTTCTAATAAAAAACGGTATGTATGGATATAAATCCAGAACAAGAACTAAATAACCTGGAGCTCCCACAGCTGCATGGCCCTTTTCATATCATTGGTGATGTTCATGGTTGTTTTGAAGAACTTCGGCTGCTGTTAACTAAACTCGGCTATAAGATTGATTTTAACAACGAGGCCCAACGGTATAAGGTGACAGCGCCCACCGGGTGCCTTGCCCTTTTTGTCGGCGACCTGGTTGACCGGGGTCCCAATTCGCCGGAGGTTTTACGGCTTGTGATGGATATGGCAGATCAGGGAATTGCTTATTGTGTAAGCGGTAACCACGACGATAAACTTTACCGCATGCTGATCGGAAGAAAGGTGAAGGTGAGGCACGGCCTGGAGTTTACAGTAGATCAGCTGAAAAATTATAATAAGGATTTTTGGAAAAGAATAGAGCACTTTCTGGCCAAGTTGCCCCACCATATCCTGCTCGATGAGGGCAGGCTGGTAGTGGCGCACGCCGGACTGGAAGAACACCTGCACGGGCGCAATACCAAAGGCGTACGAGAGCTGTGCCTCTATGGCCCCACCACAGGAGAAACAGATGAGAAAGGGCTGTCGGTCCGCCTGGATTGGGCCGCAGACTATTGTGGCCGGGCAGTGGTGGTTTACGGGCATACCCCGGTGCATGAGCCACACTGGCGCAATAACACGATCAACATTGATACCGGCTGTGTTTTTGGCGGTCGCTTATCCTGCCTGGTTTACCCGGATAATGTAACGGTAGCTGTGGATGCCTTGCATACTTACTCGGACTCGGTCCGCCCTTTTATCCGGTATCACCAGCATCATTAGTCTTTTCCCCAAGCCGCTGTTCTTCCTCTTCGTATTTGTCAAAGGTTTTAACCTCATCCAGGTTGTTTTGATGCAAATACTTCTCAAACTCTTTCAGATTAGTTCTTTCCCAAAATGGCGTTCGGTTCTGCACGGCAGTCCGGCCTATCACATGGGCCGCAACCGGTGCCGTGATAAATATAAAAGTAATGATGGCCAGGGCCTTTAGCAAGACATCGGGCTTATTAAAATACACGCCTATCCCCAGCAAGATTAAACCCAGGCCCAGCGTAGCCCCTTTTGTAATAGCAGACATTCGGATATAAAAGTCAGGTAGACGTAGGAGCCCGATCGTAGAGATGAACATAAAAAGAACCCCGGTTAAGATCAGAATACCACTCAGGATCTCTTTTAATAGGCCAACATCCAGCGTTAGAAGCATGCGTTACTTGTTTATTTTCATAATGTAGTACGAAAAGGTGATTGAACCCAGAAACCCGAACACAGAAAGTATAATGGCCACGTCTATAAAGTCCTCGTTACCGGTAAACGCCGTGTAAATGGCAATCATGCCAATAACCAGGGCCACAATCAGATCGAAGGCCGTGATACGGTCCGGCAAAGTGGGGCCTATGGCAAAACGGATGGCTGTCAGTAACAGGCAGACACTCAGTAACCCCATGGCAACCATCAAAGTGATCTGAAAAAAGTTCATGCGGTCAGTGCCATTAGTCTGCGTTCAAATCCGTGCTTGATGTGCCGTTTGAGGCGTTCAATATCGTTTTTTTTAACGTAAAGGGCATGTACGTACAAAAAATCCCTGTTCTTGCTGACATCTAAGCTCAGGGTTCCGGGGGTTAACGTGATCATGTTTGCCAAAAGGGTAATAGCCAGGTTTGATTTCACGGAAAGGGGCAAGGCAATAACTGTGGGCCGCATATAATAATGCGGGGTTAAAATATCGTAGGCTATTTTCACATTCGCCACCAAAAGCTCCTTCATAAAATAGAGGACCAGGTTCACCGCTTTGGGCATTTTATAAAAATACATGCTGCTATAGAACCAGGAGGTAAACCAGAGAAGCCAAAACGAGAGCAGAAAAATAGATGTGGCACTTACTGCACTATAAGGCAGAGGCGGCACATCCCTGCTAAAAACCAGGTAGGCAAGCAGGAAAGAAAGCATGGAATGAAGAATGAAAATACGCATACCAGAGGGCTTACTTTAAATAGTTTCAGTGTTGCAACCCTTTGCTCTGTAATACGGTTTGAACATACATTTCGCTGTGCAGCAATTGAGCGGCCGCCGCCTGGGCTGCTTTAATTACGGGTTGCGCAAAAAAGCTAATACCTAAAATTATACTCAGCAGAAAAATTACCGGGACATAAAGCAGTCTGTTGCGCAGCAGGTCATCCGCAGAGATCGCAACAGATGTTTCCTGCCCCGGGGCCTGTGGTTTCAGGAAAGCCTCGTTCCATATTTTTGTCATGGAAAAAAGGGTGACAAGACTGACGCAAAGTGAGGTGGCTACAATGCCATAGTTGCCAGCTTCCAAACCTGCTATTGCCAACATCAGTTTCCCCCAAAATCCTGTTAAGGGCGGAATGCCGGCAAGCGCCATGGCACAGATAAAAAAGAAGGCTGCCAGAAATGGCTGTCGCACATAGAGGCCGCCCAGTTTGTTTAGCGAGAAAGTATGGTGCCTTTGTGCCACCACCCCGCTGATCAGGAACAGGTTGGTTTTGACGAGCACGTTATGAAGTAAGAAAAAGATGCTTCCTGCTATGGCAAGGGGTGTATATATGGCAAGCCCCATCAGCATGTAACCTATCTGGCTGACCACGTGAAAGGACAGTATCTTTCTGAAATCCATGTGCGCAGCTGCACCTAACACCCCAATCACCATTGTAAAACCTGCAAGTAGCAATAAAAGCGGCTGCGTTTGATTCAGGTGTACGCTGAAAATAAGGGTGTACAAACGTAACAAAGCGTATATGCCAATTTTTGAGATCAATCCGGCTATAAAGGCCGAAATTGCTATCGGGGGTGCATGATACGAAGCCGGAAGCCAGAAGAATAAGGGGAAGAGGGCGGACTTGATTCCTAAACCGGTCAGGAAGAAAACGCCGGCTACCGGAAGTAGTTTCAGGTTGGCATTGTTTGCATGTACCAGACGGCTCAGCTCGGCCAGGTTCAGGGCGCCGTAAAGACTGTATATTAACCCGATGCCTGTCAAAAGGAGTCCGGAAGCAATAAAATTAAGCGTAACATACTTCAGGGCACCCTCCAGCTGCAACTTCTTTCCACCCAGCGACAGGAGGGCAAAGCTGCAGATCAGGATCAGCTCAAACCACACGTACAGGTTAAAAATATCACCCGTAAGGCAAACGCCGGCCACCCCCATTTGTAAAAGCAGCATTAAGGGATAGTAGCCATATTTTTTTCGGCTTTTATCAAGACCAGCAAGCGAAAAAATATAAACGGAAAGGGCTGTGATACCGGCTACAAACAGCACCAACGCACTAAAGATATCGGCCACAAGGGTAATGCCATAAGGGGCTGGCCAATTACCGACCTGTGAGGTAAGTATGGCCTGTGGCAGCACTTGATGCAGTAAAAGTCCAGCAACCCCAACCCAGGCCACCTGTATAATGCCTACGATCAACGTTTGCCAGTTAACAAGTTGCCACACAAACACACTACACACGGCACCCAACAGGGGCAAGAGCAGGGGCAGGATAAGCAATAGGTCAACTGACATGAGCTTATATCTTCTCGTTTTTATTGATGTCGTCCAGGTTGTTGGAGCCGAACGTACGGTACACGCGCCGGATCAGCACAATGGCGAAAGCCTGAATGCCGAAGCCGATGACAATGGCGGTGAGTAAAAGCGCCTGCGGTACAGGATCGGAAAAGGGTTCTGAAGGAAAAGCGTTGCCCTCGTGAATAATTGCGACGCCACCACGGGTTATGCCGCACACCACAAACAGGAAAAGGTTCGTGGAAAGCCCAAAAAGAATAAGACCAAGTATGAGTTTGAACAAATGCCGGTGCAGGATAAAATAAATGCTTACGGCAAATAAGGTTCCGATCAGAAAGGGGAGGAGGGCCTGCATAAGCTTTACTCTTTAGACATTGTGAACACCATCTTGAGCACCATGCCCAATACCAACAGATATACCCCTGCGTCGAAAAGTAGCGGTGTGCCCAGTGAGCCCACAAGTGGGAGTTTTATGTTAAGCCAGAAGCCTGTCATGTAGGGTGCTCCATAGAAGAGCCCTACCATCCCGCTGCTAACGGCCAGCAGTAAGCCAAATGCCATGATGAAACTAGGTCGAAGTGGAATGATGTAATAGCGCCAGCCATCTTGTTTAACGGCTTGCTGCTCCCGCTGAAAAAGGTTAACGTGCAAAAAGCGTAAAAGGTAATCGCCCGAGTTCTGTTGCGGCGATTTGTTGTTGCGGTAAATCCGGAAACTAAAATATTCTTTGGCTGTACGCTGTGAGCCATGGGCCAGCACATGAAAGACAAAGGTAATGGCCCCGATCAGGCCGCCGATGAAGCCCCCCCCGGGATGGTTATGCCCCCGAAGCAGAATATACACGGAGAACATAATAAACAGGGGTGTAAGAATACGGATAGCGGTTGCAAAAATCAGTGTTTTCATGCTTAGGTTTCTTTAGTTGTAATCAGACGCAGCAAGGCAAAAATCCCCAAAGAGGCTACAGCCAGCACTGTTATTTCGCCAAGTGTATCCAGCCCCCTGAAATCTACCAATATCACGTTCACGATGTTATGGCCGTGTGCTTCTGTCAAGCTAGTTTTACCGTAAAAGTCCTTTAGTTGGGAGGGCACGCTATGCTGTTGCACCAAAAGCATGACATAGGTCATCACAGAACCAAAAAGGATGGATACTACTATGTATTTAAATTTTCCATACTGATGGGACAGATAAATAAAAGCGGGCAATTTATGCAGCAGCAGCACAAAAATGACAACGGTCAGGGTCTCAATCAACAGCTGCGTCGCAGCCACATCCGGTGCGCCAAAAAGGATATACGTCAGGGCGGCTGCGTATCCGATGAGTCCCATCACAATGATAGAGGTTAGCCTGGACCGCGTGCTCAGCAAGTAGGCCAGTGCGGCCAGCACCAGAAGAAAGATTACGACTTCATACACTCTGATGCTAACAAGTTGCCGGACCGTAGTTGCCGGGTCCAGCGCAGGGGCTTCCGACCAAAGCACATAAGCAAGAAGTCCGGTGAAAAATAACAGTATGTAAATGATGTAGCTACGCAGGAAACCGTTCTGGATTATGAAAGTAAGACGTTTGGCGCCGAGCATAAATTTTTTCAAGACATATTCGTATGTGCCGGCAGGGCCGAACCGATGCAGGTTTTTGAGCGTAGGAATGGCCTTGTGCACACGGTTGGAATAGCGGTACAGCAATAAACCCAGCAAAAGGGTGATAGCACTAAATAAAAGTTCTCTAGTTAATCCGTGCCACAGCACCAGTTCTAATTTTAATCCCTGGCTTCCGGCTATACTTTGTGCCGCTTTTTCCAGGATTGGACTAAAGGGCAGCGGCGAAATACCAAGTGCCAGTCCGGCTATACCCAATAGCAGGGGCGGAATATAGAGTGCTGCAGATGGCGCATGCCACACCATAGTAGGTCCTTCGGTCTTCTTCCAAAATACTCCATAGCTCAGCAGTGTGGCAACCGCCACATACACAATGCCTGTCAGGAAGGTAAGGCCAAAAACAACAAAGCCAAACAGAGGGCTTTCTAACGTGGCCTCGTAAAGCATTTCTTTGCCTATAAAACCGAAAAAAGGCATCAGCCCGGCCATAGACAGTGCTGCCAGGGTAGCGCCCAGTGCAGTTACCGGAAGACTGCGTGCCAGCCCATTCAGGGCATAATACTCCCGGGTGCCGGTGCTGTGGTCTACAATGCCGGCGATCAGGAACATGGTGCCCTTGTACAGCGCATGGGCCAGTAAAAAAACCATTGCGGCTTTCAGGGCTGTTTGAGTACCAATACCGAGCATGGTTACCATCAGCCCGAGTGCCGAAATGGTGGTATAGGCCAGTATGGCTTTCAGGTCGGTGTGTTGCAAAGCAAGTGCCGCTCCTAAGAGCGCAGTGAAACCACCAATGGCCACCAGGCTGTACTGCCATATCTCAGTAGTAGCAAATACCGGCGAAAAACGCGCCAGCAGGTAGATGCCTGCTTTCACCATGGTGGCTGAGTGCAGGTAAGCGCTTACCGGAGTAGGGGCCTGCATGGCATTCGGAAGCCAAAAATGAAACGGGAATTGCGCAGATTTGGTAAAGCACCCCACCAGGATCAGGATAAACGCAGGTAGGAAAAGTTGATGTGAGGTAATCACGTCACCGTGCAGCAAGATGTCACTTAAGTTATTGCTTCCGCTGGCAATATGTAAAAATACCAGGCCTCCCAGCAAGGCAAGGCCACCCAGACCCGTCACCAAAAGCGCTTGCCGGGCAGCAGCACGCGCTTCCGCCACATCGCTTTTAAAACCTATCAACAGGAAAGAGCTGGCACTGGTAAGCTCCCAAAAAACAAAAAGGCAAAAGATATTATCAGCAGTGACCAAACCCAGCATGGCCGTCATGAACAAGAGCAGGTACAGGTAAAACCTGCCCAGCTGCGCGTGGTGCCGGAGGTAACCATGACTGTATATAACGATTAAAAAGCCAAAGAAAGAGATCAGAAGAGCAAAGAACAGGCTGAGACCATCTAGCCTAAACGTAAGGTTTACCCCCAGCACTGACACCCATTCATATTGCTGCACCACATAGGGCACTGCGCGCACCTGGCCGACCAGGCTGCAGCAGTAAACAAAGACGCCCAGGGGCAGCAGAGCGATTGGAAACACGGCATACCTACCCAGCCACTTGAACACTAGTGGAGCACAAAAGGTAACAGAGAGGCTAATAAGTATGACTGGGAGCATACCAATACAAATTATTGAATATATATCCGAAAAGCACCGTATGTACTTAAACACTAGTACCATGTTACCCGGATTAAGTTTCAGCAGGACGCCAGAAGACCGGTCGGGGATTATTTAATTTTAACATTAGTTAATTGTTTTTACCATGGACACGCTAAAAAGGATAATGGTTGGGCTGGATCTCACGGCAATGGATGAGCAACTGATCGCTTATGCCGCATTCCTAAGTGAGGCGTTGCATATAGAGAAAATCTACTTTATCCATATTGAAAAAAGCCTGGAGCTTCCGCGTGAGTTAATGGAGAGTCTGGAGCCCCAAAGTATGCCAGCCGATGAAACCATCAGGCAAATGATCAGTGACAAAGTGATGCCCGCCCTTGTGGGCATGCCTCATGTGGCTGTGGAGATCTTGGTGAAAGAGGGTGTCCCGCTAAAGGAGCTCCTGCATTGGTCAAGGTTGAAGCAGGTAGACCTAATGCTGGTAGGCAGAAAATTGCGCCTGCGCGGGAGCGGCGTGCTGGCCCAGAAATTATTGCGCACGGGCCACGTCAGTGTGCTTTTTGTTCCCGAAACGTTTAATCCAGGGTTAAAACATGTGGTGGTGAGCGTTGACTTCTCTGCCTACAGCGACATGGCACTTGACAGGGTTTTGCATTCGGCGTTGGCAAAACCGGATATTCGCGTAACCTGCCTTCACATTTACCAGGTACCCACTGGTTACCGTACGCTTGGCATGAGCTATGCTTCTTTTGATGACAAAATGCAGGGGTTTGCCCGTGAAAAATATGATAAATTGCTACACCGTTTCCCGGAATTACAGGACAGAGCCGAGTTGTTACTGGTAAGACAAAATGCGGAAGACGATATCGGGGAACTGATCGTGCTGGAAGCCAAACGCATGCGCGCAGACATGCTGGTGATAGGTGCAAAAGGACTGACTGCCGCAGCCCTGTTCGTGATCGGAAGCGTGACCGAGAAAATCCTCCGACACGATATGGATATCCCCTTGTTGGTATTTAAAAGGAAAAACCAGGAAATGAGCCTCCTGGATGCGATCCTGTCCTAACTCGCATATTCCGGGGACAGGCCCCTTAAGGCACGTTAAACGCTTCCAGATTTCAGGAGGCTGCTGCCAACGTAGGCTTCGCCAAACGGAGCAGCAGGTAGCCCAAAACTCCTGCAAGTAGGGAGGCACATAAGATTCCAAGTTTTGCCTGCGGCAACAGGTCTGTTTCTGCAAAGGCCAGGTTGGCTATAAATATAGCCATAGTAAACCCTATCCCACCCAGCAAGGATACTCCAGTTAGCTGCAGCCAGCTATACGCCTTGGGTTTAGGAGAAAGCCTTGTCAGGGCTGCTATACCAGTAAAAAGCAGAATCCCGATCGGTTTGCCTGCCACCAATCCAAGCAGGATACCCCAGGTCATGGCATTGTTGAACCCATCCGTTAAGGAGGCATTGATGAGGACGCCCGCGTTAGCGAACGCAAAAAGAGGCATGATCGCGTACGCTACCCAGGCATGAAGGGAATGCTCTAACCGGTGAAGCGGCGATAACACCTGCCGGCAGTTCTGCCCCAGGGTGAGTACCGCGGCCTGAAAATCAATTTCCTCCGCATGCCTGGAACCTTTATTTTTTGCCTTTGCATGCGCTGCATGCAGCTCCCCCAAAACTGTATCTGTGCTTTCCACAAAATCCTGTTCCGATAGGGAAGAGCGTACCGGTATGGTAGTCGCCAGCAATATGCCAGCTAGCGTCGCATGCACACCCGACTTCAGAAAAGCGATCCACATCAGCACACCGAGCAGGGTGTAAACCCAGATGCTGTTCACGCGGACTGCGTTGAGCATGAGCAAAAGGCCAAACCCCAGCATCCCGACCCACAAAGCCAGCATGTTTAGTTCTGAAGTATAAAACAGGGCGATCACCAGCACGGCACCAATATCATCTACAATGGCATAGGCTACCAGAAAAAGCTTGAGGGATAGCGGTATCCGGTTGCCAAGCAGGGCTAAAATGCCCAGGGCAAACGCTATGTCAGTGGCCATGGGTATACCCCAGCCATTAAATCCTTCGAGTCCCTGATTCAGGTATGCGTATATACCCGCGGGAACCACCATCCCACCAAGTGCACCCATTACCGGAAAAGCGGCACGCCTAAAACTAGAGAGCTCCCCAAAAAGCATCTCGCGCTTGATCTCTAAACCGACAACAAAGAAAAAGAGGGCCATCAACCCGTCATTGATCCAGTGGAGCGCAGTTTTACTGATTTCAAAATCGCCTAGCCGCACCGTGAGCACAGTAGCCCATGTTTCGGAGTAACTGGCTGTCCAGGGGGAGTTTGCCCAAGCAAGGGCCAGTAGCGTAACCAGCAGGAGCAACACCCCACTGAAAGCCTCCGCACGCACAAATTCCTGCAACGGGTAAAGCATGCGACGAACAAGCGGCAACTTAGTCATAGATTAAGGATAAGGATAGTAGAATTTTCCTTTCCTGCTTATGACGAGTGCTTTACTTAATTAGTTGATTTTACTTGACCAGTTCCTTCGCTATGTAGCGGGAATTCAGTACGCTGAGGGCACCCATGTAGCGTAGTCCGAAACGCAGGGTGTCACCCACTTTGTATTTGTTTTTATTCTCACCCAACTCCACGATCAGCATATCAGAACTGGCGCCAATCACGGTTATTGCCTCATCTTTTGGTAAAAGGAACTTCGGGTTAATATCCAGCAGCCCTACATCCAGAATGGCGCGGTGCGAAGTTTTTCCGTACAGGGTCTCATCTATCTCAAAGCTCTCGCCACTGGGATTCTCGGCCAGCATGCCATTGGGCACCATGGGTTTCTCGGTGAGTTCGATAATCTCCGTGAAAAGCTCAAAAACATCATCATACATGCCTTCAAATGTCTCGCCGGTGAAAAGATTTAGGCCAAAGAAAAGGGCTTCCCCAATTCTGAAGTGGTTGATACCCTGCGGCAGCTGGTGATTGAAAAGCAGGGGGATGGTAACCGAGGTTCCCCCGGACACCCAGGGGATTTTCCGGTTAAACTTCGCCTCGATGACCTGCTTGTAAAGGCTTAGCTGGATCAGTTTATCGCGGGTGGGCATTACGCCGTGCAGGCAATTAAAATTTGCGCCCAGGCCAATGACTGATATTTTAGGAAGCTCAAACACCTGCGCATAAAAGTTTACCAATTCATCGCCCATCACTCCCTCACGCAAGTCGCCCATCTCGATCATGATGATGATCTTGTGCAGCTTGTTCTGGCGCTGTGCCTCATCCGATAACAGCTTGATGATCTCAAACTCGGTTTGAAAGCTGACATCAGCATACTTGATAATGTCGGGTATACTTTTCTTGGGGGCAGGCTTTATGTAAACCGTCTGCACATCGGGGGCTACCTTTTTTATAGCTTTCAGGTTGGTCACCCGCGAATCGTGGATCTCCTTTGTTCCCAGCGCAAGTACTTCTTTCAGGAACACCTCGTGGCCGCAAAGTAGCTTGGTCACGATGCCCCAATCAATGTTATGCTCCTTAAAAACCTTGTCGAGGTGGTTGTAGTTGTGTTGTAGTTTATTGTGATACAGCTTTAGAACTGCCATTTTTATCGTTGTAATCTATACTCTAAATATTTATTCGTAAAGCCCATTTTCTCATACAGGTGCCGTGCCGGGTTCTGGGGCTCCACATGCAGTGCAATGCTTCCCGTAGAATTATCAGCGGCCAGTTGCACCAGCTTTTTGCCCACGCCTTTGCCACGCTGGCTGTTGTGCACGGCCACATACACCAGGATGTTCTCTGGTATATACCCGCTCATGCCCGTATTGTTGAGAATAAGCGCGCCAACCACCTGGTCGGCCTCGCGTGCAACAAGCACAGCCCCACCTTTACCGGCAGCCTCTGACAGGGCATAGTCCATGCACTTGGCAATGTCCTCGCGTTGATCTCCGTACTCATCCAGGTGGGTGAAAAGGAAATCCAGCACCTCATCTTTGTTTAGCCCTTTATGGTTGCCTGGGGTGTAAACGTCGTAGCTGACACTGTTGTTTTCTGCCATTTCTTTTGTTTTGGTTTATCAAGATATAAAAATGTTAACGTAATATAGAGCAACAAGGAAGCGGTGAGTCCAAATAAATTTGGGTCCAGGTTAAACGGAAGGCTGAAAGTCAGGTCGATCCAGGGCAGGTGCACGATGCTGTTCGCTGCCAGGGTGCGCTCAATGAGTGCATGCAGTTCCATTTCGCTTAGGCTCAGCCAGCCACTACCAGTCTCAGCAGGAAAATAGGGTTGCAACTTATGCGCTATCTGCGCCAGCGTGCGTTGCGGCACCGGGCCAATCAGGGTAAAAACCTGTAAAATAACCGTGACGGCACCGCCCAGCAGCATCGACCAGAAGGCGGCCAGGCTACTGCGCTTTTTCCAGAACAAAGCCCCCACTACCGGTACAAATAATCCGGACACCATAAACGCGTAGGAGTAGAGCATCAGGTCCAGCACATTGGTCATCATGGTGGCCAGCCACAGCGCCAAAACGCCTACTAAGAGCGTTACAAGTTGTGAGAGCCGCAGGGTGGCGGGCGACTCCGGGTCTATTTTCCAGAAGTGGCTCAAAACATCCGTCACAATGTTGCCCGAGGAAGCCATCAAACAGCTGTCTGCGGTGGAGAGGATGGCAGAAAAATAAGCCGAGAGCATGAGGCCCATCAGGCCAACGGGTAGCACGGTGCGCAGCAGCATCGGCAGGCCTGTTTCGGGGTCTGCCTCAGCGCCGCCGCCCAGTGCCTGGAACATGCCTTGCTCAGCGGCCACGCGTGCCAGTATGCCCAGGCTCACACCCATAAACGCCATTACGGGCCACTCAAAAAAGCCCGCGATGTACCAGGCGCGCTTCGCCGTTTTCTCATCACGGCAGGCATAGATCCGCTGGTACAGCGTCATGCCCACAAACCAGATCGGGATGATGGTAATGGACCAGTTCACGATCTGCTGCCAGGTGATGTTGGTAAGGCTCAGAAAATGTGGGGGCAGGGTGGTGCGAATGGCTGCCATGCTCCTGGCTGACTGAGCCGCCAGAAAGTCCAGGTCCATGAGTTGTGAGAATTCCAGGCCCTGCAAGCCACCGCCAACTGCCAGGAACGACACCGGTATGCCAATAAAGATCAGGCCTCCCATCAATACCGCCCACTGTATCGTATCGGTGTAAATCACCGCTTTAAGTCCGCCCATTACGGTGTAAACCACGGCTATCGCGCCCATTATCAGCAAGCCCGTGTTTAGATCCAGGTTAACAAAGGTTCCGCTGGCCAGTTTGGCGCCTGCCAGTATCTGCGAACTGGTAAAGCCGGTATAGCCAATGGCGGAGATTATACCGGCCAGGAGTGCCACACGGGCATTGAAATAGTGTCCTAGTATTTGAGGGAAGGTAAAAAAACGGGCAAAGGCCGGAGTGTTCTTCACTTTCGGGATAAGAAAAACCGCTGCCAGCCAGGCGCCCAGTAAACCTGTGAAAAGCATCCAGGAGCCCGACAGCCCCATGGTAAAGCCTAAACCCCCCAGCCCGATGGAAAAGCCGCCCCCTACGTCAGTGGCAACCACCGATAGCCCGATGTGCCCACTCGTCATGGTCCGGCCCCCGACATAATAATCTTCGGCGCCCTCGTTCTTTCTCAAAAAATAAAATCCAACGCCAAGCATCGCCAGCATATAGAGCACGAAGATGGATAGGTCGATGTAGTGCATTTATCGGAAAAGTATAAATTTAAAAATTACAGCATGGTGCTGCTTTTCTTAAAGATACTCAAAAAATAACTCAATTGCGGCACTTTTGAACTTCATCGCCGTGTAACATGGCAATAAGGCAATATTTGCGGGTTGTTTTTGTGCAAAATACCATCACAGGTTAACAGAGTTTTGGTATGGCTATTCATACTTCATACTTGCCCGGAATATCAGCTAAGTTCAATTTTGCAAAGCGTTCTAAGAAAAGGCCGGTAATTTCTGACAAAAAAGCGGGCGCATATTTCTGATAAATCGTATCTTGCCGACAGGTGATGGGGTACCACCTGGAACCGCCTGCCCAGGCAGCGCTGATGACTCCTGCTGAACGGCTTAAATTTTAAGCCTGTATGTGTATTTGTCATCAGTTGATATGAAAAAGAATCCCGAACAGCACCCTTCCGCCTTCACCTGCCTTGTCCTTAAAATGCTTTCTGCCGGCGAGCAGTCTACCGCGCTGTTTTATACTTTAAAATGGCTCCTGATCAGTTTGCTGGTGGGGGTATTGGCAGGCAGCGCTTCCGCATTCTTGCTGGTTGCCCTCGAATGGGTTACCGCTTACAGAGAAGCTCATACCTGGATCATCTGGCTGCTGCCCCTGGGTGGCCTGGCTGTGGGCCTGCTTTATCATTATTATGCCGGAAGTGCGGCAAAAGGCAACAACCTGCTCCTGGAGGAGATTCACCGGCCCCGACAGGTAATCCCGTTTCGAATGGCTCCCATGGTTTTAGCCGGAACACTAGTGACGCACTTGTTAGGTGGATCGGCGGGGCGGGAGGGTACCGCCGTGCAGATGGGGGGAGCCATTGCCGATCAGTTCACGCCCTTATTCCGCCTGCGACCCCGCGACAGAAAGGTGCTGATCATTACTGGGATAAGTGCAGGTTTTGCCTCTTTATTTGGCACGCCACTGGCAGGGGCCTTGTTTGGACTAGAGGTTTTTATACTTGGCCGTCTACGCTACGAGGCGCTTTTGCCAAGTTTTCTGGCTGCCGTGGTGGCAGACTTCACCTGCCTCAGCTGGGGGGTAGGACATACTGTTTTTGCCATTCCGTATGTGCCCGAACTCACCATCGCAGGCTTCTTGTTTACCCTGTTTGGCGGGGCCATTTTTGGCTTTACGGGTATGGTTTTCTCCAAATCGACGCTGTTTTTCGCCAACCAGTTTAAACAGCGGATTTCCTATGCCCCGTTGCGGCCTTTACTGGGTGGATTTGTTATTGCGCTGGCCGTCTGGATGCTGGGCACTACCAAATACATCGGTCTGGGCATACCCACCATCCTGGAATCGTTTGCGCAGCCTTTGCCCTGGTACGATGCGTTTCTAAAAGTGATATTGACTGCTTTTACGCTGGGTGCCGGCTTTAAGGGCGGGGAGGTAACCCCACTTTTTTATGTAGGCGCCACCTTGGGCAATGCCCTGTCGCAGATGGGGCCGCTGCCCATGGCACTGATGGCCGGCATGGGGTTTGTGGCCGTTTTCTCAGGCGCCACCAACACCCCCCTTACCTGTACCATCATGGGCATCGAGCTGTTTGGTGCAGAAAGCAGCGTATACATCGCGCTGGCCTGCGTGGTGGCCTATCTTTTTTCAGGGCACACCGGCATCTACGGGGCACAGATCATCGGTACGCCCAAGCACATCTTCTATGGTCGCCTGAAGGGCACCAACATAGCAAAAGTTGCTGCTGAACGCCGGAGCCGGAGGCAACCCTGAGTTTCCGGAGAAAAAGCGTTTATAACTCCTTCGGCAGAAAGCGCGCTTGAATTGATTTGGCTATAAAATATTGAAGATCAGCTTATATATATTTTCTTTTTTGCGACTTTTTGCGTAGTATAAGTGTTATTCCTGTAACACCCGCTACCCTAAAAATTGTGGCATGACGAGAGCTGGTTTCCTTACGCTGCTTTGTCTGTTGCTGTACCTGCTGCCAAACAGCGCAGGCGCACAAATACAGCCAACTTTCGAGAAAGATACTGTTTACTTCACCTCTAAACGGAAGAAGATAACTATACCTTTCAAGCTGGTCCATAACCTGATCATCATCCCTATCCAGATCAACGAATCAAGCCCGCTCAATTTTATACTGGACTCTGGCGTGAAGAACACGCTCATTACCCGGTTGTACTATTCCGATTCGCTTAGCCTAAACTCGGCTGATAAGATACAGATACAGGGCCTGGGTACCGGGAATGAAATTGAGGCGCTTTACTCGAGCGGAAACGTGATGTCGATGAAGGGGATCAGGGGAGATAACCACCAGGTGTATGTGCTGCTGGAAGATGTTTTTGACCTGTCGATGCGGATGGGCATGCCTGTGCACGGGATTATCGGCTATGATATCTTTAAAAACTTTATTGTGAAAGTGAATTACGGCAGCAAAACCTTAACGCTGTACCGGCCAGACGCGAAGATCAGGAAAAGCAAAAAAGCCGAGACCTACCCGCTCCTGATAGAGAACAACAAGGCCTATGTGTACGCCAATGTACGCCAGGATAACGGCGATAGCGTGAAGGTGAAGCTGGTGCTTGATACCGGCGCCAGCCACACGCTCTCGTTATACCTGCCCACCGACGATAAACTGACGTTACCGCCCAAAGTGATGGAAGCATACCTGGGACGCGGATTAAGCGGGGATATACACGGTAAAATCGGCAGGCTTACTTCTTTCTCGTTGGGCAAGTATGAACTTGAAAACTTACCGGCATCCTACCCCGACGAGGAGGCTATTCGGGTGGCGATGCATATCTCAAACAGAAACGGCAATTTAGGCTCCGATATCCTCAACAGGTTCACGGTGATATTTGATTACCCGCACCAACAGATGACGCTCATTCCTAACAGCAAATTCAAAAAGCCCTTCAATTACAACCTGGCAGGTTTCGAGCTTTCCACTCCTTTGCCCGGCACCAACCTTTACGTGATCGCTAATGTGGTATCCGATTCACCGGCAATGCAGCTTGGCTTGAAGGCCGGGGATCAGTTGCTGAACATCAATGGCCACGATTGCAAAGACCTGAAGCTGACGGAGGTATTGGAGATTATGGATAGCAGACCTGGGCGCACGGTGCGCCTCAAGTTTAAACGAAACACCGCTGTTTTTGACGTGAATCTGGTACTGCAGAGCCGAATTTAACAGGTTGTTAACTCCCGAATGCATAATCCGTGTACACCTGGAAAAGCAGCAGCATAACAGCGAGAGCGAACAGGGCCACGGCCACTGCCGACCGCAACTTCGGGATCGGTTTTGTATACACACTGCCCGTTGCATCTGTACCCGTAAATCGAAGATCAGACAGGACAAGTCCATTGCCAAAACTCAGCCAGATGGCGGCGGTAAGCGTGTCTTTTAAAACAAATAAACTCATTAGTCCGATTGCTGAGAACAGCGCACCAATGAGCACGCGCAAAGAAAGATTCTTCATTCAGATTAAAATGGTTTAAAGTGCTCCCGCAGTCGTTTGCGGTAATGCAATGTAACAAATTTGTCTCAAATGTAAACCAAACTTTACTTTTGATATGATTTCCATAAGTAGTATAAATTTTCAATGTTTTTGAGTTTTGCAGTTGGAAATTCAAAAACAATTATGAAAACTTTGTGTCGACATCAGGGTATATCCCAAACAACTCAATAAAGAAATGCAAAAAAAGTCGCTTTTATCATTTTCTGTGATAAATCATGTTCCGGCCCCGGAGCATGCGCCTTTTTCTATCCAGGCAACCAGGATAGTTTTCAGAAATCAGACACTGGCGGTCCGCTACAGGCCCTAGGCCAGCATATTTACTGGTTACCTATGTGGTAGCCTTCTTTCCAAAATTATATAAGCCCCATACTGTAAGTACATGCCAACCGGCATTGTTCTGGGTTCGCTGCATTCAAATAACTTATTTTCAAGACGCTGTGCCTTTCCGGCGCAGGTATACTTTTGCGTAGGATGGATCAATCTGCATTCTCTGTGATGGTTGCTGATGGGCAACATATTATCCATGCGTTACAGATATGTACCGAGATGGAAGCCTCGGCCAAAGCACGCGGTACCGGCATTGCCAAGCGCTCCCCGGATTATATCGCCCAGAAAATGTTGGAGGGCAAGGCCGTCATCGCCTTGCACCCGGATGGCGCCTGGGCCGGCTTCTGCTACATCGAAACATGGGGCCATGGCAAGTATGTTGCTAACTCGGGCTTAATCGTTTCTCCGCAACTCCGAAAGAGCGGTTTAGCCCGGATGATAAAGCATAAGATATTTGAACTCTCAAGATCAAAGTACCCGGAAGCCAAGATTTTTGGTTTAACTACGGCTCTGGCTGTGATGCGCATCAACTCGGGGCTGGGGTACACCCCCGTAACCTATTCGGAGCTGACGGATGATGAGGAATTCTGGAAAGGCTGCCGCAGCTGTGTGAACTTTGAAATCCTACAAAGCAAGAACCGCAGTAACTGCCTTTGCACAGCCATGTTGTTTGATCCTGAAAAGAACAAAACCCTTATTCCCCTGCCTTTAGCAGCAGTACTACCAGCCAACAGCATTTCTGCTGTAAACGATCGCTGGAAACGCCACCGCGTTCGTTTCGGTGATACCGGTAGGGATATAGACACCGTGCAATTCTGATTTTACCTGAATACCATTAAAAATGAAGAAAGTAGTTTTGGCCTTTAGCGGCGGATTAGATACCTCTTACTGTGCCATTTACCTTGCAAAGGACCTGGGCCTGGAAGTATACTCAGCCATTGTAGATACGGGAGGCTTTTCGGAGGAGGAACTGAGGGATATTGAGTTTCGGGCCTATGCCATGGGTGTTAAGCACCACATGCAACTGAATGAAACACAAAACTTCTACAAAAGCTGTATCCGTTACCTTATTTTTGGTAACGTACTTAAGAGCAATGTGTACCCCTTAAGTGTAAGCGCAGAGCGTGTAACGCAAGCGATGGCCATTGCAAATTATGCCAAAGCTATCGGGGCTGACTGCGTGGCACACGGCAGTACCGGCGCAGGTAACGACCAGGTGCGCTTTGACATGGTGTTCCAGGCGCTGATCCCTGAGGTTGAGATAATCACGCCTATCCGCGACAAGCGCCTTTCAAGAGAAGAGGAAATTGCCTACCTGCAGGCGCACGGCGTGGCTATGGACTTCAAGAAAGCGCAGTACTCCATTAATAAAGGCATCTGGGGCACTTCGGTGGGAGGCAAAGAGACCCTCACCTCAAACCTGCCCTTGCCAGAGGAGGCTTACCCCACGCAACTAAGCAAACATAAGCCTGAGCGTATAAGCCTGCAGTTTGAAAAGGGTGAGCTGGTAGGTGTAAACGATGTTAGCTTTGTTTCGCCAGTTCATGCCATACGACACCTGCATGCTTTGGCTGCCCCCTTCGCCATTGGCCGCGACATTCACATAGGCGACACCATCATTGGCATCAAAGGGCGTGTCGGGTTTGAGGCTGCTGCCCCACTTGTAATTATCAAAGCGCACCATACCCTTGAAAAACACGTGCTTACCAAGTGGCAACTGCATTGGAAAGAGCAGTTGGCTACCTGGTATGGCAACTGGCTGCATGAAGGACAGCTGCTGGATCCTACTATGCGCGACATAGAAGTGTTTCTGGAGCACACGCAGGGGAACGTGACCGGCAAAGTGTTCGTGTTGCTGGCACCTTACCGCTTTCAAGTGGAGGGGGTAGAGAGTAAGCACGACCTGATGAATGATACGTTTGGAAGTTATGGCGAAATGAACCGCGCCTGGACCTCGGACGATGTGAAAGGTTTTGCCAGGATTTTCGGCAACCAGACCAAGCTCTACCACAGTGTAAACAGCGCAGCAGGATGGGGAAAAGAGGCAGAATAAAAGTTGGGATCGTTGGTGGCGCAGGATACACCGGTGGCGAACTGCTCCGTTTGCTCCTGCACCACCCACATGTAGAAGTGGCCTTTGTGCAAAGCAGTAGCCAGGCAGGCAAACCCGTTGATGCCATACACCAGGACCTGACAGGAGATACAGCGCTCCATTTCTCAGAAACAGTACTCCCCGATGTTGATGCAGTTTTCCTGTGCGCAGGGCATGGGGCAGCCAAAGCGTTTTTATCGCAGAATATGCTGCCCCCGAAAACTAAGTTAATAGACCTTAGCCAGGATTTCCGTTGGCACGAAGACGTGGCCCAGGATAAGGTGGAGGCATTTGGCAGAAGTTTTGTATACGGTCTGCCGGAGTTGCTGCGGGAGCAGATCAAAAAGGCAGACAGCATTGCCAACCCGGGTTGTTTCGCCACAGCTATCCAGCTGGCCTTGCTGCCCCTAGCCGCTCAGGATAAGCTTAACACGGAGGTACACATAAGCGGCATCACAGGCAGTACCGGAGCGGGGCAGAGCCTGAGCGCTACCTCGCATTACAGCTGGAGAAGCGCCAACGTATCAAACTACAAGGTGCTGGAGCATCAGCACCTGCACGAGATCAGGCGCACCTTAAGTGAAATGCAGGGAGTGAGAGTACCTGCACTTTATTTTGTGCCGTATCGAGGCCCTTTTACAAGAGGCATCCTCTGCACTAGCTATCTGACTACTGACCTGGGGCTGGAAGAGGCGGGGCAGCTTTACAAGAGCTATTACAGAAGTCACCCGTTCGTAGCTGTTACAGCCAATGCGCCCGACTTGAAACAGGTGGTGAACACAAACAAATGCCAGCTGCACCTGGCCCGGCAAGGCAACCATCTGATCATTACCAGCTTGCTCGATAACCTGTTGAAAGGAGCTTCTGGGCAGGCGCTTCAGAATATGAACCTGCTGTTTGGCTTCGAAGAAACTACCGGCCTGAAACTGAAGGCCACCGCATTCTAACACTACAGACATAAACTATCTTACACCTTCATAATTTTCAAGCATGTTTGTCAAGTATTTTCTCTACTGTCTTACTTCTTACCTCTAGTTTTCCGAAACATGAATCTCTTCGATGTATATCCGCTATTTGATATAACACCTGCAAAAGCACAGGGCACCTATGTTTGGGATGACAAGGGCAAAAAGTACCTGGACCTCTATGGGGGGCATGCTGTCATCTCGATCGGCCACAGCCACCCGCATTATGTGAAAAGGATTGCCAGGCAGCTCTACGACATCGGTTTCTATTCCAACTCCGTACGTATGCCCTTGCAGCAACAACTGGCCGACAAGTTAGGCGCTATGAGTGGCTACAGTGCATATCGACTCTTTTTGTGCAACACAGGCGCCGAAGCCAACGAAAACGCCTTGAAGCTGGCCTCCTTCCATACGGGGCGTAAAAAAGTGATCGCATTTAAGGGCTCTTTTCATGGCCGTACCTCCGCCGCCGTAGCCGCCTCCGACGACCCCATGATACAGGCGCCGATCAATAAAACGGACAACATAACCTTTCTGCCACTAAATGACCTTGCTGCTTTAGCCCGTGCCTTGCAGGAACTGGAGGGAGAGCTCGCAGCCATCATAGTGGAGGGCATACAGGGTGTGGGAGGCGTTCGCATTCCGGATCCCGATTTTATGAAGGTGGTTGCCGTTGGTTGTAAAAAAGCCGGGGCCCTGCTGATACTGGATGAAGTGCAGTCAGGCTACGGAAGGACCGGTAAGTTTTTCGCGCACCAGTACACTGATGTTCGCCCTGACCTGATTACCGTGGCCAAAGGCATGGGCAATGGTTTTCCGGTGGCAGGAGTGCTCATTAACCCCCAGGTAGAAGCGAAACACGGCATGCTGGGCACCACCTTTGGCGGAAATTACCTGGCCTGCGTGGCAGCCCTGGCTGTTTTGGAAGTGATGGAGGAGGAAGACCTGGCGCAGAATGCGCAACGCATGGGCCAGCTCCTGCTGAATGGACTCACAGGGTTACCCGGTGTAACAGCAGTGCGCGGGCACGGCCTGATGATCGGGGTGGAGCTGGATCAGCCCTGTGCCCCCATCCGGAACCAGCTATTGAACGGGCACGGCATCTTTACAGGGGCATCCTCAGATAAGCACACGCTTCGCCTTTTACCGCCGCTTTGCATCAGCGCTAGCGAAGTGCAGGTATTCCTGCAGGCCTTTAAATCCATTCTTTTAAAATTAGAACTACAAGCAGTCTGATGAAAAAATTTACAGCCGTACAGGATGTGGCTAACCTACAGGAGTTGGTGAATGAGGCGATGCACCAGAAGGAGCACCCTTATCAATACAAGCAACTGGGCGAGAATAAAACCCTCGGACTAATATTCTTAAACCCGAGCCTCCGCACCCGGCTTAGCACCCAGAAAGCGGCCTCAAACCTTGGCATGAACGTGATGGTGATGAACCTGGACAAGGAGGGTTGGGCCCTTGAAACACGGGAGGGGGTCATCATGAACGGCACGAGTGTTGAACATATAAAGGAGGCCGCCGCTGTACTGGGCCAGTATTGCGATATACTCGGCATCCGCTCTTTCCCTACGTTACAAAACAGAGAAGAAGACTATAGCGAGGAGCTGTTGCAACAGTTTATACAGTACAGTCAAATTCCGGTACTTAGCCTGGAGAGTGCCACCCGCCACCCGCTGCAAAGCCTGGCCGACCTGCTTACCATCACTGAAAGAAAACAGCCCGGGAAGAAACCGAAGGTTGTCCTCACCTGGGCACCGCACAGCAAGCCTACTCCGCAATGCGTGGCCAACTCGTTTGCAGAGTGGATGCAGGCGGCTGATGTAGAGCTGGTGATTACCCACCCGGAAGGCTACGAACTGGCTGAAGAATTTACAAAAGGAGTGAACATAACCACCAACCAGCAGCAAGCCCTGAAAGACGCCGATTTTGTCTATGTAAAAAATTGGTCGAGCTACAACGATTACGGCAAGGTGTTGACTGATGGCGAAGGCTGGATGCTGACAGAAGAGAAACTGTTGGCAAGTAATCAAGCAAAAGTCATGCACTGCCTGCCTGTACGGCGCAACCTGGAACTGAGCGATGAGATACTCGATGGCCCCAACTCTCTGGTACTGGAACAGGCAAACAACAGAACTTTTGCAACGCAGGCTGTTCTAAAGAAAATGCTGGAGTGTTTGCAACAAAGTTAAACCTGAAAGCACTTCGACGGAAGCAGTATCTTATACATATAAAGCTTAGCATATGATACTCGTTAAAATTGGCGGAAACATATTGGATAGCCCTGTCCGGCTGCGTTCTTTTTTGGTTGATTTTGCGCAGCTGCAGGGCCCCAGGTTGTTGGTGCATGGCGGAGGAATAATAGCCTCTGCCATTGGCCAGCGACTGGGCATAGAACCTGTAATGGTTGAAGGCCGGCGCATCACAAACACAGAAACGCTTGAACTGGTTACCATGGTCTATGGAGGCCTGATTAACAAACAGATCGTAGCACAGCTACAGGCACTCGGCTGCAACGCCATTGGGGTAACCGGTGCAGACGCCAACAGTATAATGGCAGTTAAGCGGCCTGAGCGTACAATTGACTATGGTTTTGTGGGCGACGTGGCAGGACCTGAATGCATAAACACCCGGATATTGAATATATTTTTTAATGCCGGCCTCATTCCGGTGTTTGCACCCCTGACCCACGATAGAAATGGCAGCCTCTTGAACACAAATGCTGACACGATTGCAGCTGTACTGGCAACAGCGCTTGCCGGTAGCCATGCGGTAAAGCTGGTCTATTGTTTCGAGAAGCGTGGCGTACTGGCAAATGCGTCAGACGAAGCTTCTTTAATAGACAGCCTGAACCCTGAGAAGTATAAATCTTTAAAAGAAAGCGGTGCGGTGCATGCGGGCATGATCCCTAAACTGGACAACGCATTCGCGGCCCTGAAAATGGGGGTTAAACAAGTACTGATCGGTGAGGCGGAAGCACTTAAAAGTATAAACACACCCGGTAAGTTCCCCGGTACCACATTAGTACGGACCTGATGCAGGAAGCTTTATACACACAAGCGTTGTCGCTGTTGCAGCGCCTGATCACGACACCCTCTTTCAGCCAGGAAGAAGCCGGGACGGCTGCCGTACTTTACGATTTTCTGAAGCAGAATGAAGTGGAGGTGCATCAGGAACAGAACAACGTGTGGGCATTTAACAGGCATTATGATCCTGCCAAGCCCACCCTGCTGCTAAACTCACACCACGACACGGTAAAACCAAACGCCGGATACACCCGCAATCCTTTTGCGGCTACAATAGAGAATGGAAAGCTCTATGGGCTCGGCAGCAATGATGCGGGCGGTTGCCTGGTAACGCTGATCGCAGCATTCCTATACTTTTATGCACAGACTAACCTGAAGTATAACCTTGCTATGGCCGCCACTGCCGAAGAAGAGATATCTGGCCGGAACGGCATTGAACTGATACTCCCGAAATTAGGGAACATTGCGGCGGCCCTGGTTGGAGAACCAACAGAAATGCACCTGGCCATAGCTGAAAAAGGCCTTTTGGTGCTCGATTGTGTAGCTATTGGAAAAGCGGGGCATGCAGCGCGAGCAGAAGGCGTTAACGCCATTTATTCCGCACTGCCTGACATGGAATGGTTCAGAAATTATCAGTTCGAGAGAGAATCGGAACTCCTGGGGCCGGTAAAAATGTCTGTTACCATGCTTCACGCAGGCACACAGCATAATGTGGTGCCCGAAGCCTGTCACTTTACAGTGGATGTGCGCTTAACCGATGCATATACCCTGGAGGAGGTATTGCAGGTGATACGCCAGCATGTGCAGGCGGAAATCACCCCGCGCTCCACGCGACTAAGGCCTTCTGCTATTGCCTTGCACCATCCCCTTGTGCAAGCGGGGCTTGATCTTGGGCGAAAAGTGTATGGTTCACCCACCACGTCAGACCAAGCCCTTATTCCCGTTCCTTCCTTTAAGCTGGGACCTGGTTCTTCCGTTCGTTCGCACATAGCGGATGAGTACATTTGCCTGAATGAGATAGCTGAGGGGATAGAACTCTACATTGCATTACTTGAGAAAGTAATCAAGTGAGCAATGATACGTTTGTTCTTGGTATGTACTAACTATTTGCGCGTTCACACATTCAAAATCAAATCATGAAACTCTGGCAGAAGAACACCAGCGTAGCCGCTGAGATCGAAAACTTTACGGTTGGCAAAGATGCAGAACTGGACATGGAACTGGCACGCTTTGATGTGTTGGGCTCTTTGGCGCATACCCGTATGTTGCAAAGCATAAACCTGTTAACTGAAGAGGATTTAGAGATTCTTCAAACTGGGCTAAAACAAATCTATAATTCAATTGTAACTGGCGAGCTAACGCTTGATCCAGGGGTGGAGGACATTCACTCGCAGGTAGAGCTGGAACTGACGCGCAGAGTAGGGGAAGCAGGAAAAAAGATTCACAGCGGCCGCTCTCGAAACGATCAGGTGCTACTGGACCTGAAACTATACTTCCGCGATCAGTTAAAAGAAGTGGTGCAGGCAGTAAAATTACTCTTCGATGTGCTGCAAAGCCAAAGCGAAAAGTATAAACATGTGCTGCTACCAGGTTACACGCACCTGCAGATAGCCATGCCGTCCTCGTTTGGCTTATGGTTTGGAGCCTATGCCGAAAGCCTGGCAGATGACATGCAACTGCTGCTGGCCGCGTATAAAACAGCTGATAAGAACCCGTTGGGCTCAGCAGCAGGCTATGGCTCCTCATTCCCCTTAAATCGCCAACTCACCACAGAGCTGCTTGGCTTTGACAGCATGAACTACAATGTTGTATACGCCCAAATGGGCCGAGGGAAGTCTGAAAGGATAGTGGCCACCGGGCTGGCTTCGGTAGCTGCTACCCTGGGCAAATTAGCAATGGACCTTTGCTTGTACATGAGCCAGAACTTCAACTTTATTACCTTACCAGATCAGCTCACTACTGGCTCCAGCATCATGCCACATAAGAAAAATCCGGATGTGTTTGAAATCATTCGGGGTAGATGTAACAGGCTGCAGGCGCTGCCTACAGAAGTCTCCATGCTGCTCATTAACCTGCCATCCGGGTACCACCGCGACCTGCAGTTACTTAAAGAGGATCTGTTTCCCGCTTTTACAGAGTTGCAGGGCTGCCTGCATATGATGACTTACATGCTGCAGCAGGTACAGGTGCGTCAGCACATACTAGACGACGACAAGTATAGATACCTCTTTAGTGTAGATGCAGTTAATGCACTGGTGCTGAATGGTATACCCTTTCGGGATGCTTATAAAACCGTAGGGGAACAGATAGAATCGGGGAAGTTTGCACCGCCTGCTGCCGTAACGCACACCCATGCAGGTAGCATTGGGAATTTATGCACAACCGAGATTGCTACCCAGATGCAAAAGGTGCTACAGGAATTTGACTTTGGAAAAGTAGAGGCGGCCTATAAAAATCTGCTGGCCTGAAGCATGAGGTAATCTACTGTGCACACGCTACTGCTTTATCCTGTTTGCAAACTTACCCGCTACTTTAGCCAGAATAAGCGGCAAAACAACGAAGGCAATGGATACGGCAATTACCCGCCTGAAGCCCATGCGCAGAATCAGGTTGCTGACCACGTTGCTGCGTAGTTCGGAATACAAACGACGGCCGGCTTCAGTCATGGGCTTGCCTTTGAGTACTTCCTGCACCGTTTTCAGGTCGCCCTTCTCCAGTTGCCGCTGCAAAAAACCCAGCACAGTATCCTTAGTTATCAAAATAGCCTTCCCCAGTTGGTCCTGACGCAGCTTCGTCCACCGCTGCAGTTGCTGCAAAGCGATGCCCGAGTTGGCGGGCAGAAAATTACGCATGAAAATCATCCTCTTAAATTTTAGGTGAACATTTTTTGCATATCCTATATGCATCAGCGACAGCCAGCAATCTTATGTTTGCCTATAAATCCGCGCTGATACCGGTATTTTTAAAATACGCATAATTTAACTGGAAAGGTATTCAAAATAGCGCGGCCAAACATCCCTAGAATTTCAATGTCCCTTGTCTTTCTGATTCGACAGAAGGATCACCTTCCTTCTGCTGGCAGGCCGGGCAATTTTTGGCGTTTAGTTACCCATTTCATATCATGCTTCAGAGTATTTTACCCTTAGGTGCAGCTATCCTTTAGCCTCTTTAAAATAAAGGTACTATTTTTACAGTATCAGCCTTTGAACAAACAAGGCTGATCTTTAGTTAAGGAATCGAGCGCACGCATACTTTACTTATGAACAAAACCTATTGCCCAAGCCTTACGCAGTATAAGCGCAGAAAAACGCGCGTGGTAAACATTGGCGGCGTGCCTGTGGGTGGCGATCACCCGATCCGGGTGCAGTCCATGACCACCGTAGACACCATGGATACGCCAGGTTCTGTGGCGCAATGCATCCGCATGATTGAAGCCGGCTGTGAGTATATCCGCATCACCGCGCCGAGTATGAAGGAAGCCGAAAACCTCCGGAACATCAAGCAGGAACTGCAGCTGCGCGGGTATAGTGTACCCCTGATCGCAGACATTCACTTCACGCCGAATGCTGCTGAGGTGGCTGCCCGTATCGTGGAGAAAGTGCGCGTGAATCCGGGCAACTATGCCGACAAAAAGAAATTTCAGGTAATAACCTACGATGACGCCTCATACCAGGCAGAACTTGACAGGATAAGAGAGCGCTTTGTGCCCTTAGTGCGCATTTGTAAAGAACATGGTACCGCCATGCGCATCGGCACCAACCACGGCTCGCTGTCTGACAGGATTCTGAGCCGCTACGGCGATACGCCGCTGGGTATGGTAGAGAGTGCGCTGGAGTTTCTGCGCATCTGCGAGGACGAGGAATATTACGAGATCGTGATCTCCATGAAGGCCTCCAACACGCAGGTAATGGTACAGGCATATCGTTTGCTGGTGCAGAAGCTGGAGGAGGAGGGCCTGCAGCCTTACCCGTTGCACCTGGGCGTTACAGAAGCCGGAGAGGCAGAGGACGGCCGCATTAAGTCGGCAGTCGGAATAGGCACCCTGTTGGAAGACGGATTAGGAGATACCGTGCGGGTGTCGTTAACGGAGGCCCCGGAGGCAGAAGCACCTGTGGCAAAAGCCCTGATCGACCGTTATGCGCGCCGCGCCTCAAATGCACGGCCAATTAAGCCAATTTGCAACGTGCCGATAGATCCGTTCCAGTACCACCGCCGCGAGACGATGGAAGTGCAGAACCTGGGGGCGCTGAATGTGCCCCGCGTTGTGGCTGACCTGAGCCGGCTGACCGATGTTAAATATGCTGACCTGAAAAGCGTGGGGCATTTGTACTCCATGCTGCTTGATAAGTTTAACATGAACGACCTGGGCGCTGACTTTATTTACACCGGCGATACCCCCATCAGCTTCATGCTGCCCAACGGCCTGAAAGAGATCGTAAACCAAAACGCCTGGCTGGCAGCGGAACAACGCGAAGACAGGCATCCCTTGTTACAGGCAGGGCAATACCTGGCCGGAGCTGAGCAGCATGCCACGCTCAACTTCATACTTGTTCAGCTGGATGACCTCACGAATGCCCTGCTGGAACGCTTGAAGCATGACGCTACCGCAGTGCTGTTGCTAGAGACCACAAACGCGCATGCCATGCCCGAGCTTCGCAAATGCTTTTTCAGGTTGATGAACAATGGCGTAAAAAATCCCTGTATCATCAAGCGTGCCTACGGCAACCTTACTGCTGACGAAATACAACTCTATGCAGCCACTGATGTGGGAGGCTTGTTAATAGATGGTATGGGAGATGGGGTAATGCTCGGAACCGAACTGCTGCCGGAGCGGGAGAAAGGAGCCTGGCTCGAAACCATCGATCAACTCAACAAACTTGGTTTTGGTATTTTACAGGCAGCCCGCACCCGCATGAGCAAAACCGAGTACATCAGCTGCCCCAGCTGCGGACGCACCCTGTTCGACCTGCAGGAAACCACCGCCATGATCCGGAAACGCACTGACCATTTAAAGGGGGTGAAGATCGGTATCATGGGTTGCATTGTAAATGGACCGGGAGAAATGGCCGATGCCGACTACGGGTACGTAGGTGTGGGCAAAGACAAGATCGCCCTTTACCGCGGGCAGAATGTGATTAAGAAAGCCGTGCCGGCTGATCGGGCCGTGGATGAACTGATTGAACTCATAAGGGAAGACGAGAAATGGATTGAGCCTGTAAGTTTGGAAATGTAAAGAAATAAGCGCTTGCGGGCTAACTCTTTTCACACCTGGATTGTTAAGAATGTAACTGCAACACTACAGATCACATTTACCTGAACAGAAATTTATAATTAACTTATCAGTGATTCGCCATGAAAGGATTGTTTGACTTTTCAGAGGTAGCCACCTACTTCTTCCGTAAAAAGGACCCCAAGCGCAAATCTAACTTCAACCTGCGTGCCATGCATACGATCAATAAAATTTCGATGCTGATGTTTCTGGCAGCTATGGTCTATTTTATCATTAAGCATATTTAACATGCACATAGAAGCACTCCGGGACTATTGCTTGGCCAAAGCAGGCACAACAGAGGAAATGCCATTTGATGAAGATACGCTTGTTTTTAAAGTATGCGGAAAGATGTTTGCCCTCTGCAGCCTTGCCGATTTTAGCAAAGGCATTGCCCTAAAGTGCGCCCCGGATAAAGCGATTGAACGTCGTGAACGTCATAATCAGGTGGGCACTGCCTCCTATATGAATAAAGTGCACTGGATCAACGTTTTGCCAGATGCCGGATTGCCTGATAACCTGATCAGGCAATGGATCGATGACTCCTTTCTGTTAGTAGGATCCAAGTTGAAGAAGGATTTGCAAAGGGGGATCGGACTATTAGATAATTAGCTGTTCCTACGGTATCTTTCAATTCTTTTCAACCATCTTCTGGCTGAGGGAAGGAACAAAAAAGCTGCCTGTACGGGCAGCTTTTTTGTTCCCTTTTGTTTGCCACAACATATTCAGAATTTTAACAACAGCTGTGGGGGCTTTTATCAATTTATTACTGTGTAAACATTCATTCCTAAAAACTCAAAAATATACTGGTTTCAAATGCCTAAAATTCATTTTTTATTAGTATAATTGATAAACTCACCTTAACAAGAAACATGATTTTAGAGAAAGAAGTCGGAGTGAACAGTTTCCGAAACGAATGGCAGAAAGCAAGTATCAGTATTTTGTACACGCACGGTTTTTTAAGTAATTGCTACGAGAGTTTTTTTAAAAAATTCAATATGACCGCGCAACAGTATAACGCCCTGCGCATTTTGAGAGATCAATTTCCTAAACCAGTCTCCACTTCTTTTCTGCGCGAAAAAATGTTGGATAAAATGTCGGATGCATCTCGATTGGTCAGCCGGTTGAATGCTAAAGGTTATGTAAATGTAACGCAGAACCCCGTTGACAAACGCTTGGTGAACATCGTTATCTCAGACAAGGGGAACCAAATGATCGGCACCATGGATAGCTCCTTGCATGAACTAGACGAAATGCTACAGGGGTTAACCGAAGAGGAAGCAAGTAACCTGGTGGAATTGCTTTATAAAGTGCGAGGATCCATAAAAGCCAAAGAAGAGAAGAATGTTGCATCTGAACAACTAAATGCATAATACTTTTACTTTATGCACCCCTCTAACCTTTCTTATTTAAGCAACAGGTCCTGGAAAATATTTTCAGGACCTGTTGCTTTTTACTAAAACAGAGCCGCAAAGTTTGGGGTTTTGGCGGCTCTGCTTCATTTAAATAGTAAGATGGAGCTAGATTATACTACCACGTTTATAATTTTGTTTGGAACGATGATGATTTTTTTAGGCGTTTTGCCTTCAAAAAATTTGGTCACCTGCTCATCGTTCAGCACGGCCTTTTCTACCTCCTCACGGGGCGTATCCAGCGCAAAGGTAAGCTTGGTGCGGGTCTTGCCGTTCACAGAAACCGGATATTCAAAGGTGTTCTCCACCAGGTATTCCTCTTTCCAATCCGGAAAACTGGCATAGCTGATACTTTCCCGGTGGCCTAGCTTCTCCCACAGCTCCTCGGTAATGTGCGGTGCGTACGGGGAAAGGATAATGGTAAGGGGCTCAAGAATGGCGCGTTTATTTGTCTTGAGCTGCGTCAGCTCATTCACGCAGATCATGAACGTGGAAACGGAGGTGTTAAAAGAGAACCGCTCTACATCTTCCTCTACCTTTTTAATGGTCTTGTGCAGTGCCTTCAACTCTTCCGCTGTCGGTGCGCCATCAGTTACCACAAAGGTGCCCTCATTATCGTGGAAAAGCCTCCAGTACTTTTTAAGGAACTTGTGCACGCCATCCATGCCATTGGTGTTCCAGGGTTTAAACTGCTCTAGCGGGCCCAGAAACATCTCGTACATGCGCAGGGTATCGGCCCCCTGCCGCTCCACAATGTCATCGGGGTTCACCACATTATACTTCGACTTGGACATCTTTTCAATCTCCACGCCCACCACATACTTGCCGTCTTCCAATACAAACTCAGCGTCTGCGTTCTCCGGTCTCCATTTTCTAAAGGCCTCCAGGTCCAGCACGTCATTCTCCACGATATTTACATCCACGTGTAGCTGTGTGGTTTCGTACTGATCCTTCAAGCCCAAGGACACATATTGGTTGGTGCCGTTGATGCGGTACACAAAGTTAGACCGCCCCTGGATCATGCCCTGGTTGATCAGCTTTTTAAAAGGCTCCTGTTCCACCACCAGGCCCAGGTCAAACATGAACTTGTTCCAGAAGCGGGAGTAGAGGAGGTGACCGGTGGCGTGCTCCGAACCTCCGATGTACAGGTCTACGTTGCGCCAGTACTTGATAATATCCTTGTCGGCAAAAGCTGTTTCGTTTTGCGGGTCCATGTAGCGGTACCAATACCAACTGCTGCCTGCCCAACCGGGCATGGTGCTTAATTCATACTCATACTGGTTATCATACTTCCAATCCACGGCACGGCCCAAAGGCGGCTCACCGGTTTCGGTGGGCAGGTAGGCGTCGATCTTCGGCAGCTCTAGGGGCAGCTCCTCTTGCTTCACCAGGTGTGGCACCCCGTCTTTAAAGTATACCGGCACCGGCTCGCCCCAGTAGCGCTGCCTGCTGAACACGGCATCGCGCATGCGGAACTGCGTTCTGCCTTTACCAACCCCCAGTTCTTCCGCTTTGGCAATACCGGCTTTGATGGCTTCCTTTACATCCAGCCCGTTCAGGAAACCGGAATTGATGATCTTGCCCTCTTTCCCGGCATAAGCTTCCTCCTCGATGTTGCCGCCATCCACTACCTGCTTGATCGGCAGCTCAAAATGTTTGGCGAAAGCATAATCGCGGGAATCGTGGCCCGGCACAGCCATCACCGCCCCGGTTCCATACCCGGCCAGCACATAATCGGCAATCCAGATCGGCACACGTTCCTCTGATATCGGATTTAGGGCATAAGCGCCTGTAAACACCCCGCTCACCGTCTTCACGTCTGTCATGCGCTCGCGCTCTGAGCGGTTTTTGGCCACTGTCACATACTCCTGCACCTGCTGGCGCTGCACATCCGTCGTGATCTGGCTAACCAGTTCATGCTCAGGCGCCAACACGACAAATGAAGCGCCGAAAATGGTGTCGATGCGGGTGGTGAACACTTTGATCTTTTCTGAAATGCCTTCCACCGCAAAGTCCAGCTCGGCACCAACCGATTTACCGATCCAGTTGCGCTGCATCTCCTTTACCGGCTCTGGCCAGTCAATCTCCTCCAGGCCTTGCAGCAGGCGCTCGGCATAAGCGGTGATGCGCATCATCCACTGGCGCATTTTCTTGCGCTCCACCGGGTATCCGCCGCGCTCCGACACGCCGCCCACCACTTCGTCGTTAGCCAGTACCGTACCCATGGCAGGGCACCAGTTCACGATGGCCTCGGCCACGTAAGTGAGTCTATACTTTAATAGCATTTCTGCCTGCTGCTGCGCGTTCATGTTTTTCCAGTCAGCGGCAGAGAATGCAGGCGTGTCTTCGTCGCAGGCAGCGTTCACGTTCAAATTCCCATCCTGCTCAAACGCTTCTACAAGCTCCTGTACCGGCGCGGCTTTACCTGTGTTGTAGTTATAATAGCTGTTAAACAGCTGCATAAAGATCCACTGCGTCCATTTATAATAGCTTGGTTCAGAAGTGCGCACCTCGCGCTCCCAGTCAAAGGAGAAGCCAATGTTCTTCAGCTGCTCCACGTACCGCTGGATGTTCTGTTCGGTGGTGATGGCAGGATGCTGCCCGGTCTGGATAGCATACTGCTCCGCTGGCAGGCCAAAGGCGTCGAAGCCCATGGGGTGCAGCACGTTAAAGCCTTTCAGGCGCTTGTAGCGGCTCACGATGTCGGAGGCAATGTAGCCCAGCGGGTGCCCCACGTGCAGACCCGCGCCCGATGGGTACGGGAACATGTCCAGGGCGTAGTACTTTGGCTTCTCGTTTTTGACTGTGGCTTTAAACGTTTGGTTCTGTTCCCAGTAACGCTGCCATTTCTTCTCGATCTCGATAAAATTATACGCCGACATTGCTTATAGATGAATTCTTTAGTCCGAAGTTAAACTGCTAAGATACGGCATAAATGTTAATTTATGATGGCTTTGTTGCCAAACGTGCCTGGCAACCAGACAGCACACCACGTTTCTGATCAATTTTGTAAAAACCAGTTACAGCACAGCTTTCCGGACATCAAAATATAAAATGATGTTACCTTTGTGCGTATACTAAAGCAAGTGACAGACGATGGTCTGAAGCAAAAAGAACTCATCTCAAAAAACTATACTTCCGCATGATGAAAAAGCAACACGACCTGCTCGATAAACTGCACCTGATTTACATCATGGACCCGATGTGCTCGTGGTGCTATGGTTTTGCGCCGGTAATGCAGCAACTGGTGGCAGAGCAGGAAGACAAGATGCAGTTTAAGCTGGTGATGGGCGGCCTGCGCCCCGGTACCGTGAAACCACTGGAGCCCCAAATGCAGGCAACGATCAGGCACCATTGGGAGGATGTTGAAAAAGTGACCAATCAGCCATTTGACTATACTTTTTTTGACCGCGAGGGTTTTGTGTACGACACCGAACCTGCCTGCCGCGCCGTGGTAACCCTGCGCTACCTGCACCCTGAAAAAGAACTGGAGATGGCAGAGGCCATACAAAAAGCTTTTTACGCGAAGAACAATGATGTAACCCGACCTGAGGTGCTGGCCCAGGTCGCGGCTGCCTTTGGGGTGCCGGAAGAGGAGTTCCTGGCTAAATTCCAGTCCGATGAAATGAAAGAGAAAACGCAACAGGACTTTGCCATCGCACGCCACTTACAGGCCACCGCTTTTCCGAGCCTCTACCTGCTGAACGGCACCAGCATACACCTCGTGAACCGCGGCTACAGGCCTTATGATGGACTGGCGGCGCACCTGCTGCGCGTGATTCAACAAATTGCCCCTGACCAGCTTTCTTAATAAAGGATAAACTTTATAAACTTATGCGCTAAACAAAGAATTGCGTAAGTCAACATAGGGTATTGCGCTACGCTATGAAAGACCACCGAAAAAGCACGGGAATTTGCCATATCAGCAAGAAACACTTGCCCTATCCCTTGCTCATTCCCGTATCCAGCATTCGGAAAAGCATTCTGGAGTTGATGAAAGTGGATTACCCCGACCTGGAAGAGCAGCATTATGTTTCGCTGGAGATCGTAAACCGCTACCGGAATGAGTACCTGGAACAGCTACTGAAACACGAGTTAGGCGAACTCTCGGAACTGGAGGAGGAGGTGATCCAGAGCATCAACAAGCAGGAGCTGCTTTCTTCTAACATCGAGGAGGAGATTAACGAAAACCTGACCTTCGGGCAACGCACCTCCGATGCCATTGCCACGTTCGGCGGCAGTTGGCGGTTCATTTTGTTCTTCTTTGGCTTTATCCTGCTTTGGATGCTGCTCAACATCTACGTGCTGTCCGTCAGGCCTTTCGACCCCTATCCGTTTATCCTGTTAAACCTCATCCTGTCATGCCTTGCCGCCATTCAGGCCCCCATTATCATGATGAGTCAGAACAGGAAAGAAGCCAAGGACAGGCAGCGATCAGAGTATGATTACCAGGTTAACCTGAAGGCTGAACTGGAAATTCGGCTGCTGCACGAGAAACTAAACCACATTATCTCACACCAGAACCAGCGCCTGATCGAAATTCAGCAGATACAGGTAGACCTATTAGAGGACATTATGGAGCGGATGAACCGATAACAAGTGACTATGCTTATGAAGTCAGCGCAGCAAGAGGGTCTTGCCCGTTCCAAAGACCCTGGCTTGCCACAGGTTTAAAGCGCGCGAAAAGTTCTTCGCTGTACCAATGTTCCGCCCTGGTCCGGCGTATCACCTCCTGGTGGACAGCGTGCTTGTAAGCATAAGCTCTCATGGCCTCTCCCGATTCCCAGACGCTGAAAGTTGCCTGCCGTATAAGTGGCATTTCCCCCAAGCCGATTGAGCAGAGCAGCCCCTGTGCATCGTCGAGCGCCTTGCTGGATTGGGGCACGAAGCGCCAGAAGTTTGGCAGGGCGCGCCAGTTTATGCTTGCCCTTGTTAGCACAGCGATGGGGCCACTGGTGTACGTTTCTGAGAGGGTAGGAGCGAAGGGCTCCTGCTTGTCCCATTGCCCATGCGCCTGGTAAGGCAGCAGTTTCACGGTCCATACTTCGTGGCAGTGCGTTTGGTAAGTGGCCATTAATGCAGCATGCTGCAGGAACTGGTCGGCGGCAGCCTCGTTATCCCAGGTACAAAGCAGTCCGTAGCGCCTTAAATTCGGCAAAATGCTAAACCCTTTTCCCTGCCCGCTCCCAAGTAGTTTAAAAAAGCGTAGTCCGGGTGTGGCTTTCAGGTGCGGTACTGAGGTGCCCATCTGTGCCAGCCCCCAACGTACGTGGCCTTCGCGTATGCCAAACAAAGTAAGGGTGGTAAGACGGGCGGCTATAGCAGGGGTGGGTTGCAAAGTATATGACAACTGTTTAAGGTGCAGAACAAGTGTAAATCTTACGCAAAAACACCTGCCAAACACAATTGTTTAACAGGTGTTTTTAAATTAAAAATGAAAGCAGATCTATAAATTGCTTGCTCCCACCTATGCGTTCATACTTTTATAAATCGATCTTTTTGTGATCACCGGTTTTAGCGGGCTCACCGGTGAGAGCTGCCTTGGCCATGCCGTATAAATGGATGAGGGTGCTGTTCGGAGCATCCCAGTATTCGGCCTTGTCGATGGTTACTTTAATCAGGCCAATATTCGGATCGTCCTTTCCTTCCGGAAACCAGGCCTTCAGCGAAGGGTTCCAAAGTTCATCTATCTTCTGCTTGTCCCTGGTCAGCGAGGCTGTGCCCGACACAGATACATATACCTGGTCATCCGGTTCGGCGTAGCTGATGTTCACGTGGGCGTCATTCTCGTTAATCTCATGCGATTTGCCCGACTCATAGCCCGTAAAGAACCAAAGGAAGCCGTCATTGGTTATTTTCTGTGTGCTCATGGGGCGACTGCGCAGACTGCCATCACGCTCGATCGTGGTCATCATGGCAATGTCTATGTCCTGGATCATATCGATGAGTTTCTGCAGATTCTCCTGTGAGGTTGTATTGTTTGTCATAGTTTTATACTTTGTTTCTGTGGTTTAGATTACGCGGGGCAACGCGGTAAAGTTTACTCCTGGCGGTGCACGCTTTTATACTTTGGAAACAGCTGCGGTAACTTTTTGTTTACTGCACGGTAAGCCTAAGATCACAATCAATCTCATGAATTTATACTTTAAATAACGTTTCGTGAATTTTCTGGCCCATGCATTCTTATCCGGAAACGACCCGGACTTACTGTTAGGAAACTTTATAGCAGATTCGGTGAAGGGCAAACAAGCTGACATGTTTACGCCGGCAGTTGCCCGCGGCATCCGGCTGCATCGCCTGATCGACAGCTACACCGATACCCACAGGGTTGTGGGGGAGACCAAGGCAAGGCTTCGGCCAAAGTATAGAAAGTTCGCCCCCGTAATTGCCGACATGTTTTATGATCATTTCCTGGCCAGCCGGTTTCACAACTACACAGCAGAACCGCTACAAGCTTATACCCAACGCGTGTACTCCATCGTGAACGAGGCGTATGACATTCTCCCGGAGCGCATGCAGCACATTTTCAGGCACATGATGGCCCACGACTGGCTGGCAGGCTATGCGCAGTTGGCGGGCATTAACAGCGCCCTGACCGGCATGAGCCGCCGCGCCACTTTTGTATCCGGTATGGAGACAGCGGCCCTGGAATTAGAGGAAAATTATAACTTGTACGCAGCCGAGTTCGAAGCTTTTTTTCCGGAACTGCAGCAGTATGTGGTAGGAGTGAGGGAGCAGTTGTGAAAGGAAGGCCTACTTTTGATTTTAATGTTTCAGACTGTTTTTCTACAACGTACTGGTATAGCAGATGGTGAGGCGTAGCTGAGCCTAAGCGCAACCTTTGTTGGGTGGAGTTCTTCTTTTCTATTATTCAAGTTCTGTTTGCTCCAACTTTGTTTTCTGGACCTGCTGAAAAAAGAAGCTCAATAAAAGTAAAACAGGTATAGCAAACCAGCCAGCAAAGATAATTTCTAATCCATTCTGCCCGTCTGTCACGTAACAAAGGGTCTTGCCATTTGTAAAGAAAGAGGTAATGCTTGCCTGAAGAAATGTGTATTCTATAACATTGAAGAGCAATAGCCATTTATTCAGCGTTTCATTATCTAATGCTGTTTTTTGGATAAAGCGGAAGAAGAGCCAAGGAGCAAGTATACAACCAGCACTAGTTACTCTGAAAAGGAAACTCCACGAGTCTGAGCACTCAATCCCCAATAAAGTTATGAAAGACTGTAATCCAAAAATTCCGATTGTTGTGAAGCCAGGAATGAACAACCCTGCGAGTGAGAACCAGCCTGTCGTTTTTACAAAACCTACTTTGATTTTCCTTTCTTTACTCATCTTAGGCTGCTGGTATTAATTTATTGGCTCTTGCTAACGCGTACTTCTTTTAAATTACCATTGCACACAACGGCTTTGCTATAAGGTGGCGCAGCTAACTTATAGGTTTTGTTGTGGTTTCGTTATTTATATTCCTAACTCTCGCTTTTTCTTTTTTATCAAACTTCCCATTTCACTAAAATCCTTTGTATATCCAGCAATGCTTAATCCAGAACGTTGAGTTGCGAATAGGTAATAGTTATCTTGTCCCTTTATTCTCAGCTTGTACAATGGAGGAAAGACAAAGTGAAGTAAAACCACGGATTCAACTTCAATCCAGTCTGCTTCAAGGATTTCTTTCCCCTTCCTAATCTTGATACATTGGTTTCCCAGTTCTACCATTACAAACTTTGACTGAAACAGCAGAAATACGAGAATCCCAACTGCTCCTACCAGTATAAAAATCAAAAAGGAGTAGGTGTCCATCCGCTTATGCTCACCGTTAAAAGTAGCGAGTTCAGGGTCTACCATGTTTAGAGTTGGAATGATTAAAAAGAGCATTCCGAAGAGCAACAGCCCGTATTTTAATCCACCAAAAGCAAATTTGTCACTCTTCATTTTATAATTTTTTTTTACACCACAACTAGCGGATATGCGTAAACAAACGTTAATCTGCACTATACATAGAGCATTCCTACCTATTCCTCGAGTTATAGTTAAAGTAATACCAACTTTCCATTAACTCTCCTTCTACATAGCGCCATACGAATATAACTCTTTAATTTAATCAAGTAGTTTAAAAATGAAGCATTTTACGTTTATGCTTATGGACTTAAACTACCCCTATCGCATACCAGCTTAAAAAATTGCTGCCCCTGAAATAACATGCAAAGTGCTGCATTAAATAGTTAGAAAACACGCACAAAAAAATAGGGAGCACCTTAGCAGATACTCCCTGTTCAAACAAGCTTTATGTAAGTTTAACTTTAGTGATGCGCACCGCCTTCACCATGCACATGGCCATGGTCCAGCTCCTCTTGTGTCGCTTCGCGCACATCTTCTACTTTGCCTTTAAAGCTAAGGGCTTTGCCTGCCAGTGGGTGGTTGAAATCCATGGTAACGGTATCCTCTTTTACGGATAGTACGCGACCTTGTAACTGGTTGCCTTCACTATCGGACATTGGTATAAAATTGCCTTCCTCCAGCATGTTGTCCGGAACCGTTCCTTCCACCTCAAACACATTCTTCGGGAGGTCTACCACAGCTTCGGGGTTAATATCGCCGTAGCCTTCTTCCGACTCCAGTTTAAAGTCGAATGTATCGCCGGCGCTTTTACCCTTAAGGCTATCCTCGAATTGTTCTGGCAAGCCGCTCATGCCATAAATAAACACCATCGGATGCTCCTGATCCGCTGTTTCTACCAGGTTCTGCTCCCCGTTTTCATCTGTAATGCGTAGCTCATAAGTGAGTGTAACTACTTTGTTTTCCTCTATTTTCATGTTTTAAAGATTTAATTCCCGCAAAAATTAAAGTTAGTAAAAATTAAAGCCTTCCTCTAATTCTGCTCCTTGTTTTCATTTATAGCAGGGCCTAGGGCATCAGTTCTGTCAGTTCCCAGGCGCTACGGTATGCGTTTATACTTACTACGTACGTAAGGAAGCTGGCGTAGAACGGATGCTGGCCCAGGGTGGCACTGTCGCCCACGATCACCAGTTTCTTCTTGGCGCGTGTCATGGCTACGTTCATGCGCCGGATGTCAGCCAGAAAACCTATTTCGCCTTGGGCATTGCTGCGCGTCATGCTGATGTAAATAATATCGCGCTCCTGCCCCTGAAAACTGTCTACGGTGCCCACAGCCAAATAACGATGTTGCTTTAACTGGTTCAGGTGCGGCATGTGCTCCACTTTATCCATCAGGTAGTTTATCTGGGCACGGTACGGCGAGATCACCCCGATCCGGAGGTGCTCCACTTCTTCGTCTGCCGGCGTGTAATCCTTTAATAGATGTGCCAGGTGGCTTAGTAACAGGTCTGCCTCCTCGGGGTTGGCTGAGCTCTGCCTTTCAGGTGAATCTTCTTCGTGGTAGCCGCAACCGGCCGTATCTACAAACTCTACGGCCAGGCCGGGCGCAAAATGAACGTTATAGGCATGCAAATCGCTGTTATGCACGCTTTCATGCGCAATCAGTTCACCCTGGTAAAACTGCTGGTTCGAGAACTCCATGATGTGGTGGTGCATGCGGTATTGTGTTTTCAGCATCACGGCCACGCTCGGGTGCCGCTCGATGCATTTCTCGAAAAGGGTTTTACCCAAGCCGCCTTTCTCCGCCTCAAACGATTTTACGGTAGGGGGAAGCTGGAAATGATCGCCGGCCAGTACTACCCGCTTGGCCCTCGTAATAGGTACCCAGCAGGCTGATTCCAGGGCCTGGGCCGCCTCGTCTATAAATACTGTGTCGTACTCCAGGTGCCGGATGGTCTTGTTTGCGGCGCCAACCAGGGTACAGGTGATCACCTGCACCTGGTTGAGAAGGTCTTCGGTGATGTACTCCTCCACACGATCGGCCTCATCGAGCAACCGCCGGCTTTCTGCCTTAAAGAACTGGCGCTGCTGCCGTTCTTCCGGACCAAACTGCCGCTTAAACTGGAAAGCCAGGCGCTTATACTCTGCCGCTGTCTTACGGTAATCCTTCAGGTTTTTGTAAGAGCGGTGGCCAATGATCTGCGCATCCATGGTATGCTCCAACAACACATCCGACACTCTGGAGGGGTTGCCGATCCGGATCACGTTTACACCTTCGTTGGCTAGTTTTTCGGTAAGCAGATCCACGGCCGTGTTGGATGGGGCCGTTACCAGAAGCCGCTGCTGCGTTTCCAGCGTTTTGAGAATGGCCTGCACCAGCGTGGTGGTTTTGCCGGTGCCGGGCGGACCGTGAATAATGGCCACATCCTTTGCCTGCACGATTTTACGGACCGCCTCGTTTTGCGAAGGATTCAGGGCCGGGATCGCCTCCGTTGGCGCATCGGTGAAACGCGGAGTGGCATCCCCTAAAAGTATGTCGCGCAACTCGGCAAGCCGGGTCTTGTGGGCATCCAGCACTTTTTTCAGAGCTATCTCCATTTCGCGGTAGCTCATTTCATCGAAGGTCAGGTCGATGCCCAGCCGCCCCTCGTCAATCCAGTCGGGCAGGTCCTCTTTATTGGTTGCCAGCAGCACTTTGTTGCGCCTAAGTCCCACGATCACACCGCTGATGCTTTGCCGTTCCCCGTTATTCGAAAACAAGGCCGCCGCTTTCCCGGTCTGGAAAAGGTGCAGCTGGTCGCGGTCTTTGGTACGCTCCAGTTCCAGCACCATCTTATTGCCGAAGCCGAGTTCCTCTTTGGTAATACTGACCGGGTACCAGCAAATGCCCATGGCCTTACGCTCAGAAATAGTACTCTTCAGGCTTTTGATCTTATACTGCTGGCGGTCTTCTTCCTGCTCTATCTTCAGCAGTTCCTGAACCCGTTTCAGTTCAAATAATATCTCGCTCATCGTTGTTCTAAATATTGCTGGCAATCCGGGAAATGCACACTTGCAGATTCATCGGGCCGGAAAGATTTTTTTCTGCGCCTATAGGATACCCTGAAAGGATACAGTTAGTTTGCCCGGAAAATTTGCTTAAGCCTTTTTCTTTTTTCGCGAAGTAGCCAGCGCTTTATTTAACCGTATCTGCAAAAACACGGCACAAAGCAATAGTAAAAAGGCGACTATGGCCACGATCGTGATTACTTTATCCTTGCCATAGCGCAGCTCAGCAGACTCGTTCAATTGTATTTTCAGGTCCGCAATTTCCATCTCACGCTTTTTAATCTGCGACTGCAGCATTCTTACCTGGCCCTGCAACTCGCTAAAGTTCCGGTCGATACTGCGCTGGTCTTGCTGCACTATTTTGCCCTCGCGCTGGTTCTCTACCGTGCTTTCGGCTATTTTTTTCACACTAGCCTCTTTTACGGCACCTATCAGTTCCGAGTCTGCGTTGATGATCTTTTTAAGTGTTTCTATGATCTGCAGCAGGTCTTTCTTTGATTTTTTACCCCAGAAATTACTGTTCTGCTGATTATAGAACTGGTACTCCATCACTAACTGCTCCCGCTCGCTCATCAGCCGGGTAAGTTTATCCTCCTGCGCGTTGGCCCCAAAAAAAATCAGGCATAAAATCGAAATTGCCCAAACCTTCTGCTTCTTCATGCTCTCCTAATTAGTTGCTTACAATTTACACACAAATATGGCCATCTTATTGGACTAGCCCTTCATTTTTTTTGCGGGTTTATAGAAATACAGGATCAGGACAGGCAACAGGAAAAGGTCGGCTACCACGGCAAACAGCAGCGTCAGGCTCACAAAAAGGCCCACGTAAAAGGTGCCGTCAAAGCTGGAGAGCAAGAGCGTCATAAACCCGCCCATCAAAATACAAGAGGTGATGATTATGGCTTTACCTGCCGAAATAAATGAACGTTTAATGGCATAGGGCAATGATTTTCCGGCCATCAGCTCCAGTTTTAGCTTGCTTAAAAAATGGATGGTGTCGTCTACGGCGATGCCAAAGGCAATGGTGAAAATGATGGAAATGGAAACGGTAAAATTGATGCCCAGAAAACCGATGAGGCCCCCGATCATGAGCAGTGGAATGATATTGGGAACCAGTGAGATGAGCACCATCCGTAGCGATTTGTAAATCAGCCCCACGATTAGGGCGATTACCCCAAAGGCGATCAGGAGGCCCTGCATCATGTTCATCGTAACGTAGGTGTTGTTCTTATCCAGGAGCAGGGCACTGCCCGTGAGCCTGGTTTGCAGGTAGGCGGAGTTGATGTGCTGCGCGATGAAGGTACGAAGCGAATCGTTGAGCTCGGTGGCGGCGGCGCTGCCAACATCGGTCATTTTACCGGTCAGGCGGCCTTGGGTGGCATCCGGAGTAATAATGCTGCGCAACTCGCTTCTGTTTTTGAAAGCATCCAGGCTCCTGCGCACGCGCTGCAGCCTTGGTTTGTCAGGAGGCAAGGTGTAAAACCTGTTCAGGCCACCATTCTGTGCGCGGTTAACGGTTTTTACCACCGTGGCAGGCGAACTGATAAATTTCAGTCCATACGTGTCCGTCAGGTAATTCTCCAACTTATCAACCTCCTGCAGCACCTCGTAGTCATACAGTGTGTGCCCCGGAGCGGCCACCAAATGCATCTCAAAGGGCCTGACACCGGAGAACTTCTGTTCAAAATAGTTAAAGTCTAGTATGATCGGGTCGTCATCACCCAGGTCTTCCAGTAAGGTTGTGTCTACTTTTACCAGGCTGATGCCAACCAGACTGATGACCGAGATGCCGATCGTCACAGTAAGTATGGCTCTGGGGTTTCGGAGCACGTAGCGCAGCATGCGGCGCAACTGCACTGGCCACGACAGATTTCTGCGCCTTACTTTGGCGGCATTGGGCTTTTTGAGCAGCACCAACAAAGCTGGCAACACGGTGAAGGCAAGTATAAAAGCGAGTCCGATAGAGATGGCCGTATAGAGGCCGAAATTGCGGATGGGCACAATGGCCGTGGTCAGCAGGGTTAGGAAACCGACAGCTGTGGTGAGGGAGGTCAGAAAGGTGGCCAGGCCCACCTCGCGCAACGTAATCTTAATGGCGGCAATCTTTTCGGTTCCATGGCTCAGCTCTGTCAGGTAGCGCGAGAGCAGGTGGATGACATCCGACATGCCCACCACAAAAATGATTGTGGGCAACAGCACCGTCATCACATCTATGGGCTTGCCGAAAAGGCCCATCGCCCCCAGGCCCCAGACCACCGAGAGCAGCACGATCAGGAGCGGCACCAGTACCCCCCAGATGGTTCGGAAGGTAATCCAGAGGAACAGGATCACCAGCAGGATGGAGGCTGACATAAAAAGCACCAGCTCCACCTGCATCTTGTCTATGAAAACGGACTGTGCCAGGGCCTTCCCGGCAATATGGTGTTCTGGCAGATCCAGTTGTTGCAGCTTGTTCTCCAGCGCAGCCACCAGCGTGTCGCTGGCCCCTTTGCCCAGGTCATCGGTCGTTTGCACAAAAAGCGACACTGAGGTGGCATCTTGCGAGAACAGCGTGCCCACCAACTCACCTGAACTGTAAATCTGAACCGAATCCTGCTCAAACCGGCCCGGGTCGTCGGGGTGCAGGTAAGGAATCTCAAAATACCCGAACTGCTCCAGTACCGGAATTTTGACTGAGGTAGGGGAGAGCACCGCCTCCACGTTTGGCTGGCGCTGCAGAAAGGTGGTCAGGCTGTCTACTTTTGTCAGGAACTGCTGGTCGAACAGGCTTTTATCATGATCGAGGCCAATAAGCAGGTAATCGTTGTCGTTGCCGAACGTTTGGCGGTATTTCATGTAATAGGCCAGGTCCGGGTCGCCTTTCGGAAAAAAATTGTCGAAATTATAATCAAACCGCAGCGTGGAGGCATAATAAACGCTTAGCGCGGTAACGATGGCCACAAGCAACAAAACGAGGTAACTATTTCTTCTGTAATTCAAACCTTGCAAACAATTGAGCGGGTGTTAAAGATCGGTTTCTGGCAGCATACTACCAAGCAACAACTAAAGGCAGCAAATTTTGTTTAAACCCCTGCTGCTTTCCGTTTGTAGCAAAGGTAAGGTTTGCGGAAGAAGGTGCTATGCACCGAAACGGCTTTTGTTCAGCTTGCTTTTTGGCTTGCTGTTTTCCAACATTTCATACTATCTTTAGTCCTCCAAATAACCAAGCAGCCAAACCGACATGAAGCAGTATTTAGACCTGATGCAGTACATCCTGGACAAGGGGGTAAAGAAGGAGGATAGAACCGGAACGGGTACGCTAAGTGTGTTTGGCTACCAGATGCGCTTTAACCTGGCCGAGGGTTTTCCTTTGGTCACCACTAAAAAGGTGCACTTGCGCTCCATCATTCATGAATTGCTGTGGTTTTTGAAGGGCGACACCAATATTCAGTACCTAAAGGATAACAAGGTAACCATCTGGGATGAATGGGCGGATGCAAACGGTGATCTGGGCCCGGTATACGGCTCTCAGTGGCGCAGCTGGCCCACGCCGGATGGCCGCCACATCGACCAGATCGCGCAGGTAGTGGACCAGCTGAAGCACAACCCGGACTCCCGCCGCATAATTGTGAGCGCCTGGAATGTGGCCGAGATCAGCAACATGAAGCTGCCGCCCTGCCACGCTTTCTACCAGTTCTATGTTGCCGAGGGTAAACTCTCGTGCCAGCTGTACCAACGCTCCGCCGACGTTTTCCTGGGGGTGCCCTTCAACATTGCCTCTTATGCGCTGCTTGTGCAGATGATGGCACAGGTAACGGGTTTAGAGCCAGGGGAGTTTATCTGGACGGGCGGCGACACGCACCTGTATGTGAACCACCTGGAGCAGGCACGTCTGCAACTAAGTCGCGAGCCACGCCCACTGCCTGCCATGCAACTGAACCGGAATGTAAAAGATATATTTGATTTTACTTTCGATGATTTTGAGCTGCTGCACTACCATCCACACCCGGGAATTAAAGCGCCGGTGGCCGTATAGTTAAACATTGTGGGCCAATAGAAGTTAAAGGATTGAAATCAATTTAACCGGACGGACCATGAAACAAAAACTTCTTTTAACATTTTTCTTCAGCTTCGCTTTCCTGCAGCTGTTTGCACAGCAGCGGCCCATGAAAGACCAAGTAAAAACTGATAAAGGCAACCTAACTATCCAGCCAATTTCGCATGCTTCGGTAGTTATGAACTGGAATGGCAAAACCATTTATGTGGACCCGGTAGGCGGGGCGGAAGCATACAAGGGCTTACCCAAACCCGACCTGATCCTGATCACCGACATTCACGGTGACCACTTGGACGCAAAGACCCTGGAGGCGCTGGAAACGAGTCGCGCCACGTTTGTGGTGCCGCAGGCCGTGGCCGAAAAGCTACCGGCACAGTTTAAAAGCCGGGTAAAAGTGCTGGCCAACGGCGAAAGCACAAACGTACTCGCTGTTCCGATCAGAGCTATCCCGATGTATAACCTGCCTGAAAGTGACGACGCGAAGCACACCAAGGGCAGAGGCAACGGGTATATCTTAACCCTGGGCGGCAAGCAGGTCTACCTGGCCGGTGATACAGAAGGCATTCCGGAGATGCGGAGCCTGAAAGATATCGATGTAGCCTTTGTGCCCATGAACCTGCCTTACACCATGGATGTAGACCAGGCGGCCAGTGCCGTGCTCGAATTTAAACCGAAAATAGTGTATCCGTATCACTACCGCGGACAAAACGGATTAAGTGATGTGGAGGCGTTTAAAAAGATGGTGAACGAGAAGGATCAGAACATTGACGTACGTCTGCTGGACTGGTACCCTACAAAGCAGTAGGCAATTATACTTTAGTAAAACAGAAAAGCACAGGGATTCCTGTGCTTTTCTGTTTTACTAAAGTATAAACTGGCAAAAGTATGTTTTTTTAAAACGGCGACTACTTTAAAGCAAAGCCAAGTCGACGTTTTTCGGCGCTGCTCTGCATGGCCAGTTCAATTACTTTGATGGTGTCACGGGCCTGCTCCGGACGCACAACCAGTGCTTCTTCGTTCAGGATGGCCCTGTACACATTCTGATACAAGTCCGTATAATTGCCCGGCTCACTCTCTATTTTGCCGGTAAGCTGCAAGCCGTTTACAGTTGTGTTGAATTTTCCCCAGATAGACTCGGGTTCCTTTCCCCAGTCGGCAAGTGTCGCCGGCGTCAGGCCCGCTTTCAAGTGCTCTTCCTGCACATCCAGGCCATACTTCACAAAAGAGCCCTGGTCACCTGACAGCCTATACCTGGGCCCCGGTTCCTTTACCAGCATGCCGGCTTTCAGAATTACCTTAAGCCCACTCTTGTAATAGAGCATCACTTCAAAGTAATCGGGTACACGCGATCCTTTCCGCTGTGTACGAAGGTCTCCGGAAACCTCCTCAGGGCTTCCAAACAGGTAGAGCGCCTGATCGATGAGATGCGAGCCCAGGTCATACAAAATGCCGCCGCCTGGCTGGTCTTCCTCTTTCCAGGTGTTCTCTTTAATAAAATTGCGGAATCGGTCAAAATGCGCTTCGTATTCCACCAGGTTTCCCAGCAGGCCACTTTCCAGCACTTTCTTTACTGTTTTCAAATCGCTGTCCCAGCGCCTGTTCTGGAACACAGTGAGCAGTTTCCCCTGTTTTTGTGCCAGTGCGATCAGTTCATCTGCCTCGGTGGTGGTGGTGGTAAAGGGTTTGTCCACGAGCACATGTTTGCCAGCGTTAAGCGCTTGCTTAGCTAAGGCAAAATGCGTGGCGTTCGGGGTGGCCAGCACCACCAGGTCGATGGCCTTATCCGCTAGTATATGCTGCGTGTCGGAAACGATCGTGGCCTGGGGGTAGCGAGTTTTAGCCCGGGCAATGTTTTCAGGGCGTGTTTCCCGGATAGTTTTAAGCTGCAGTCCGGCAACTTCCGAAATAAAAGGCGCATGAAAAACCTGGCCTGCCATTCCGTAACCCACTAATCCAACCTGTATTATTTTGCTCATATTTAAAAAATGTCATGCCTAAAGGCCTGTAAAATGCGCAAACCAAGTATTAAATCAAAGAACATAACCTTCTTTACACCCATACCTGAACAATGCCCATACAGCACTGCAACTTTCAGTAAACACGGAGTTTGCACAAAAAAACCCCGACCAAGCTGGCCGGGGTTATACAAAAAATTACTGCTTTCGTAGGCGATTTATTGCTTCACAAAGCGCTGGTGTGTTTCTTTCTGTCCGTCGTGGATGCTGATCAGGTACACGCCGCTCGGAAGGGATGCGATATCCATTCGGGAATTGCCTTTCATTTCAGCGCGCATCAGCTCAACACCTGTTACGCTCATTACTTTAACGGAGGCGCTTTCAGAAGGGGTGCTTACACGGATAAAGCCCCTGGCAGGATTAGGATAAACAACCACATCCGGCCCGATGGCATCGCCCAGGGTTTCGGCTGCCACCATGGCGTTGGCAGAAACCGCTGTTAAGGTGTTGGTAATGTTCACGCTGTAGTCCTCCACTTCGCCATAGCTGAAGGTCTCGCAGGAGGTTTGCGCCGCGTTGTACTTCATGGATACACGCATGCGGGTTGTACCCAGCAAGGCGGTGGTTGGTACCGCCACGGAGGCACTCAGTGTACCACTGCTTGAAGAGGAGCCGCTAACCACCAATTCACCGGCATCGTCGAAATCGCCGTCCTGGTTAAAGTCAATCCAGATCTTCCAATATTCGGTATAGGCTGTTTTGGAGAAGCCTGTGCTAAAGTAAATGGAATTGCTACTGCCGCGTGCCACGCTGCCTGTTAAAGCCGTGTTGTCTTTGTAGCCCCCATCATTTCCGGAGGACCGGTTAATACCCGCAAACTGTACCAGGTCAATCCACTCGTAGCTGGAGTTACTGCCCTTAGAAGAGCAATAACTAACAGCCGCTGAGGTGGTTGTAAAGTTAGCAGAGGCAGAATAGGCCGAACTGCCACTGGCACACACCGTGTTTACCTGGAATTCGTAAGTTGTAGCTGGCGAAAGCCCTGTGGCGTTGGCCGAAGTTCCGGTTACGCTGCCCGTCGTCCAGGTGGTAGTGCCCGTTGCCCTGAAGCGCACGTTGTAGCTAGTAGCGCCACTTACGGCTCCCCATGAAAGGGTGGCAGAGGTCGTTGCGACATTAGAAGCCGAAAGGCTGGCTGGTACCGCGCAAGTTGCGGCGGCACCCGAGATGCTGATTGTGTAATCCTCCACTTCGCCATAACCGAAAGACTCACAGGCAGTTTGCGCTCCGTTATACTTCATGGATACACGCATGCGGGTCGTGCCAGAGGCAGAAGATGCGATAACCAGATTACCGTTAACAGCTGTTTTGCTCAGTGTTCCTGCGTCGAAGACCAGTTCACCGGCATCGTCAAAATCACCGTCCTTGTTGTAGTCGATCCATATCTTCCAGTATTCGTTATAAGTGGTGCTGGCGAAGCCAGGCGTAAGTGTAAGGGCATAAGAGCCTCCTGCGTTTACACTAACGGTAGAACTGGTAAAATCAGAGTATCCGGCAGCGGCGGAAGTTTTCGTAAAGCTGCCTATTGTAACACTGGCGATATACTCATAAGAGGAGTTGTTGCCTTGTGAGGTACAGTAGGTTGTTTCGCCATACTTACCACCCACGCCTACAGCATTCCATGCGTTAGTTGTTTGGATAACCTGGGTAGAACCGGCACCAAAAAGGTCCGTAGCCGACTGGATCGCATAGGTGCGCGCATCGGCGTAAACCGAGTTTGCGGTCAGATACACTGTTTCCATACGGTAAGCAATCTTAGCAGCATCCGTTATGCCAATTCCTGACACGCTGTAGCTTACGCCCACATCGTTGGTGCCGGTTTTGCCCACTGACAGAACATAGAACCAATGGTTCAGCACGCCGCTGTTGGTATGCACGCCACCGTTGTCTCCGGTGCCGCTGTACCAGTTCGTGCCTTTGTAAGTATCCGGCTGTCCTTCTGCTTTCGGGTTGCTCATAGAGCGCAGTGATGGGCGCTGCTTGTCTATATCCTCTCCAATTAACCAGGTAGATTTGGCGGGTGCCGCAAACTGCTCAACGGCTGCTCCCCAAATGTCGGAGAAGCCTTCGTTCATGGCGCCTGACTCGTTGCTGTACACCAGGTTGGCACTATTAGAGCAAACGGCGTGGCCTATTTCGTGGGCACCCACATCCAGGCTGGTCAACGCATCAAAGCGTGTGGCGCCATCGCCATAGGTCATCACAGAGCCGTTCCAAAAAGCGTTCTCGTAACTTTTGTCGTAATGCACGTAGCTTTTGATCTTTGCGCCGGCATTGTCGTAGCTGTTACGACCATGCTTGTTTTTGAAGTAATCGAAGGTCATCTGGGCTGCCCAGTGTGCATCCAGTGCCGCATTGTCTTTTGCGGTATTATTAAACTCGGCAGCTGTCCAGTTATTGTCGCCATCCGTAAAATCCGAAGCCGTACTGTAGTTCGTGGTGGTTTTACAATTGTAAGTTTCAATACCTGTGCCACGGGTATAGTCACGCAGGCGATAAGCACCGCTGTAACTGTCTGTGGTGATGTTCAGGGTTCCGCTGTAACGTGTGGCAGCAGAAGAGGTGGCTGCGGCATGCTTGATAATGGCATCCTGAAAAACTACCTTCCCTGTCTGTGCATCCACATACACATTGCTTCTGCTAAGCGGCGTCTGGGCATAAATGTCAAACTTCCAGGCAAGCACCATTTGGTCGCTGCTTTCCTTTGAGGCAGCCAGGTAATTGTCTACAAACACAAGTTCTCCCTGTGGGTAGAACGAAGCATGCTTATCATGCTTCAGCTCCTTCACCCAGGCCTCCTGGGCCGGCACCTGCCACATGTAGGTTTGGGCCCCTACAAAAGAGAGGGCCTTAGAAAGCGCTGCGCCTTCTGACAGAGCAGGTGTGGCACTGAGGTCATTCAGCTTCTTAAGCTCACCGTTAATGGATTGTACCGTGCCATTCTTGCTGTGCACGGTGTAGGTGCCGTGCTCCACCTTCACACCTTTGTAAAACTGCTGGAACCGCTGGTGCTCAAAGCCCAGGTTGTCCTTCTCCGCCTTGGCCTGCTGCATGGCATCATTTGCCGAAAGATCGAGGTAGGTTCTAAGCACCTCGTTGGCCTGGTCAGAACGGTGAGTAGCTCCGTTGGAGCTGAACTCAATAAAGGCAGGCGTGCCGTTGGTTGCCTGAACTTTTTGTTTGATCCTGCCCTGACCCTGCCCAAAGGCAACTGGGGAGCAGAGCAATCCTCCTATCAGCAAGGAGGCATACACGTACATGTGTTTCATAAATAAATGTTTAAGGTGAGTGTTGTTAAGGTTATATTAGCAATATAGAATATAGAAGCTTATTTATCAAGTGCTTACCTTACAATACTACTGAAAGTTGTGTTTATGAAACAGGAAAATTTGGCCAAAAAGGTAACTTGCATGATACCGTATTCGCGTATACTTTTAAAGATATGTGGAGAAAAGGACCGTGTCAGGGAAAGATGCGGATAGATCCTCAAAACGCGCTTCGTAAGCGTATTAAGCGTTTTATTGAGATGCGCCGGCGCTGCGGATGCAAAGTATGCAATTCAAGATTTTTAAATTAGAAGGTAACATTTGATACAGGCTATGTTCTGCCAATAGTTATACCAGGCCTTTAAAATTTCTTGAATAATTTATTCAATAGAAGCTATCCTAAAGCAAGTATTCCAGCTGGTTAATAAAAGAAATAGTAAAACTGAAGCTCAGTTAGTTTGAGCTGAAAGCTGCTGTTGCAGCATAAAGAAGAGGGAGGAAGCTAATTGCAAGCGCACTCCGTTTAAGGAGGCGATCCTTCTTATACCGGTCACGTTCGCTGCAAAAACTGTGTATGCCTGTTGCAAATTCTCTGGCTTTTCCAGCACCTCCTGTGTATGTACTCCTCTGCCTTGGCACCATCTCAGGATGTTGCGGCGCATTATTCCATTAATGCAGCCCGTTGATAGGGAGGGCGTGTAAAGTACCCCGTCTTTTTCCCAGAAAACATTGGCTGCCGTAAGCTCACTCACAAAACCATCTGAATGCAAGAGGCACAGATCCTGGAAGCCACTGCTTTGCTTCTCGCGGGCAGCCAACACGTATAGTGGCGCATGCGGCCCTTTAAAATGGGAAAGCGGTGAAAATACTGTTCTCACCGTTTGGCAAATTCCGATGTGAAGCGGTGCCTCAGAAAATGGGATAGCAGGCTGCACCGTGGCCAGCCAATCAATAGCATCTGTTTGGGGTGCGTACAAGCCTTCTCCCGCACGCCATACTTTCAATTTGAGCCTGCCCAGGGCCAGGGCACCGTTACGACAGGCCAGTTCCAGCAATTCTGCTTCAAAAGATGGGGATATGAAGGCGGGTGGCATTTGCAGACCAAGGGCAAGCGCAGCCTCCTGCATGCGCGTAACATGATCGGGCCAGAACCGCAGCCTGCCGTCTACCACCAGCACGGTCTCAAAAAAACCATCGTTGTACTGAAACGCCCGGTTAGTAACCGGTAGCCGCAGTTCATTTTCTGGCATACAGCGGTCATTGTAAAGCAGCATCATATCACAGTAAGAAACGTGAGTAATATTAAAGGGCCTTTCTCCACCTTACCCAATGATTGCAAACACTTTACCGGGCTTGGCCTTTACCATCCCTTTAAACTCCAGGCCCAGCAACACCCCGGCTAAAGTGCTCACGGATAACTGTGATTTCCAGCTAAGGGTATCCATCTGCTCTTCCCTGGATTGTTGCAAAACCGCCAGCACTTTCAGTTCCTCCGGATTAAACGCAGCAGGATCGAAGGTAAATTTCGCTTTCGTCCTGGCTTCCGCCTCATCCTGCAGGTCCCAGTTCATGAGTTCCACCAGGTCCTGCACCGACGTGTAGGCCACCGCCTTAAGCGATTTGATCAGGTAATTAGTGCCTTCAGACACGGGGGAGGTAATGTTGCCCGGCACCGCCATCACCTCCTTGTCGTAGCCATGGGCTATGTCGGCGGTGATCAGGGTACCGCTTTTCAAGGCTGCTTCCACCACTATTGTGCAGTCCGACATGCCGGCAATGATCCGGTTGCGGGCCGGAAAGCGCGGGGCATCGGGTTTGGTGCCGAAACTGTTCTCTGTCAGCAGGCCACCCTGCGTGAGCATGCGCTCGGCATACTTCCGGTGCACGGCAGGGTACACTGCCTCCGGACCCGTTGCCATCACGCCTATGGTAGGCAAGCCGGCCTGCAGCGCAGCGCGGTGCGCTACAATGTCCACGCCATACGCCAGGCCGCTCACGATGAGCACATTGTAAGCCTTCAGCTCTTCAACGATACGCTCTGTAACCGTTTGGCCGTAACTGGTAATTTGCCGGGAACCCACCATACTGACAATGCACCGCTGGTTCAGGTTGCCGTTGCCGCGGTAATACAGCAGCGTGGGGGCGTCGCCAATCTGCTTGAGCCTGTCCGGATAATTGGCCGACGTGTAAAATAGCAGTTGCACATCCTCAGCCTTTGCCTGCCGCACAATCTCCGCAGCCTGCTGCAGCGCAGTTCGCTTTCCCTCCGCAATTCTTCTGATCAGCACCGTACCGATGCCGGGCACCCGTTCCAGTTTGCCGGCAGGCGCCTCAAACACCGCTTTTGCCGATCCGCAGTAGCTCACCAGCATGCGTGTGAGCTGCGAGCCCACGCCGTGCAACCTGGTTAAGGCCACGGCGTACATCATTTCTTCTTCTGCCATTGTAAGGGGCTTACGGGGCTTTTAGGCTTTGGTGTTCAGCTGCTCCTTGATACCTGTCAAAAATGCCTTTACTTTTTCGAGGGAGGAGATGATCTCGATCTTGTCTTTTGTCTGCACCGATTTGTTCTTCATCATTTCCTTGGCCCCCTGGATGGTGTACCCGCGCTCTTTTACCAGGTGGAATACCGTACGCATGGTCTCGATGTCCTTGGCCGTATACTGCCGGTTCCCTTTCTTGTTTTTTTTTGGGTTGAGCTGCTCAAACTCCGTCTCCCAGAAGCGGATCAGCGAGGGGGCCACTTCAAACATGGCGGCCACCTCACCGATGGTATAATACTGCTTTTCTATTTCTTTCTCTTTATAAGGCATCGCTTTCGTTCATTTTAAAGGACAGCATCACTAATTTTCGGACAGATACTACTGTTTACAGGTAAAATATGCTACTTTTGCCTCTGTCAGGCCTGTCCGGCGGCACCCAAAGCAGGTACTTCCGTAGGGCAAAAATTCTATATTTTTTGTTCTTAAACAACAAGTATAGCACGAAGTATTTAAAAGCCTAATACTCATACATGAATTCAGCTGAGATAAGACAAAAGTTTCTCGACTTCTTTGCTTCCAGACAGCACCAGGTAGTGCCGTCCGCCCCGATCGTGGTAAAAGACGACCCAACTCTCATGTTCACCAATGCGGGCATGAACCAGTTTAAGGACTACTTTCTGGGCAACAAGCCAGCCCCATACAACCGTGCCGCCGACACCCAGAAATGCCTGCGCGTAAGCGGCAAGCACAACGACCTGGAAGAGGTGGGTTATGACACCTATCACCACACCATGTTCGAGATGCTGGGCAACTGGTCGTTTGGCGATTACTTTAAAAAGGACGCGCTGGCCTGGGCCTGGGAGCTTTTAACCGAGGTGTATCAGCTTCCCAAAGATCGGCTGTACGTTTCTGTTTTCGAGGGCGACGCTTCTGAGAACTTGGAGAAAGATCAGGAGGCCTACGATATCTGGAAATCCATGCTCGCGGAAGACCGCATTCTGATGGGTTCCAAGAAAGATAACTTCTGGGAAATGGGTGACACCGGCCCCTGCGGCCCCTGCTCCGAAATACACATAGACCTGCGCTCGGAGGAAGAGCGCGCTCAGGTAGACGGCAAAACGTTGGTGAACAACGACCATCCGCAGGTGGTGGAGATCTGGAACAACGTGTTCATGGAGTTTAACCGCCTGGCCGATGGCTCGCTGGTAAAACTGCCTGCCCAGCACGTAGATACCGGTATGGGGTTCGAGCGACTGTGCATGGCCATCCAGGGCAAGCAGTCTAACTACGACACCGATGTTTTCCAGCCACTGATTCAGTTCATTGCGCGGGAAGCAAGCGTGACCTATGGCGAAAACGAGAAAGTGGACATTGCCATTCGTGTGATCGCCGACCACATCCGCGCCATTGCCTTCGCGATTGCTGATGGACAGCTGCCATCCAACAACAAGGCCGGTTATGTAATACGCCGCATTTTGCGCCGTGCCGTGCGTTACGGATTCACCTTCCTGGATTTCAAAAAACCATTCCTCTTTAAACTGACCGAAGTACTTGCCAACCAGATGGAGCACGTGTTCCCGGAACTGAAGCAACAGCTGGGGTTTGTGCAGCGCGTGATCGAGGAAGAGGAGAACGCTTTCCTGCGTACCCTGGAGAATGGCTTGAAACGACTGGACACCCTGGAGAGCAAGTTCAGGGAGAACAACAATGCGATTGACGGTAAAACCGCTTTCGAATTGTATGATACCTTTGGCTTTCCGCTGGACCTGACAGCTCTGATCGCCCGTGAGAAAGGCTTAACCGTGGATGAAGAAGGCTTTGCCGCTGAGATGGAGCAGCAGAAGAACCGCTCCCGCAATGCCTCTGCCACCGAACAAAGCGACTGGGTAATACTTCAGCAGGACGTTACTACCGAATTTATTGGTTACGACTGCGATACGGCGCAGGCACACATCGTACGTTACCGGCAGGTAAAGACAAAGAATAAAAACGAGTACCACCTGGTGCTTGATAAAACACCTTTCTATGCCGAGAGTGGCGGACAAGTAGGGGATACAGGATACCTGGTGTCGGAATCGGAGCAGGTAGAGGTGCTGGATACTAAAAAGGAGAATGACCTGATCCTGCATATCACTGCAAAGCTACCGCAAAACCTGGAGGCTGCCTTTCGAAGCGAGATCCATGGGGAGCGTCGTGACTTTATTCGTAAAAACCATTCTGCCACACACTTACTACATGCTGCTTTAAGGGAAGTTTTAGGCACGCATGTGCAGCAGAAAGGCTCTCTGGTAAATGAGAGCATGCTCCGGTTCGACTTTTCGCACTTTGCCAGGATAGAGGAGGCAGAACTGCGCCAGGTGGAGCACCTGGTAAATGAGCGGGTCCGCCAAAGCATCCCCTTAGAGGAGCAGCGAAACGTGCCGATCGCGGAGGCCAAAGAAATGGGGGCCACCGCCCTGTTTGGCGAGAAATACGGCGAGTATGTGCGTGTGATCGCTTTTGACAGAGAACACTCCGTGGAGCTCTGCGGGGGCACGCACGTGTATAATACCGGCGAAATCGGCTACTTTAAAATAGTTTCGGAAAGCTCGGTAGCAGCAGGCGTTCGACGTATCGAGGCGATAACAGCCAAGGCGGCAGAAGACTTTGTGCAGGCACAACTGGATGAACTGCATGCCGTGCGCGAAGTACTGAACACGCAAAGCAATGTATCAGGCGCAGTGGAGAAGCTGCAGGAAGACAACAAAGCCCTACAGAAACAACTGGAGCAGTTTGAACTCAAGCAGCTTGGCGCCTTGAAAGACACGCTGGTACATAAGGCGCAACCGCTTCAGGGCATTAACCTGGTGGCCGAGCAGGTGGAGGTCAGTTCAGCTGATTACCTGAAAAAACTGGCCTTCGACATGCGCCAGGTAGTAGATAACCTGGTGCTGGTGCTGGCCGCCGAGATTGATGGCAAGCCGCAGATAGCGGTGATGCTATCGGACAACCTGATTCAGGAAAAGAACCTGAACGCCAGCCAGATGGTGCGCGAACTGGCCAAGGAGATACAAGGCGGCGGGGGCGGGCAGCCATTCTATGCAACGGCTGGAGGCAAGAACGCTGCAGGCCTACCTGCAGTGCCGGGTAAGGCAGTGGAACTGATTAAAAGCCTGTTATAGTTGCAAGCTATTGGCTACTGAAACTATAAATCTGGATAAAGCGAGAACATTTTATAATGTTATCTTTTTTTCATTTATATTTTCAAATATTGGCTATTCATTAGCACGCGTTTCGGTTATAAAGGGTGATTTCGCTTTGTTATTTCCTTTTTTCCCAGCTGTTATTGGGTTTATAGCTTCACCTATTGGCTTATTTTACATATTAAAGAGTTTTTCCAGAAAAGAAGATAACCAGAAGCAAAAGAAAGTTTATCTGACAGGTATAGTGTTGGCGAACATAGTCACTGTAGTAGTAATACTGCTATTGATTATTTGGGGTCCTGATTTTATGACATTATAATCTATACTTAACAGGTACAAGAAATATTTACAATGGATAAAGCGATTAGAGATAAATACCAGGCTATTATCGGTCTGGAAGTGCACGCGCAGTTGCTGACGGAAAGCAAGGCTTATTCCTCCGATTCCACGGAGTACGGCATGCTGCCTAACACGAATTTAAGTGAGATAACACTGGGGCATCCGGGTACTTTGCCGCGTGTTAATAAAAGAGTGGTGGAAATGGCCGTAAAAATGGGCCTTGCCACTAACTGCGACATCACGCGCTACAACATTTACGCACGTAAAAACTACTTTTACCCCGATCTTCCAAAAGGCTACCAGATCACACAGGACAAAACGCCTGTCTGCACCCTGGGCCACATCGATGTGAAAGATGCGGCAGGCAACGACAAGCGCATCGGCATCACGCGCATCCACATGGAAGAGGATGCCGGAAAATCCATGCACCTACCCGGTGAGATTGAGACGCTGGTGGACTTCAACCGTGCCGGCGTGCCCCTTATTGAGATCGTGTCGGAGCCCGACATCCGCGATTCGGTGGAAGCCTATAACTACCTGACAGAGATCAAGCGCCTGGTGAAGTACCTGGACATCTGCGATGGAAACATGGAGGAAGGCTCCTTGCGCTGCGACGCCAACGTGTCGGTAATGCTACACAACTCCCCGCTTTGGGGTACCAAGGTAGAGGTAAAGAATATGAACTCGTTCAGGAACGTGCAGCGGGCCATCGAGCATGAGATCGAGCGCCAGATCATGGTGCTGGAAAATGGCGGCACCGTTGACGGCGAAACCAGGAACTTCGATGCCAACACCGGAACTACTACGGCCATGCGTTCCAAGGAGACCCTGAACGACTACCGCTATTTTCCGGAGCCGGACCTGCCACCGCTCATCATCGGGCAGGAGTGGCTGGAAAGCGTTCGCGCGGCCATGCCAAGCCTGCCGCAGGAGCTTTACAACCGTTTCGTAAACGAGTTGGGGCTGCCGGCGTATGATGCAGCCGTTTTAACCGATGCCAAAGAGATTGCGCTATACTTTGAGGCACTCTGCCAGGAAACTACAAACTACAAGGCTGCCTCCAACTGGATGATGGGCCCGGTAAAGTCTTACCTGAATGAGCTGCAGCTGCACATCAAGGATTTCCCGCTGGCGCCGGCGCAAATTGCCCAGCTCATCGCTTTGGTCGATGCCAACAAGGTGAGCCATTCTGTGGCTTCCAAAAAACTTTTCCCGCACATGCTGGAGCATCCTGATAAAACAGCCCTAGAACTGGCCCAGGAGCAAAACCTGATGCAGGAATCCGACGCAGGAGAGCTTACCCAGGTTGTTCAGGAGGTAATTGCCGCCAACCCTGCCAAGGTAGAAGAGTATAAGGCGGGGAAGCAATCGCTGATTGGCATGTTTATGGGAGAGATCATGAAGAAAACAAAAGGCAAAGCGGATCCTAAAGTAGCCAATCAGCTGCTCCGCGACGGCTTAAATGCTTAACTATAGCTTATGACACTGAAGAACATCGTATGGGCAGCCACAGCTGCCATAGTAATGGCTGGATGCCAGGGAAACAAGTCGACTTCCACTGAAACCGACAACTTTACGTTGCAGGGTAAGTTCGAGAATGCCCCTGCAGGCCCAGTTTACCTGTATGAACTAACCGATCAGCAGTTTGTGCCACGCGATACCGCGCAGGTTGCGGCAGATGGCACCTTTGCCTTTGAAGGGAAAGTGAAGGAGCCTACCTTTTACCGTATTTCCTTGAACCAGCAGACAGGCATTATGCTGGTGCTGGACTCGGGCAAGATAAAAGTGGATGCCAATGTGCAGGACCTGCAGGGCTCTTTAAAAATTGAAGGTTCGCCTGAATCTGCTTTGTTTCAGCAACTGAACAAGCTTATTAATGAGTCGAGGATGCAGCAGATGGCCTTAGAGCAACGCTTTAACGAGGCCATGCAGCAAGGCAACGAAGCTGAAGCCGAAAAAATACGCCAGGAGTACCTGGTGTTGCAGCAAGGGGTGAAAAACTTTATCGCAACGCACCCGGGCTCTGTTGTTTCCGCTTTTGGCACCATCAGCCTGATCGATCCGGTAAATGACTTTGCCTTCGCAGACAGTATGGCCACATTGTTTACACAAAATCTACCTAACTCCAAGTATACCGCCATGCTCAATGAGCGGTTGAAGTCGTTCCGCAGTACGGCCATCGGACAAGCGGCCCCTGAAATTACGCTGGCTACACCAGCAGGTGCTCAGAAATCCCTTTCTTCTTTAAGGGGAAAATATGTGCTGATCGATTTCTGGGCCAGCTGGTGCGGTCCTTGCCGCAAGGAGAACCCGAATGTGGTGAAGATGTACAACAAGTACAAGAACAAGGGAGAAGGCTTCGAGATCTTTGGCGTTTCGCTGGACCAGTCGAAGGAAAAGTGGTTGGCCGCCATTGAGAAAGATCAGTTGAGCTGGCCGCATGTTTCCGACCTGAAAGGGTGGGAGAGCAGTGCCGCGCAGCTTTACAATGTTACAGCCATCCCACAAACCGTCCTGATCGATCCGGAGGGCAAGATCATTGCGAAAGGATTGAGGGGAGAGGACCTGGAGCAAAAACTGGCTTCACTGTTGGAGTAACTCAACTGCTTATTTTAACGCAAAAACGCCTGTCGAATCCAGACAGGCGTTTTTTTTGGTCAATACTGCTTAGTAAGGCAACCTTACTTAAAAAATACACTTTGCTTCATTTGAAAAGGCTTTTTTCAACCCAGAAAAACCTTTTGCAAAGCAGTCCATAATTGTCCTTTCTGCTCCACGTCGTGCTCTAACTTATCCAGAGCCAGGGAGAAGACCACGGGCACGCTGTCAACTTTTACCGGGTTGTATAGGGTGAACTTCTCATGTGGCAGGTCTGTGTCCAGGCGACTGCCGAAGCTGATGATATAGTTTACCTCCATTTCCTGGCGCAGGTCCTCGAACCTGGCAACAGCCCCCGACACATAGTTCAAATAAGCCACATCATCGGCATGCAGGCCAATGGCGGCAAGTATCTTTTGCAGAAAACCTACTTTTGGCAAAGCCTTAAAGGCAGCATCCGGAACTGTAACCAACACAATCACCCCTTTTTTATTTGCCCCGATCACCTGGTATTTTCCTGTTGGCGCAGTTTTCTCAGGCTCTGCAGTTTTAGGGATATCGGGTGTCTGATGCACGCGCTGCGCAGGCGTTGGTTGAGCTTCTGCCACTTCAGCGGCTGGTGAATGGCTGGCCGCAGGGGCATGAGGCGCCGCTTTGTCCTCGGGCAAGAGGTAAAGGGTTTCCGGGAGGAAAATTTTTAAAAACTCATCGCTTAAGTGTGCGTCCAGCGGTACTGCCATACTTTAGTTGCCCTGTGCGTCTTCTTTGATATCAAAAATAGATCTCAGCTCATTGGCTTCGCTCGGTTTCATGCGTCCGGCTAAAACCAGCCTTAGCTGCCGGCGGCGCAGCGCTCCGTCGTATAAGCGAATTTCTTCTTCCGTTTCAGGAGTCGCCTCCGGCACATCAATCGGGTTGCCTAACTGGTCTACTGCCACGAAAGTGAAAAATGCCTGGTTCGACATGACTTTCTTGCCACTAGGAATATCCTCGGCATACACCACAATGTGCACTTCCATGGAGGAATTGAAGGCGCGTGTCACCTTGGCCTCCAGCGTAACCACATTGCCTAATTTTATACTTTCAGAGAAGGATACGTTATCGACTGAGGCGGTTACCACGATGCGGTTGGAGTGCTTTTGCGCTGCTATCGCTGAAACTATGTCCATCCAGTGCATCATGCGCCCCCCCATCAGGTTGTGCAGGGTGTTGGTGTCGTTGGGTAAAACCAACTCCGTCATGATCACATAAGAGTCTTGTACTTTTTTCTGTTTACGCATTTCTGTTATGCCTATTTGTGTTGCCGCAAAGATACGCCACGCAAGTTTAAGGATAAATTAAATTTCCGATTCCCAGCCTGATTTACCCAATAGGGGCACAAACTTAAAATCGCTGAACTCCTCCTTTGTAAACTCATCGGGCTCAACGCGGGTAATGCGCATCATTTTCTGGCTGCTCTCGCTGCCCACCGGTATAACAAGTATGCCGCCTACGCTGAGTTGCTGCACCAGCGTTTTAGGGATGCCGGGTGCTCCTGCCGTCACGATGATCCTGTCGTAGGGTGCAAACCGGGGCAGACCCAGAGAGCCATCGCCGTGAAACGTGTGGGGCTTCAGGCCATGCTTCTGAAAAAACAACAGCGCTTTTTCGTAAAGGGCGCGGTTATACTCGATCGTGTAGACATGCGGTGTGAGTTGCAGCAACACGCTGCACTGGTATCCTGAACCGGTGCCGATCTCCAGCACCTTGTCCGTTGGCCTGACTTGCAAGAGTTCTGACTGAAAGGCCACTGTGTAAGGCTGTGATATGGTTTGGCCCTCGCCAATGGGGAAAGCTTTGTCCTGGTACGCCTGCTCCACAAAGGCCTTGTCGAAAAAGAAATGGCGCGGCACTGCCTCGATGGCGGCCAGCACACGCTCATCCCGTATTCCCTTTTCGCGCAAGTGATTCACCAATGCGCGGCGCATGCCTTTGTGTCTGTACGAATCTGTCTGCATTTTCTGTGTGTAAGCCTGATGTATACTTGCTACCGGTTAATTACTTATACTTCACCAAGTAGATTTGTATGCGAAAATAAGCATCTGTTTCCTAAATCGCCCTGCATTTATACTTTAATCTGCCGGAAGGGGGCATTAAGTTTAGAAAGGTGTTAATTTTGAGTTCTAATTTTGAAAGCTGCTATGTTTACAGGAATAATAGAGGCATTGGGCCGCGTCCAGAACATCCGGGACGAGAACACAAACAGGCATTTTACCCTGACCTGCCCCTTTACCCATGAGCTGAAGGTAGACCAGAGCGTGGCCCACAATGGCGTTTGCCTGACAGTGGTGGCCATTAAAGGTGATGCCTACACGGTAACGGCCATTGACGAAACGCTTCAGAAAACGAACCTGCATACCTTAAAACCAGGCGATGCGGTTAACCTGGAGCGCTGCATGATTGCAAACGGCCGTTTTGACGGGCATGTGGTGCAGGGCCACGTTGATCAGACTGGCCGCTGCGAGTCGGTGGTGGATGAGAATGGCAGCTGGGTGTTTACCTTTAAGTATGATGCAGGCGTTGGCAACGTAACCGTGGAGAAAGGCTCCATCTGCGTGAACGGCATCAGCCTGACGGTTTTCAACTCCAAACCAGATTCCTTCTCAGTGGCTATCATACCTTACACGTTTGAGCATACCAATCTGCACCAGGTTAAGGCAGGCGACACCGTGAACCTTGAATTTGACATTATCGGAAAGTATGTAGCGCGTTTACTGGGCAGATAATTGGGCATAACCTGCTTGTGAACTAGTTAACTAGGATGCGGTGGTAGCTTACCCCATAACCGCCCCACACCCCTAAACCACCCATGATATTGGAGCGTGTGGTGTTAGGTGAGCCGATAGGGCTGCCATTGCTGTTCTGCTCGCCCTCCAGCGTGCTCCAGAAACGGTAATGGGCCAGATCAATGGCCGCCCACCGCACAGTAATGGTATCGCCCTTCCCGAAGTAGCCGTAGCGATCCTGGTTCACTTCGGCCTGCCCCCGGGGCTCCCCCCGGTCCAGAGGGAACACAATCGTGCCGCCGTTTACCAGTTCATCGTTAAACACAGAACTGAACAAGCCGGGATAAAACGGCTCGCTGTTTCGCTTGGTAAAGTAGCGCACGCTGTTTCCGAGTGTATCGGGGTCAATATAGCGGTAAAACAGTATCTTCAGGCTGTCCTGTTTTGGATCGGGGTGTGGCATTATCCATAGTGAGTCGATGGGATTCAAATGCGGAATGGTGGTAACAGCGCTGAGCATGCGGCCGCCGCTACTGATGCGCAAGCCATAGCTTTCTCCCGTTTCTCCCTCCAACGCGCTGGTTGTGTACACATAAAAAGGAAACCCGCTGCTGCCATCGATCTGGCTGGCCGGCACACCGAACTGCAAGGCAACCAGTTGCCTGAGTTCTTCTGTAAAGGCAGCGGAGGCCACCTCCTGCAGCGTAAAGCTCTGCCCCCGGTGCGTTACAATTACCTGGGCATCGTGCACAAAGGCCTGCTCCAGGGCTTGGGCAGAAATTGCGGTGAACACAGGAACCGATCGGGTTAACACCACCACCGGGGGTAGGCCCTGCTCGATGTGCCCCTGCACCACCAGTTTTTCTTCGCCTGCCGGGATGTCCAGTAACAGGTTTTGCTCGCAGCCCAAAAGCAGCAACAGGAGTGGGAAAAGGAAGCGGGTCGTTCTCATGATTATTTCCAGGTAAAGTTCCAGGTGACGGAAGGGAGCGGAAAAGGAATGATGGATACTTTTTTAGCCTGCAGAGTCAGGCTCTGATTATACGGTGCGCCCTCGTTATCAATATAGTACAGGAAAGGGTTACGGCGACCATACACGTTATACACTGAGAAGGTCCAGCTTGATTGGATGTTTTTACGTTGCTTGGTCTCCAGCGTAGCAGCCAGGTCCAGGCGATGGGTGGGCTCCATCCGGAAGCTGTTCCGGTCTCCGTACTGGTAGACAACATTGCCCTCTATCACGTAGCGCCGGACTGGCAGGGTAGTGGCCTGGCCGGTGCCATATACAAAGATCCCCCCGAAGGTCCAGCGTTCGTTGTATTTGTAGTTAGCGACCAGCGAGAGGTCGTGGCGGCGGTCGAAGCGCGCCGGAAACGCCTGCCCCGCGTTTAGATCAGGGAAAGTGCGGGTGGTGCGGGAAAGGGTATAGCCCAGCCAGCCTTGCAGATCGCCGAAGTTTTTCCGCATAAACAGCTCTACACCATAAGAACGGCCGCTTCCGGACACAAATTCATACTCCAGGTCGCGGTTGGAAGGCCCCGGTGCATATCCCTCCCGGTACTCCAGCTGGTTTACCAGGTTTTTGTAATATACTTCCACTGAACCCTCGTATTGGTTATCCGCTATACTTTTAAAATAACCCAGCGCATATTGGGTAGCTTTCTGGGGAGCCACCAGGGCCGAACTGGGCACCCACACATCCAGGGGCAGCGTTGTGTACGCGTTGGAGACCAGGTGCAGGTACTGCGCCGAACGGGTGAAGGCGGCCTTAACCGAGGACTGCCGGTTTAGTTCATACCGCAGCGAAACCCGTGGCTCCAAGGCGCTGAACAGTTTCACTTTTTCCCCATTTTTGTAGCGGGTGGAGTCGGTCACCATTTCATCCGCGCCAAACCGGTACAAATTAAAAGGCCCAACCTGCATAAAGTAACTGTTGCGAAGGCCCAGGCTGACCAGCAGCTTGTCCGTTACGTTCCAGTCGTCGGAAATGTACAGTGCCGTTTGATGGGCATACTTGGGCTTTACCCTGTCTGTGCTGAAGTTGGCTCCTTCCAGGTCTTCGGCCTGTCCGGTGCGGGGGCGCAACGAATGGTAAGTATACTGCAGGCCATACTGCAGATGGTGCCGCACGTTGGGGGTGAAGTCGAAGTCAAGTTGGAAGCCACGGTCCTGCACGCCGGTTTGCAGCAGTGTGGTAAAGCCGCCGAACTCCCAGCTGAAATCAAACGCGTAGTCACTCTGAATAGCAGTGGCATTCAGAAAGTGGTTGTTGTTGAACAAATGGTTCCAGCGCAGCGTGACACAGCTGTTCCCCCATGAAAAATCAGAGGTAAACCGGCCATCCGAGAGCTTTAACCTGCCTACATCGCGCCCAAAATAGCCGCTGAGGTAAAGCCTGTCCTTTTCGGTGAGCGTATAGGCCAGCTTCCCGTTCAGGTCGTAAAAGTGATAGGGCACGCCGCCCTGCTCAGTGTTTTTGAGAAAGGGATTGGTAAGCACATCCACGTAAGTGCGCCTGCCGGAAAAAATAAAGGAGGCTTTTTCCTTCACGATGGGGCCCTGCACGGTCAGCCGGGAAGCGATGAGCCCAATGCCTCCATCCGCTTTGTAAGTAGCTTTGTCGCCGTCTTTCATCTCAATATCGAGCACCGAGGAAAGGCGCCCCCCGTAGCGGGCCGGCATGTTGCCTTTGATGAGCGTGGTGGCTTGAATGGCATCGCTGTTGAACACAGAGAAAAAGTTAAACAAATGGCCGGGGTTATACACGGTGGCCTGATCAAGCAGCACCAGGTTCTGGTCGGCCCCGCCACCCCGTACGTAAAAGCCGGTGTTTCCCTCGCCACCTGATTGCACGCCTGGTAGTAATTGTACGGTCTTCATGATGTCGGTTTCGCCAAAAAGCACGGGAAGCGAGCGCAGGGTTTCCATGGGGATATCCAGTTGCCCCATGGCAGCCGTTTCGTTAAGGGAAGGCTGCCGGGCGGCGATGACCTCCACTTCCTGCACATCGTAGGCGGTAGGCGAGAGCCTGAATGTCAGGCTCTCGCTTTGAAGCACGGCAACCTGCTGCTCCAGCGTTTGGTAGCCGATCGACTTTACCACCAGCGTATACTTTCCCGGAGTAGTTTGTAAACTGAATTTCCCGTTTGCATCGGTTACAGCGCCCGTTACCTGTTTCTCTTTCAGAAAGACAGTTGCACCTGCCAGTGCCTCGCCGGATAATGCATCGCGCACCTGTCCCGTGAACGTAATGCCCGTTTGTGCCACCGCAGCGCCGGCAGCCAGCACAAACACTAACAATATTGTATAAAAGGGAAGTAGTCGCAAACCTGTAGCTAAAGCGTGAACACAAGGAGAACAGCAGCCTGTCTCAAAGGTTTAACGCACGAAGGCGGGATATTTGTTCAGCAAAATGGTGTAGCCCAACGAACAGACATAGGCCAGAAAAGCGCCCAGCAATGCCCCCCCGATCACATCGCCCGGGAAATGCACGCCCAGGTAAATACGGCTATAAGACACCACCACCGCCCAGGCAACCAGTACCATCTTAAAAACCAGGTATCGGTCTGCGAGGATCAGGTTAAAGAACACCGCCAGGGCAAAGCTTGTGGCAGCATGTGATGACATGAAACCGAACTGCCCGCCACATCCTTTTACCAGGTTAATGAACTCAGCCAACGCTGGGTCGTGGCAGGGGCGAAGTCGTAGAAAAAAATTCTTGAAGATACCCGACGCCACAAAGTCTGCCAGGCCAATGGCAACCACGGCCATCACCAGCATAAAAATGCTCTGACGGCGGTATCGCCATATCAAATAGCTGATAATGCCTAAGTAGAAGGGAATCCAGACCAGCTTTTCGGACACAAACACCATGATGCCATCCCAGAAAGGGCTGTGCATGTTGTTTAGATAGATAAAAAGTTCTTTGTCCAGCTGCTCCAGTGCTTCCACCATCATTCTTAGGTTAGGTTTAGCCAGTCAATGTCTTTTTTCAGGTATTGTTGGGTCGTTTCCTCTGCACTGCCTGGCTCCGGGTTAAAGTTATAATGCCAGGAAGCATGGGTGGGCAGGCTCATCAGAATGGACTCGATGCGCCCCTTGGTCAGTAGACCGAATTTTGTGCCCCGGTCGTAAACCAGGTTAAACTCCACATACCGCCCGCGGCGAACGAGCTGCCACTGTTTTTCGCGCGCTCCATAGGGCAAGTTGCGATTATGGTTCAACACAGCCGTGTAAAAGGGGATAAAGGCATAGGCGACATCCTGCACGAAAGCGAACCTGTCTTCCAGGCTTATTTCCGGTGTAGCCATCAGCCTGTCAAAGAAAATGCCCCCCACACCGCGTGTCTCTTCCCGGTGCTCGTTGTAAAAATAATCGTCGGCCCACTTCTTGAACTCAGCGTAGTAGGCAGGGTGGTGTTTGTCGCACACGGCTTTAAGCTGCGTATGGAAAGACCGGGCCTGCGCCTTGTCGAGGTAAATAGGGGTGAGGTCGATGCCGCCGCCGAACCAGGCCTGCCCGTTGCCTGCCTCAAAGTAGCGCACGTTCATGTGGGTTATGGGTATCATGGGGCTGTGCGGATGCATCACCACAGAAACGCCAGTCGCAAAATAGGCCGGGTCGGGCATTTGGAGCATTTTCATGAAGGGCTCGGTGAGTTCCCCCTGCACGGCGGAGAAATTAACGCCCCCTTTTTCCAGCAGGTTTCCGTTCTCAATGACCCTGGATATCCCGCCGCCGCCACTCTCATGGTTCCAGGAATCCGAAGCAAACGCGGCACCCCCGTCGCAGGTCTCCAGGGCCTGGCACAGGTCTTTCTGAAACTGGCGCATGAACGCCTCCACTTTATCTCTAAACATCTTGTTTAAAAAATACTTCTAGAAAGGATACCCGCTTGCCGTTTGTGTTGGCTGGGCTATGCTTAAAAATTCGCTGTGTATCCTTTTATTGTTTACCAAGTACAAAATTACGATTCTGCCGCATTTTGTCGCAGCCATTTCAAATTTTACTTAAAAGCTTAAAATTCGTAAATTCGGGCAAAAGAAACTCAACCTATGTCAAAAGATACCCTGGAAGCTGTTAAGTTAGATATTGACCTGCTTAAAAAGGCTTACCGACTGATGATAACTGCCAAAACCATGGCAGACACCTACGAAGAAAATAAAGCCATTTGCAGCAAGTATGTGCACAGCACCTCGCGTGGACACGAAGCTATTCAGTTGGCTGCAGCACTGCAGCTTAAGTCTTACGATTATGCCTCGCTTTATTACCGCGACGATTCTATTCTGCTCGGTATCGGCATGCAGCCCTATGAACTGATGCTGCAGCTGATGGCAAAGGCCGACGATCCGTTTTCTGGGGGGCGAACCTATTATGGCCACCCTTCTCTGAAGCGGGAAGGATTCCCGATCATCCCGCACCAAAGTTCTGCCACAGGCATGCAGGCTATTCCGGCAACAGGCATGGCGCATGGCGTGGCTTACCTGGAAGGGCAGGGCTTGCTGAAAGGGGAGGATAAGCCGGTGGTGCTTTGCTCGCTGGGGGATGGCTCTGTGACGGAGGGAGAAGTAGCCGAGGCATTTCAAATGGCAGTTTTAAAAGGGCTGCCGATCGTGTACCTGGTGCAGGACAACGACTGGGGTATTTCCGCCACCGGCAAGGAAATGCGGGCCATGGATGCTTATGAGTATGCCGCCGGTTTCAAAGGCATGGAACGCCTGCGCGTGAACGGATCTGACTTTGAGGAATCATATGAAGGCATGCGCGTGGCGTTTGAGTATGCCCGAAAGCTGCGCCGGCCTATACTGGTGCATGCCAAGGTACCGTTGCTGGGCCACCATACGTCGGGAGTCCGGAGGGAGTGGTACCGGGGAGATGACCTCAGCCAGCACGCCCAGGATGACCCGATCCCAAAGCTGCGCCAACTCCTTCTGGACGCAGATGTGAGCCCAGCGGACGTAGAAGCCCTGGAGCTGGAGGCTAACAACACAGTGGCTGCTGATTACCAGCGCGCCCTGGATGCCCCGGTTCCGGAACCCGCCACTTTCGACAAGCATGAGTTTGCACCCACACCCGTTACCGAGGAAAAAGGGGAGCGCACTCCTGCCGGGGCAGAGAAAACCATTATGGTGGATGCCGCCCTGCATGCCGTTGATGATATCTTGCGCAACTACCCGGAAGCATTGTTTTATGGCCAGGATGTGGGAGGAGAGCTTGGAGGCGTATTCAGAGAGGCTGCCTTGCTGGCTAAAAAGTATGGCGATGCGCGCGTGTTCAACACACCGATACAGGAAGCGTACATTGTCGGCTCTACAGCGGGAATGTCCGCTGTAGGTGCCAAGGCCATCGTGGAGATCCAGTTTGCCGACTATATATGGCCTGGCATGAACCAACTGGTAGAGGAGCTATCCAAAAGCTGCTACCTATCTAATGGGCAGTTTCCGATCCAATCGCTGATCCGGGTACCCATTGGGGCTTACGGTGGTGGCGGACCGTACCACTCCGGAAGTATAGAGTCCACGCTGCTTAACATACGGGGCATAAAGGTGGTGTTTCCGAGCAATGCCGCCGACATGAAGGGCCTGATGAAAGCCGCTTTCCTGGACCCTAACCCCGTGGTCATGCTGGAGCACAAGGGTATTTACTGGTCTAAAGTGGCAGGCACCGAGGATGCTAAAACCATAGAGCCCGACGAAGACTATGTGCTGCCGCTTGGCAAGGCGAATGTGGTGCAACAGGCCAGTGAGGAAGCACTGCGCATAGGCAATAGCCTGACCGTGATCACCTACGGCATGGGCGTGTATTGGGCCAAGGCTGCGTCGAAGCAATTTCCGGGCAGCATCGAGATCGTGGACCTGCGCACGCTGAACCCGCTTGATTATGAAACAGTGCGTGCCTCGGTGGAGCGTCACGGAAAAGCCCTGGTGCTAACCGAGGAACCTCTGCAGAACTCCTTTGCTGAATCATTGGCGGGCAGACTCTCCAAAGATTGCTTCCAGAAGCTGGATGCTCCCATCTTTACGCTGGGTGCGGCAAACCTGCCGGCCATACCGCTAAATGTGGAGCTGGAGAAAATGATGCTGCCGAACCCCGATAAAGTGGCCGCAGCGTTAGAAGAGCTACTCAATTATTAAAATATACTACTATATTTTCCCTCTCCTAATGTAAAGGAGGGGGAAAATCCATGCGAGCTTCTTGTCTTCAAACGTGCGGATTTTTCTGGCTTCGGGAAGTTGATTACTGAATAAAAAGTTTGAGAGTTTGGTCCAGATCCAGGCCTCTGAGGCGCAACAAATAGTACCCGGCTGCCAGGGAACCCACATCCAGTCTTTGATCCTCACCTCCCTCCAGCGTTTTAAATTGCATCAATTTGCGCCCATAGGCATCATATACCTCCAACGCATAAAAGCCCTGTTGTAACTGGGTCATATCCAGTTGCACCGATTTTTTGGCCGGATTGGGGTATAGGATAGCTCGGGCGTTTGGCAACTTCCGGACTAACTGTACCATCCTGATACTGCTGTAGCTGTAGTTGGCTTCTAGGTCTACCTGCTTTAAACGATAATATACCGCTCCGCCTTGCGCGTCGTGGTCAATGTAGCTATAGGTTACTTTCTGGCTACTGGTTCCGCTGCCCTTTACCTGGCCGATTTTCACAAATGTTTCTCCATCGGTGCTCCTTTCTATGGCAAAATGATCGTTTTCATGCTCCATAGCCGTGCTCCACCGCAGCATTACGCCCTTCGTACTTTCTAGTGCGGTAAAGAAGCTGAAGCTGACAGGCAGCGTGCCTGGCAAAGGCGACACCCTGATTGAGGTGGTTGAGGTATTGTTGCTGCTGTTTGTATCTGCTTGATCGGTGGATATGGTAGCTGTAGTGGGCCAGTTGCCAACGGTTGTCGCTATAGCCCTGAAAAGCATAACCTGTGACTCCCCAACCTTTAAAGGCACCCCAAGTAGCCAGATGCCTGTATTTTCATCGTAAGTGCCGACAGTCGGCGTAGCGCTCACAAAAGTAAAACCAGGATAAAGCGGGTAATCCACCTGCACGGTTTTGGCGTCGGTTGGGCCATTGTTTTTCACTGTTACCGTAAAGGTGACATAATCGCCCTCATAATAGGTGACCTGAGGCACGGTATTAGTCACCTGTAAATCCGTGGAGCAGTCATACGTAAAAATCAGGCTCTCCTCCTTTGAGAAGGTATAGCCATAGGTCCAGGTGTTGACGGTATACCTGTCGCCATCGTCTGCAGTGGCGCCCCATAAGTGCGCCCCGGTATTGGCGTTTACCCCATTTAACTCCTGCTGCGTAGCCAAGGGAAACTTCGCTACCGGTAAATTACTGTCGTCCCAGTACAACAGGTCGTTTACCGTGCTGGGCACTGGACGCACATTTTCGGATATAAACCCGGAAGCGTTCCCTTCTGCGTCGAACACTGGGAAGTTCATGGGAGAGGTAAAGCTTTTGTAGGTATAGTTCAAAGTTGTTCCGCTCGGTACCACGTTACCATAAGCATCACGGCCATTCCAAATGAGTTGGTTGGTTCCGGCTACAAACGTTTTCTCAATCAGTACATCAGCGGTATTTTTTTTAAAGCCATCCCCGTTTACATCGATCTCCACCTTAAATGTGGAGGAAACCCCTGCATTACTTGTAAAAGCTATGGTGGGCTGATTACCATCACAGATACTTTGGGCGGAGAAGGAAAATTTAGGGTCCGGGGCGCTGGGCCACATTTCCTCGTCAGGGTTATTTACAAAGTTAAGGTATTCAGAATAGTCAGACTGCACCAATTGACTTTTACGTCGCTCCTGAAATGTAGTACCATAGTCTGAAGTTGACCCGAATTGGTTCGTCACAAACCTGAAGCCAAAGGGACGCATGCCGGCCAGGGTAATTTTTTTGACATAATAGGTATTTCCATCCAGTTGATTCGGTATGAGCGGGAAAAAGGCAAATGTTTTGGAAAGAACATTCGCAGAGGCCCCTGCCGTAAAAGACCATTGCTTGGAAAACAACCTGCCCGGCTTTACTATCCCATCCGTTCCCACCACGGTCAGATCCCAGAGGTCGTACCAGCTTTTCTTTACATTTGAGTCTGATATGGCATCTTCCCCTACCTGCGTGAATTCCAGGTAGAAATCCTGTGTCATGCCAGTGGTGTTGGTATAGGACAGTGCATTGTATCCGTTTGTGATGGTTCCGTAATTGGGGCCATTCTGCGCCTCAGCGGGGGTAGCAATAACTCCATACTGTGGCACTGTTTTACCTTTACTGCCTGGTAAAACAGCTAATAGCGTACTTTGGTTAGGGCTTGCCTGGTCGCGTAACAGGGTAGTGGACTGCACCTGCGTGCCTGCTCCGCCTCCATACTTTAATGTGAGGATCAGGTCGCGCTGAGAAATATTAGAGGCATTTGTCTTTATTCTTCTCACACCGTAGTACAGGGTTTCTCCTGCCTTTAACCGAACGTACATGCGGTAATCCTCAATAAAAGAAGCACCTGTCACTGACCAGGTGTTCGGCTTCAGAAAGCCATACGAAATTGTCTGCGTACTGCTGTTGTCATCGTGCTGAAGATATCCTACAGAGGTATTGGCAGTACTGGTAGCCGCATTAGAGGTGGTATTAGGAGTGAGTTGCTTCGAACCTTCGCCCCATACCAAAAGGGGTAAGCACAGGGCAATGCAGATTAGGGTGAGTAAAGGTTGTTTCATAGGGCGCGCTGGATTTACGTAGTGTAATATGGAATGAATTACTGTATGACATTTGTATAATTACATACAGCATATGATAATTCCAATAAGTTTACTAACTTCAATATCCTGCTTAAATTTATAAATTTCCTTTACATAAAGAAGGAAATATTCATTCATATTTAATAAAATAAATTTCTTTTCAGGAAACATTAGGGCGAACGCACATGAGAGCAGGAGGCCTTTCTGAAATTTTATAGGCTTTTCTTTGCTGAATGGAGCTACTGCCTTCTGGCACATTTTGGGAAAATATCAAAAATATAAACCACAGCCTAAAGTATATTAGCAATACACTTTATTTTAAAAGTTCTAAAAATAAACCTATAAAATTAGCGTAGCTACACTAATTAAAATATAATTATTAAGCTGAATGAGAAAAGCAGCATTTACGAGAGGTCCTTTATATGGTAGTTGAATTATTAAAAAGGATAGCCAATGCCAATGTTCAGAGAGGTCTGGTTGTTCCGGGTAAAAATTTGTGAGAACTGAAAGTTATCCAAAACAAATTTACTGCCTGGTGCAGTAGGGTCATACACCTTGGTAGCCAAATCAAAGCGCAGTACCACCACAGAAAGGTCGAAGCGAATGCCAAAGCCCGTACCTACCGCGATCTCCTGGTAAAAGCGGTTCAGGGCAAAGTTAGCCCCCGGTCTACCAGCGTCTTCCTTTAAGAGCCATACGTTTCCGGCATCAACAAACAGAGCCCCGTTTAAGAAACTAAACAGGTTAAAGCGGTATTCGGCGCTGCCCTCCAACAAAACCTCACCGGGCTGTTCGCTAATAAAATCACGTATGGTATCTCCTTCCAGCGTGGAGGTCGCGGAAAAGGACCCAAGCCCTAACCTCCTTGACTGCCATGCGCGCACGCTCGATGCACCGCCGGCGAAAAAGTGCTTGTCGTAGGGCAATACATTGGAAGTAAAAAGGGGGGAGGCCACACCTGTATTGATCCGGTAAGCGAAAACGCGCTGATTGCCCAAAGGGATGTAGCGCCTGTAATCCGGATTCAGCTTGGCATACTGAAACGTGCGCAGATCACCGATATTCACATTTAAACCCAACTGCTGCGAAAGGCCCCCTAGTTCGACAAGCGTACGGAAGTAGCGGGCATTTTTAGACTGCGTAAAGTCGTTGGTATTGTAAATAAAGTTGAATGACATGTAGGAGATGAACGCGCTCTTAAAGCTTTCTGCCAATGACCGGTTCCCGCGGTTGAGGCCGTCCTGATCTAAACGGCGCTGAAAAGCATCGGAAATGCGGCCGACCTGTATAATGTTTAAGTTAACAGGTGAAAAGATGTACTGCATGATGGGCGGCTGTAAAGGCGACCGGGCCTGCTGCCAGATGTAATCAAGGCCGATCTCATAGTTAGAGCGTTGGTATTCCCGTCGGTCTTCGTTGGTGTACCCAGTATAAAAGCGGGTGCGCGGACTTAAATCGGTGAGCAGGCTTTTATTAGTGAAAGGCACCAGGATAACAGGGAAAGATAGCGCCACGTTTCCTCCAAATTCCTTTATGATCACGGTCTGGTCATCGTCGGTGATGCCGATCTGAGCCTCGTAGCCCCCTCTTAACCCAATGTCCAGGTTTTCGGCGCCGCCAAACACATTCCGTACCCTTAACCGAATAGAGGAAAAGGGACCCGGCCTGCGCTCCGTAAAATTCATACCGAGTTCAGTGGTTTCCTGGAATTTTTTGCCCGGAACGGCATTGATGTAGGCGTTCAGCAAATTCAGGGAGTCAGCAGAAGTAGTTACTTTGCGGTACAACACATTATTGAACTGAAATACATCCAGGTTCGACAATTTGCGCTGGGTGGTGGCGGTGCGCAATTGGCTATAGGTCTGGCCCGGGTAAACATCTACTTTCTTATCCAGTATGTCGGTGGCGTATTTGTGTTTATAGGCCAGGTACGCAACGCCATTAAAATTAATGGTGTCACGGGGTATGCCAAACCTGTCTACATCGGTTTTGAAGTATACATTCTGGATGGTGAATACCTTGTGGCTGGCACCCTCATCCGGGTTTTGAATGATGGTCTTAACTTGAGCTGTGTAGGGAGCAAAACTGGTATCGACCTCAAACTCGATGTAAGCCCGGGCAAAATCGTAGTAGCCCCTGTTCTTGAGCAGGTTGTAGAGCCTGTCCCGTTCCTGGCTCAGCTGTTCCTCGTCGTAAACAGCACCTGGCTGCAACAGCGACCTGGCGGCTTGCTGCTGCACGATTCGAGCGATAGCGGTATCCGGGATGGAATAACTTAAATCGGCATAGCGATAGGGGGTGTTTTCTGCGATGTTGATGGTGACGGTGACCAGTTTCTCATCGGCTACCTCTTTCGAATAGCTTACCTGGTTGTTAAAAAACCCCTTCGAGTTCAGGTAAATACTGATCTGATCCTGAGTACGCGCCATCGCCAGGGAGTCGTAGATGGCGGGCGGCTCGCCAAGCTGCATGACAAAATTACCCTCTTTCTTTTTTGTCTGCAAGCGCTCTATGCGGCTATCGAATTTGCTGCGCAGTTTCTGCACTTTAGTCGAGTCGGTACCGGCCTCAGCAATTTTCTGTTTTTGCATGGCTTGCTGTGCCTCTATTTTTTGTTGTATCTTAAGTGGGTCGTAAAACTTTTTGCCAAAATTGTAGAGTGCCAGGTAAGGGGCAGAGCCGAACACCAACCGGTTTGGCTGCTGTTGGTAAAGTGCCTGAATAGCAACCGGATCAACCTTGTCTAGCCCCACGGGCTGGATGCCCACTAACAGCTTTTCGTCCTTGCCCAGGTACTTGGTAGGAATGCAGCCAGCCAGGCCGATAATTGTAAATGCTAAGGCGTATATGTATACTCGTGCTCTCAAACGTTTATCCAGCTATGTTATCTAAAGCTTTAATTAAATACATTAACTCGCTGCAAGTAAAAAAATACCGCAACCAACACCAAGCCTTTGTGGTGGAGGGAGCTAAAAGCGTGCTGGAGTTGCTTCGTTCTGACTTCGAACTAGAACATTTATTTGTCACGGATTCCTTTTACAGCCAACATACCGAAACACTGCAGAAAGGTTTTAGGTACGAGATCGTGGATGAGCCTGACCTGGTAAAAGCCGGCACCTTTTCCAGTAACAACGCTGGCCTGGCCATAGCACGCATGCGCAAGTTACCGCATCTTAAGCTAAATTCAACAGACTTTGTGATCGCACTCGACGATATACGGGACCCGGGAAACCTGGGGACGATTATTCGGATTGCCGACTGGTACGGCATAAAGCATGTGATTTGCTCCGAATCCTGCGCAGATTTTTACAACCCTAAGGTTATTGCTGCAACCATGGGCTCCTTTACCAGGGTACAGGTACACTACGTTGACCTGCCGTTATGGCTTGCAGAGCACAGGGCGCCGTTTAAAATATTCGGGGCCTCGTTGCACGGAAAAAACCTGCACACCATGCGCCTGAAGCCCGAAGGCATTCTGGTGCTGGGCAACGAAGCGAACGGCATTCGGCCTGAAGTGGCTGCCAAAGTTAACCAACTCATTAAGATACCTGCCTTTGGTAAGGCTGAATCGTTGAACGTGGCGACGGCAACCGCCATTATCGTGGATAATTTTATGCGCGGTTTGGCTTCATAAAAAAAGGAGGAGCCATAACAGCTCCTCCTTTTACTCACTTTCACACAGACACTACATTAGTTCAGCAACCTGATCCCGAAGCTTACCACATTCGTTTGGGGACCGCGGTTCTCCTTGAAAAGGTCGTTCATGTTATACTTCACGAACAGATCCAGGCCCCCATACCCTATTACTCCTTCCAACCCGTACTGAAAATCGCTTAGGTTGTAATTATCGCGGGTTTTATCTTTCTCTGAGCGGCTACCTTCCTCATACTTCAGTTTGGTATGGCTGCCCAGTCGATACCCTGCAAAGCCGCCAGCCCCAATTTTAAATCCGTCCTTCCCGTTTTCGCGTTTAAACATAAGCATGGGTATTATGGGAATGTTTACGGAAGAATGCGTCAGTTTTGTTTTTTCGAAAGTCCGGTCCGTCGCCATCAGAAAACTTGTTACATTATTGTTGTCTGATACTATAATATCGTCGTCGAACATGTAATTGTTAAAAGCAAACTCCAGGCCTGATACCAGGTAAAAAGGGCTCTTACGACCACCCAACTGTGAGTTAAGGTGCATGTTCAGGCTCACGTAGCGGGAACCAAGCGGCTTCAGGTCCGGCACCTGTCCGCCATCCGAATCAGTGAAGTTGTTCAGGCCAAGGTCTACGTCGAAATTAAACTGCGATGCCTTGTAATGGGTTTCTTTATAGGCCTCACGGGTGCTGTCACGCTCAGCCTTATCCGGCACCTTCACGTTTACTTTCGTGTCGTCGCCGCCCTCTTCCACCTCTACATTTATTTTAAAGGTCTTGTTGATGCGTATCTCGTGGCGCTCAGTTTTCGGTTCACCTTTTTTGGAGGGATCCTCTTGTACAGTTACTGTTATTTGCTCTGTTTTGCCATCAACGGCTTTTGATTTGTTAAACGTAACCACCATGTCCTTTGACTTCTGGTTGGTGTTCTCCATCTGGTCAACACGCTCCACATACTGGTTGAGTTCACGCATTAGGGAGTCTAGGCTATAGTGCTGAAAGGCCTGCAATTGCTGAATATTCTGTAGCTGCAGGATCAGTTTGGCGCCATTTGCCATCTTTACCACAATGGTATCCTGGTTGGGTTGCAAGCGCTCTGCAATGGTAGGGCCGCTTTTAGCAGACACACCGGTAGCGGCGGCCATGAAAATGGCCATGATTAGTAGTACTCGTTTCATGATCTTAAGAGTTAGAGATTAATTACTTTCGATAGTTTTCTGTTTCCGATCTGGGTTTCCAGCGCAACTTTATCCGCACGGATGCCGAGGGCCTGTAACTCGACTTCTTCGCCGTTTGCCAGGTTGCGCACCTGCTTAAAAATGTTCTTGGCGAGCTTGGTTTTTTTAGTAAAGCCACTCGGCTCACTTTCTGGCTCTGCCTGGGCCGCATGGGGGGCACCGCCACGCTTGAATATAATTTCGACAGGCTCTGCATTCAGGTTAGCGTTTCTGGCAGTGTTAACTGCCAGGGCAGCTGCTGTAGCACCTTCTGCAGTTACAGGCTTGTCAGTTTGGGTGCTGTTGGCAATGGCCTGCTGCACAGTTGCCTTCGGTTTTTCGGCGGCCTCTGCTTGGGCGGTATGCCGTGGCGCCGATGCCTTTACCGCTTTCGCGATGGCGGCGGGTTTACTTTCCGCTTCTGTAGGGGTAGATGCAGCCGGAGTGGTGCTGGTTGCCTGAACCTCCGATTTATTTTCAGGGATCGCATCATGCGCTACAGTAGCAGCGGGTACAGGTTGCGACAGTACCGGTGTTTCTGTAATTACAGGCTGCTCGGCCTTGACAATGTGCTCGTTAACCTCCGGTGTAGTTTTGATATTGTAGAAGACAACGCCAACCGTAAGCAGCAAAGACAAGGTAGCTGCTACAGAAGAGTAAAGCCACATAAAGGTTTTCCTCTCTTCCTTTGCCTTTTTTGCAAATGGCAGTTGTTCCTGCGGCATTTCATCCTCCAACCTATCCTGTAGTCGACTCCACAGATCAGCGCGGGGCGTGGGGGCAGCGTTGCCTACACGCTCCCGAAATATTTTGTCTATGTCTTCTGGTTTCATGGTTTCCTCCTTTAATTAAACGGCAATAGCGTTTTGTCCTTCTAAACGGCGTTGCAACATGGCGCGCGCCTTACTTAGCTGCGATTTAGATGTTCCTTCGGTAATGCCCAGCATATCTGCAATTTCTTTATGTGCGTAACCTTCGATGGCATAGAGGTTAAAAACCGCCCTGTAACCGGCAGGCAAGGCATGCAGAAGTTCCATCAGTTCTCCCTCCGCCAGGTCATGATCTGCTTTGCTGCCTCCTGCCACCTGAATGTGACTGTCGTCGATGGCCAGGTGCAGGGGTTCTTTTTTTCGTAGAAAGCCCAGCGCCTCGTTTACCATGATGCGCCGCACCCAACCTTCAAAACTTCCTTTGGCCTCAAACTTCCCGATGTGCTTATAGATCTTCATAAACCCGTTCAGTAAGGCCTCCTCGGCATCCATCTCGTTTTTCAGGTAACGCAGACAAACCCCAAACATCGGCGAAGCATATCGCTCGTAAAGCGCCTTCTGCGCTTTACTGTCAGCTTTCTGACACCCTGCTATTAACTCGGACTCTGACACGCTGTGTAATATTTTATCAAATTATCTGTTTATGATCCGGTAAAACCCAAAGCTGAAAACTGCTTTGTACCCTTTAGATGCCCCTTTGCCCAAGTAGGTTGCCTGAGCAAGTATAAATTTCTAGAAAATTTACTACACAGCGCTGCCCTATACTATAACATTTTGATTATTAGCTAAATAAATTCTTAAGTAACTAACGACACGGCAGCATGAAAGACTTAAAGTTTAGCCTTTGCTTCCAGCATGTCATCCAAAACAGTCCAGACATTGTTGGCCAGAATCTTTTGTCCTGCAACCGTAGGGTGTATGCCGTCGGCCTGGTTCAGCTCCCGGTTCCCGGCTACCCCTTCCAGCAGAAAAGGGATCAGCGCCACGTTTTCTTCCGCTGCCAATCGGGTGAACACCTCCTTAAAGTTGGTGGCGTACTTCAGGCCCATGTTGGGGGGAATCTGCATGCCGGCCAGGATGATCTTCGTGTCCGGGTTTTTCTCCCGGACGCGCTGAATGATGGCCTGCAGGTTTTTATAGGTCTCTTCGGGTGCGATGCCGCGCAAACCATCATTTGCCCCCAGCTCCAGCACGAAAACATCCACGGGCTGCTTTAACAGCCAGCTGATCCTGCTTTTCCCGCCAGCCGTGGTTTCACCGCTCACCCCGGCATTAACCACCTTATAAGGGAGTCCTAATGAATCGATTCGCTGCTGAATGAGCGCCGGAAAGGCCTGATCGGGCTCCAATCCGTAACCTGCTGTCAGGCTGTTGCCGAAAAACAGTATTGTTTTCGTATCCGTATGCTTAACGGCTTTGTCAGCTGCCTTTTCAGCCGTTGTGTGGGTTGCGCCATTAGTATCGGCTTTCTCCACATCGCCACAACTATAAAGCGTACAAATTGCGGCAGTGCAGATCGCTAAAATATTTGTCTTTGACATCAGTTTTATACTTAGTTTCTTAAATTTATACGGTGTTGGGAAGGCAATTACATACTTTACAGAAAATACGGCGCTAAGGCTGCCTCCCGCTACCATTAAACTATAACTCAACCAGGCGGTTTAATGGTTTTAAGGCGCAAGTAACAAATATATTCACTTTAATAACTATCTGTGTCCACGATACTAGCAGTTCAGCAACTTCAGAAAACCTACCATAGCGGCGATAAACCGCTAACCGTGCTTCAGGGAATTAACTTCAGCCTACAAGCCGGGGACACCTGTGCGATCGTCGGCCCCTCGGGGAGTGGTAAAACCACGCTGCTGGGCCTTTGCGCCGGCCTGGACAGAGCCACCGCTGGTTCAGTAATACTCAATAACATTAAACTGGATAACCTTTCGGAAGATGCCCGGGCGCAGGTGCGCAACCAGTATGTGGGGTTTATCTTCCAGAACTTCCAGCTGATCCCGACACTTACCGCGCTGGAAAACGTGATGGTGCCGCTGGAGCTGCGCGGGGAGCGCCATGTCAGGAGCCAGGCCCTGGAGTTGCTTTCTAGGGTCGGCCTGGCGGACCGGCACGATCATTATCCTACCCAACTTTCGGGGGGAGAGCAACAGCGCGTGTCGCTGGCCCGCGCTTTTTCCAACAAGCCCGCCATATTGTTTGCCGACGAGCCCACCGGTAACCTGGATGATGAAACGGGGCAACGCGTGGAGCAGCTCTTGTTCGACCTGAACCGGGAAGCAGGCACCACGCTGGTGCTGGTAACCCACGACCTGGAGCTTGCCGAGAAGACCGACCGCATCATCCGAATAAAAGGAGGCACGGTACTATCTGATGACAGGATACAGCTGGAAGGCAAGTGGGAATAGTACCAGGTTGCCAGCTGAAGAAATTATCATACTTTAAATAAGCCGCTTTGTCCGACATCATTATTCGCCCTGCTATAAAGAGACCCCTGAACTTGCACTGGCTGCTTAAAATGGCCTGGCGCGATAGCCGCCGTAACCGGGGCAGGCTGGCCTTGTTTATCTCTTCCATTGTGTTGGGGATTGCCGCCCTGGTCGCCATCAACTCCTTTTCTGATAACCTGCGCACAGACATCGACAAACAGGCAAAATCGCTTATCGGGGCCGACCTGGTCATTGCCTCTAACAAGGAGATTGACCCCAAGATGCAGCTTTTACTGGACTCCATTGGTCTGGGCGGGGACAGGTCTGATGAGGTGCGCTTCGTTTCGATGGTCCTTTTTGAGGCCTCGCAAGGCACACGCCTGGTGCAGGTGCGCGCACTGGAAGAAGGCGGCTTTCCGTATTATGGGGCGATAGAGACCGAGCCTGCGAGCGCCAGCCGCACTTTTCGGAGCGAGGGCAGAAAAGCGCTCGTGGACAACACCTTGTTGTTGCAGTTTAACACCAAACCCGGCGACTCCATCAAAGTCGGGAACCAGACCTTTGAGATTGCCGGGGCCTTGCACAAGATTCCGGGGCAATCGGCTATGACGGCCACCATTGCCCCGGCAGTCTACATTCCGCGCAAGTATCTGGATGAAACGGGCCTGATGCAGCGCGGAAGCCGCATCAGTTACTACCAGTACTACAAGCTACCCCTGAAAACTGACCCTGATGCCCTGGTAAAAAAGCTGGAACCTAGGCTGGAGGAAGCAGGATTTGGCTACGACACCATCGAGAGCCGCAAAAAGAGTACCGGCAAATCGTATGAGGACCTGGCCCGTTTTCTGGCGCTTGTAGGCTTTGTGGCCTTGCTTCTGGGGTGCGTGGGCGTTGCCAGTGCGGTACACATTTACATCCGTGAGAAGCTGCCTACCATTGGTGTACTACGGTGCCTGGGCATGAGCGGGAAACAGGCCTTTCTGGTGTACCTGTTCCAGGTGATGGCCATGGGCATTATCGGATCTATCGTGGGCGCTGTGCTCGGGAGCCTGATACAGCTGTACCTGCCCGAGTTGTTTAAAACGTTTCTCCCTGTGGAGGTTACCGTCGCTGTTTCCTGGCCGGCTATTTTGCAGGGCATTGCCATTGGCTTGATCGTGGCTGTTTTGTTTGCCTTGCTCCCTTTGCTTGCTATCCGTAATGTTTCGCCGCTCATTACCCTCCGGGCCAGCGTGGAGCCAACCGCCGGGGGGCAGGACAAGTGGCGCTGGGTGGTATACCTTTTCATTTTAGGCTTTATTTTCGTGTTCAGTTACTTTCAGCTCGGCACCTGGCTGCAGGCCCTGGTTTTTACAGCGGGTGTTCTGGTGGCCTTTGTAGTGCTGGCCTTGATAGCGCGGCTCATGATGTGGTTTGTCAGGCGCTTTTTTCCGGTGGGCTGGGGCTACGTGTGGCGCCAGAGCCTGGCTAATTTGTACCGGCCCAACAATCAAACGCTGCTTCTCACGGTATCCATCGGATTAGGCACCGCGCTGATTGCCACCCTCTTCCTGATGCAGCGCATCTTGCTCAGCGAAGTGGCTTTTGCCGGGAGCGAGAACCAACCGAACCTGGTGCTGTTTGATATTCAGAGTGCCCAGAAAGAGGCCATTACGCAGTTTACGCGCGAGCAGGGGCTGCCCATCATTCAATCAGTTCCGGTGGTGTCGATGCGCGTGGAGGAGATTAAAGGGCTTACCGCTGCTGATGTGCGGAAAGACACCACGCTCGGCATACCCGACTGGACCTTTACGCGCGAATACCGCGTCACCTACCGCGATTCCCTCATCAACTCAGAGAAAAGCGTGGAAGGCACCTGGCAGGGCAAAGTAACGGACCCGAATGCACCCGTACCTATTTCCGTTGAAGAGGATTATGCAGCGCGATTAAAAGTAGGCATCGGCGATACAATGGTCTTTAATGTGCAGGGGGCTATGGTGACAACGGTAGTGGCAAACTTACGGGAGGTGGAATGGAACAGGGTTCAGACCAATTTCCTGGTCCTCTTTCCAGAAGGCGTGCTAGAGGAGGCCCCACAGTTCCATGTCATCATGACCCGCACAGAAACAGATAAGCAGGCGGCACAGTTTCAGCAGTCCCTGGTGCGGCAGTTCCCGAATGTGTCCGCTATAGATCTTGGCCTGATTCTGGAAACCCTGGATGATATTTTGGGAAAGATATCCTTTGTGATCCGCTTTATGGCCCTCTTTAGCATCAGCACAGGCTTGTTGGTTCTGATCGGGTCGATTAATAACAGTAAATACCAGCGGGTGCAGGAAAGTGTACTACTGCGAACTTTGGGGGCAAGCCGCAAGCAGATCTTAAGCATCAACGCCTTTGAGTACCTGTTACTGGGCGCCCTGGCTGCCGGCACTGGCGTTATACTGGCCGTGGGGGCAAGCTGGGCCTTAGCCGTATTTAGCTTTGAGGTAGCCTTTGTGCCGGACCTCACACCACTTATCCCGGTCTTCTTTGGCATTACGATCTTAACTGTTTTTATCGGCATGCTAAACAGCCGGGGCATTCTCAACAGGCCACCCCTGGAGGTACTCAGGAGAGAAGCTTAGGCCGGCTTTATACCTGGGCGCTCGCAGTGTGCTTATACTTGAACCCTGAACAGTATTTTCCCTTTGCTGCAGCTGATGGCAGCCATGATTTTAAGGGCTTTAATATGGGTTACCTGGTAACCTATCGCCGGCTGGCAAGGTACATATAGAAACCTGTTTGCCAATTCTGGCAAGCTTGCCACTTTAACTATGAAAACAATGAAAGAGGAAAACAAAGGAAAGACAGTACTTATTACCGGCGCCTCCAACGGGTTCGGGATGGAATTCGCGAAGTTATTTGCAAAGGATGGCTACAACCTGATTCTGGTGGCGCGCAGCAAAGAACGCCTTCGTAAACTGGGGCATCAGTTACAGGAAGAACACCAACTGGAACATGTCTGCATCATCACCTCCGACCTTTCCAGGCCGGATGCGGCACGGGAAGTATACCATGAAGTAAAAAAGAGCGGAATCCATGTGGATGTGCTCATCAACAATGCCGGGGCAGGTGTGCATGGCTTCTTTGATGAAACGGACCTGGACAGAGAGAAAGCGATCATGCAGCTTAACATGGTCACCCCGGTGGAGCTCACCAAACTTTTCCTGCAGGACATGAAAAGAATGAATGCAGGTAAAATCCTGAACCTGGCTTCAGTGGTGTCGTTTATGCCCTCACCCCTGATGACGATCTACGGCGCGACCAAAGCCTTTATGCTATCCTTTTCGGAAGCGCTCACTAACGAACTGAAGGATACCGGTATCACTGTAACGGCACTTTGCCCAGGTGCCAGCAACACGATGTTCTTCAGAAGGGCAGGAGCCGCCCACACCCGGGCCGCCAACGGAAGCCTTTCAGAACCAGAGGAAGTGGCCAAGGATGGGTACGATGCCCTGATGCACGGGGAATCGAGGATCGTATCGGGCCTGAAAAACAAAATGCAGACCACCGGTTCCAACATCATGTCTGATATGGCGCTGGCATCTACCATGCGCCACATGATGGAAGACGAAGAAGATGGGGCACAAAAGCCTGAAGAAAGTAAATTGTAGAAATGTAAATAACTAGAAAAGCTGGGCCCGCTAAACGAATAGCGGGCCCAGCTTTTTTAAGGCCTAAAACAAAAGAAGGGATCTTTATAGATCCCTTCTTAATGGGCATAGACAACAAATGCCATCTGCCTTATTTTATCTTATATACGTTGCGGAAAAAGAGGGGTTTAGCTTGAAATCATTTTTTTAATAGCTATCTGTGGCCAGCATAACCAGGGTACAATGGTGCAGTGTTTCAATGTTCGCATCGGCGGCCATTTTTTCAAACACATGGTTTTCAGTGCCTGGGTTAAAAATAATTCGTTTAGGCTTGAGTGAAAGTACATACTCATACCAGAAAGGCTGATTCTGCGGCCCTACGTAAAGTGTAACGGTATCTACATTCGCGATGGGCTGGCTTTTATCCGTGACAATGGACTGGCCTCCCACTTCAGCTTTTTTTATGCCTACAGGCACCACTTCATGCCCATGCTGCTGCAACCTGTGCACAGCTTTGTAAGCATACCTGGCGGGGTTATCGGAGGCTCCTAACACTACAGTTTTTTTCATATTTAAAATTCTACCTGGTTCTACAAAAGACGCACGCTGCTCAGAAACGAAGTATTACAGCTGCCGCCTTCTGTGTGTTTACGCTGAAAAGTACCAGAAGAGTTTAAAATAAGGAATACTTAGCTGTTCAGGGCACCAAAACCTTAAGGGCAATCTTTTCGGCGCAGCGTTCCCCGTCCATGGCAGCAGACACGATACCTCCTGCATATCCGGCGCCCTCGCCGCAAGGATAAAACCCCTTTACCTGCACGTGCTCCAGCGTGTCGCGGTCGCGTGGAATGCGCACAGGGGAGGAGGTACGGCTTTCCACCCCCACGATCTGGGCTTGGTTGCTCAGGTAGCCGCGCATTTTGCCTCCAAACGCCTTAAAGCCCTCCCGTAAACGATAAGCCATTTCTTCGGAGAACAGCTGATTCATGTCGACAGATACCAGGCCCGGTTGATACGAGGTCTCCAGCAACTGGGGGCTGACCTTACGATCGGTAAAATCTTTTAACAACTGTGCTGGGGCGGCCTGCGTGCCACCTGCCAGGGCGCACGCTTTCTGTTCCAGTTCCTGTTGCATACGCAAGCCCGCGAGGGCACCGTGCTTTTCAATATCCATGTCCTCTAACTCCACGGCCACTACGATGCCGGAGTTAGAGAAACGGGAATCGCGCCGGCTCGGGGACATCCCATTGACCACCACCTCGCCGGGCGCTGTGGCCGAGGGTACGATGAACCCACCCGGGCACATGCAAAATGAGAAGATACCGCGCTGCCGGTTCTTATAGTGTGTCTGGTGCACGAGCGCGTAGCTAGAGGCCGGTAAATACGGCCCCCGCGCCTCACATTTATACTGAATGCTGTCTATCAGGCTTTGCTGATGCTCCACGCGCACACCCATGGCAAAAGGTTTGGCCTCAACCAGGATCGCTTTGGTTTGCAACAGTTCAAAAATGTCGCGGGCACTGTGGCCGGTAGCCAAAATAACCGACTCTCCGGTGTAGGCCTGCCCGTCCTGGGTTACTACGCCGCGCATTTGCCCATGCTCAACTATAAAGTCGGTAACGCGCTTGTCAAAAAGCACTTCCCCACCCGCCGTGCGCACGGTAGTACGAAGCGCCTCGATGATACCGGGGAGTTTGTTGGTGCCTATATGCGGATGGGCGTCGAACAGGATATCCGGCGAGGCGCCGTGCTGCACCAGTATTTGCAGGATGCGTTGCAGGTCGCCCCGTTTTTTAGAGCGCGTATACAGCTTGCCGTCAGAATAGGTACCGGCGCCGCCTTCTCCAAAGCAATAGTTCGAGTCCGGGTGTACCACATGCGCCTTGTTGATGGCAGCCAGGTCACGCCGCCGACTGCGCACATCTTTGCCGCGTTCCAGCACAATGGGCTTAAGCCCGAGCTCGATGCAGCGCAAGGCAGCAAACAAACCCGCAGGGCCGGCCCCCACGATGATCACCGATTTGCTGCCGGAGACATCCGGGTAATGGAAAGATGGGGATATAACATCAGTGGGTGGCGTTTCCAGGTAAACATCGGCTTTGATGCGCACCAACACTTCGCGGCCCCTGGCATCAATAGAACGCTTTACCCGATGCACATACCTTACATCTTCGGGGTAAACATGTGCACTTTTCAGGATCTCCTGTTCGAGTAGTTGCGCATCAAAGGCAACCTCGGGTGACAGTACCAGGTCAAGTTCTTTTTTATTCATGGGGATGGGGTAAGGTAGTTTGCCTTAAACCGAATTAAATGGTGAATACTCTTAACCGCTTTTGAACAAGATTGCAGCAACAGAAGTTCTAAGCCTGCGCTTGCTTCCGTCAATCATCTCCGTTCAGAATTTTCTCCACCCAGCCTTTACCCCAGTCCTCCAGCTCCTGCTCGGAATACAGCTCAGGGTAAAAGATGCGCTTCTGGAATTTAGGAGGGAGGTACTTCTGCCAGTTGGTGCCTCCCGTGGCAGCGATCACTTCAGGGTCGCGCTGCAGGTACCGTACCGCCGACTTGTAGTGCATCAGGGGCCAGTTCACGTTTACATTGCTGTCGAGCTCGCGCAGGGCTTTTTTTACTTTGGGGTACTGTTGCTCTTCCTCGGAAAAGCGCTTGTATACGCTCCATGCATTCTTATGCTGGTATTCCTTGGCAAACTGTATGAGTTCTGCTGTATACTTTTCTTCAAACTGCAGCAGGGTAAGCGTCTTGGCGCCCGAGGCCATTTCGGTGGCTCCGGCTTTCCAATAAATGCAGCCGATCATTTCTTCCTGAGAACTCTCCAGCCCCAGGGCTGCACGCTTAGCCTTGTCAACCAGGTTGCGCAGGTCCGTGGAGGCGATCTCTATCTGCCGGTACTGTGCCGACTGGAAGCCACTGGCAGGCATAAGCGCCATCCGGAACTGCAGGAACTGCTTTGGGTCCATGCCATCTACCATCACATCGAAGGAGTTGATCAGGTTATCGAAATAACGGTTAATCCGCTTTAACCTTCTGATGAACCATTCAACGGTAATGTCTTTATCTTCAGCTATTTGACGGAATTCCTCCAGGCAAAGTTTAAAGTATAGCTCTGTGATCTGGTGATACATGATGAAGATCTTTTCATCAGGAATATTTGTTCTGGGGTTCTGCAGGCTGAGGAGGGTATCCAGGTGAATGTAATCCCAGTAATTCAGGAATTTGGTGTGAAACATACCTTCCAGGTAGGCAGCAAGATCCTGGCCAAGGGGCACGTATTTTTCCTCCAGCCGCTTTAGTTGTTCCAGAACTTCAGGTTTAAAGACATGTTCCATTTCACGCATTTTAATCAATCTTTAGGATGCTGCGAATGACACAAAACTAACCATTTTATAGCACCCATTCACTAATAAACGAGAAATAGCCTGGCATTAGCTACCTGATACCTGGCTTTTGCGGATAGATAGCTTATAAAACGATAGCCGGTTAGCAGGGCCTTTATGGGTTATTGTGTTCTATTTGTAGAGCAAAACACGCTGTTAGTATAAATAAAGCTATTTTAAGGGGTAAATTCTGCGAAACTGGTTGTAAATTCCTAAATTTGGTTTTTACAATATCTGATCTGTTGTTAAGCTACATGGCTGAAAAAAGTAGTGTATTTGATATGATAGGACCTGTGATGATTGGTCCGTCCAGCTCTCACACTGCAGGTGTGGTGCGGATTGCACGTGCTGCCATTCGCATATTGGGAGCTGCCCCCGAAGAGGCCACAATCACCTTTTACAATTCTTTTGCCCGCACCTATGAGGGCCATGGCAGCGACAGGGCAATAGTGGCGGGTTTACTGGATTTTAAAACGGATGATAAACGCATAAAAGAAGCTTTTGACCATGCAGCAGAACGTGGGCTGAAATATACTTTCAAATCTGTCGGAAACGCCTCTACCATGCACCCAAACACGATCAAGTTATACTTGAAGGGTGGGGGAAGGGAAGTAGAAGTAATTGGCCAGAGCAGAGGAGGAGGCGTGATCAACATCGTGGAAGTGGATGGCTTTACCGCCAGCTTCTCTGCCACGCTGCACACCCTTATTATTGATGCAGGCGACGTACGCGGCAGCATTGCATTCATCGCCTCTGTACTGGCGCACGACGATTGTAACATTGCCACTATGAGCGTTTCGCGGAAAGGAAGAAACGAGCTGGCCCGTCAGTTTATAGAAATGGACTCGGGCATAAAACCCATAACGCTGGAGTACATGCGCCAGTTGAGCTGGGTTAAAAATGTGATATATATTCCGAATATCGATCTATAATTTGCTAGCACTATGAAAAAAAAAAATAAACTAATCTTATTCGCCTTAGGTTTTTTAGGTTCTGCCGGCTTTAACGCAGCATCTGCGCAGCAAGACCCCAATGGGGATGGGGCTTGGTCGTTACAAGAGGCTGTGAATTATGGGCTAAGTAAAAACCTGCAGGTGCGCCAAAGCCTACTTAACCGTAATTTAGCTGTGGTTGATCTCAAGCAGTCTAAGTATGAACGCCTGCCTTCTATTAACACTGGCGGTAATTACAACTATAACTCAGGCTCGTACCAGGATCCGGTAACCTTTAGTCTGGTTAACCAAAGTTCTCAAACGGCCAATGTACAGGCTAATGCCAGCATTCCGCTTTTTATGGGTTTCCAGTACACGAACACCATCAAGCAGAACGAGTTGGATTTAAAGGCCAGTGAACAAAGGGCATTAGCTGTACAGAACGATATCACTATCCAGATCATCACGGCTTATCTGAATATACTTTTTTCTGAGGAGCTGATCAAAACATCGATGCAGCAGCGTGACCTAACAAAACAGCAGCTGGATAGAACCCGCATTTTGTTCAAAGCCGGCAGTGTTGCAGAGAACTCTGTCCTGGATCTGGAATCACAGCAGTCTTCCGATGAGTTGTCCATCATCAACGCAGAGAATCAACGCGACCTGACACTCGTGTCGCTAATGCAGTTGCTGAACATTCCCGTTACCCCCGATTTTAAAATCGAAATACCTCTGATTCCTGACCCGGATCAGGCACCAGTACTCGTTAACGGGCAGCAGGTTTATGAAATTGCCGAATTGGAGCAGCCAGCTATCAAAGCAGCCGATCTTCAGGTGCTTAGCGCCGCCAAAGGCCTGGAGATTGCCAGGGGCGCCTATTACCCCAGGGTTAGTCTGGTTGGCGGTATTAGTAGCAGGTACTCTAACACCAGTAAGTTTTTAACAGGGCGCGAGATCATCGATAACGGATACATCCGGCAGGACTTTTACAGTGACCCACAGGGAGAACAACTGGCCCGCACCGTATTCCTGCCCAGCGTGGCATTTCAGCCTGTTTATGGCGACTACCCGTTTTTTGACCAAATCGGTGATAATATTTACAAGCAGGTGGGAGTACAGCTCAGTGTACCCATCTTAAATGGTTTGCAGGCGCGTAGCAATGTGCAGCGGGCAATTATAAATGAGCAGAATGCGCGCTTGAATGCCGATATCGCCCGCGATAACCTGCGCCAGACAATAGAGCAGGCGACTGTTGATGCCCTGGCTGCCAGGCGCAAATATGTTGCTGCCAAAGAGCAACTCAGGGCAGCTGAAAAAAATTACCGGAATGCCCAGCTCCGCTTAAACAGCGGCGTGATAAACACGGTAGAATTTAACATAGCGGCCAACAACTACCGTGCTGCACAGTCTAATTTACTGCAGGCCAAGTATGAATTCACATTTAAACAAAAGGTACTAGACTTTTACCAAGGAAAAGAAATCTCTTTATAAAAAACTATGGCAAAGAAAAAATCAAAGCTGATCCCCATCCTGGTTGGCGTACTTTTATTTCTACTGTTTGGAATTATTGGCGCAAAAAAAGCGGGTTGGATAGCACAGGACGAAGGAACAGAAGTTGTTCTGGCCGAGGCTAAAAAAGTAGAGATTGTTGAAAAAGTGAGTGCTTCCGGAAAGATACAACCCGAGACAGAAATTAAGATCAGCCCGGATGTATCCGGTGAGATTATTGAGTTGAATGTGGAAGAAGGGGACTCTGTCGTCAAAGGGCAACTGTTATTGCGCATTCGGCCTGATAATTACCAGTCTTTTGTAGATGCGCAACAGGCAAGCGTGAACTCTTCACGTGCAAACCTGGGGCAGTCGAAGGCGAGGCTGGCCCAATCGCAGGCAAACCTGGCGCAGGTTAAGCAGAACTATGACCGCAACAAGTCCTTGTTCGACCAGAAAGTTATATCGCAGGCGGAATGGCAGCAGATTGCCGCTAATTACGAGTCTGCCCGGCAGGAAGTAGAGTCGTTGCGCCAAAGTGTGCGCGCCTCCGAATTTAATGTGCAGAATGCGCAGGCATCGTTAAAGGATGCCCGTGAAAACCTGAACAAGACCACTATTTACGCCCCCGCCAGCGGAATTGTATCCAAACTGAACGTGGAACGGGGCGAAAGGGTGGTAGGCACCTCGCAAATGGCCGGTACGGAGATCATGCGCATTGCTAACCTAAACAATATGGAGGTGCGCGTAAACGTGAACGAAAATGACATCATTCGGGTAGCGCTCGGAGACTCCGTGATCGTAGAGGTGGATTCGTACGCCAGTAAGGACGAGAAATTCAAAGGGGTTGTTACATCCATTGCCAATACGGCCCGCGATGTTGCCAGCCTGGAAGCAGTGACGGAATTCGAAGTGCGGATTCGCCTTATCAATGATTCCTACAGCCACCTTTCCAAAACCAATGCCAGACCCTTCAGACCTGGGATGACGGCATCAGTAGACATTATCACCGAAAAGAAATCCGACGTTTTATCAGTTCCGCTTTCAGCCGTGACAACGCGATCTGCCAACCAGGAGGAAAATATCCCTGGGGAAGAGCAAAAAGATGCGAACGCCGAAAAGGATTTACCAAAAGCACCTGTTAAAATAGAGGAAGTTGTTTTTGCCTACGACAGTGCTAGCAACGCAGTGAAAACGGTAAAGGTTAAAACCGGCATAAGCGATTTTGAGAACATTGAGATAGTTAGCGGTCTAAAAGCAGGTCAAAAAGTTGTATCGGGTCCGTTTAGGGCTGTATCAAAAACACTCAAAGACGGGGCTAAGGTAGCAGTGAAAGATGCCGCCACGCTGGACAAAGCCGCCATTGCTGCTGAAACAAAGGACGAGAACTAAGAAAAATCAGTATTGGAAAAAGTAGCCGTTTTAGGGGGAGGGAGTTGGGCCACGGCCTTGGTTAAGATTCTCTCTGAGAACCGATCGCAGATTCACTGGTGGATGCGCAACCACAACGATGTGCAACACTTGCTAAATTACAGGCATAATCCGCGCTATTTAAGCGGCGTTTCCTTTGATTTGGATTTTGTTAAACCCTCTTCTGACATCAAGGAAGTAATTGCCGCTGCAGATTGGGTGATACTTGCCGTTCCGGCCGCTTTCGTACAACAGGCATTGGCAGATCTTCCTCGCAATGCTTTCCGCGACAAGGTGGTGGTTTCGGCGGTAAAAGGTATGATTCCGAAACAGAACATCCTGATCACGGATTATATGGAGCGTGAGTTTCAGGTTCCGAATACACATCAACTCGTGATTGCCGGGCCATGCCATGCAGAGGAAGTAGCCTTGGAGAAACAATCATACCTGACTATTGGATCGCATGACCTCGGTACTGCCGATCGTTTCTGTGAGATGCTGCGCAACCGTTATGTTAAAGCCAACCCCCTAGATGACCTGGATGGGGTGGAATACTGCGCGGTGATGAAAAACATCATTGCCCTGGCCTGCGGAATAGCCCGCGGTTTAAACTATGGCGATAATTTTCAAGCAGTACTGGTATCAAATGCCATGTTTGAAATTGAACGATTCCTGGATGCCATTATGCCTATTCACCGTGATTTAAGTGGTTCTGCCTACCTTGGTGATCTGCTTGTTACGGCCTATTCACAGTTTAGCCGTAACCGAACCTTTGGCAATATGATCGGAAGGGGATATACAGTTAAGTCAGCACAGATAGAAATGAACATGGTGGCGGAGGGGTACTATGCCGTGCAAAGCATTTATGAGCTTAACAAAAAGCTAGGTGTTAACATGCCCATTACAAAAGCAGTTTATATGATACTGTATGACCGCATTTCGCCAACCGTGGAATTCGAAATTCTTAAAGAACAATTCAAATAAACATCCGCGGCACCTGAGCAAAAAACTCACTTTGCTGGGATTGCGTTTGGCTCAGGTGGCTTTAGCATGCCACATCACGTTATCCCCCATGGCCCTGTAAATGGCCATTATGGCAATAGCAATAGCTTGTAATATCACATAAAAATTGCAGAAGTACAGTATCTCTGTCACATACAATGTATGGAGTTCCTTTAGCTCCAGCAAGTATAAGGTCAAGCTTGTCATAAGTCCGCTGGTAACAGCCAGCAGCACCGATCGGTGTAAGGTTCTGGAAGGCAATTTATCAACGAGGGTCTGGCTTTTCAGGTGCCAGTGCAAAGGCATAACCTTACGGGATCGAATTGCATGCCGGGTTGTTTTGGTAACTATCCAGGCTATCAGGAAGCTAACAGCAATGCTGTAAATGAACAAATAATTCGATAGGCTACGCGGGCCCCATACCGGCACGAGTCTATATCCTAGCCATAAGACAGTCACTGCGACAGTGTTGAATAGGGCAGATACGATGGCAGCCACACTACTTATAAGCAATACAAATTTATAATTGAGATTTAAACCCATACGTTACGTTTGTACTCTTTTTATACTGCAGATTCGTTACTTTTGATTTACAAACAGATTGGTATCCGATTATCTGCTTTAGATGAAAGTATATTTACAGCAAATCGACATCTTAAAAGGGTTGAGTATTATAGCAGTTATCCTGCTTCACTCTTTACCGAAAGAAGTGCTGTATACTAGTTATGCCCCCTTTCATATATGGCAGGCGGTGCCCCTGTTCATGACACTTATGGGCCTGAACCTGGGTTTGAAGATGAGTACAGAGCAACCACGCGTACAGCCACTCTATACTGACAGCTATTTTTACCGGAAAGCCTCCCGAATACTTGTACCGTACCTGCAGGTTTTTCTGATGGCCTATGTGCTAGGGCTACTTTGGGGATTTGTTTTTAACAAAGACGTAATCTCCATTAATCTCTATTCCCTGGTTGGACTGCTTCCTGTAACTGGCGAAGGCAATTATTTCATCACCCTGCTATTTCAATCCATACTTTTATTGCCCCTTATCGGGTACCTGCTTAACAAGAATGCTATCCTGACAACGTTACTTTTAATAAGCCTGGAAGTCGCCTTTCTTTGGTGGGGCAGCCATATTGCCTACTTTAACACTGATAACTATTTGTACAGTGCGGCCTTTCCGAGATACTTCTCGTCCGTTGCATTCGGGTATTGGCTATCGAAATGGCCCTTTGGCAAAGTGAATCGCACTTACTTGATTATGTTATTTGTTACAGTGGGTTTTCTAGGTATAGTTTATCTCTATCTGGTAGGCTATACTTCCTATACACTACCCTTCATCAGGCAAGATTGGAAACTGCAGAACTTTATGTCTTTTGGTTACGCCGCCTTTTTAGTGTGGATGGGATTGATGCTATTTCCGCAAAACTCCAGCAGCCTCTTCTTGGTAATACTTACACGCTTGGGACAGGCTTCTTATCATATTTTCTTGGTGCAGGTACTATACTTTGGCCTGATACCTGACCAAAGTATAGGTTGGCTCAACCTTATCTTTTGCCTTGGCTTAGGTTATACTTTTTATGAACTAGAGAAACCAGAACGGGTCGTAAAAGGCTTGAGAATAAAATTTTGACATGGTTCAAAGAAAGCTAGTGCATTTACAAGTAGTATGTGGCATTATTGAGAGAGATGGACTTACCTTAATCACACAACGCAGCAAAGAAATGTCGCACCCCCTGTTATGGGAATTTCCGGGGGGTAAACTCGAAAGGGGTGAATCAGAACGGGAATGCCTCCAACGTGAAATACAGGAAGAGCTGAACATTCAGGTCAGGCCTGGCAAAATGCTCTCCCCGGTGTATTATAGTTACCCTACTAATACCATCCAGCTCAATCCTTACATATGCTCGTTCCAAAGTGGTGTTATCCAATTGCTGGAGCACCGGCAGGCAGTATGGGAAAAGGCAAACGCGCTGCTTCAGTATGACTGGAGTCCAGCCGACCTTCCCATCGTCAGGGAATATATGTGCTTGAAGTCCTCATTTTAATTACAGGCTATTAGCTGTACCTTTGTTATACTTATGGAACTCCCTATCGCATTTAAGGAACGCATGCAAGATATGCTGGGTAACAGCTTCGCATGTTTTGAGGCTTCCCTGGCACAAGCCGCCCCAGTCAGCATCCGGATGAATAGTGCCAAAATCAGCGCTTTGCCCGATTTACCAGAAGTTCCATGGGCCAGGCAAGCTTACTATTTAGCCAAACGGCCTCTTTTTACATTAGACCCACTTTTGCACGCCGGGGGGTATTATGTGCAGGAAGCCAGTTCCATGTTCCTGGAGCAGGCGCTAAAACAGGCAGTTAACATACAGGAACCTTTGCGGGTACTTGACCTTTGCGGCGCACCCGGAGGCAAGTCCACGCACCTGGCAAGCCTGCTCTCTGCAGATAGTTTGTTGGTAACCAACGAGGTGATCAAAAGCAGGGCAAGTATTTTAGCTGAAAACGTAACCAAATGGGGCAGTGGCAATGTGGTGGTTACCAACAACGATCCACGTCAGTTTTCCAGGCTACCTGATTTCTTTGACGTGGTGGTCATCGATGCGCCCTGTAGCGGGGAAGGGATGTTCAGAAAAGACCCAAAGGCTATGGAGGAATGGTCAGAGGACAATGTCAACCTTTGCGCCCAGCGGCAACAGCGCATTCTGTCCGATGTATGGGAAACACTCAGGCCGGGTGGCGTAATGGTCTACAGCACCTGTACCTGGAATACAGCAGAGAATGAAGAGAATATGACCTGGCTGGCTACCCAGGAATGCGCAGTAAGTGTAAAAATTGATTTAAAGCCAGCTTGGGGCATAGAAGCCTCCCAGTTGAATGGCATCGAGGGCTATCGATTTTATCCGCACCGTGTGCAGGGTGAGGGCTTCTTTTTGGCCGTACTGCAAAAAGCGGGCACAGCGGAGGCGCATGGCCACAACACCAAAAAGAAGAAACACAAGGTAACGCTGGCCGGTAAAAAAGAACAGGCACTGGTACATAATTGGCTTCAGGAACCGGAAAGGTACAGCTGGCTGCAATGGGGAGAGCTGCTATCTGCTATTCCCACCATTCATTTTGAAGCACTGGATGAGCTCTATCAAAACATGCACGTCATTTATGCAGGCACCGAAGTTGCCGAGGTAAAAGGGAAAAAGCTTAAGCCTGTGCATTCCCTGGCGCTGGCACAACATCTGAACAAGGATTTCTTCCAGGTGGCTGAGCTTAGTCTGGAGCAAGCATTGAAGTACCTGCGTAAAGAGGATATAATGCTGGAAGGAGGGGGCAACGACTGGGTGCTGCTGCAGTACAAGCAACTGCCATTGGGCTGGGCCAAGCAAATTGGGAACCGTGTAAATAACTATTACCCGAAGGAATGGCGCATCCGGATGGAGTTACCGGATGCGCTTCCTGAAAATAACTGGCTCAGTAATTAGCCTTTTAAATTTTATTTGAATCTGGCTTGGGGTGCCAAATACTCCGAGTGGGCTACTCCACAAAGAGCACAAGGCCTTTTAAATATTCGCCCTCCGGGTGAAACACAGAAATCGGGTGATCTGCTGGCTGCGAGAGGTGGTGCATGATCTTGATTTTTCGGCCTGCTTCTATGGCAGCTGCCATTACAGTACTGTTGAATAGATACTTATCCACAACCTGGGAGCAGGAAAAAGTAAAGATGATCCCGCCGGGTTTTATTTTTTTCATTGCCTCCGCGTTCAGTCGCTTATAGCCCATCAGGGCATTGTGGCGTACTTTCTGGCTTTTGGCAAAGGCCGGAGGGTCCAGGATGATCACATCATAAAGGTCCTCTTTGCCTTTCAGAAATTCAAAGGTATCCATGGCAAAAGCCGTATGCCGTTCCGGGTGCTGGCTTAATGCAGCATTTTTCTCCGTCAGTTCGATCGCCTTCTTGGATACATCCACAGAATGCACCTCTTTTGCCCCGGCATTTAAGGCATACACCGAAAAACCGCCGGTATAGCAAAAAGTATTAAGCACCGTTTTGTTTTGTACATAGCGGGCCAGCAAGGCTCTGTTTTCACGCTGATCGATGAAAAAACCCGTTTTCTGGCCTCCTTCCCAATCTATAAAGAACTCATTCTCATTTTCCGTCACCACAACACCCCCTGAAGTGGCGCCAAAGAGATAGCCGTTCTCAGGAGTTACCGGTGCTTTGGCGGGAAGCGACTCAGCGCTTTTATCGTAAACGGCGGTAAGCGAGGAGCCATATATTTCCTGCAGTGCCTTTGTTATATGGTCACGCACCAGGTACATACCCACAGAATGCGTTTGCACCACGGCTGTGTCTTTGTACACATCCACTATCAGGCCAGGCACCCCGTCGCCCTCCGCATAGATCAAGCGGTATACATCCGTATGCGGATTATCTATAATGCCCAGGCTTTTCCTGTAATCGTAAGCAGCCTGAACCTTGCTTTTCCAAAAGGCATAGTCCGGCTCAACCTGCTCAAAAGAGATGATGCGCACCGCGATGGAGCCGGGAGCATACTGGCCCATCGCCAGGAACTCCTGCTTGTGCGAGTATACTTCCACCACTTCTCCCTCGCTTGGTTCGCCGTCCATTTTCCGGATGGCACCCGAGAATACCCAGGGGTGCAGGCGTTTTAAGGAGTGCTCTTTGCCAGGTGCCAGGAATAATTTTATTAAAGCCATTGAATTTGCTGCTTGTTAAACATGTAGTAAAGGCACAAAGGTAAAAAGGATAATTTTAGTAAGTGAGGTACCCTGCTTCTATTAAGTTAGCATACAGTTTTTGTACCGGTAAGCCCACTACATTAAAATAGGAGCCCTCAATGCGTTCGATACCCACCATGCCAACCCACTCCTGAATGCCATAAGCGCCTGCTTTATCAAAAGGCTTGTAGTGGTTGATGTAAAATTCGATTTCACCGGCACTCAGGTCTTTAAAATATACCGTAGTAGTGTCATGAAAAGTAATCCTCCTTTCCTTAGAAAGCAGGCAAACGCCGGTAATTACTTGGTGGGCGCGGCCTGACAATTGCCGCAGCATCTCAGCCGCCTCGTGGTGTGTTTGCGGTTTGTTGAGCACGCTGTTGCCCACACATACAATGGTATCGGCCGTGATCACAAGTGCATCCTGCAGCTCTTTTACATAGGCATCAGCTTTCTGGTTTGCCAGGAACTCAGCTATGGCAGCCCCTTTCAGATCAGCAGGATACTCCTCGTGCACTTGCTTTACGCGCACGGTAAAATCCAGGCCAAGGCCCGTCAGCAGTTCCCGCCGCCGGGGCGAGTTAGAAGCAAGCAGCAGAGGCCGTGATAAATTCATCGTTTTTGATTGAACTGAATAAAAATCCGCAGATTACCTTTGGATAGAAAAAAGTTGACTTCTGTGGCATGATTGCCCCACTGTAGCAGACCCGTTTCACCTGTTCCATCGATACATCGTTGGTGATCAGGGCAAGGCGCGCGACCTTGGCATTTACTTTACTGATACATTCTGTAAAGTTCCTGACATAGCTCAGGCCAGCATAATTTCGCTGGGCCTCCCGGTCTATACCCAGCACCTTTTCAAAGATAAAGTAATGCATCACGGTCAGGTCCAGGTCTTTTACCTCCTGTGGTATATCCCATTCAATGAGCGCATGCGCTTCGGCTTTCAAACGCAGTTTATATGCCTGCCCATTTAAGTAAAGCCCGAAAGCCCAGTTTTTACCCAAAATTACCTCATTTAGCTCAAAGGCATCCTCCAGGTGGGTTATGGTAAAATATTGCTGCAGTTTATCCAGGAATTCCTCATCCGGCATATCAATTTGCTTCAGCAAGCGATGTGTGGGCAAAATGCGCAGGTCATCGTGTTCTGAGTTGGTGAGGTACATCAAGTGGTAATTATAAGGCTCATACCCCGTGTGCTCCGGGTTCAGTGCTGTCATCCGCTTGCGGTATTCAAGCGACCCCTCGTAGCGGTGATGCCCATCGGCCAGCAATACTTGCTTTTGCTGCAACGTGCGCAGAAATATGGCAATCACATCGTGGTCGTGGATAACGGCCAGCACATCCCGCACTCCCTGGTAATCCTCCGTTACATAGATCGGGGATTTTATGCTTTCGTCCATAAAGGGTTCCAGCGCAAAGGTGGTGTCAGTGTAGAGTCCGTGTGTTGGGCTGGTGTTGAGCTCCGTTTTGTCTAAGAGCGCTATCCTGTCATTAACGGCACTGGGAATCGTGTTTTCATGTCGTAACAGCACGCGCTCATCCCAATCGTAGGCTTTAATGTTGCAGATAAAACCCTTGCGGCAATATTCCTGGCTAGCTCCCGGAAGCCGGAAGTATTGATAGTAAACATAAATGCCCGGTAATGGATCCTGAACTAAAATGCCTGCATCCTTCCAGTTTTCAAGCAGGTCAGCGGCTTCCTCGGCAGGGTCTGCGCCCCTTGGAACAGAAAGGTGAATGCTGTTAAGGTTGTTTTTATAAAGCGCCTCACGTTGCTTTTCGGATACTACATCAAACAAGGGGCAAGTAAGCTCCTCAATGTTCTGAACTAGGCTGTCGTTGTAGCGCCATGCCTTAAAGGGGAGTATTTCGGCCATAAACTTTCTTAGCGTGAAATGAATGAGCAATAGGAAGATCAGGGAGCAAGTCGTTTCCGCACCCAGCCATTTTCCGTTTTTTCATACGTGATGCGATCGTGCAAACGGTTAGGCCTACCTTGCCAGAACTCAATCCGAACCGGGCGTAGCAGATATCCGCCCCAGTGCGCAGGGCGCGGAATAATTACGGCATCCGCAAACTTAGCCTTGTAAAGCGAATCAGCATTCTCTAATACATCACGGTCTTCAATTTCCTGACTCTGTGGTGAGGCCCATGCTCCGATCTGACTTCCTTTGGGCCTGCTGTGAAAATACGCATCAGATTCATGCTCCGAAATCTGCACTACAATACCCTCAACGCGCACCTGCCGTTCCAGCGTAGACCAGAAAAAAGTCATAGCTGCATGCGGGTTTTGGGCAAGCTCCTTTCCTTTGCGACTATTATAATTAGTAAAGAACGTGAAACCGGACTCATCAACCTTTTTAAGGAGCACGATGCGTGCCGAGGGTTGCCCCATTTCGTTTACTGTTGAAAGCACAAAGGCTGTCGGTTCATCCTCGGCTGCGTTAATGGCCTCTTGCAGCCACACCTGAAACTGCCGTTCCGGATCTTCCAGCACCGTACTTTCAGTGAGCACTTGTTTAGAGTAGTTTTTTCGGAGGTCTGCAATGTTAGGAGTCAATGACATGAATTTTCTTGATTTTATCAAAATTATAAAAATATTCGCGGTTGATGAATAATAAATTACCACAGTAAAAACATAAAACACTAAACAATGGTAATGTGGGGGAATGCATACCAATTTTAACTGGATTGCACCCGACTGTTACAATCTGGTGTTGTTTGCGTAATAAATACTAAACCCCTTTGCACAGACATGGTTTTTTGAAAGTAAAAACTTAGCATGGCTGCGCTGATAACGACATATATAACCGATGGGAGAAGAGAACCAAATGAAGCCGCAAAGTGGAAGCTTACTGATTTCAGAACCCTTTTTAGGCGACCCCAACTTTGAGCGTAGTGTGGTATTGCTGTGCAGCCATGACGAGGCACAGGGCACGTTCGGGTTGGTCTTGAACCAATTGTCCAGTCTTAAACTGACGGACGTAATGGACCTATATAACGACTCTTTTGACGTAGCGTTGGGTATTGGAGGGCCTGTACAGCATAATACCCTACATTACATACACAGAATCCCGGATTTGCCGCAGGCCGTTAAACTAGGGGAGGGGTTGTATTGGGGCGGTGATTTTGAGCGGCTACGCACATTAATAGATTCGGCCTTAATCACGACCTCCGATATTAAATTCTTTTTAGGTTATTCCGGCTGGACATCAGGTCAGCTGCAAAAGGAGATAGATGAAAATGTTTGGATTGTAAATAACGCTGCTGCGAAGAAATTATTTAAATTGGAGGCAGATAAGCTATGGCGGAGTGTATTGCGCCAGATGGGTGGCAAATTTAAAGTGCTCTCCAACTACCCGGTAGACCCGCGACTGAATTAATCGCCTTAACGTTGTACCTATAAAAAGTACTCATGACAACTGAAAATAAGAACATTGACACCACCGGAGCTGAAGCAAATAAGCCTGAGCAAAAAGAGACCGAAAACCAGCCAGAAAAAGAAGCACAGCTGGAAAAGGTGGAAGAACGCCTGGCCGATATAGAAGCCGCCAAGGCAGGGCCAGAAGAGCAGGGAGTGCCTAAAGAGGAACAACCAGAAATAAAGCCAGAACTTTCTGGGGAATCTGAAAGCGCAACCTCTGAAAATATAACACAGGCTTTCGTAACAGCGAATACTAATATTGTAGATAAAGATGAAATCGGTTCAGATATAGCAGCAGCACCGGTGCCATCGCCGGATACAGTTGAGCTGAGAAGAGACAGTTCAACTCCTGCCTCGGAGCCTGCTCATCAGGAGCATGACGAAGACGAGGACGAGGAAGAAAGCACAGACTATAGCCATCTGTCGTTGGAAGAGTTACGGCAGCAGCTGCATACTTCCTTAAAAAGTGCCGATGCGGCTAAACGCTACAGGGCCATCAACGAGATACACAGACATTACGATCAGAAATTTCAGTCGGAACGCTCCGAAGCGCTGGAAAGGTTTAAACAGGAGGGCGGCACCGAGGATGATTTTGAGTACCATGCCCCTAAAGAACATCAGGACCTGGAGTCATTACTGGTCTCTTACCGTGATTCCCGGCACCAGCAACGCCAGAATGCGGAAAAGCAACGCCATTCCAACCTGGAGCGCAAGCAACAGATCCTGGCTGAGCTACGCACTTTGGTGGAATCCGCTGAAACCAAAAACAGCTACGAGGAGCTTAAAAAGCTACAGGCCGAATGGAAAAACCTGGGTCCTGTACCTGCTGGAACGGCCCAGGAACTCTGGGATTCTTACCACGCCTTGCTAGACATTTTCTACAATAACAGAAGCATACTCTTTGAGCTGAAGGAACTGGACCGCAAGCGTAACCTGGACGCTAAACTGCAGCTGTTGGACCGCGCGGAGGCCTTGGTTAACGAGGAATCGGTTAACAAAGCCTTACAGGAATTGCGCCATCTGCATGAGGAGTGGAAAAATATCGGCCCGGTTCCCAACGAGCAGCGCGATGCCATTTGGGATCGGTTTATACTTGCTTCTGAAAAAGTGCATGAAAAAAGACGCGCCTACCAGGGCGAGCGTCGTGAGAAGGAGATGGGAAACCTACAGAAGAAACGCGCTATCTTAGAGCGGCTGCAGCAATTCCAGAATTTTAACACTGACCGCATCAACGACTGGCGCGATAAGACCGATGAGATACAGAAGCTAAAAGAAGAATGGGATGCCGCCGGATTAGTGCCCAAGGAAAATGCCGAGGAGGTGAATAAAAACTTCTGGGGAAATTATAAAGCGTTCTTCCAGCATAAGAACCAGTTCTTTAAGGGGTTGGATGAGCAGAAAATGCAGAACCTGCAGTTAAAGACTGCTTTGTGTGAAGAGGCTGAAAACCTGAAAGAAAGCACCGACTGGAATACGACAAAGGAAAAGCTGATTCAGTTACAGAAAAAATGGAAAACCATTGGCCGTGTTCCGGATAAATATTCTGATAAGATCTGGCAGCGCTTCCGGGCTGCCTGCAACGAGTTCTTCGATCGCAAACAGTCTGTAGAGCAACAGAAAACGGTTGAGCAGGACAAGCTCTCTGCCGAAAAACTGGAGCTATGCGAAAAGATCGCCACTATATTAGCCCAGCCGACAGCAACGGGTTCGCTGGAGGAGTTTGAGGGTTTCAGGCAACAATGGAGTGATCTGGATAAAGACAACAAACGCACCAGTCCGAAGGCTGAGGACAAGTTCCTTGCCCTGATGGAGAAATATTTAGAACGTGTGCCCGAGTTATCCCTACAGGAACGAACCGACCTGTTGGTTAAACTGCAGGTAGATCGGATAAAGCACAGTCCGGATGCAGGACAGAAGCTACACCAGCGGGAGCAGACGATTCGCCGTGAGATATCGCAGCTACAGAACGACATACAGACACTTCGTACCAATATCGAGTTTTTTGCCCGCTCAAAGAACGCGGACAAGCTTCGGGAAGAGTACGAAGGCCGCATCGCGGACGCACAAAGTCGTATTGAAAAGCTGCAGCATCAGCTAACCGCTTTCAGGCAGTAAAAATTAAAGCCTGACTTTCAAAAGTTTATATAAAGCCTTGCAAATTTATTGGTGGAGTATTTGGAACATATGAAACTTCGCTATACTTTTGCAACGCTTTAAAACACCAAAGCAGCCCAATTAAAGCCTCCTTAGCTCAGCTGGTAGAGCAACTGACTTGTAATCAGTAGGTCGCTGGTTCGATCCCGGCAGGGGGCTCTTCTTGGAAAAGCAGCAAGTGTACTTCTACTGCTTTTTTCTTTCACAAAGTACACGCCTCCTTAGCTCAGCTGGTAGAGCAACTGACTTGTAATCAGTAGGTCGCTGGTTCGATCCCGGCAGGGGGCTCACGCAGAGCAAAGCCTTCAGAAATTTTTCTGAAGGCTTTTTTCGTTTCATAGCTAACGCAAAGCACATGGGGTTGCACAGGCATTATGTTTTTTTTAAGATAATGACTTATTTAGCACCCTGATCATAAAAATACCATGCAACTAATTGAGGTAAATACCCCGGAGCTGGCACAGGAATTCCTGATGGTACAGGTGAGGCTGTATAAAAAGGACAAGAACTATATCCGCCCCTTGGATAAGGACATTAACAATGTGTTTGATCCGAAAAAAAACAAACTGCTCCGCGACAGCGAAGCGATCAGGTGGATATTAAAAGACGCCGCCGGAAAATCGATTGGCCGCGTGGCTGCCTTTGTGAATAAAAGAACGGCTAACACCTTTGAGCAACCCACAGGCGGCATGGGCTTTTTTGACTGTACAGACAACCAGCAAGCAGCGAACATGCTTTTGGATGCCTGCAGACAGTGGTTACAGGAACGTGGTATGGAGGCCATGGATGGGCCGATTAATTTAGGAGAGCGCGATAAGTGGTGGGGGTTGTTGGTGGATGGCTTTTACCCTCCTAACTACGGCATGCATTATAATTTTCCGTATTACCAGCGCCTGATCGAGAACTACGGCTTCCAGTTATACTTTAAACAGTATACATATTACAGGAGGGTGGAAGACCCGCTTACCGAAAAATGCAATGAGAAAGCACAGCGGGTGTTACAAGACAAGTCCTACCACTTCAGGCACATGGATAAAACCAACCTGAAAAAATATACCGAAGATTTCAGAACTGTCTATAATTTGGGCTGGGCCAAACATGAAGGGGTAAAACCCATGAGTGAAGCGCAAGCAACCATTATTATGAATACCCTAAAACCGATCATTGATGAACGCATCATGTGGTTTGCGTATTACGACGAGCAACCTGTGGGTTTTTTTATCGCTATTCCGGAGTTAAACAAACTATTCCGCTATGTGGATGGCAATATGAACCTTTGGGGCAAGCTGAAGTTTGCCTTTCATCGTTGGAGGGGCGCCTGCACCACCATGTACGGCATCGTATTTGGCATTACCCCCGAACACCAAAGCAAAGGGGTAGAAGCTGCCATGGTAGTAGCAGCGGGTAAAGTGGTACAACAAAACCCAAGCATCCCTTACCAGGAACTGCAAATGAACTGGATCGGAGATTTTAATCCGAAGATGATGCATTTGGTAGAGCAGCTTGGTAGTCGTATTTACAAAACCCATGTAACGTACCGCTATCTGTTCGATAGAACGAAAGAATTCAAAAGAGCGCCTATTATTCGCTAAATCATAGAAGGCAGGTCCATTTTTAGGTTGAAAGCCTTGTTGTCTACCTCGTCCCACTTCCAGCCTACATTATCGATCATGGCCTTAAGCGTACGCCGTCTAAGGTCCAGGTGATTGATTTCGTGGGGGTCAGGTACTTTCATCGGGATGCCTGACTGCCGCAACGCAGCCATATCCAGGTCAGGTGCTTCAGAACCATCCGGATGAAGGAATATTGCGTTGAGTGACTCAAGGAATGTCGTGATCGCTTTCCTAACAGGAAACATGTATTGCCTGTCCGGGTGATACGCTTCCGGCACATAGAGCAGTAGAATGGTGAGGGCCTCGTCCAGGGCGGCCAGGTTGGGTAGAAGCGCCACACTCTTCTCATTGTGATGAAAATAATGTAAAACAGGGTAAGCCAGGTGCAACTGTCCCTGCTCGGCTATGCTTTGCGCCAGGCCACTAAGGTGCTCCTCTAAGCGTTTGAAATTTTCTCCATTCCAATTGTTAAGGAGTATTTGTGGCGCACTATCCCCTATAGAGGCAATGCGAATACTGATACTGCGGCGTTCAGTTACGGCCGAAAGAACAGGTACCATGTATGAAATAGCAATGGTAATCAATATTAGTCCGGAGAAGGAGATAAATGCGGAGTAAATACGCCATCCATCAGTTCCACCTTTAAAATCGCCGTTGCCTAAAGTAGACAGGATGTAACCGGTAAAATAAATGCGTTCTTTAGCATCAGCTGGTACATTGGTCGTACTGTTTACTACGGCTTCCGTATCAGACATAAAAATAAGTAAGTTGCCCGACCAAAGCAGCATTACCCAAACGATCAGCATAGTGCAGACGATAACGATGCCAGCCCCGTTTAAATAGGAACGTTTGCCGGTAATCCTGCATAAAAACCCAAAGCCCTTCCAGACAAGCGTTGTTATGGTTCCGCTGATAAAACCCGACCCTCTGGGCGCAAAGGTTGTGAAGATAAGATCATAAGAGGTAACTGCTACGAGGCAAGCTCCAACTATAAAATAGGTAAGATGGTCCATGATACCTGGTAAAGGGTTGAGTGAGCCCTACTAGGGAACTTATACCTTTTACTAGCATAACATGTTATGCTTTCAGCTCCGGGTGATGAGCGGTTGCCTGTTTTATGGAAAAAATAGAGACATTATAAAGGCATTAGCATCGCAGCGATCATAGGGATTTTATACAGTAGGTTTAGCCGTGAGCAGCTATATGCTTCTGCCTTTCCCTGGCAACTGACTTATAAAGTATCGTAATAGGTTAATGCTTTAATCCAGCCTTGAGGCGTGGTAGCATCTAATCTTTCTTTAACCAGGTATTGTTTCATAGCGGTTTCTTTATCACCAAGGGCAGCAAGCAAATTCCTTTTATTCAATTTAACTAAGGCGGGTTCTTGCTTAGCACTTACAAAAAAGTAGGCCTCGTCTCTTATAAATTCATCACTCTTTTGCTGTGTGCCATAGCCACTATTGGCCATGGTGCTGGCTCGTAAAACACGCGATGTCACTTTCTGAAGCAGAGAGGTTTTTCCTTCGTAAAGCACTACCATAAAAATATCGCGTAACTCATTCTCTTTGGTGTTCAGGTCTACAAAACGCTTAAACTCAATGGTTTCATTTTTTTGATTTGTTAAGGTAAAACCACTTACAACGTTATTAAATAAGGCTAAGGAATCGCCTCCAGCCTTTAAAATGATGACCTCATTTTTGTAAATATTATATTTGGCTGTTACGTTTTCAAATATCTGGTTCTTTGTGGTGAAGATAGATGCTTTAGACCAATCTGTATAGAAATATGGCGACCCTGTTATCTCAAATTTTTCCGGGGCAATGGTGCGCATAAAGCCATCGGTACCTAAAATGTTATTTTGATTTAGAGCGCCAACCGGTGCTTGTGCATTTGCAGCAAGCATCAGCAAGCTTAGGCCCAGCGTTAAAAACATCTGTTTTGGAGTGTTTCGTCTAAGATTCATTTTCAGGTTGATAGGTTTATAAAAAAATAGTTGATCGTTCGTAATACTCATTATTTGGATTTTAACCTGGGCGTCTCTACAGACACATACACTGGTATTGTTAATCTTAAAAATATAACCCGATGCAATATACCTTTATTTAAATCTTTTTATAAAGCTATTTGTATAATCAGGTAATAAATTATGGAGAAATGGCAAAGTTTAGCACAGTCTAATGAAAAAAGAAGACCAGAATAAAAGTGTATAGTATATTTAATTAATCTGCATTTTTGTCAACCTTATTAACAAAACCATACATACAGCATGCATAGTAACAGATGGACGCTCACCGGGAAAAGAGCCATAATCACAGGTGGGTCAAAAGGAATTGGAGAAGCCGTAGTCAAAGAATTTTTGGACCTGGGTGCACAGGTGCTGGCGGTGGCCCGAAAGCCAGATGAGCTGCAAAGGATGAAGGAACACCACGATTGTGGGAAACTTTCAGTCCTTTCGGCAGACGTAAGCACAGATTCAGGGCGCCGGCACCTGGCAGAACATGTAGGAAAGGAGTGGGGCGCGCTCGATATTCTGGTAAACAATGTTGGCACGAACATCAGAAAACCGACGGTGGCTTATACATCTGAGGAATACGATTTTATTATGAATACCAATCTCCGCTCCGCCTTTGAGTTAAATCGGCTTTTTTACCCGCTTTTAAGTCAGGCTTCGCAGGGCAATATCATTCACGTAACATCAGTGGCAGGCTTAACCCATGTGCGCACGGGTAGCATCTATGGCATTACAAAAGCCGCTTTAGTACAGCTAACCCGAAACCTGGCAGCAGAGTGGGCACCGGATGGCATACGGGTCAATGCCGTGGCTCCGTGGTACATCAGCACACCGCTGGCTCAAACCGTGCTGCAAAATGAAGCTTATGCGGAGGCTGTTATTAATCGCACGCCCATGCAGAAAGTGGGCGAACCTTCCGACGTCTCTGCGGCTGTGGCCTTTTTGTGCCTGCCAGCCGCAGCCTACATTACAGGTCAGACGCTGGCCGTGGATGGAGGATTCAGCATAAACGGCTTCCACCCGCTTTAAAATAGGGCTAGAGGCCTTCAAAACCCTAAATAATACTGATTCCCACTGGTTTAATTGTGCGAATTTGTTTAATTTTGTATGCTAAGGATATTACTTCTCCCTTTTTATAAGGGGGAATTTTAACCGCTTACACATGACCAATACCAGACTGCTTACGCTGTTGTTTTCAATAAGCGTAATTGTTGCGTTTTCTTCCTGCAAAACCTGCCCAATTTCCTCCTGCCATGTGCGTATGGTGCATGCACACGGGGAGGATAAATTCAGAGGGCAGCCTTTCTGGAAAAAGCAAAATCCAAAAATTGGCGAGAAGCTTCCAAAGCATTCTCAGGAAAAGCCTGCCGCTAGGGGGAGTAACACTAAAAATAAGGATTAAGCTATATAGTCCTTAACAGCTTTTTTGCATAACTTGCCCTATCTACTGTAAACACCAAATTAATTATTTTAGACTTTAGACATGATTGAAGGCGAACGAATAATACCTATCAACATTGAAGACGAAATGCGCGGTGCCTATATCGACTATTCAATGTCTGTTATCATTTCCAGAGCCTTACCCGATGTTCGGGATGGATTGAAACCTGTGCACCGCCGCGTGCTTTATGGCATGTCAGAACTGGGGGTGGCCTATAATAAATCGTATAAGAAATCGGCCAGGATAGTGGGAGAGGTGCTGGGTAAGTACCATCCGCACGGTGACTCCTCGGTTTATGACACGATGGTGCGTATGGCCCAGGAATGGTCGCTGCGTTACCCCCTGGTTGACGGACAGGGAAACTACGGCTCGATTGACGGGGACTCTCCGGCTGCGATGCGTTATACCGAAGCCCGCCTCAAGCGCATTGCCGACGAATTACTGTCTGACCTGGATAAGAACACCGTCGACTTTGTCCCCAATTTTGATGACTCGTTGAAGGAGCCAAGCGTAATGCCGGCCAAACTACCTAACCTTTTGATTAACGGCACCTCCGGTATAGCCGTGGGTATGGCCACGAACATGGCACCCCATAACCTGACGGAGGTGGTGGACGGTATTTCCGCTTACATTGAGAACAGGGATATTACCGTGGCCGAGCTGATGCAGTACATAACCGCGCCAGATTTCCCAACAGGAGGCATTATTTATGGTTACGATGGCGTAAAGGCTGCTTTTGAGACCGGCCGGGGCCGTGTTTTAATGCGTGGACGTGCGATCTTTGAAACCTTGCCATCCGGCAAAGAGCAGATTATCGTAACTGAGATCCCTTACATGGTGAACAAGGCTACCCTGATCGAAAAGACCGCAGCGCTGGTAAACGAAAAGAAAATAGAAGGTATTTCGGATTTACGGGATGAATCAGACCGCGATGGCTTACGCATCGTTTATGACCTGAAACGTGATGCCATTCCGAATGTGGTTCTTAACAACCTTTACAAGTATACAGCCCTTCAGTCTTCGTTCGGTGTTAACAATGTGGCCCTCGTAAAAGGACGCCCCATGACGCTGAACCTCAAAGACATGATCGTGCATTTTGTGGATCACCGCCACGAAGTAGTAGTACGCCGGACACAGTACGAACTGGAAGAGGCCAGAAAGCGCGCCCATATCCTGGAAGGCCTACTCATTGCCCTGGACAACCTGGATGAAGTGATCAACCTGATCCGATCCTCACGAGATCCGGAGATAGCGCGTAACGGCCTGATCGAGCGTTTCGCCCTTTCTGAGATCCAAGCCCGCGCCATTCTTGACATGCGCTTGCAGCGCCTTACCGGCCTGGAGCGCGATAAGATCCAGCATGAGTTTGATGAGATCATGAAATTGATTGATCATCTGACCGAGATCCTCAACAACGAGGAGATTCGCATGCAGATCATCAAAGATGAACTGACCGAGATCAGAGAACGCTACGGCGATGCACGCCGCACCAGCATTGAGGCAAGCACAGGCGACATTTCTTACGAAGACATGATTCCGGAGGAAGCGATGGTAATCACCATCTCCCACGAAGGATATATCAAACGCACTTCTCTAAGTGAGTACCGCAGCCAAAGCCGTGGCGGCGTGGGCTCGCGTGGCGTTGCCGCTTCAAAAGAAAGCGACTTTACGGAACATCTCTTCATTGCCAGCACACATAACTACATGTTGTTCTTTACCGAATTTGGTAAAGTATTCTGGCTGAAAGTGTATGAGATTCCAGAAGGAGGGAAGACAACCAAGGGCCGAGCGATACAAAACATCATTCAGATCGAAAAAGAAGATAAGGTGCGCGCTGTGTTAAATGTGCACGATCTGAAGAATGAAGATTTTGTGCTGAATCACAACCTGGTTTTCATCACGGAACAAGGAACGATCAAAAAGACTGTCCTGGAGGCTTATTCCCGCCCAAGAACGAACGGCATCAACGCGATCACCATCAATGAGGGTGACAGGTTGTTAGATGTTCAGATGACGAATGGGAACAGCGAGATCGTGATTGCATTGCAATCAGGCAGGGCCATCCGCTTTAACGAATCTCAGGTGAGAACGATGGGCCGTAATGCAGCAGGCGTGCGCGGTGTTACCTTGGGCGGACCAACAGACAAAGTAGTTGGTATGGTTTGTGTACAGAACGAAAGCACAGAACTCTTGGTTGTTTCAGAAAATGGATTTGGTAAGCGTTCCATGCTTGATGAGTACCGCATCACCAACCGTGGTGGTAAGGGTGTTAAAACGATGAACGTAACCGATAAAACCGGTAATCTGGTTGCCATTAAAGGAGTTATTGACACAGATGACCTGATGATCATTAATAGATCAGGCATTACCATCAGGCTTCACGTAAATGAGATCCGGGTTATTGGAAGAGCAACACAAGGTGTTAAGCTGATCCGCTTGAATGAGGAGGATCAAATTTCATCAGTGGCTAAGATTGAGATGCAGGACGAGGAGGAGGTTGTTCTGGATCAGTCTGAATTAACCCCTGATGATAGTTTGCAGTCTGACACCTTGGTGGATACGGAGACAACTGAAGAGGTATAAACTGTATTTTTAGGGAATTATATTTCACTTATTTTTCGTTAACAGACAAACAACACAAACCAATTTCACAAACTAGTATGAAAAAAATACTTTTAACTGCCTTTGCCGCCGCAACAGTAACAGTTGCCAGTGCGCAAAACTCAGCTGTAAACAGCGCAATCCTGAACCATAAGCAGGGCTTGCTGGACAAGGCACAGGCTGATATCGATAAAGCAATAGAGCACAAGAAAACACAGGACAAAGCCAAAACCTGGTTTTATCGTGGAGTAATATACCAGGATATGATCAGTAACCCGATCTACAGTAAGTTAACAACAGAGAAAACGCCCATGATTATAATGGAATCGTTTGACAAGGCCGTTACGCTAGATGGAAAAGATGGGGAGTATGCCAAACTAGTTCCGGAGCGTAAGCAAATGCTTTATGGACAGATCTTAAATGAGGCCGTTGAATACCATAACAACCAGGAATGGGATAAGGCAATCGATAAATACAAGCTTGCTTCTAAAATTGAGCCTACGGATACCACAGCCGTGCTTTATGCTGCCTATGCTTCAACAGCCAATAAAGATTACCCACAGGCCATCACTTTTTATGACCAGCTTATTGGAATGGGACATAAAACAGAAGATGTATACAAGGCGAAAGTACAGTTGCTCCAAGCTACCGAAGCATCTGATGAAAAGGTTATGGCCACGTTGTCCAATGCCTTAAAAGAGCACCCGAACAGTGTATTTCTGATGCAGGAGGAACTGAAGTACTATTTGAAGAACGATCGTGGCGATGAAGCGATGGCTAAATTGGAGAACGCCATCAAGGCCGACCCGACAAACGCCAGTCTTTATGCGGTGCTAGGTAACCTGCAAGAGAAAAAAGGAACGCTTGATGCCGCTACCGCTAGTTATAAAAAAGCTATCGAGGTAGATCCAAATAATTTCGATGCTTACTATAACCTGGGTGTATTGGAGTACAATAAAGGAAGCGAAATTAATAACAAGGCCGCCAAAATGGACTATGCCACGTATCAGAAAAAAGGCAAGGCACTGGAAAACGAAGCTAAAAAGCATTATGAGGCCGCCTTACCATATTTTCAGAAAGCACTCGAGGTACAGCCAGAAGATCAGTCTACCTTACAAAACTTGGTAAAAGTAAATACTCGCTTAGGCCGTAAGGCTGAGGCTGATAAATATAGTAAGTTGCTGAACAAATAGTTTTAGCATACTTTGTTTAAAAGGGAAAGCAGATCTGCTTTCCCTTTTTTATTGTAAAATTTTAGAAAGAGGACTTAGCACATGATTAGAAGCAGTGAATTATATTAAATTATATCTATTACTTAACATAATATATATTATAAGACTTATAATATATGATCAGAAATCATCTTTTAAAGTGTCACTTATAATATACTTTATGTTAAATAGATGAGACTTTATAAAAAAACACCAGTGCCCCTAAACACTGGTGTTTTTTTAAAATATTTTTATGTTCTGAATTTTAAGAACGCAACGAATGCAAGATTAAAATATCCACCCTACTGCACCTACAGCCAAGGCTGTCACGAGGGCGATGATAAGCGCTGGCAGAAAACCATCCACTTTAAAGTTACCTACCAGTTTATCAACCAGTTTAATCATTAATGCGGTCACAATTAAGCTGACAACAGCCTCCAGCAAAAAGAACGATACTAAGTTAAACAAGCCGCTCAGTAACCAGCCAATCGTGGCGTTAAGGATACCAATTAATAAAGCGACCCATAGTGCTGTTCCAAAGCTTTTGACGTGTACACTCGACATGGCGTACGAAAGCAGCAAAATGACACCCGCACTCACTAACAAATTGATAATAAAGTCCATAATACAATAGTTTAGATTTTAAATATAGTTCTAATGTATTACGAAAAATCAAATCATTTTGATAGAAAAGAGTATTAATTCACGTACTCAGGCTTTAATTTATCGCGGTAGTTTGATTCAAATTTATGGACCTTAGGCCTGGCAACCGAGCTTACGTAAGGATCATTCGGATTTCTCATGTAATAATCTTGATGATAACCTTCTGCCGGCCAAAACTTCTGATAAGGCTGTACCTGTGTAACAATCTTATTTTTATAGGTACCAGATTCGCCTAATTCTTTCACATAATCCTGAATAACTTTCTTTTCAGTTGGAGTGCGGTAAAATGCGATGGATCGGTACTGCTTGCCAACATCAGGCCCCTGCCTGTTGAGCGTTGTCGGGTCGTGGGTTGCAAAAAACACATCAACCAAATCTCTGTAACTAATTTCATCCGGATTATAATACACCTGCACAGCTTCTGCATAATCGGTTTTTCCGGCACCTACTTCTTCATATGTCGGGTTCGGCTGCGTGCCCCCCGAATAACCGGATATGACCTGTTTCACTCCTGCCAGGCGCTCAAAGTATGCCTCTGTGCACCAAAAACATCCTCCGGCAAAAGTGGCTTTCGCCAGGCCGGCTGTGTCTATTGGCTCAGCATATTGAACTTCTGTATAGTTGGCGTTTGATTTTTCGGAAGTCCCATCCGTGCAGGATGCTACTAAAAAAAGAAGCGGGACAAAGGAATAAAGTATCTGTTGTAACATGGCGTGTAGGTTTTAATATGCTTTAACTACGTGAACAAGCTATAATCAGATTTGTTCGATGCTACATTGCTCTTTGCCAAAGTACAAATTAATGCAGGCTATGGTTACGGTCTGAAATAACTTTATCAAAATCCCATTCTATACGCTGCTCGAAACTGCCATTGCGCACACTGCAATCTCTTTTTGCGCAGATGGAGCACGACGGACCTAAACAGGGGTCGGTATGAATGAACAGTTCTATACTTGGATCGATCTTACTGCGCACCAACTCCCCCACCGCTTCCACCTCCTCATGAGCCTCCAGTACATTTAAGTACCAGGGCACCGTCAGGTGGCAATCAATGTGTAAGGTAGCGCCATACTTGATCACACGCAGGTTGTGTATATCGATCCAGTTTTCCCGGCGGTTATCGTTTAAAACAACCACAATGCGCTTCAGCAATTCATAATCCGCCTCATCCATTATACCGGCTATAGACGATCTTAGTATACGGTACCCGGTTATGCAGATTATGGTCCCGAATATAATAGCCACCGCACTATCCAGCCAAATTAGTCCGGTGAGGTATATCAACAGCAGTGCTATCAGTATACCTGCTGTTGAATAGGCATCAGTTTTCAGGTGCTTCCCTCCTGCCACTAATACCAACGAATTACTTTGCTGCCCCCGCCGCTCCGTTAAAAAACCAACACCATAGTTAACGAAGCCAGCCACTGCCGTTAAAATTATACCCAAATCCAGTTGGTGAAGCGTAACGGGTTCGAATAAATTGTAAATGGATTTTACAATGATGGCCCCTCCTGCAACCATAATAAGCGATCCTTCCAGGGTGGCAGCCACAAATTCAATTTTGCCATGCCCGTAGGGATGATTCAAATCCCGGGGGCGCGAAGAAATAATAAGGCTATAAAGTGAAAAAGCCCCTGCAACTACGTTAATAATTGACTCAAGGGCATCGGTGAGGATCGCGTTTGAGTTGGTGATGAAAAAGGCGACAAACTTACCGAGCAAGAGCACCACTCCTACTAATACCACAAAAAGCTGCAGCCTGATATTGTCACTCCATTTGTTTGTTGTATTGGTCACAGACAACTTTGTCAGGTATATGTAGGAAAGATCTGGAGACTGTAAAGGTAGTCCAGTTTGCCCGAAAGTCTAAACAATAGCTTCCAAATATGTTCTGTCTTGTTTAAATCATATATCTGAATGCAACGCAACAAGTTTATGGCACCTGTTTTTACAAGGTATCGCTTAAATCAAGCCAGTTAGGATTCATGGACGATATTAGACTGTTGGTAGAAGTTTTATCACCGCTTTTAATTTGCCTTTCTCTGTTTAAGGCAATTGACTCTAAATCGTAATGCTCATAATAAACAAGCTTTCCCTTCGTGTTAGCTTGGTGTTGCTGTACAAGAGATGCATTATGTGTTGCTACCTGCAGCCGGAGGTCATCGGCAATGCCAATCTGAACGTCTGACTCTGGTTTATCTCCAAAAATATAGACGAAGTAATGTTGTTGTTTGTCTCGCATACAAAGGTGGTCTTTGCTGTGTATACGTAAAGAATAATGCTGCGTTTTTAAAGATACACGAGTTAACTATCCTTCAAATACAGCGTTTTTTCTGTTTCTTATCCTTAAAACAATATATCTGTAGAGGTTTTATTAATGAGCTGTTAACGCTTAAAATACTTTTTGATCAGGTCCAAAGTTACCTATGCTAAGCATGATCAATTGAAACTATCTGGCTGTTTAACCATACATGGGCATCTGAGACGCTATAAAAAGTTTGGACAGTGACTCTGGAGGCGAGATTAACGATTACATCGGTGCCTATTTGTGTAAAAAACTCCGGGGAGTATACCCAGGCAAAATACTGAACACCTAACTGATGCATACTCGGAAACCAAACTCTTCCTACCCAGTTAATGGCGCCTGGGTAATGCCCCTTTACGTTCGAATTATTATTCAGAATCTTATGCGTTGGGAATTTTTTAAGCCACTTCAAGATTTCAAGACATCCGTTTTTAGCTTTTGTAGCATCAATAGTTCCTGACCAATCTGCCATCAAGAAACTATCTGCTCGGTTGGCAGAGATAATCAGAAACTCATTTGCGAATAGCTTTTCAAAAGCGGCATCTGCTTCTAAACCAATCATTTCTAAAGGCATACGTTAGAACTATTCTATACAGGCCCTGATGCCATAATGTTATACAAGCTAATTGCATATTTCAGATACATGCACAAATTAAAGGCAAAGCACGCATTATTTTCTCAACATAGTTTTATAGAGTGTGCCCTTTAACTTCTATTCTTATAAACCTTTTGCTTGATGATTTTCCAACCTCCAAAACTTACAATTCTTCCAGATCAAAATCTTTCCCTTTTCCGTATTGTAGCAGTTCTTCTAGCGGAAAGATATCCAGGGTATGAAGGTCTTTAACCGTAAAAGCTCCTTCTTCTGGTATATCCATTACCTGGAAATCAAACTCCTCCCCATGATTGGTTAATTTGTATTTTTTTCCTTTCCGGAGGTTGTCAAGTGAAATAGCCATACCAGGTGCTATAATTTGAGATGCGCTTGCAGCAAATATACAGAAACAACTGCTAGTTTAGCGGAATTACGAAAAAAAGCAATAATACCATTATATTTGTTTCCGACAAATACAAAACCGTGCTGGAGATTATTTTTGAAGACGAGCATTTTGTAGCCATAAACAAGCCGAACGGCCTGTTGGTGCACCGAACCCGAATTGCTGAAGAAAAAAAAGAGTTTGCACTACAGTTGTTAAGGGATCAACTGGGCTACCGCGTATTTCCCGTACACCGCCTGGACCGGGGTACGTCAGGCGTGCTGGTTTTCGCAAAGTCGGCGGTAGCTACCGCTCCTATGGTGCGGGCATTTGAGGAGCGCCAGGTAAGCAAAACATACTTTGCCATAGTACGGGGCTATACACAGGATGCGGCAACCATTGACAGCCCCATCAGGCCTGATAAGGACCATGCGCACAAACTTACCCAGGATGCCATCACTCATTACACACGGCTGGCAACTGTTGAGGTACCGGTGCCTGTAGGACGCTACCTTACTGCCCGCTACAGCCTGGTGAAGGTAATGCCGGAAACGGGTCGCATGCACCAAATCCGCAAACATTTTGCGCATATAAGACATTACATCGTAGGGGATAAGCGGCACGGGGACTGGAGACACAATAAGATGTTCTTAGATGAATACAAGAGTGCCGCCTTACTCCTGCATGCTGCCCATGCTCAGTTCATGCATCCATTTACAGGAAACACAATCCATATTCAGGCGGAGGCTCCGCATAATATGAGGCGCCTGTGCGAGTTGTTTAATTGGGGTGACTTAATAGAGGAGCGTATGAGAGACCTTAAGCGTTAAGCACTTTCTTCACCATTTCAACCTGCAGGTGTGCCACCAGATCATTTTGCGAATCCGCGTTGATAACTAAAAGCAGGTAAGCCATGGGGGATAAGCGCCAATCCTGCAATACTTCTCCAGCCTGTGAGCGGTATACCACTTTAAAGTTCTCCCGTAAGGGCAAATGCATGCAGTTGCATACTTCAGTTGCCCTTTTCAGTGCACCGCTCAGTTCATCCATGTGCGTGCAGCCGGTTATGGGCAGCAGGTCGGAGGCATAAAAAGTTAAATTCTGATCAGCGATGCTGCTTAAGAAGTCCGCTAAAGTACTTTTAATTTCAGTCTGTTCTAAGGTCATTAACATAGCAAAACGGCTAAAATTGTTTGGAGAAATGTGTTTTATCAGACTGCCTTCTCATGCCTGATATCCCTCAGCTTTTCAACTAACGCGATCTCTTCTGCCGTCAATTTTACGGGCAGTTTCACCTCTATCTTTACGTAAAGATCGCCGTAATGGTCAGGCTTGTCATAGATGGGCATGCCCTTTCCGCGCAGGCGCAGTGTTTGCCCACTTTGCGTTCCTGCCGGAATCTTCATTTTTAGCTGTCCGCTCATGGTTTTTACACGGGCCTCCCCTCCCAATATAGCCGTAAACATGTCAAGGGTTAAGGTAGTATACAGGTCGTTGCCTTTCCGTTCAAAATCCGGGTCTGGTTTTACATTGAGTTTAATGTACAGGTCCCCACTTTGGCCTCCGCCGGTGGCCGGAGCCCCTTTCCCTTTAATGCGCAATGTTTGGCCATCCTCAATACCCGGTTTCGTTTTAAACCGAAGCTGTTGGTTATGTACCGTGATCAGTCGTGATGTGCCGGCATATGCCTCCTGTAACGAGATATCGGCCTCCGCCTGGTAATCCTGGCCTCTTTGGGACTGAGACCTTCGCCCGCCGCTTTGTCCGAAACCACCACCTCCTCCGAAGAATTGCTCGAAGAAATCGGAGAAGCCGCCACCTCCACCTCCACCGAACATATCATTTATATCGCCCTGTGAGAAGCCGCCTTGAAATCCACCGCCAGGGCTACCATAGTGCTGCCCCCTGCCAGGTCCGCCTTGTTGGAACTGACGCCAGTTGGATCCCAACTGATCGTACTGCTTCCGCTTTTCTTTGTCGCCCAGCACTTCATAGGCCTCACTTATATCCTTAAACTTCTCTTCGGAGGCTGTATCTCCTTTGGTTTTATCAGGGTGATATTTTTTAGCAAGTGCCCGGTAGGCTTTTTTGATATCTGCCTGCGCAGCAGTTTTATCTACTCCAAGAATTTTATAGTAATCTTTATACTCCATGGGGAAGATGGGTTAATTAAGCATTTTATTAAAACGAATATCAGGCATTCTGGTTAAGCAAACCGATTTAAAACAGTGAAGCACCGTTTTAGGCGGTGCTTCACTAATACTTTGAAATGCTATACTTTAAATAGAGTCCGTTACTACAAGCAAGGCATGAATTATACCTGGAATAAAAAACAGCAAGGTTAAAATGATGTTTATCCAAAATGATGTTCCGATGCCATCGTGCAGGAACACTGCCAGCGGAGGAAGCAGAACCGCCAGCACGATCTCAATAATAGAGGTGCCTGAAGGCCTCCTGTCCTGGCGTACTGCCTCTTTAAGTTCTTTCTTAAGTTCTTTCTTCTCTGCTCTGGTCAGGTTAGAGATCCGCTCTTTAGCCATAGCCATGGCTTCGGCTTCGGCAACGGCAACGGCCAAATCTGTAGCTTCTTCATTTACAACTGAAAGTATGGCATTGCGGGGCGCCATTACAGGTTTCGTTTCAGCCGTGGTAGCCTCCAGCACTGGTGCAATTTCGGTTGCAGCGGCTTTATCCGTTGCAGCTTCTAAAGCTATCTGGGACAGACTGGCAACCTTCTCGTTCGAGTCAGGAGCTGGTTTTTCCTTCGCTTTGTTGAATGCCTCGGGCTTATGCGCCGCAAATTCGTAGTACTTTGCCGAGCTACAGGCAAACAGGAACTGGCCTGCCAGCAAAACTAACACAAGGTTGAGTAAACTTTTGATCTTCATAGTGGTAGGGATATAGTTTAATTAGAAAACATTGAAAACCATGTAAGCCTGTAGTTCAGAGTGACATGGTTTATAGAGAATACTTGATGTAATTACTTTTTGTTATATTTTAAACACGGAAAGGAAATATCAGACCGTCCGCTCCTGGCACAAAGTTGTGTCATGCTGCAGTAAAACTTCTCTCAGCGATAGTTTGAGGGCTTGTTTCAGTACATCCCACTCCTGTTGGCACCCGAGCGGGAATTTTTGATTCACCTCCAGCTCAATGCCCAGATAGTCCTCCTTAGCATACTTTTTTCGCAAGTAAGTGGGTAAACCATCCGAAATGCCCAGGTATGGATAATTGTAGCGAACCAGTAAATCGGGGTTTTGGAGATATAGCTTTTCTTTCCAGGCGCGGCAAAAGCTTTGTTCAGCTTTACGCTTTGGGTCATAGAGCAATCCAACATCTGCCTGCCGCACTTCGCCGGCCAGTTCAGGGGTGAAAGTATGCACCGAAATGTGCAGTACGCGCCTGCCAGCCATCACAAAGTCATGCACCATTTGCTCCACCCGGTCACGGTACTCATAGTAATAATCTTTTAGGATCTCCTTTTTATCGATGTTACCCAAAGGCCGGGTATAGTCAGAAAACAGTTTTTTGTGATGCAGCGATCGGTTTAGCTCTACCAACAAGCGCGACGTCTGCGAATAGAAACTAACGTCTGCCAGGCTTTCCAGTTCCTGGTAAAGTTCCAGTGCCCCAATGTCATATGCTTCATGCGATTCTAAAACTTCCTTTTGTGCCTCAAAACACGACTGAAAAGCCAGTGGGATGTGATTACCGCCATGTTCACAGGTCAGTAACAATTTCAGCATGCCTTTTCCGGTAAAAAGATTCCACCATTATGCAGGCACACCGTTAGTTGTGCATACACATGCTTTATTTCTTCTTCTGTTGGGTTTTCGCCCAAAGCTGCAAGAATGCGGCGCGATAAATTCCCTCGTGATAAAATTATTTGCAGCGCATAAGCCACCTCCGGCTGTTCTTCCAGTTCCATAGTTTCTTTTACAAGATACTGCCACAGTTCCCCTGCAGTGCAGTTCTCAGTGCAGTTATAGCCAAAGCAACGCAAAAAGTCGAAGTCTGAGATGATAGCTTGCTGCCCGTTTTTAATGACATCTGACAAGATAAGGGCCAGCTTATGCTCCTCCCGCGCTTTTAGCGCATCCAGATTTACCCAGCGTGCTGCAACCAGTGCCTGCAACACAGCCACAATGGCCTGCAACACCGCCACATCGGCCACGGGACTTTCCTGTATATCAATCAGGCGGATCTCAATGGCGTTTCGTTGGAAGCGGGCAATAGCCCCCCGTGAATTCAGGAACTCATCCTGAAGCAAACCCTCCTGGTCGTAGGGGGCAATGGCGGCATACATGGGCTGCAGTATCTTTTCATCATACTCCTTTTTTGTGAAAGCTTGTTCCGGAATAATTGCTCCTGCTATCGCAGGTATCCTGTCCTGGTTATGGCGGTATACTTCCAGCCGTGTATCATCAAAGCCAGACACCTTGCCCTCCAGAATGGGAGAAGAGGCGCTTAGGGCAGGGATAATGGGCAACAGAAAGCGGATGGCCGCATGCAATCTGCCAAACTCTTCATCATTGGCGAAGGGAAGGTTCAGGTGCGTGCTCTGCAAATTGGACCAGCCATGCCCCTGACAGCTGAATATTTTATCATAAGCCTCATAAACGGCGTTATACTCGTGCGGCCAAAGTGTTGTATCTTTATCAGGGTTCATGAGCGGGTGCGCCCCGGTGGGCATCAGCATGGCGTCATACTTGGTTAACATGTCATTGATGCGCCTAATGTGTTCCAGCATTTTCCATTGCAAGCCTGCCAATTTCGCAACGGGCCCGTTCGTTTTAAGCTCTACCACGTGCAGCACCAGTTCATTGCTCCAGGCAATCTCCCCAAATTCTATTTCGGAGAGGTAGGCCCCAACGGCATCATAAATTAACTTGTCAGTTATGGGTTGAACACGCAGGGTGTTTTTTTGCACGATCATGTATTCCAGTTCCACACCAAAGCCTTCAAATAATTGTAGCGGTGTTTTTCTGTTACGCATCGGTTCGGATGTTTTTGTGATCGTCGATACGGCGCTTAATGGACTTAATAATGGATGCATAAAGGTTCTTTTTTAGTATTTTGTCTTCGCACCCCGCTTCGATGCTTGGGTTGTCGTTTACTTCAATGACAAAGGCCTTTCCGTCTATTTCCTTCACGTCTACACCATATAATCCATTCCCGATCAGGTTAGACGCTTTCAGGGCAGTGTGCAATACGGAAAAAGGTACTTCTTCAAAAGGAATAGTCTCTACGTCACCTGTCGTGTCTTGTTTCTTGCCCTCCCAATTATAAATTTGCCAGTGCCCTTTTGCCATAAAGTATTTGCATGCATAGAGCGGCTGTTTGTCCAGCACGCCTATGCGCCAGTCAAACTCAGTGGGCAGATACTCCTGCCCAATGATCAGCTCTGACTCGTTCAGCATCTCCTCGAGTTCGCGCTGCAACTCTTCGCTGTCTTTCACTTTTACCACGCCCTGCGAGAAGGAGCTGTCCGGTTTCTTCAGCACACAGGGTAACCCAAGCATTTGCTCCACTTCACCTTTGTTGTCTTTGTGAATGATCATGGTTTTCGGGGTGGGCACCTTTGCCTTTGCCAACAACTCGGCCAGGTATACCTTATTAGTACAGCGCAGTATAGAAACGGGATCATCTATTACTGCCAGTCCATCGGCGAACGCTTTCCGCGAGAATTTATAGGTGTGATGGTTTACAGATGTGGTTTCCCTTATAAACAAGGCATCAAACTCGGGTAGCCGCCTGTAATCGTCTTTGGTGATAAGCTCTACGTAAAAGCCCTGGGCGTCTGCCTCATCCACAAAATGCTGAATGGCCTTTTTATTAGAGGGCGGCTCCTGCTCGTCTGGATCGACAAGTATGGCCAGGTCGTATGTTTTGCGGGAGATGCGGGCCCCCGGGAAGCGCTGGCGCGCAAAATAGGCCTTGGCAAACTTTGTTACATAGCCCCAGTGGTGCTCCGGAATCTCGTTAACCGGTATGGGCGATATACTTTGCAGCACCCATGCCTCTTTATAAACAAACTGCGCGCGCAACAAGGGCGCCTGAAACAGATCGTGCAACTGCTTACACAGCTTTTCATACTTTTCGGCTACATTATGGCCAAAATAAATGCTCAGCGTAAATGTACTGGAACGCAGGCTCGAAAGGCTTTTCTGTATTAGATCTTCTATTTCAACTGTAATGGCCCGCACAATGGTAGGGCTTTTCAGGTCTTGTATGGTCGTTACGCTGGGCAGCGATTTGTGCCCCCTGGCTTCAGCCAACAGCGACACATAATAACCGGCACTCTGGTACTTGGTAGAACGGCAGAGGTTGAAAATCCGGGCGTTACGAATATCGGTATAAGCTGCTCCTGTTAAATAGCTCTGTGCATCAATCACCTCTACGTCCTCTAATGCAATATCCCAGTCTTTGAGATAGTCCACCACCACTATTTTTCGCATGTCTTAATCCTGAATAGGTTCTTTTTCGATCGGTTTTATGGCCAGCAGGTTCGCATCGAAGGTGACCATGCCTAACATGATGGAATTGATCAGATGCGAGGACTTTACTTCATAGTAATTGTCTTTAAAGTAGGGGTTTTCTGGGTAAGGGTCGGCCACGACAACTGATTTCTGGTCTTTTCCGAAGCCACAAAGCACGACAAAGTGCCCCATGGGTAACCCACGCACGTCGTCATACACAGAATTACCTTCTGCATCGCCGGTTTCGCGTGCGCTCTGGTACAGGTAGGTGGCGCTTAATCCCGTAAGCAGGGGAATGCCTTGCTCGAAATAGTCGCTCAGCAGCCCCTTCGTCAGGTCATGGCAGCGCAGCTCCCCTCCTAGCTCCAGAAAGTCAATGTAAGCCCGGGTAGCCCGGTGCAGTTTGCTACCTTTCTTCAGGCTCATTTGCAGCTTGAGTTTTTCAATGATAACCTCATTCTCCAACTGAAACCAGGTAGGGTCGAAAATGTGCAGGTTGTACGTATAGATACGCGCTCTGTAGCCTCGCTTCAGGGCATGGCAGGCTAACAGCACTTCCAGCGTGCCGCCCTCATCCAGGTAGGGAACCTCCCGGATCACCTCGCTTAATGGAATGGGGTCTTTAAAATAACGGTATACGGCGTGCAGACTCGTGGGACCGCAGGTAGAATCGTCGGGCTGAGTATGGATCTTTATCGGAATCACGGCACAAGTTAAAGTAGTAGTCTATTCTGCTCTTGTGCCTGTATACGCGCGTATTTATATAAGTTGTAATACTATTGAAAGATAAAATAGCACAGCTTGCTGCCTCGTTCCGGTCCTTGGGAAAGGTATCAGCTTATGAAATAAACGATGGAAAATGGAGCGCCTCAAAACAGGAAAAGCACCCGTTTAGAGTGCTTTTCCTGTTTAATAAAGAATGAAAGTAATTAACGACGGAACATCAACTCCCTGTATTTGATCAGCGGCCAGTCCTCGTCATCCACCATCAACTCCAGTTTATCTACGCTGTAGCGGATGGTTTCAAAAAACGCGACAATGGTATCGCGGTACTCGATAGCACGCTCCCGGGCATCCTCTATTTTATTGGCAATTTTTCTCGCCTCCACCATCTCATCCACATTTTTCTGGATTGTGGTAATGTGGCGCGACATTTTTTTGATCGAGTCCAGGATGGTTGCCGTGTACTCATCCTCCAGCCCCAATTCCTTCAGGCCGCGGATGTTCTGGATAAGCTTGTTCTGGTAAGCAATGGCAGTAGGAATCACATGGTTTACCGCCAGGTCTCCCATAATTCGCGACTCGATCTGTATCTTCTTCACATAATCCTCCAAAAGAATCTCATGGCGCGCTTTCAACTCCACTTCTGAGAGGATGTTATACCTGGCAAATAGGTCTACCACGTCCTCGCGTTCGTAGATATCCAGGGCCAGCGGCGTCGATTTGATATTCGATAGCCCGCGGCTTGCCGCTTCCTCTTCCCACTCTTTGGAGTAGCCATTTCCTTCGAAACGGATTTCCTTTGATTCGACCACATACTCGCGCAGCACCTGAATGATGGCTAGTTCTTTCTTCATGTCCTGGTTCTCGATCAGCTCATCCACGGCCCTGCGGAATTCCAGCAGCTGGTTTGCCACAATGGTGTTCAGCACCGTCATGGGGGAAGATGAGTTGGCAGAAGATCCTACGGCTCTGAACTCAAACTTATTACCCGTAAAAGCGAACGGAGACGTACGGTTACGGTCTGTGTTATCGCGCAGCACTTCCGGAATTCTGTCGATGCCCAGTTTCAGGTACATGTTGTCGCCCTTCTCGATAGGCACTTTCGAGGTTTTTTCAAACTCATCCAGCACCGCTGTCAATTGCTGGCCAATAAACACCGACATGATCGCAGGCGGGGCCTCGTTGGCTCCCAGGCGATGGTCGTTGCTGGCAGAAGCAATGGAGGCGCGCAGCAGATCGTCGTAAGCATGCACTGCCTTAATGGTATTAATAAAGAACGTCAGAAACTGCAGGTTCTCTTTCGGCTTTTTACCCGGACCCAGCAGGTTTACGCCGGTGTTGGTGCTCATGGCCCAGTTATTATGCTTTCCGCTGCCGTTAACACCTTTAAAGGGCTTCTCATGCAACAGAACCTTAAAGTTATGGCGCTCAGCCACCCGGTCCATAATATCCATCAGCAGCTGGTTGTGGTCTACTGCCAGGTTTGCATCCTCAAAAGTAGGGGCGCACTCAAACTGGTTAGGCGCTACTTCGTTGTGACGCGTTCTGAGGGGAATGCCCAGGCGCAAGGCTGTTTTCTCAAAATCCACCATATAGGCGTGTACGCGACTCGGAATGCTTCCAAAGTAATGGTCTTCCAGCTGCTGTCCTTTTGCCGGGGCATGCCCGAACAAGGTACGGCCCGTCATCACCAGGTCGGGGCGAGCCTCAAACAAAGCGCGGTCCACCAGGAAATATTCCTGCTCTATGCCCAGCGTGGTGTTTACTTTGGTTACGTCCTTGTCAAAATACTGGCACACCGGCACAGCTGCGTCGTTGAGCAACTTCAGTGATTTCAGCAAAGGTGTTTTATAGTCAAGGGCCTCGCCTGTATATGAAACAAAGATGGTTGGGATACAAAGGGTTTTTGTTCCGGCATTCTCTATTAAAAAGGCCGGAGAAGACGGGTCCCAGGCGCTGTAGCCACGCGCTTCGAAAGTATTGCGAATTCCGCCGCTCGGGAAAGAAGAAGCATCAGGCTCCTGCTGCACCAGGGCGCTGCCTTTGAAGCTCTCAATCGCCTCGCCTTCGGAGGTCAGGTCAAAAAAGGAGTCGTGCTTTTCGGCCGTAGCTCCTGTTAAAGGCTGAAACCAATGGGTATAGTGCGTGGCCCCTTTGCTGATGGCCCAACTTTTCATGGCAGCGGCAACCGCATCCGCCAGGTGCCGGTCCACTTTGTCGCCAGATTCCGTTACCTGTCGCAGGCGCTTATAATTGTCCGATGACATGGTGGCGCGCACCGCCTGAGGACCGAATACATTCTCCCCGAAAAAATCAGAGATCTTGGGTGCAGGTAAAGTAACCTCACTTGGTTTACGCTGACTTACCAGTTCCAGCGCCTTAAAACGAAGTATTGCCATGGGATTATGAGTTTGAATGAAAATCGAATCAAAGATAAGGATATTTTTAAAGATCAAAACAAAAGGGGGTGTAAATTAAGGGGGTATTGGCAATATTAATTAAAGTTATCAGAACTACCCCCCTTCATAAACATACCCTATTTTCATTATCGATATACTTTTCATTGTTTCCTTTTTGATAACATACATCCCTCCTGGAATTATCTTTCTGCCCGGGGCGTTTAAATTGGCTAACCGAATGCATTATATTTGCAGCGTGAAACGACGATTCTATTTTCAACCACTCTACTTTCTTTATTGGTTAATTTATTTTGCAGGGGCCAGAGCCCTGTTCCTGCTATATCATCTAGATAAAACAGCGCAACTCAGCAGCTCCGACATCGCACGTACTTTTTTTTACGGCATACAGCTCGACCTGTCGTTTATCGCATACAGCAGCATTTTCCCTTTTTTACTCCTCCTAATCTCCAGCCTTTTTCCACGCCTTGCTTTTAATGGCATGATCAGGCTTTATACTTTCTTGCTGCTGGTTGTTATCTCCGTATTACTCGCCGCTGACCTGGAACTGTATACTTTTTGGGGATTCAGGCTGGATGCCACCCCGCTCCAGTACCTGAACACACCCACCGAGATGATGGCCTCCGCCACGGCTGCCCCCATCCTACTGCTTTTACTGATCGTTCTGCTGCTCTGCGGCGTTTTTGTATGGCTCTATCAAAAGCTCTTTGCTCTTCATGCGCAGGTTGCTAGCTACAGGCCTCGTTTTATTCCTGCAGCTTTATCTGGGGTGTATCTCCTTTTGCTGGTGTTGCCATTGCGCGGGGGCTGGCAGCAGATTCCCATCAACCAGAGTGTCGTTTATTTTTCCACTACACCCTATGCCAACCACGCCGGACTTAACATGCCCTGGAACCTGATGTATGCCTTGCTGAAGTACAACAAGACGAACAGTAACCCCTACCATTACATGGAGGATCAGGAAGCGCAGCAACTTGTAACCGGTTTATACACGCAACCAAGTCCAGCGGATTCGTCCACCCAACTCGTAAAACCGAACCCCAACGTCCTTTTTATTATACTGGAGAGCTATACTGCTAAATTTGTTGAAAGCCTGGGTGGTGAGAAAGGGGTTACCCCAAACCTGGATCAACTGGCTGCCGAGGGCCTGAACTTTACGCAAATGTACGCCAGCGGCGACCGCAGCGAGAAAGGCATGGTGGCCATACTGAGCGGTTACCCCGTGCAAACCATAACCTCGATCATCAAATCTCCTAAAAAGACAGAGCAGCTACCGCATCTTAGCAAGGTGTTTGCTCAGCAGGGTTACAGCACCAGCTATTACTATGGTGGTGAACTGGAGTTTGCAAACATCAAATCGTACCTACTCAATGGCAGATATAATAGACTGATCGACAAGTATGACTTCGATCCAGCTACCTACAACTCAAAGTGGGGGGCGCACGACCACGTTTTGTTCGAGCGGGTTTTGCAGGACTTAAAGCAGGAAAAAAAGCCGTTTTTCACAACAGTATATACCCTCAGCAGCCATGAGCCTTTCGAGATTCCGATTACCGCAAAATTTGAGGGGGCCGATAACGAAGCACTGTTCCGGAACAGCGTGTATTACACGGACTGGGCGCTGGGCCGGTTTCTGGCGCAAGCCCGGCAGGAGACCTGGTGGGCCAATACGCTGGTTGTGGTGGTGGCAGACCACGGACACCCGCTTCCTGGCAACGACCCCAATCATGCCCCTGCTAAATTCCATATCCCGTTTATAGTTGCAGGAGGCGCTTTGCAACAAAAAGGACGCACAGTGGCAACAATAGGCTCCCAGACAGATATTGCCACCACACTGCTGGCGGCCTTAAATTTACCGCACCAGGAGTTTGCCTGGGGCCGCAATTTGCTGCTCAATACTCCAGATCCTTTTGCCTTTTATGTTTTCAACGATGGGTTTGGATGGGTGACGCCGCAGGGCGTGCTTACGTTTGATAATGTGGCTAAAAAGGTAATTTCCCAGGACAGCAGTGTAACCCCATACCAGCTACAACTCGGGCAGGCTTACATGCAATATTCCTTCGAGGACTTTATTCAAAAGTAAATTCTCGGTTTTCTGCACTATCCTCACAGCATTCACCTTATTCTTAACCGGTTAGTTGACTGGTTTTTGAACCGGATCTTGGTTGAATGAAAGCGGAAATTCGTACCTTTGTCACCTTCATATGAAAAAAGTAGCTTTTTATACCTTAGGCTGTAAGCTGAACTACTCCGAAACCAGCACTATCGGAAGGATCTTCCAAGAGCGTGGCTTCGAGAAGGTCGAATTTACAGACACCCCGGATATATACGTCATCAATACCTGCTCCGTAACCGAAAACGCAGATAAGAAATGTCGTAAAATAGTAAAAGAGGCCCAGAAGCATTCTCCTAACGCCTTTATTACCATTGTAGGATGCTATGCCCAGTTAAAGCCGAAAGAGATCGCCGAGATTCCGGGAGTCGATGCCGTTTTGGGGGCCGCCGAAAAATTTCAGCTGGTGGACATATTGGCTGGATTTGAAAAAAAGGAAACCCCACAGGTATACGCCAGCCCTATAGCGGAGGCAAATACGTTTCATAACTCCTACTCTTTTGGCGACAGAACCCGAACCTTCCTGAAAGTTCAGGATGGCTGCGACTATTCCTGCTCATTCTGCACCATACCTTTAGCCAGAGGCAATAGCCGATCCGATTCGGTGGAAAATATAGTAGCGGCTGCCCACGAGATTGCCTCGTCCGGGGTAAAGGAAATAGTGTTAACCGGCGTGAATACCGGAGACTTCGGCTTACAGGATGGCCAACGCGTATCCTCCTTTTACGAGTTGGTTCAGGCCCTTGATCAGGTGCAGGACATTGCTCGATTCAGGATATCTTCCATCGAGCCTAATCTTTTAAAAGACGAGATCATCGCTTTTGTCGCAGAAAGCCAGCGCTTTATGCCGCATTTTCATGTGCCACTACAGTCCGGATCAAACAAGATACTCAAGCTGATGCGTCGCCGTTACCAGCGCGAGTTATACGCGGACAGAGTGGCAACCATTAAAGCCTACATGCCGCATGCCTGCATCGGAGTAGATGTGATAGTGGGTTTCCCCGGTGAAACTGAGGCTGACTTTCTGGAGACCTATAACTTCCTCAACGATTTGGATGTGAGCTACCTGCACGTTTTCCCTTATTCCGAGCGTGAGAATACCCTGGCTCCTGAGATGCCTGGCAAAGTCAGCATAAAAGACAGGAACCGGCGCGCCGATATGCTCCGCATTCTGTCTGAAAAGAAAAAACGCCGTTTTTACGAGCAGAACCTAGAAAAGGAATTTTCTGTTTTGTTTGAAGACGATGTGAAAGATGGCCTGATGGAAGGCTGGACGGAGAATTATGTGCGGGTGGTTGCCAAGTATGACCCCGTATTGGTGAATGAGATTAAACATGTGCGCCTTACCCGACTGACTGCCTCGGGCCTGATGGAGGCGGATGAGACTTTTCAGGAATTATTGAAACACTAAAAAATTTCGGGCATCATTAAAAATAAGCTATATTTAAAGCTTTGAATCACTAAATAGTAAATCAAATAAACTTACTGTGAAATTATTAAAACTAACATTAGGCCTTGCAGTAGCTACTGCCACCTTGGTTGCCTGCGAGAAAGCAGACACAACAACCGCTGTAAATAAAAAAGATGGCGTTACTACCACAACCGGAGAATATCCTGACATCGTGTATGTAAACTCAGACTCGCTGCTGGCGAATTACGAATATTTTAAGGATGTTCGCAGCCGCTTACAAGGCAAAGCCGACACGAAGGAGAAAGATCTGCGCACACAGGCGGAGGCATTTCAGAAAGAGGTGCAGCGTTACCAGCAGTCAGCGCAGGGCATGAGCAACGACCAGCGTGCTTCCACTGAGCAGCGCCTGGCACAAAAGCAACAACAGTTACAGGCGTTACAGCAAAGCTCCGGCAACGAGCTGGCAACCGAAGAGTCTGATGAGATGAAAAAGATTTACGACCAGGTGGAGGCGTACCTGAAAAAACTAAGCGCTGAGAAAGGCTATGAAATGGTGCTTACCTACCAGCGTGGCAACAGCGCCATACTTTACAGTGATGATTCCAGAGACATCACGAAGATGGTGGTAGCCGGACTGAACGAAGAGTATGAAGCTGAAAAAGGAGAAGCCAAAAAAGCAGACACCACGAATAAGAAATAGACATCTGAATAGCATAAATAGCACATTCAAAAAGGCGGGCATACACTCAGGAGTGGTCGGAAGAAATTCTGACCACTTTTTATGTTTTAAAGAGCTTGTCCAAGTCTCCTTGGCAATGAGCCACCACGATGGCAATAGCCAGGTTTCTGATTTCCATAGCGAACCTGC